>JBCNOY010000009.1:0-87973 GCA_039593615.1 Enterobacterales bacterium | reverse complement strand
TGCGCGGGTTATCCACCGACAAAATCGCGCAGCTTATATCTCCGCATTTTCCCGCAACATCCAGATATCCCCCTCACCACAAAGCCATCAAAATCTGGTAAACTATCATCCAATTTTCTGCCCAAATATCGGCGATTGTGAATACTTGCGATTTCTGTTCGGGACGACTCTTGGACAATGTCCGTTTCGCCGGGCTGTGTGCGAAAACATCTGATGAGCAGGTGACTCGCCCCGTGAGTTGGCTAGTCGCAGTAAAAATTCTGAATATACCTGGAGGTTTTCATGGCTGTCGCTGCCAACAAACGTTCGGTAATGACGCTGTTTTCTGGTCCTACTGACATTTATAGCCATCAGGTTCGTATCGTGCTGGCCGAGAAGGGTGTCAGCTTTGAGATCGAGCATGTGGAAAAGGATAACCCGCCTCAGGATCTGATCGATCTCAACCCGAGCCAAAGCGTACCGACGCTGGTGGATCGCGAGCTGACCCTGTGGGAATCCCGCATCATTATGGAATATCTGGATGAGCGTTTCCCGCATCCGCCGCTGATGCCTGTTTACCCTGTTGCGCGTGGTGAAAGCCGCCTGTACATGCAGCGCATCGAGAAGGACTGGTACTCCCTGATGAACGTGAGACCAGCGGATCCGCTGCCGAAGCCGACGCTGCGCGTAAGCAACTGCGTGAAGAGCTGCTGGCAATCGCCCCGGTGTTTGGTCAGGAACGCCGTTCTTCCTGAGCGATGAGTTCAGCCTGGTGGACTGCTACCTGGCACCGCTGCTGTGGCGTCTGCCGCACCTGGGCGTAGAATTCAGCGGTCCTGGCGCGAAAGAGCTGAAAGGCTACATGACTCGCGTATTTGAACGCGACTCTTTCCTGGCATCTTTGACTGAAGCCGAACGTGAAATGCGCCTGGGCCGGGGCTAATGACTGTGGAAATGTCACAACTTACCCCACGCCGTCCGTATCTGCTGCGGGCCTTCTATGAATGGCTGCTGGATAACCAGCTCACGCCGCACCTGGTTGTGGATGTGACGTTGCCGGGCGTGCTGGTTCCAATGGAGTACGCACGTGACGGACAGATCGTACTGAACATCGCGCCGCGCGCGGTGGGTAACCTGGAACTGGCGAACGATGAGGTGCGCTTCAACGCGCGTTTCGGCGGCGTGCCGCGTCAGGTTTCCGTGCCGCTGGCCGCCGTGCTGGCTATCTACGCGCGTGAAAACGGCGCGGGTACCATGTTCGAACCGGAAGCGGCGTATGAGCTGTCCGGCGACGAGCAGGAAGGCGGCCAGGAAGAGACGGTAATGTCGGTGATTGATGGTGACCGTCCGGACGATGCGACGGATGACGACTCTTCACCGGATGACGAACCGCCGCCGCGCGGTGGACGTCCTTCACTGCGCGTAGTGAAGTAAATCGCGGAAAATAAAAAACGGGCTGATTAGCCCGTTTTTTTATGCCTGTGTCGCAGCGCGGCTTAGCGCGCGGCAGACCAAAGGGAGCGTAGCGCTCCCTTTGTACCGATCTTAATAAACGTCGCGCAGATAACGCTTATCTTTCTTCAGCTGATCGATATAGGCTGCGGCACGCTCGCTGGAAAGACCACCGAACTGACGCACCACTTCATACAGCGCGGCATCGACATCTTTCGCCATGCGTGAGGCATCGCCACAGACGTAGAAGTAGGCGCCTTCCTGCAGCCAGGCGTACAGCTCAGCGCCTTTCTCCAGCATGCGGTTCTGCACGTAAATCTTCTCTTCCTGATCGCGGGAGAAGGCCAGGTCGAGATGCGTCAGCAGACCGCTCTGCTGCCAGCCCGCCAGCTCATCCGCGTAAATGTAATCATGTTCCTGATGCTGGTCTCCGAAGAACAGCCAGTTTTTACCTTCAGCACCAGTCGCCTGACGTTCCTGCAGGAAGGCGCGGAATGGCGCGATGCCGGTACCCGGACCGACCATGATCAGCGGGGCGTTATTGTTCGCCGGCACGCGGAACGCTTTGTTCGGTGAAATAAAGATCGCCGGCTTCTCTCCGCGACGCACGCGTTCAGCCAGATAGGTGGAGCACACGCCTTTACGCTCGCGGCCACCGCTGTGATAGCGCACGGAAGCGATGGTCAGATGCACCTGGTTAGGGTGCGCCTTCGAGCTGGACGAAATGGAGTAAGCACGGTGCTGCAGCGGACGCAGCATCGCCACCAGCTCCGGCACCGACAGATTACGCTTCAGCTCGAGCTGCAGCAGATCCAGCGTATCTTTGCCCCACAGCCAGTTGGCCAGCGTGTCTTTATCGTCGTGCTGCAGGACGTGCAGCAGCTCCTGGTTGGTGGTGTGCTGTCCGACCCACTCAATCAGCTTGCGCGACGGCTCAGAAATCTCAAACTGATAGGTCAGCAGATCGCCGAGGTTACGGTCAAAGCCCGGCACCGGGGTTTCGTAGTCGGCTTTCAGCTCGCTCAGCAGCAGGCTCACCAGCCCGGCATCGTTCACCGGGATCACGCCCAGCGCATCACCGGCTTCGTATTTCAGGCCGCTGTCGCTCAGGTCAAATTCGAAGTGACGGATATCTTTGGCGGACTGCTCGCCGGACAGACGCTTATTGGTCACCAGCGCCGCCGCGTACGGGTTTTGCTTGTTGCTGCCCGGGATCACCGGCGCTTCCGGCGCGCTCTCCAGCACCGTGCCGCTGCTGCCCGCGCTGGCGGCAAACTGTGGCATGGCGCTGCCAATCCACTCGCTGGAAGGCTCTTCGTAATCGATGTCGCAGTCGATGCGATCCACCACGCGTTTCGCCCCCAGCTGCTCCAGGCGCATATCAATGAACTTACCGGCCTGGCAGAAACCGTCGTAGCCGGTATCGCCGATTGCCAGCACGGCAAAGTGCATCTGCTCCAGACGCGGCGCGGTGCTGGCTGAGATGGCCTGCCAGAACAGCTGTGCGTTATCCGGCATTTCGCCTTCGCCGTAGGTGGAGGTGACGATCAGTACATGACGCATGGTGGCGAACACATCCAGATCCACTTCACCCAGCGCCTGCACTACCGGCACCAGGCCTTTAGCGCGCGCCGCTTTGGCTGCGGTCTGCGCCAGCGCTTCGGCGTTACCGGTCTGGGAACCAAACAGAATATGCAGCTGGGTGGTGGCACTGGCGCCCGCTGCCGGTGCGGTCTGCTTGTCTTCTAATACCAGCAGGCGCGAGTGGAGACCGGCGAGAAACCCCGCCAGCCAGTATTTCTGTTCGCCGTTAAACGGCGCGTCTTCAGGAATGTAAGGAATCTTCATGGATATCAGTACTCAAACCGTTTTATCGTCATCAATCTTCTTTCGCAGCGCAATCAGGAGAGTTTCCCGACCGCGGCGGCAATCTCTGGCAGTGCGGCGCGTGCAAACAGCTCTTCAAAATCAGGCAGATGGCCCAGCACCTCACGGTTGCAGGCGTCCTGATAAATGATCCAGCCATAGGTTGCCAGGCTGTCCATGGAGCGAATGTTGCGCTGCGTCAGCGCGGCTTTGTAATCCGACATACGCTTGGCGGCGATCAGGCTTGCCAGCTCATCATCGCTGTAGTTCTCAATGGCCGCACGGGCATGACGCTGCAGCTTGCTGACCAGCGCGAAATCTTCGGTCATCAGCAGGTTGCGAACCGCTTTCTCGACTGCCGCATCTTCCACCGCTGTGCCTTTCGGCAGTTTGCCCAGCGCCAGCTGCTGCGCGAAGCTCAGAACGGTGTAGTTATTCAGCAGAACAAACATCTCCTGCGTATCGGTCGCGCCGTAGGCCGGTACCGCACCGTCGGCGATGGTTTTGCCCGCACGCCAGGCTGATTTGAACTTGGCAACCTGATGCGCGGCCAGCGACGTGGACAGCTCTTCCAGCAAATCCGTACGCGTTTTCGCTTTCAGGATTTCACCGCCGTCCTGATACAGCAGCAGCGAGCGCGGCATCACATAAACGAAGTGCTGACACTCGGTTTCCCAGTTCTCCAGCAGCCACGCCGCGCGCGGCGACTGGGTAGCTTCGAGGTGCCAGTGCAGCATGGTCAGCACTGCCTGCTTGTGCACCTGCGCCATTTCGTCTTTGTCAGCGATGGAGCCGAACAGCACCGAATCACCGGCGGCGTGCGCGGCCAGGGAACGGTACGGATCGTACTGATAGGCGAAGCCGCCGCTCATGCCGTTACCGAAACCTTTACCAAAGGTGCCGAGGTTAAGAATCGCGCCGTTGGTCATGTATTCACAGCAGAAGTCGCCGACGCCTTCCACTACGGCGGTGGCGCCTGAGTTACGTACGGCGAAACGGTCACCGGCCTGGCCCTGAACAAACAGACGACCGCCGGTCGCGCCGAACAGCGCAAAGTTACCGATCAGCACGTTGCCGTCGCTGTCCTGTGCGCCGCCGCCCGGTGACATCACCACCAGTTCGCCGCCACATTGACCTTTACCGACGCCATCGTTACAGGTGCCGTAATGCTTCATCTGCATGCCGTCGTTGCAGAACGCGCCAAATGATTGACCGGCTGACCCGCGGGTATCAATCTGCACCGTGCGCGGTGCCAGATATTTCCGGCCACGGTCATCCTGCAGTACCGCCGGCAGCGCCGCCAGCTGCTGCGCCGACAGCTCGTGGTTCAGCATGCGCTCAATATCGATCGCCAGCTGACCGCCAACGCTCTTGTTACGGTTGTTCAGCGTTACGCCGTTACCCAGCGTAATCTCGCGGCGGGCGGCATCAACCAGCTGCGCTTTCAGCTCGTCTACCCAGCCATCGTCCAGCTCGAAATCTTTTTCCAGATACACTGGCTGAGCGATCTTCTGCTCCGGCACCACGGTCAGCATGGCGCGCAGATCGAGTTTGCCCACTTCCAGCGGATGATCCATCAGGTGCAGCAGGTCAGAGCGGCCGCGCGCTTCACGCAGCGAACGCAGACCGAGGCGTGCGAGGAACTCACGCACTTCCTGCGCCACGTTGATGAAGTACTGCGCCAGCTGACGCGGATCGCCATCGAAGGCTTCAGCGTTAGTGGTGAGGCCAGCCGGGCATTTGACGTTACAGTTTTTCGCCATCACGCATTTCAGCATCATCAGCGCGGTGGTGCCGAACTCGAAGCTGTCGCCGCCGAGCAGGGCCGATTTGATCACGTCGCTGCCGGTCTGCTGTGCGCCGGAACAGCGCAGCTGCACTTTGTCACGCAGCCCGTTAGCGCACAGCGCCTGGTGTACTTCGGCGATACCGATTTCCGCCACGCGCCCGGTGTATTTCAGGCTGGTGACCGACGCCGCGCCGGTGCCGCCGGTGTTACCGGCGACGTTGATAACGTCTGCGCCAGCTTTTGCCACGCCGACTGCGATAGTACCGATGCCTTCAGACGATACCAGTTTGACGATAACGCGCACGCGCGCCGCTTTACAGTCGTGGATCAGCTGCGCCAAATCCTCGATAGAATAAGTATCGTGATGCGGCGGCGGTGATACCAGCTCAACGCCCGGCGTACCGCCACGCGCGGCCGCAATCTCCACCGTCACTTTCGGTGCTGGCAGCTGACCGCCTTCGCCCGGTTTAGCGCCCTGACCGATTTTGATCTCCAGCTCTTCCAGCATCGGGTCGGCCAGATAAGCCGCCCACACGCCGAAACGACCGGACGCCAGCTGTTTGATGCGCGATGCGCGAATGGTGCCGTGGCGTGAATAGTGTTCGCCACCTTCACCACAGTTACTCATTCCGCCCACCATATTGGTACCGTGCGCCACCGCTTCGTGCGCCGGCGCGACCAGCGCGCCGTGGCTCATGGCGCCTGAGGCGAAGGTACGGGTGATTTCGTGCGCCGGCTGAATCTCTTCCAGCGGCAGCGAGGGCAGCGCGGTAAAGATTTTTGCCAGATAGTCTGCTGCCTGACCGTAAGCGGTAATGTGCAACACGCCTTCAGTGATGCTGCTGCTTTCGATTTCATCGTTAAAGCGGGTTTTCAGCGCGCGTGACAGCGCGGCCAGACGCTCGCTCTCCGGCTTCAGGCCGGCAATGGCATCAATCAGACGCAGCTCAAACTGGTTGAGGCTGCCGTTCACCGCTTCGCAGCGCAGGCCGCGAATGGCGAAGCCGTTGTTGACCAGCGAGTAGCGGCCCAGCTTGCGGCCAAATTCGGCTTCGCTGTCCACGTGGGTCAGATCGCATGGCAGCGCGAGGATGTCGCGCAGCGCCGCCGGACGACGCTTACGCTCGGCGTGCATCAGGCTGGAGAACTGACGGTAATCCGGCGTGATAGCAAAGCTGTCGATCACCGCATTCGGGATGCGCTCGAAGCTGCTGTCTTTAAACGACTCGGCTTTGATGCTGAACGCGTTGTCCAGCCTGGCCAGCGTCATCAGACGGATAAAGTTGTCCTCTTCGCGCGCTTTGTCAGCGAAACGAATCGGCTGCTCTGTCATATCAATAAAGGTACGTACTGCGATGGTGCCATACGAGTGGCCCGCACCCTCAGAACGTTCTTTGAACAGACCCAGCAGTGGCACTTCGGCTTCGCCCTGAATTTTCAGCGCGCTCTGGTGCCAGTCCACCGCCATCTGCGCGATGGCCGGGAAGCCCGCGCCGCCCACCGGAGTTTTGATATTCGGGAAATATTTCTTCAGCACCGGGTCTTCGGTATCGAGGAAGTTTGGCTCGAAGAACTCACCGCAGCTGTAGCTCTCAACGGTACACAGGCCCACTTTGCCCATGGTTTTCATCAGCGCTTTTTCTGCCGCTTTGGCATAGCGTTTGAACGCTTTGTTGCCTTCTTCACCTTCGCCAAACTTCTCTTCTGCACGCATCTGTACGCCCAGCGGATACACGGCAGAGGCGCCAAAGCCGAGCGTGGCGGCGATATGGTGCGAGGAGATGCTCTGGCCGCTCTCGACCACCAGTGACACATCCAGACGCAGGCCTTCCTGCACCAGACGCTGGTTAATGGCCGACACCATCAGCAGCATCGGAATGGCAGCATGGGTTGAAGAGATATGGCGATCGGTGATCACCGCGATGCCGCCCTGCTGACGGGCAAAATCCACCACCTGCTGCGCCAGGTTATCAATAGCGTTTTCCAGCGCTTTGGCGTTGGCGGCGCGGCTGACGATGTCTTTACCGATGACCGGCTCATACAGCATCTCGAAGCGCGCATACGGCGCCACTTTCTGCTCGCGCAGACGCAACATGTCCAGATGCGTCAGGATTGGGCTTGGCACGATGATCTGCTGGCCTTTACTGCGGCCGAGGTGCGGTTTAGCGCCGAGCGCCACGCGCAGCGTCATGCCGTCCGCTTCACGGATGGAGTCGAGCGGCGGGTTGGTGACCTGTGCAAAGCGCTGCGAGAAGTAGTGCGCCATGCCGCCTTCATGATCGGACAGGCCATTAATGGCGTTGCCGTAACCCATCGCGGAGATCTTCTCAGCGCCGGTTTGCAGCATCGGGTCCATCATGAATTTGAAGCTTTCCTGGTTGTAGTAGTAAGCCACAAAGCGCTGATAGGTTTTCAGGTCGCCGCGATAGCGCAGCGGTGAGCCGAGTTTCTCTGCCGGCACTTCCGGCAGCTGCTGCAGTTCAACGCGTGCCGCCTGCACCAGGGAGAGATAATCTTTTTCCGCCGCCAGCTTTTCCAGCGCCTGCACGGTGGTGTAAGAGCGTTTCTCTTTGTGATCGTAATAGAGCATGCCGCCAGCTTCGATACGGCCACGGCGCAGCACGCTCTCCGGTGGGAAGGCGATCTGGCCGGCTTCTGACATCGCACCGATGTACTCAGCGGTTTCGACGGAGCGCAGCGGACGCAGGCCAAGACGGTCCAGCCGTGCGCCAATCACTTCGCCGTTACCAAAGATCAGCGCGGCGGGGCCGTCGTTCTTCTCTTCATACAGCGAGAAGTATTCCAGCATGGCGCGCACTTCAGCTGACAGCGAGGTGTCGTTTTCCCAAGCCGGCGGCATCATTGAAACCACGGCGTTGATCAGATCGAGGTTATCTTCCATCAGACGGCTGTGGATACTCTGATCGAGACGCGAACTGTCAGACTGGCCTTTTGGCCGCACGATCTTTTTGCCGCGCGCCAGCATCAGTGCCGCTTCCGCGATGCGGTTTTTCCGGTCCGTGTTCAGCTCACCGTTGTGCGCCATCAGGCGGAACGGCTGCGCCATCGTGGTATGCGGATCGGTATTGGTGGAGAAGCGGGTATGGAAAAACAGTCCGCGTACCTGATGATCGGGATCGGTCAGATCTTTGAAGTAGGGAATCACTTCGTTGGAGTTCAGGCGGGCTTTGAACACCTGAGTGCGCGACGACAGCGACAGCGGATAAAGGCCGCCGAATTCGCTTTCGGTAAAGGCGCGTGCTTCGATGTCCAGCAGCGCACGGTAAATGTGGCGCTCGAAGTCGCTCTGCTCGGTAACGTCCTGCGGTGCGGCAAACACCCACTGCACGATCGGCAGCTGGAACTGCTGTGCGGCCGGGCGCGTGACGCTGTTGTCCAGCGGCATATCACGCTTCAGCAGCACCGGGAAGTTGTAAGCGGCCAGCGTCTCTTCAACCAGACGCTCTGCGTTCGCGCGCAGCGCCGCATCTTTTGGCACAAAGAAGTTGCCCACGCCAAAGCGGCCCGCTTCCAGCGCCTGACCGGTCAGCTTACGGAAGAAGTTCAGGGAGAGGTCAACGTTAACGCCCGCGCCATCGCCCACACCCTCTGCAGACATCCCGCCACGGTGCGGTACCGTACACAGGGCGCTGTGCGCCATCTGCAGGATTTCATGGGTCTGCTCGCCGTCCTTGCGGGTAATAAAACCTACACCACAGCTGTCGCTTCCTGCTGATGGATCATACAAACCCCAGGGGTTAGGTTGTTGAGTGGACATTGAGGGTCTCCTTAAACTGCTTTAGACATTACCTGCATTATTTCAGGCACAGAGCGCTGCTGCGTGCTGTATCAATTTGTTTTCGCGCGCTTTTACGCGGACGTCGCAACACCGGACAACGACAATCAAGGCACTGATTCACGTCCTTGATTGGCTGTCCATAAAATCCGGTCTCTAAGGGAGATAACTTGCATCCAGAGGGAGTCTTCTTGCTGCATAGATATGCCGAGACACAGTCCCGACTGGAAAGCATCCAGCGGAATTCCAACTTATCGGGAAAGCGAACTCAGGTCAAATAGCCAGCTTTATTACGGTTAATCAGCCTTTTTGCGATTTAACTGTATGATTATTATGTTTTTATTACGTAAATATATGTCAATCTGACCTTTCTGATTCCCTTATGAAGTGTGAGCCGTCTCACTGTGTGATCGGCCTCATATTTCCAGACCATGCTGTTGAATGTAGGGATGCCAGCACAAAATTCTGTTTGGACCGTTTCGTGCACAGCATGTATCTGTTTTTCTTATGGCGGAACATTTGAATCAAAACGCGGTTGCCATTAGTAAAATTAATTAACCTGGGTGTGATTAAAACAGCACTTAAGCTGAATGGATATGCAATAACGGAAGGCAACCATCAGGAGGGATGGCTGCAGAAAGCGGATGCGCCGGGCACGCGGCACCGGGACCCGCAAAAGCGCGGCCCTCCAGATTATTCAGTTAGCAGAATTAGTCAAGCGCTTTAGGCATAAAGGCGGGAACGTCGGCGAAACGTCGCGCTGCTGCACCATAACAGGGCGTAAAGTCAGTCCGCACGGCGCGTGCGGCGGCGCAGCGCGCAGATAATTACGCTATGATGAGCCAGATTCGTTCAGGGAGCGCGTAATGAAACAGATTCGTCTTTTAGCACAGTACTACGTCGATTTAATGGTGAAGCTGGGGCTGGTGCGCTTTTCGCTGCTGCTGGCTTCGGCGCTGGTGGTGCTGGCAATGGTGGTGCAGATGGCGGTCACCATGGTGCTGCGTGGCCACGTTGAAAGTATCGACGTGGTGCGTTCGATCTTCTTTGGCCTGTTGATTACCCCGTGGGCGGTCTACTTTCTCTCGGTGGTGGTGGAGCAGCTGGAGGAGTCGCGCCAGCGGCTGTCGCGGCTGGTGGACAAGCTGGAGGAGATGCGCCACCGCGATCTGGAGCTCAATCAGCAGCTGAAAGAGACCATCAGCCAGCTGAACCAGGAGATCAGCGACCGTATCAAAGCAGAGCAGGCGCGCGAACAGGTGATGGATAAGCTGACGCGAAGAGATGACGCGGCGTGAGCAGGCGCAGATTGAGCTGGAGCAGCAATCTTCCTTCCTGCGTTCGTTCCTCGATGCCTCGCCGGACCTGGTGTTCTACCGCAACGAAGACAAAGAGTTTTCCGGCTGTAACCGCGCGATGGAGCTGCTCACCGGCAAGAGCGAGAAGCAGCTGATTGGCCTGACGCCGCGCGACGTTTATGACGAAGATGCCGCCACCAAAGTGCTGGAGACCGATGAGAAGGTGTTTCGCCACAACGTCTCGCTGACCTATGAACAGTGGCTGGAGTATCCGGACGGGCGCAAAGCCTGCTTTGAAATCCGCAAAGTGCCGTATTACGACCGCGTGGGCAAACGCCACGGCCTGATGGGCTTCGGCCGCGATATTACCGAGCGTAAGCGCTATCAGGACGCGCTGGAGAACGCCAGCCGGGAGAAGACCACTTTTATCTCCACCATCAGCCACGAGCTGCGTACGCCGCTTAACGGCATCGTCGGGTTAAGCCGCATCCTGCTGGATACCGATCTCAACCAGGAGCAGCTGAAGTACCTGAAAACCATTCACGTCTCGGCCATCACCCTCGGCAACATCTTTAATGATGTGATTGAAGTCGACAAGATTGAGCGGCGCAAAGTGCAGCTGGATAACCAGCCGCTGGATTTCACCGGCTTCCTCGCCGACCTGGAAAACCTCTCCGGCCTGCTGGCGCAGCCGAAAGGGCTGAAGTTCGTCATGGCACCGGAGTTGCCGCTGCCGCACAAGATCTCCGCCGACGGCACGCGCCTGCGCCAGATTCTGTGGAACCTGATCGGCAATGCCGTGAAGTTTACCCGGCAGGGCGAAATCGTGGTGCGCGTCGCCTATCGCCAGGACGAAACGCTGCACTTTGAGGTGCAGGACTCCGGGATGGGCATTCCGCAGGAAGAGCAGGACAAAATCTTCGCCATGTATTACCAGGTGAAAGATCAGCACGGCGGTAAACCGGCCACCGGCACCGGGATTGGCCTGGCGGTGTCACGCCGGCTGGCGCAGGCGATGGGCGGCGATATTACCGTCAGCAGCGCACCGGGTCAGGGCTCGTGCTTTACCGTGGAAATCCACGCGCCGCGCGTGGCGGATGAAGTGGAAGATGAGGATCAGGACGACAGCATGCCGCTGCCTGCGCTGCACGTGCTGCTGGTAGAAGATATCGAGCTCAACGTGATTGTGGCGCGCTCGGTACTGGAGAAGCTGGGTTGCAGCGTGGAGGTGGCGATGACCGGCGGTGAGGCGCTGGCGATGTTCGATCCGCAGGAGTTCGACCTGGTGCTGCTGGATATCCAGCTGCCGGACATGACCGGCCTCGATGTGTCGCGCGCCATTCATCAGCAGCACGCCGGCGTGACGCTGCCGCCGCTGGTCGCGCTGACTGCCAATGTGCTGAAGGATAAAAAAGAGTATCTCGATGCCGGCATGGACGATGTGCTGAGCAAACCGCTGGCGGTGCCGGCGCTGACCGCGATGATCAAGAAATTCTGGGATTACCAGGCCGAAGCGGAAGCGGTGGTGAGTGACGCCGACGCGGAACAGTCACGCACGCTGCTGGATGTCGACATGCTGGAGCAGTATATCGAGCTGGTTGGTCCGGGGCTGATCACCCAAAGCCTGACGATGTTCGAGCAGATGATGCCGGGTTATCTTGAGGTGCTGGACTCCAACATGATGGCGCGTGACCAGAAGGGCATCGCCGAAGAGGGGCACAAGATCAAAGGCGCGGCGGGCTCCGTCGGCCTGCTGCATCTGCAGAAGCTGGCGCAACAGATTCAGTCACCGGAATTGCCGGCCTGGTGGGATAACGTGCAGGAGTGGGTCGACGAGCTGAAACACGAGTGGCGGCACGACGTTGAAGTATTAAGGAACTGGGTTGCGGAGCGGGAAAAATAGCGCGGGCCAGAAAAAAAATGACCCCAGTCGAAACCGGGGTGCGCGAATACTGCGCCAACACCAGGGAAATGGGCGCTGCTGCTATTATTAGAAATCGAATACAAAAGCAACAGCGTGGTATTGGTTAACGCTTCAAAATCACCTTAGCAAATTCGCCACAGCTTGTGACAAGATTCATTAAATTGTGTGATGTTGAGCAGCGTTTAAATACAGAAAACATTAATTTGCTGACACAGTCAAGCAAGGAATCAATTTCTTTGGCGTATTGCACTATTTTTGAGCAAATGTTCGGTTTTTTGCCTGGTTTTCCCACAGTCGCGGTCCGGAAAGCGCTGCGCGGCGAAGGGAAACGGCAAAAAGCGCAGCGCAACGGTCTTTTTTATGCTCATGTTATTGATTCTAATAATGAATAACCAGATTTTGTGGCGGTTATCCAAAACGTTTTGGAAACCCCCGGCTGAAAGTTCCAGTTCGGGCATTGAACGGTTAGCGTAAACCGGATGGGCGGTAAAACGTTTTACAGGTTGCGCCCTGGTCTGAAGCGTAATTGTCGCTATTTGCGCCGTGTTTTTCAGAATGGTCTCGGTTGTCAATGAACATCTTCACTGACTACTAAAGATGATAGTTAAACATCGTGAAAGGTTTAACGTGAGCGGTATCACAATCGATTAAGTATTTATGCCTGTCCGCGCTGCGCGATTTTTCTGCATGGAACCGATTCCTTTTTGCCGGAAGTGCTTGATGCGACTGGCTCTAATAGAGGAACGATGGTTGCCCGCGCAATGAGTTTGGCTGGTGGTCGCGATGCCGCAGAGATAAAATTCCGGCTTGCATCACCGCTATTTGAAATCATGACCTGAGTAATTGATTAATCCAGGGAACCGGTAAGAGACGATTGCATGAGTAAGAGTAAAGGGAAGATGGTCCAGCGCCTGAAGCGGCTTGCTGGCTGGGTGCTTCTGGCATGGCTGGGTCTGTGGCTGGCCGGCATTGTGCTGTTCAGCATTTTTGCCGGTGCCGTTTTCTGCCGTGATGGTTGAGCGGCAGCTTGGCGCGTGGCTCAGCGGTGATTTCGGCTATGTTGCCCACTCTGACTGGGTGAGCATGGACGAGATCTCGCCGTGGATGGGGCTGGCGGTCATCGCGGCGGAGGATCAGAAGTTCCCGGAGCACTGGGGGTTCGACGTGGCCGCGATTGAGAAGGCGCTGGCGCATAACGAACGCCATGAAAACCGCGTGCGCGGCGCGTCAACGCTGTCGCAGCAGACGGCCAAAAATCTGTTTCTGTGGGATGGCCGCAGCTGGGTGCGAAAAGGGCTGGAAGCCGGGCTGACGCTGGGGATGGAAACGGTCTGGACCAAAAGGCGCATTCTGACCGTGTATCTCAATATTGCGGAGTTTGGCGACGGGGTGTTTGGCGTGGAAGAGGCCGCGCAGCGCTATTTCCACAAGCCAGCCAGCCGGCTGAGCATGTCGGAAGCGGGCTTTGCTGGCGGCGGTTCTGCCGAATCCCATCCGCTTTAAAGCAAGTGCCCCATCAGGATACGTGCGTAGCCGTCAGGCGTGGATCCTGCGCCAGATGCGCCAGCTGGGAGGAGAGGGCTTTATGCAGAGCGTTACGCAGCTGCACTGACGCGCGTTAATCTTCGTCAAACCCGGCGTTAAACAGCGCAATCACCGCCGCCAGCGCTTCCTCTTCCTGCGGGCCGGTGGCTTCGACTTCAATCTGACGCCCTTTGGCGGAATCCAGCATCAGCAGCGCGATCACGCTGCTGGCTTCCGCTTCGGTGCCTTCGTCGTTCCGCAGCAGCACTTCTGCATCGAAACCCTGCACCAGCTCAAACAGTTTCATCGCCGGGCGCGCATGCATGCCCAGCTTATTGGTGATCTCAACGGTCTGTTTTACGGTCATGTTTTGCGTTTTTCCAGCGTGCGATGACGGGACTGAACGTTCTTACCGCGCGAGCGGAAATAGTCGGCCAGCTGTTCGGCGATATAAACCGAACGATGTTTACCGCCGGTACAGCCAATCGCGACCGTCAGGTAGCTACGGTTGTTGGTTTCCAGCATCGGTAACCATAGCTCAAGGTAGCTGCGCGTCTGGTAGATAAAATTGTGCACTTCGGTGTGCCGGTCGAGGAAGGCCGCGACCGGTTTATCCAGACCGGTCATCGGACGCAGCTTCGGATCCCAGTGCGGGTTCGGCAGGAAGCGCACGTCGAACACGTAATCGGCATCGATCGGAATGCCGTGCTTGAAGCCGAAGGATTCGAACACCATGGTCAGTTCGCGCTCGCGCTTGCCCAGCAGGCGGGTGCGCAGCATTTCGGCCAGCTCGTGCACCGACATTTCCGAGGTGTCGACAATCAGGTCGGCACGCGAGCGCAGCGGCTCCAGCAGATCGCTCTCTTCATCGATGGCGCTTTCCAGCGAGAGGTTTTTGCTGGAGAGCGGGTGCAAGCGGCGGGTATCGCTGTAGCGGCGGATCAGCGTGTTGCGGTCGGCATCAAGGAACAGCAGCTGCGGCGAGAACGCTTCAGGCAGGTTGCTCATCGCCTGTTCGAAGATCTCCGGCGATTCCGGCATGTTACGCACGTCGATACTGACGGCGGCAGAGGTATTGTCGCTCCGCCAGGGTGTTCGCCAGCTCCGGCAGCAGCACCACCGGCAGGTTATCGACGCAGTAAAAACCCATGTCTTCCAGCGCGCGCAGAGCGACGGATTTTCCCGAACCTGAACGACCGCTGACAATCATCAGCACCATGTTCACATTTCTCCCGTGTTAAACCGGCACGCAGGCCGGTAAAAGTGTCTGTCGCTTAAGCGTGATCTTCCTGACTGCTTCAGTGATGATTTGATAGAGCTCTTCATCGCTCTGCGCCGCGCGCAGGCGACGGCAAATGGTTTTATCGGCCAGGCGTTTGGCGACCAGCGACAGGGTATGCAGATGGGTTTTGGTCTGATCGGCAGGCACCAGCAGCGCGAACAGCAGATCGACCGGCTGGTTATCGATGGCGTCGAAGGCGATGGGTTGGTCGAGGCTGCACAAACACGCCAACGGCACGCAGGGTATCCTCTTCCAGTTTGCCGTGCGGGATGGCGATGCCGTTGCCAATACCGGTACTGCCCATGCTTTCACGGGTCAGAATCGCTTCGAAAACCACCTGCGGCGGCAGGCCGAGCTGTTTTGCGGCCAGTTCACTGATGATTTCCAGCGCACGTTTTTTGCTCTGGCAGTGAACCCCGCTGCGGGTACATTCCTGGTTAAGGACATTGCTCAGTTGAAGAGCGGAATCGTTGTTCATCATAATTTCACCTAAGCGCTAACTGTACACATAGCCGTAAGGCACGTACCGGGACACCGCGAACGGGCAGGGCAGGTGACTGCAGGCGCTTGCGCAGATGACAAAACGGGGCGGTGACCCGCCCCATGGGTCACCGCCGAGTCCTGCACCCGTCGGAGGCACCTCCGCACGCGTCAAGGTTAGTGTTGTTTCAGTTTATCTTTATGTTTATTGAGCTGTCGCGCCAGCTTATCGATCAAGCCGTCGATGGCAGCGTACATGTCTTGCCCTTCCGCGCTGGCATGCAGCTCGCCCCCGTTAACATGCAGGGTTGCATCCGAGATATGAGTCACTTTCTCCACTTTCAACACAATATAGACCTGATTGATCCTTTCGAAATACTGCTCGAGTTTGGCAAACTTGGTGTTCACAAAGTCGCGTAAAGCCTCAGTGATTTCGACGTTTTGTCCGGTGATGTTGAGCTGCATAGTGTCTTCCTTATCGGTTGGGTCAAACCAGCTGTTTACGCTGGTTGGACGGCGGAATGGATAAAGACTCTCGATACTTCGCAACGGTACGCCGCGCCACCATAATACCCTGATCGGACAGCATGGTGGTCAGCTTACTGTCGCTCAGTGGTTTCGCGGGGTTTTCCGCGGCGATCAATTTCTTCACCAGGGCACGGATGGCCGTCGACGAGGCTTCGCCGCCGCCCTCGGTATTCACATGGCTGGAGAAGAAATACTTCAGTTCAAAAATGCCGCGCGGGCTGTGCAGATACTTCTGCGTGGTGACACGGGAAATGGTTGATTCATGCATCTCGACGGCCTGGGCGATATCCGCCAGCACCATCGGTTTCATAAACTCTTCGCCCTGCTCAAAGAACGCCTGCTGCTGTTCGACGATGCAGCGGGTGACGCGCAGCAGCGTATCATTGCGGCTCTCCAGGCTTTTGATCAGCCACCGCGCTTCCTGCAAGTTGCTGCGAATAAACTGATTGTCGGAGTCGTTACGCACGCTGGTGCACATGGAGGCATACTGCTGGTTGATTTGCAGGCGAGGGATGCTGTCAGAGTTCAGTTCAACGACCCAGCGGCCATTGTGTTTTCGCACCAGCACATCCGGAATGACGTACTCGGGTTCGCCGGTCTGGATCGACTGCCCGGGGCGCGGATCGAGCGACTGGATCAGATTCACCGCTTCTTTCAGCACCTCTTCTTTCAGGCGCGTGACGCGCATCAGGGTGCGGAAATCGTGGTTAGCCAGCAGATCCAGGTGATCGCTGATGATCAGGCGCGCCTCGTCGAGCCATGGCGTCTCTTTGCTGAACTGAGAAAGCTGGATCAGCAGGCAGTCGCGCAGATCGCGTGCGGCGACGCCTACCGGATCGAAACGCTGGACGCGCTTCAGCACCGCTTCAACTTCCTCGAGCTCAATCTCTTCGTCGCCCATGCTTTCCAGAATGTCGTCCAGCGTGCACGGTGAGATAGCCGGTGTCGTCAACGGCATCGACAATGGAGGTGGCGATGGCGCGGTCGGTATCGGAGAACGGCGTCAGTTCCACCTGCCACATCAGGTAATCCTGCAGCGACTGGGTGGTTTCTCCCTGATAGACCGGCAGCTCGTCGTCCTGGTAGTCGGTGCACGCGTGCCGGAAGGCGTTCCGGCGGTGTAGATCTCATCCCAGCTGGCATCCAGCGGCAGCTCTTCCGGCATCTCTTTTTGTTCGAGCGCCTCGCGCGGTATCGAGCGCCTCGGTCTCCTGGGATTCGCTGGGCGTCGACTTCGTCGTGAAGATCGGTTTGTTCCAGCAGCGGGTTGCTCTCCAGCGCCTGCTGGAGCTCCTGCTGAAGTTCTAACGTGGACAGCTGCAACAGGCGGATTGCCTGCTGCAGCTGCGGCGTCATCGCCAGCTGTTGGCTGAGCCTTAATTGCAAACCTTGCTTCATATTCTAGGCTAGCATTTCCGTCAGCCAAATGCTCGCCCCGCCGTTACGTTCCTCCACCCCTATCAGAGTCTGAAGTCTTCCCCAAGATAGACGCGCTTAACATGATCGTCTTCGAGGATTTGATCCGGCGTACCGTGGGCAATCAGATTGCCCTGGCTGACGATATAGGCGCGTTCACACACGGCCAGCGTTTCACGCACGTTGTGGTCGGTGATCAGCACGCCCAGGCCGCTGTCACGCAGGTGTTCAATGATACGTTTGATGTCGATAACGGAGATCGGGTCAACGCCCGCAAAGGGTTCATCCAGCAGGATAAATTTCGGGTTGGCGGCCAGCGCGCGGGCAATCTCAACGCGGCGGCGTTCACCGCCGGAGAGCGCCTGACCGAGGCTGTCGCGCAGATGCTCGATGTGGAACTCTTCCATCAGCTCGTTGGCGCGATCCTGACGCTGTTCGTTGGTCAGATCGTCACGAATCTGCAGCACCGCCATCAGGTTGTCGTACACGCTCAGACGACGGAAAATCGACGCTTCCTGCGGCAGATAGCCGATGCCGCGACGCGCGCGCGCGTGCAGCGGCAGAAGGCTGATGTCTTCATCGTCAATGATGATGTTGCCGGCATCGCGCGGCACAATGCCCACCACCATGTAGAAGGTGGTGGTTTTACCCGCGCCGTTCGGGCCAAGCAGGCCCACGATTTCGCCGGAGTTAACGGTCAGGCTGACATCTTCTACCACGCGGCGGCCCTTATAGGCTTTCGCGAGATTTTTTGCAGTTAATGTTGCCATAACGAATTAGTTACTCTTCTTCTGTGCCGGGGCCTGGCCCTTGCCTTTGTCCTGCAGCTGCGACGGAACCAGAACGGTGGTGACGCGTTTGCCTTTCTCGCTGGAGGCCTGCATTTTCTGCTCTTTCACCAGATAGGTGATCTGGTCGCCTGTGATGTTGCTGTCCAGCTGCTCCAGATAGGCGTTGCCGGTCAGGGACGACCAGGTCGTTCGCCAGCTCGTAGTGCATGTGCGAGGCGTGGCCTTTCACCGGCTTGCCGTTGTCCTGCATCTGGTAGAAGGTCGCCGGGTTGCCGTAACCATCAATGATCTCTTTGCCCTGCTCGCCGCCCGGACGGGTCACCACCACTTTATCGGCGTTAATTTTGATGGTGCCCTGGGTCACGACGACGTTGCCGGTGAAGGTGACGACGTTGCCCTGCATATCCAGCGACTGGTTGTCGGAGTCGATATGGATCGGCTGGTCGGTATCGCCCGTTACAGCAAGCGCGGGGAGACTGGTCGCCAGCATCGCGCTGGCGATAATTACTTTAAGGCTGAGTTTGTTTGTTTTGAATTTCATAGGAGGTTCTAACCTTTTCAATCAGCTCGGCGTTCTTTGCTGCGTAAGTTCCCGCGCATTCTCAAACCGCTGGAATTAAATGTTGTGCCATACAGTGTGACCAGATCCTGCGAGGTCACGTCCTGGGTTACCAGGTTGATCTGGGCATTATCCGTCGTAATTTTTCGCAGTTGCGAGTCGGCGGTCAGGGCGTTGACTTCAACGTGACCATACAGATAAAGCATACGGTCATTTGTCAGTTTTGCCCGATCTGACTTAATTGACCACGTCGGCACTTTGTTCTCATCGAACAGTGGTCATCACCGGCTGGGTAGCGAACCAGCTCACCTCCGTCGGCGGAAAAATATTCAACATGCTGGGCAATCAGGCGATAGTTCAGCGCGCCTTCCGGGCTGTAGACCACGGTGTCGCTGTGAGTTGGCGCTGGTGTAGGTCGGCGCCTGATCGTTGATCGCCACCGGCGTGGCGCTGTCGTCCTGAATCGGCAAGGTTCACGCCAATCAATACCAGTGCGACAAGCGAAAGCAAAATGATAATCCAACGTCTGGTTTTACTCATATCGATTGCCCTTTGGCCTCATCAAGCTTGCCCTGCGCCAGCAAAAGCAGATCGCAGACTTCACGGACCGCGCCGCGGCCGCCGGCAATGCGGGTAACGTAGTGGGCGCGCGGCATCAACAGCGGATGCGCATCGGCGACGGCGATGCTCAGACCCACCTCAGCCATCACCGGCCAGTCAATCAGGTCGTCCCCGACATAGGCGACCTGATCCGCCGTTAACGACAGTTTATCCAACAGTTCGCGGAAGGCCAAAAGCTTATCGGATTGCCCCTGATACAGATGGGTAATACCTAGGGTTTCACAGCGGTCTTCTACCAGTTTAGCGTTGCGGCCGGTGATGATCGCCACCTCAATGCCCGAGGTTAGCACGCAGCGGATGCCGTAGCCGTCGCGAACGTTAAACGCCTTCAGCTCTTCACCATTGTTGCCCATGTAAATCAGGCCGTCGGAGAGCACGCCGTCCACATCCAGGATCAGCAGACGAATGTTTTCCGCCTTTGCCATCATCTCTGTGCTGACCGGCCCATAACAGGTTGCAAGGGATGCACCCGCATTACTCATTGTCTTATCCTTCATTACACTACGCCTGCGCGCAGCATATCATGCATATGTACCACACCCAGCAACTGGTCGCCATCGGCAACCATCAGCGCAGGTGATGTGGCGGGACTGCATCAGGTTCAGCGCATCCACCGCCAGCGTACCCGGACGCACGCGGATGCCGCCCGGCGTCATCACGTCGGCAATGCCGAGCGTGCGGACATCGACGCCCATATCGAACACGCGACGCAGGTCGCCATCGGTGAAGATCCCCTCGATTTTCATCAGATCGTCGCACATCACCGTCATGCCCAGATTTTTGCGGGTGATTTCCAGCAGCGCATCGCGCAGCGAGGCGTCTTTACCGCTGACGTGGGGGATCTCATCGCCGGTGTGCATAATATCGTTTACCCGCAGCAGCAGCTTGCGCCCCAGCGCGCCGCCCGGGTGGGACAGCGCGAAATCTTCCGGCGTAAAACCGCGCGCTTCCAGCAGCGCGACGGCCAGCGCATCGCCCATCACCAGCGCGGCGGTGGTGCTGGAGGTCGGCGCCAGGCCCAGCGGACAGGCTTCCTGCGGCACCTTCACGCACAGGTGAATATCCGCCGCGCGCGCCATGCTGCTTTCCGGACGGCTGGTCATGCAAATCAGCGGCACTTTCAGCCGTTTCAGTACCGGGATCAGCGCCAGGATTTCGCTGGACTCGCCGGAGTTGGAGAGGGCGATCACGATATCCTGCGGGCGTGACCATACCCAGATCGCCGTGCGCTGGCTTCCCCCGGGTGGACAAAGAAGGACGGGGTGCCGGTGCTGGCGAAGGTTGCCGCCATTTTGCGTGCCGATATGGCCGGATTTGCCCATCCCCATCACCACCACTTTGCCCGGCAGGCAGAAGATCGTTTCGCAGGCGCGGCTGAAGTCTGCGTTGATGTACTGATCGAGCTGCGCCAGCCCTTCACGTTCAATCTCCAGAACCTCTTTGCCTGCTTGCTGAAAGTCAAAACCCGGCTGCAAATCTATTTGCGACATAATGCGTTTCCGTTTACCCAGAGAGAAGAGGCGAGAGCCAGTACAGCATCGCCATCCATACGATAAATCCACCTAACAGCAGCGCGCCCGCTATGCGGCCGATGCGGCGCTTCCGCAGCAGGCACAGCAGGGCGAACAGCACGCTGACGCCCAGCATCACCACCAGTAATCACGCGGGAAGGCGTGCGGAGTCGAACGCGCCCCGGCGATGCAACAGGGCCGGCAGGCCCATCACAATGGCGATATTAAAAATGTTGGAGCCGATGATATTACCAATGGCAATATCATCCTCGCCTTTCAGCGCCCCGGCGATGGAATGGCCGTGGCCAGTTCCGGCAGGCTGGTGCCGATGGCAATCACCGTCAGGCCAATGGTCAGTTCGCTGATGGCGAAATAGTTCGCCAGCACCGTCGCGTTATCCACCACCATGCGCGTTGCCATCGGCATAATGATCAGCGCGACGCCCAGCCAGAGCAACGCCACAGTGTTGCCGCTTTCCTCGCGCGGCAGCTCGGCGACCTGCTCACGCGTGAGGCTATCCTGACCCTGCTTTTCAGCCAGACGGGCGATTTTAACACTATACAGCAGCCAAATAACGGCCAGCGCCAGCAGCAGCAATGCACGCCGTCCAGCCGGCTCAGCTGGTCATCAAAACACGCACGATGCCGCACAGCAGTGTGACCAGCAACATTAGCGGCAATTCACGGCGCAGAACATCAGAATGCACGCGAAATGGATGGAGCAGCGCGGCCAGCCCAAAATCAATAAAATATTGACGATGTTAGAGCCAATCGCGGTGCCGACTGCCAGGTCTACCTGACCATGCAGCGATGCCGAGACAGAGACGATGATTTCAGGAAGTGACGTTCCTACGCTGACCACGGTCATCCCGATGACGACAGGCGGTACGCCACTCAGGCGACACAGGATAGATGCAGCAAACACTAAACGGTCAGCACTGTAGACCACCAAAAGTAAACCAATTATTAACAGTGCTGTTGCTAAAAGCATCAAAAGTCCTTTCTTCAGGTATATATCGCCGGTCCATTGCATCGGCAAACCTTGTCCGACAGGTAAAAGCAGTGCGCGTGCGGAATCAGGCGCTAATTTTGACTTTATGCGCCGGAAAAGTAAAACAAATGCCAGCTTTCGCTACACCGCGGGTAAGATTCTGTAAAAATATACGTGCATTGAGGGCTGATTACCAGGCTACCATGCACCACGCTTAGATTACGCACCGATCAGGAGTAAAGAGGAACCATAAACATGATCCAGCAGGCAAAGGCGAATTTAGTCGATGTCCGCGGGGTGAGTTTTTCTCGCGCCAACAGATTGATATTTGATGATATTTCGTTGACCGTGCCGCGTGGCAAGATCACTGCCATCATGGGGCCGTCCGGGATCGGTAAAACGACCCTGCTGCGCCTTATTGGCGGGCAGATCCCACCGGATAGCGGTGAGATCCTCTTTGATGGCGAAAACATCCCGGAGATGTCACGCTCGCGCCTGTATACTGTTCGCAAACGCATGAGCATGCTGTTCCAGTCGGGCGCGCTGTTCACCGACATGAACGTCTTTGATAACGTGGCCTATCCGCTGCGCGAGCATACCAGCCTGCCGGCGGAACCCCTGCTGCACAGCACGGTGATGATGAAGCTGGAAGCCGTCGGGCTGCGCGGCGCCGCGCAGCTGATGCCTTCGGAGCTCTCCGGCGGCATGGCGCGCCGGGCCGCGCTGGCGCGCGCCATCGCGCTGGAACCTGATTTGATCATGTTCGACGAACCCTTTGTCGGCCAGGATCCCATCACCATGGGCGTGCTGGTGAAGCTCATCTCTGAACTGAACAACGCGCTTGGCGTCACCTGCATTGTGGTGTCTCACGATGTGCCGGAAGTGCTGAGCATTGCCGATTACGCCTACATCGTGGCGGACAAAAAGATCGTCGCACACGGTAGCGCCCAGGCGCTGCAGGAAAATTGCGATCCGCGCGTGCGGCAGTTCCTTGACGGTATTGCCGATGGCCCGGTGCCGTTCCGCTACCCGGCGGGCGACTATCGTGACGATTTACTGGGAATAGGGAGTTAAGCCACTCATGCTGTTAAATGCGTTGGCCGCTCTCGGACACCGTGGCATAAAAACCATCAGGACGTTCGGGCGTGCCGGATTGATGTTATTCAACGCGCTGGTCGGCAAGCCGGAATTCCGTAAGCATGCGCCGCTGCTGGTGCGGCAGCTTTATAACGTCGGCGTGCTGTCGATGCTCATCATCATTGTCTCCGGCCTGTTTATCGGCATGGTGCTGGGCCTGCAGGGCTATCTGGTGCTGACCACCTACAGTGCGGAAACCAGCCTCGGCATGCTGGTGGCGCTGTCGCTGCTGCGCGAACTGGGGCCGGTGGTGGCGGCGCTGCTGTTCGCCGGGCGCGCGGGTTCCGCGCTAACGGCGGAAATTGGCCTGATGCGGGCGACCGAGCAGCTCTCCAGCATGGAGATGATGGCGGTCGATCCGCTGCGTCGCGTGATCTCGCCGCGCTTCTGGGCGGGGGTCATCTCTTTGCCGCTGCTGACGATCATGTTTGTCGCGGTGGGTATCTGGGGCGGTTCGCTGGTTGGCGTGCACTGGAAAGGCATTGACGCCGGTTTCTTCTGGTCTGCGATGCAGGACGCCGTGGACCTGCGAATGGATCTGGTTAACTGCCTGATCAAAAGCGTGGTATTTGCCATTACGGTAACCTGGATTGCGTTGTTCAATGGTTACGATGCCATCCCGACGTCGGCAGGGATTAGCCGGGCGACGACGCGTACCGTGGTGCATTCGTCGCTGGCGGTACTGGGTCTGGATTTTGTGCTCACCGCACTGATGTTTGGGAATTGAGTTCATGCAAACGAGAAAAAATGAAATCTGGGTCGGTGTATTCCTGCTGCTGGCGCTGCTGGCCGCGTGCTGTTTATCTGCCTGAGAGCGGCGGATATCACGTCTGTGCGCACCGAGCCGACGTACCGCATCTATGCCACCTTCGATAACATCGGCGGGCTGAAGGCGCGTTCACCGGTCCGTATTGGCGGCGTGGTGATCGGCCGCGTATCTGACATTACGCTGGATGAGAAAACCTATCTGCCGCGCGTCGCGATGGATATCGAAGAGCGTTACAACCACATCCCGGACACCAGCTCGCTGGCTATCCGCACTTCCGGTCTGCTGGGCGAACAATATCTGGCGCTTAACGTCGGTTTTGAAGATCCCGAGCTGGGAACGACTATCCTTAAAGACGGCGGCACGATCCAGGACACCAAGTCCGCGATGGTGCTGGAAGATCTGATCGGCCAGTTCCTTTACAACAGCGGCGACAACAAGGACAATGAGAAATCGTCGGGCGCCGCCAGCGCAGAGCGAAGACCATACACGCGCAGCACCCCGGGTGCTGCAAAGGAATAACCCAGGAGAGGTACAACACGATGTTAAAACGTTTGTTAATGGTTGCCATGCTGGTCATCGCCCCTCTCACCGCGGCGCACGCGGCGGATCAGAGTAACCCGTACAAACTGATGGACGAGGCGGCGAAGAAGACCTTCGACCGTCTTAAAAACGAACAGCCTAAGATTCGTGCTAATCCTGATTACCTGCGTGACGTCGTGCACCAGGAGCTGCTGCCGTACGTGCAGATGAAATATGCGGGTGCGCTGGTGCTGGGCCGTTACTACAAAGACGCGACGCCGGCGCAGCGCGAGGCCTACTTTGCCGCCTTCCGGGAATACCTGAAGCAGGCTTATGGCCAGGCGCTGGCGATGTACCACGGTCAGACTTATCAGATTGCGCCTGAGCAGCCGCTGGGCGATGCCACCATCGTGCCTATTCGCGTAACCATCATCGATCCCAACGGCCGTCCGCCGGTGCGTCTGGATTTCCAGTGGCGTAAAAACAGCCAGACCGGCCACTGGCAGGCGTATGACATGATCGCCGAAGGCGTCAGCATGATCACCACCAAACAGAACGAGTGGAGCGATCTGCTGCGCACCAAAGGCATCGATGGCCTGACCGCGCAGCTGCAGTCCATTGCTCGTCAGAAAATCACGCTGGACGAGAAGAAGTAATGTCACAGCGAACCGCCTCACGCTGGTCGCGCGAAGGCGAGCACAAAGCTGACCCGTGAGCGGTGGAACTGGACCGCGATACGCTGCTGGCGCTGTGGCAGGCGCGTGACAGCGCCATGGCCGGTATCACCACGATTGACGTGGCGGCGCTGGATCGGGTTGATTCTGCCGGGCTGGCGCTGCTGGTGCATCTGCTTGCGAAGATCGCGGGGGCAAAAGCAGGGCACGAGCGCCGCTATTTCAATGGCGGCGCGAGCGATAAGCTCGGACCTCGTTGAGCACGCTCTACAACCTGCAGGAGGATGTATTGCTCCTGCGGTACAAATCGCCTGATTAACGGCGTCCTACTGGTAAAACGATACGAAAGCCCCTGATTGTATTCATCGTCGGGGCTTTTTGCTTGTTTAAGACGACGCCACTTTGCTCTAAGATGTTGGGCTTGTTTTCACTATCAGATGATTAAGAGCCCATGGAAAATCATGAAATCCAGACAGTGCTGATGAATGCACTCTCCCTTCAGGAAGCCCACGTCACTGGCGATGGCAGCCACTTCCAGGTTATTGCTGTGGGTGAGATGTTCGACGGTATGAGCCGCGTGAAGAAACAGCAGGCTGTGTACGCGCCGCTGATGGAATACATTGCGGATAACCGCATTCATGCCCTGTCGATTAAAGCGTACACCCCGCAAGAGTGGGCACGCGATCGCAAACTAAACGGTTTTTGAGCTGAGGGCGACAGGCCCGCAGCACGGTTGAATTTATAAGAGAGCACACAATGGATAAATTTCGTGTACAGGGGCCAACGCGTCTCCAGGGCGAAGTCACAATTTCTGGCGCGAAAAACGCCGCGCTGCCGATCCTCTTTGCTGCGCTGCTGGCGGAAGAGCCGGTAGAGATTCAGAACGTACCGAAGCTGAAAGATATCGACACCACCATGAAGCTGCTCAGCCAGTTGGGTACGAAAGTCGAGCGTAATGGTTCCGTCTGGATGGATGCCCCAGCAAGGTGAACGACTTCTGTGCGCCTTACGATCTGGTGAAAACCATGCGCGCCTCCATCTGGGCGCTGGGGCCGCTGGTGGCGCGTTTCGGCCAGGGGCAGGTTTCCCTGCCGGGCGGCTGCGCGATCGGTGCGCGTCCGGTTGATCTGCACATCACCGGCCTGGAGCAGCTGGGCGCCGAGATCAAGCTGGAAGAAGGCTACGTTAAAGCGTCCGTCAATGGCCGCCTGAAAGGCGCGCACATTGTCATGGACAAAGTGAGCGTGGGCGCGACGGTGACCATTATGTCCGCCGCGACGCTGGCAGAAGGGCACCACCATCATCGAAAACGCCGCGCGCGAACCGGAAATTGTCGATACCGCCAACTTCCTCAACACGCTGGGTGCGAAGATCTCCGGCGCGGGCACCGACCGTATCACCATCGAAGGCGTTGAGCGTCTGGGCGGCGGCGTCTATCGCGTGCTGCCGGACCGTATCGAAACCGGCACCTTCCTGGTCGCGCGGCGCGATCTCCGGCGGCAAAATGGTGTGTCGCAACGCGCAGCCGGATACGCTGGATGCGGTGCTGGCGAAACTGCGTGATGCGGGTGCGGATATCGAAGTCGGTGAAGACTGGATCAGCCTCGATATGCACGGCAAGCGTCCGAAAGCGGTCAATGTGCGTACCGCGCCGCACCCGGGGTTCCCGACCGACATGCAGGCGCAGTTCACCCTGCTGAACCTGGTCGCCGAAGGTACCGGCGTCATCACCGAAACCATCTTCGAAAACCGCTTCATGCACGTACCGGAGCTGATCCGTATGGGCGCGCACGCGGAGATCGAAAGCAATACCGTGATTTGCCACGGCGTTGAAACACTGTCCGGCGCTCAGGTGATGGCGACCGATCTGCGTGCGTCCGCCAGCCTGGTGCTGGCGGGCTGTATCGCGGAAGGCACAACGATCGTGGATCGTATCTATCACATCGATCGTGGCTATGAGCGTATTGAAGATAAGCTGCGCGCGCTGGGTGCCAACATCGAGCGCGTGAAGGGCGAGTAATCGTTGTCCGGCATTGCCAGGCATGAAAACCAGTCACGACAGCGTGGCTGGTTTTTTTCAAAAACGCTTTACCCGCGTGAGACCCGTTCTTTTTTTCCCTTCTCTGGGGCGAATCAATGCGTGATCTGTACGATAAATTCAAACGCATGGGTAACGGGATCGTGGTAGCGCGAAGGCCAAATCACCCACGGATGCGTATCCAGCGCCGTCGCGATAATTAATTCTCCTTTTGGCCAGGGGCGGGTGAGGGCGTTTGCCAGAGTTGAAGAACTCAGTCCATGGCGGCGGGACTCTGCTGCCAGTGAAGTGCCTCTTTTGCGCAGTGCGGCAATAATATCAGCCGTGTGCCAGTCGATAAATTTCGTATCCATAACGCCGTCCTTAAGTTCGGATTCACCTACGCCGTTTCTTCTGAAACGACGGGGTTACTATACCCATTTCAAACTCTTGTTCTAAAAAGTTCGCGTTACTTGAAGGGATATTCAGAATAAGACATGGCTTTATTCATGCGGTCTCTAAACCGATGAATTTACAGGAATACGGAATTTACAGGAGTTTATTGGAATCTCCCCGCCATAGCCGCGGGGAGAGACTGGAGGATTAACGGTCGCGCTGAACGGCGATGTGGGCAAGACCAATCAGCGCCTCGCGCCACGGGCTGTCGGGAATGACCTGGAGAGCTTCGATGGCTTTGTCGGCTTCTTCTTCCGCACGCTGCCGCGTCCATTCCAGCGATCCGCAGATAGCCATGGTTTCCAGCACAGGTTCCAGAAGATGGCGGCCATTTCCCTGCTCAATCGCTTCACGGATCATTTTCGCCTGTTCGGCCGTTCCGTTACGCATGGCGTGGAGCAGCGGCAGGGTCGGTTTGCCTTCGTTCAGGTCATCGCCAACGTTTTTGCCGAGCGTCTCGCCGTCCGCACTGTAGTCCAGCAGATCGTCAATCAGCTGGAAGGCTGTGCCCAGATAGCGGCCATAGTCCTGCAGGCCTTTTTCCTGTGCTTCGGTACAGCCAGCCAAAATGCCGGAACACTGGGCCGCCGCTTCAAACAGACGCGCGGTTTTGCTGTAGATGACGCGCATGTAGTTTTCTTCGGTGATGTCCGGGTCGTTGACGTTCATCAGCTGCAGCACTTCGCCTTCAGCGATGACGTTAACGGCTTCGGACATCACTTCCAGCACCTTCAGGGAACCCAGGCTGGTCATCATCTGGAAGGCGCGGGTATAGATAAAATCCCCCACCAGTACGCTGGCTGCGTTCCCGAAAGCGGCGTTTGCCGTGGCTTTGCCACGACGCATATCCGATTCATCCACCACATCGTCGTGCAGAAGCGTCGCCGTGTGGATAAATTCGATGAGCGCTGCGATAGTGATGTGAGCATTTCCCTGATAACCAACGGCTCTGGCAGCCAGAATGGCGATCATCGGACGAATGCGTTTACCGCCGCCGCTGACGATGTAATAGCCCAACTGATTGATCAGCTGAACGTCAGAGTTGAGTTGCTCCAGGATTGCTGCATTCACACCCGCCATATCTTGCGCGGTTAACTCGTTGATTTTTTCTAAATTCATCGCAAAAGCCGGGCTTTTTATCCTGTTGATCCCATCTTCAATGGGGTAACGAAGGGTTTCGGTTTATCAATAGTAGTGCTGATTGTACTGAAAAAACGGCACAGATAAACGTTACCGTACGTGTTGTGTTTTTTTTCTTCATGTATTGACGGTAGCACTTGTCAAAGGCTCGCGTTTTGCGTAATATTCGCGCCCTATTGTGAATATTTATAGCGCACTCTGATTCATACGAGGACGTGCGCGGAAGCGGAGTTTATATGTACGCGGTTTTCCAAAGTGGTGGTAAACAACACCGAGTAAGCGAAGGTCAGACCGTTCGCCTGGAAAAGCTGGACATCGCAACTGGCGAAGCTGTTGAATTCGCTGAAGTGCTGATGATCGCAAACGGTGAAGAAATCAAGATCGGCGTTCCTTTCGTTGAGGGCGGCGTAATCAAAGCTGAAGTTGTTGCTCACGGTCGTGGCGAGAAAGTTAAAATCGTTAAGTTTCGTCGTCGTAAACACTATCGTAAGCAGCAGGGCCATCGTCAGTGGTTCACTGATGTGAAAATTACTGGCATCAGCGCCTAAGACCTGAGGAGAGATTTAAATGGCACATAAAAAGGCTGGCGGCTCCACACGTAACGGTCGCGATTCAGAAGCTAAACGCCTGGGCGTTAAGCGTTTCGGTGGCGAATCCGTTCTGGCGGGTAGCATCATCGTTCGTCAACGTGGTACCAAATTCCACGCTGGCAACAACGTAGGTTGCGGTCGTGACCACACTCTGTTTGCTAAAGCAGACGGTAAAGTGAAATTTGAAGTTAAAGGCCCGAACAACCGTAAATACATCAGCATCGTTGCTGAGTAAGGTTGTTGTGCCGCAGACGATTAACGTCTGAACACACGAATGGAAGGCCCCGCAGCTTTGCGGGGCTTTTTACATTCTGCCGCAGGTTACGGCAATCACGCTGACCTTGCGCCTCAGTTTGCTGTACACTTTATGTACACATGGCTTTGCCAATCCTGTATTATCCGCCGCCGGTCAGCGCAGAAGACCCTGGCGGACCCGTTTGTCGCCCGCAGCGTGGCGCAAACGACAGTGTGACGGAGATAAAAAATGAAGTTTGTTGATGAAGCGACGATCCTGGTCGTGGCGGGTGATGGTGGCAACGGTTGCGTCAGCTTCCGCCGCGAGAAGTACATTCCCAAAGGGGGACCGGACGGCGGTGACGGCGGTGACGGCGGTGATGTTTACCTGCTGGCGGATGAAAACCTCAACACCCTGATCGACTACCGTTTCGAAAAATCTTTCCGCGCCGAACGTGGCCAGAATGGCCAGAGCCGTGACTGTACCGGTAAACGCGGTAAAGACGTCATCATTAAAGTGCCGGTCGGTACGCGCGTGATCGATCAGGGCACGGGCGAAACGCTGGGCGACATGACGCGCCATGAGCAGAAGCTGATGGTGGCGAAGGGTGGCTGGCACGGTCTGGGCAACACCCGTTTCAAATCTTCCGTTAACCGTACGCCGCGTCAGAAAACCATGGGTACGCCGGGCGATAAGCGCGACCTGCAGCTGGAGCTGATGCTGCTGGCTGACGTGGGTATGCTGGGTATGCCAAACGCCGGTAAATCGACCTTTATCCGCGCAGTCTCCGCGGCGAAGCCAAAAGTGGCGGATTATCCGTTCACCACCCTGGTGCCAAGCCTCGGCGTGGTCACGTATGGACAGCGAGAAGAGCTTCGTGGTCGCCGACATTCCCGGCCTGATTGAAGGCGCCGCGGAAGGCGCGGGCCTGGGCATTCGCTTCCTCAAGCATCTGGAGCGCTGCCGCGTGCTGCTGCACCTTATCGACATCGCGCCTATCGACGAATCCGATCCGGTTGAGAACGCCCGCATCATTCTCGGCGAGCTGGAAAAATACAGCGACAAGCTGTACCAGAAACCGCGCTGGCTGGTGTTCAATAAAACCGACCTGCTGAGCCGTGAAGAGGCGGAAAGCCGCGCTAAAGCGATTGCCGAAGCGCTGGGCTGGGATGAGAAATACTATCTGATCTCCGCCGCCAGCCGTGACGGTGTCAATGAGCTGTGCTGGGATGTGATGAGCTTTATCATCGCAAATCCAAAAGAAGCGGAAGAAGAAGCGAAGCAGCCAGAGAAAGTGGCCTTCATGTGGGATGATTACCACCGTGAAGCGCTGGAAAATGCTCAGGAAGTGGAAGAAGACGAAGACTGGGATGACGACTGGGATGAAGACGACGACGAAGGCGTCGAGATCATTTATCAGCGTTGATGTCAGCGAAAAAAGCGGCCAGATGGCCGCTTTTTTTATTGCTGTTTAGCGCCGAGCACCAGGCCGCACAATCATTCCCTCTCCCCGTGGGAGAGGGCAGGGTGAGGGCATCAGGCCGCAGCGGAACCAAACCTACCCCAGCACCGCCACCGTCAGCCGCGAACTGCAACACAGCTGATCGCGACCATTGCGTATCTCAATCTGCCAGCTCTGATTGCGCGCCCCCAGATGCAGCGGACGACAAACACCGCGCACCTCGCCGCTGCTCACCGCCCTATGATGGGTGGCGTTCAGCTCCATGCCCACCACGCTTTGACCTTCTTCGGGTCACGCTCAGGAAACCGGCCATTGAGCCCAGCGTTTCCGCCAGCGCCGCCGACGCGCCGCCGTGCAGCAGGCCAAATGGCTGATGGGTGCGGGCATCCACCGGCATCTCGGCCTCCAGAGAATCGTCGCCGATCGCGGGTATAGACGATGCCCAGATGCGCCACCAGGGTGTTATCGCCCAGCTGGTTCAGCGTGGCGAGATCCACAAGCGGTAAATGACGTTTCCAGATCATTTACGCCCCCAGCGTGGAGCCGCCGTCCACCACGATATCCTGCAGGGTGATATGGCTGGCGGGATCGGAGGCCAGAAACAGCACGGTGCTCGCGATCTCCTGCGGCCGGGCGATTTTGCCCAGCGGAATGCCGAGCTTAAACTGCTCGGCGAAAGCCGCGAATGCGCTGCTGCTCCGCATCGTCGCTTTTCCACAGGGTGCGCTGCATATCGGTGTCCGTTGAGCCCGGCGACACCAGATTGCAGCGCACGCCGCTGCCTGCCAGCTCCAGCCCGACGGTCAGGGCCAGGCTTTTCAGCGCCGCTTTCGATGCGCCATAGGCGCTCATGCCGATGCGCGGCGCGTGCGCCGCGTCGGACGCCACGGTGACAATCGCCCCGCCCTGCTGACGGCGGAACGCCCGGCCCATCGTCTGCTGGAACAGGTTGAACGCGCCGCCAACGTTGACCGCAAAGGTCTCCTGCCAGTCCTCCTGCGAGAGCTGGTCCGTCGCCCCCATGCGCAGAATGCCCGCCGCGTTGACCAGCACGTCCAGCCGTTCGAGCGAAGCCAGCACGCGCCCGCACACCTCATGCACCTGCGCGGCATCCGCCACGTCCAGCGTTTCGGTGGCAAACGGATAGTCATCCTGCGGGAAGGCCAAATCGAACCCGGTCACCTGCGCGCCGGCCTCGGCAAACGCCAGCGCGGTCGCGTAGCCAATCCCCTTCCCCGCGCCCGTCACCCAGACGGTTTTGCCGGTGAAATCAAAACCCATCACTTATCCTCGTCACCTCGCGGGAAAGCAGCGCCCACCAGGCGTCGATGGTCGGATTTTTCGCCAGCATCACGAAGTCGATATCGCCGTGCACTTTGCGCCAGCGGGCGGCCAGCGCCATCATGCGCACCGAATCCAGGCCGTAGTCGATCAGGTTTTCGTCATCCATCGGCTCGTCGGACTCGTCCAGCAGCGGCAGGATCAGCTCGCGCAGCGCGGCCTTCGAGGCCGGAACGGACGGCAGCAGTTCGTCGGTCATCACCACGCGGCCAGAGCGGCCGGCGACGTAGTTCAGCGACATCAGGTGCTCGTCACGGGTGAAATCCGCCAGCGCGTCGGCAACGAAGAACGGCTTGATGTCGCGCATAAAGGCGTCGGTGGCGGTGGTCATGCAGCCGATGTGGGCATACACGCCGGTAATCAGCAGCTGGTTGCGGCCCGTCTCTTTCAGCATCTGCTCCAGCGGCGAGCGGTGAAACGCGCTGTAGCGCCACTTCACCAGCACCGTGATCGTCTTCGTCCGGCGCCAGCTCGGCGACGATGCGCTGCTGCTCCGGCGAACGGGTCAGGCCCGGCCCCCACATGTCGTTCAGCAGGGCGCGATCTTCATCGCTCTGCTCTTTCGGCTGCGCGGTGTAGTACACCGGAATGTCCTGCGCTTTGCAGTAAGCGCGCAGGCTGGCGATGTTCGCCACCACCTGCTGCATCATCGCGCTGTTTTCGCCCCAGAAGTTCAGGAAATACTCCTGCATATCGTGGATCAGCAGCGCCGCGCGCTCCGGCTCAAACGCCCAGTTCACTTTGTTGGTCGGCAGCTCTGCGGCGGTCGGCAGCGCGTAAGCGGTTAATTTTGGAATGGCCATACTCTGTTCCTCAGCCCCGGGCGCGTTCAGCAAGCCACAGGCGCAACTGTTTCTTATCGACTTTGCCGACCGGCGTCAGCGGCAGCGCATCCACGCTCTCCACGCGGTCCGGCAGCTTGAATTCGGCGACGCCCTGCTCGCGCAGGAAGCGACGCACCTCCACCGCGCGCAGGGGCTGTTTCACCACCAGATACGCGCAGCTCTTTTCACCCAGCAGGCTAGTCCTCCATGCTCACCAGCGCGGCGTGGATCACCGACTCCGGATGGCGCAGCAGCAGGTTCTCGATCTCTTCGGCGGCGATCTTCTCGCCGCCGCGGTTGATCTGATCTTTCTCGCGCCCCTGCACGGTGATGTAGCCCTGCTCGTCAATGGCAATCAGATCGCCGGAGCAGTAAAAACCGTCGGCGTCGAAGGCGCTGGCGTTGTGTTCCGGGCTGTTGAAATAGCCGCGGAAGGTATACGGGCCGCGCGTCATCAGGCGCCCGACCTCGCCCGCGCGGCAGCGGGTTGCCGTGCTCGTCCGCCACCCACACTTCGTCGTCCGGGCACATCGGGCGGCCCTGGGTGTTGATGATGCGTTCCGGCGCGTCGTCGAGCGCGGTGTAGTTCACCAGCCCTTCCGCCATGCCGAACACCTGCTGCAGCTGGCAGCCGATTTCCGCCGGAATGCGCGCCGCCAGCGTGGCGGCCAGGCGGGCGCCGCCCACCTGCAGCAGCTTCAGCGAGGCCAGCGCGGCATTGCCGCCCCACTCGGTGAATCGCCTGCAACCACAGGCTGACCGCCGGCGGCACCAGCGCGGTGACGTTAATCTGATGCTGTTCGATCAGCGGGAAGCAGAGCGTGGCGCTCGGATCGGCGGCCAGCACCACGCAGCCACCCGCGGTAGAAGACGCCTAGCGATCCCGGCGAACTCATGGCGTAGTTGTGCGCCGCGGGCAGCGCGTTCAGATACCGGGTATCGGCGGTGATGCCGCAGATCTCGTTGCTGCGGCGAATGCTGTAGTCGTAGTCGTTGTGGGTGCGCGGGATCAGCTTCGGCGTGCCGGTGCTGCCGCCGGAGAGCTGGAAGAACGCCACTTCGTCGGCGGGCGTCGGGTTCGGGATAAAATTGTCCGCCGGACGCGCCATCCGCCCGCGTCGCCAGCGCATGTTCACCCTTCGCGCCCGCTCGCAGGAGCACGACGCCGCAGCGAGGGATGCGCATCCACAAGCGTGGCGATGAAGAAAATCATCGCCCGCAAACAGCGCGTGGTCGCGATCGGCGATCAGCACGGGCCGGGGTTGGATCTGCTCCGCGTAGGCGTTCAGCTCGCTGCGCTGATGGCTGAAGAGCGCGTTGACCGGCGCGACGCCGATTTTCAGCAGCGCGAAGAAGGTCATGTAGAACTCGGCCACGTTGCCAAGCTGCACCAGCGCCGTCTCGCCGCGCTGCAGCCCCTGCGCCCCTGAAGGGCGGACGCCAGGTTGTTCACCGCCTGCTCCAGCTCGCGGTAGGTGAGCTGTCCAGGCTCGCCATCGATAACGGCGATCGCATCGCTGTCCGCCCGATCCGTCAGGATGTGGGTCAACGGCAGATCCTGCCAGTAGCCTTTTTCGCGGTAGCGGCGGGCAAATGCCTCAGGCCAGCGGGTAAAGGGAATGGTCATGAGTGTTCCTTAGTGCAGACCAAACACGTTGAGCATGGTGGAGAGCTTCACGCCCGTCTCGCGCCACTCGCCCACCGGCGAGGAGGCAGGCACAATGCCCGCACCGGCAAACAGGCGAACGGTATTTTCACGAAGACGTGCGCGCAGCGGATGGTCACCACCCACTCGCCGTTGCCTTCGCTGTCGCACCAGCCGACGATGCCGCCGAACAGCTCGCGGTCGAACGGCTCCAGCTCGGCAATCAGCTGCTTCGCCGCCTGATGCGGGAAGCCGCTCAGCGCCGGGGTCGGGTGCAGCAGGCAGGCCAGCGTCAGGGCGTTTTCGTTTTCACGCGCCTCGCCTTCCACCGGCGTCGCCAGATGCCACAGCGTCGGCGTGGTAATCAGCTGACGAGCATCAGGCATGCTGAGAGCAGGGCTGCGCGGCTGCCAGAATGGCCCTCATCGCCTGGGTGACCAGGTCGTGCTCGTGGCGATCTTTTTCCGAGGCCAGCAGCTTGTTGCCCGCTTCGCGATCCAGCACGTCGTCCGGCTGACGGCGCGCGGAGCCTGCCAGCGGCAGCGAGCTAAAGTGCGCCCCCTCTTTGCGCAGCAGCAGCTCCGGGCTGGCGCCCAGCAGCGCGCCGCCGTCTTCCAGCGGCACGTGGAAGTTGAAGCTCGCCGGGTTCTGGGCGATCAGGCGCTCCATCAGCGCGCCGCTATCCACGCGGCTGGTCGGTCGCGATATCAATCAGGCGCGACAGCACCACCTTGTCCGGATCGCCGCGCTGGATGGTGGCAACGGCGTCGGCCACCATGCGGGTAAACACCGCGTGGTCTGGCACTGCCGTCCGCCGCCGCACTGCCGGCAGATCGCTCTGCTGCGCCGGAAAAATAGCGGCGGACTGTTGCAGGTCGGCGCGATTAAAGCTCTGCCAGGATTCGGGAATAAACAGCGACGCGGGCTGGCGGACGTCAAACGGGATCGCCCCCACCATCAGCGGATTGGCGATCCCCTGCTTGTTCGCCGCGGCAAAGGGCTGGCGCAGCTGCTGCTGAAAGTCGCCCTGCAGCAGCGCGGCATCGCCCACCGGCGTGTTGATCGTGGTATAGCAGCCCTGGGTGGCCAGGCTGCGCCATGGCGAGGTGAAAAGGAAACCGCGGCACAGCGCGGAAAAATCCTTCAGCCAGGCATTTTCAAACGTGGAGCTTTCCACCATAATTTTCACCTATAAATGATAAGATTATTAAGAATGATTATCATTTTTATTATGGCTCTGTAACCTACGTCGAAAGGGGCAAAGAGTCAATCCATTCGCGGGATTTACCGTGCTGTCAGACGTAAGCGGCGGCTGACGCCGGGCAAGGCATTAAGCTAAAAGGTGGATCAAAACTTATGAATAAATGCGGTTTATGGGGCATGGCTGTCCTGTTGTTCATTTTCCAGTCGCTGTCAGGGACAGCGCGAGCCGACCAGGGCTGGCCGCGCAGCGTACAGGGCGCGACCGGAACGGTAACGCTTAACCAGGCAAACCGACGCGCATTGTCTCCACCAGCGTGACCCTAACCGGCTCCCTGCTGGCGATTGACGCACCGGTCGTCGCCAGCGGCGCGACCACGCCGAACAACCGCGTGGCGGATGGACAGGGCTTCCTGCGCCAGTGGGGCGATATCGCGAAACAGCGCAAGGTTGCGCGGCTGTACATTGGCGAGCCGAGCGCCGAAGCGGTTGCCGCGCAAATGCCGGATCTGATTTTGATCAGCGCTACCGGCGGGGATTCCGCGCTGGCGCTGTACGATCAGCTTTCCGCCATTGCCCCGACGCTTATCATCAACTACGACGACAAGAGCTGGCAGGCGCTGCTGACCCAGCTGGGCACGATCACCGGACACGAAAAACAGGCCGCGGAGCGCATAGCCGCGTTTGATACAGATCGCGCAGGTGAAACAGCAAATGACGCTGCCGCCGCAGCCGGTGAACGCCATCGTCTACACCGCCGCCGCGCACAGTCCGCCAACCTGTGGACCGCCGAATCGGCGCAGGGCAAGCTGCTGCACCAGCTGGGCTTTACGCTGGCGGAGCTGCCCGCCGGGTTGCAGACCTCAACAAGCCAGGGCAAGCGCCACGACATTATCCAGCTGGGCGGTGAAAACCTGGCGACGGGACTGAACGGCGAAGGGCTGTTTGTGTTTGCCGGCGACGAGAAAGACGTGGAGGCGATTTACGCTAACCCGCTGCTGGCGCATCTGCCGTCGGTGAAAAACAAGCGGGTGTGGGCGTTGGGAACCGAGACGTTCCGCCTGGATTATTACAGCGCGAGCAATGTGTTGAAGCGTTTGAATCAGCTGTTCGTCAAATGCATGCATCCCCGTTTGCCGTAAGCGCCAGCCCACCGGCGTTTCGGGCCCCCTCCCCTCCTGCCTCCTGATAGCGCCGCAATCCTTTCATCACCAGCCACATCATGACGCCAAGCAGTGTCGCGGCACAGCCAAACGCCGCGGCAGCCTGCGCCGACGTAACAGGCTCGAACCGAGGGCACCAATCAGCGCCGCGCCGATGGCATCGCCCGTGACGTTCTGCGCGGTCCACAGGCCGTTGATGCGCCCGAGCATCCCTTCCGGCGTCTGGGTCTGGATCAGGGTGTACTGCAACAGCGAGCTGATGGCGCTCAGCCAGCCGAAGATCACCAGACACATCACCGCCCAGCGCGCACAGACCGGCATCAGGCTGAAGAAGCCAATGGCGATAAACGAGGCCAGCGTGGCAAGCAGCATAATCAAGCCCCGGACGCGCGCTCTGCGCCAGGTTGCCGCTGGTCAGCGCCCCGCACGGCGGCGCCGAGCGGAATGGCGGCGTACAGCAGGCCAATCTCCGAGGCGCTCATCTGCCACTCTCCCGCCAGCGCCGGATACAGCACGCGCACGGCGCTGGCCATGGTCAGCAGGCCGCCGAGCAGCGCAATGCCGCCAATCAGCGGGTTACTGAACAGAAAACGAATAGCGGCCATCAGCGATTTCAGCGGATGCTCGCGCGGCTGCGGCGGAGGCGGCAGCAGCGGCAGGCGCAGCAGCGTCAGCGTGGTGATAAAGGTCCCCGCCGCCGCCAGCCCGTAGTTCCACGCCACGTTGCCGGTCGCCAGCAGCAGGCCGCCGACCATCGGCGAAATCACCGAGCCGAGGCGCACGGTGAGCATGGTGATCGCCCCCGCCTGCATCAGGTTTTCGCGCCCGACCAGCGCGGGCGTCGCCGCCAGCAGCGCCGTCACGCCAAGCGAGGCAAAAAAGCCGTCCCACAACCCCAGCAGATAGATCGCCATCAGCGACGGCTCCGGCAGCATGGCGTTCAGACACAGCCCGATAAAGCCCACGCCGCAGGTGCCGCGCGCCAGCAGGATCAGCTTCTTACGCTCGTAGCGATCCGCCAGCACGCCGCCGACCATCAGGCCAATAAACATCGCCCCGCCGGTTAACGTGACCGATAACCCCACCAGCCAGCTGGAGTGGGTCATAGTCTGAATCTGCACCGGTACGGCCACGCCGAGCAGGCCGAGCGATAAAATGGAGATAAAACGCGCGATAAACACGGCGCGAAACGCCGGGTGCGTTTTCAGCAGGCGGAGAGGTCGAGAAAGCGAGAGGGTTTGTTCATTGCTGACAAAGCCTTATAGTGTACCAATTTTCCCCCATCATCCACGAGGCGACACATGCTAACATAGCCAAATAAGATAGATAACGATAATCACTATCATTATCAAATTACGTTGCACCGCACGACGTCGTACTGTGTCGGTTTCGCGCTTTCCGGCGCCAGTTCCGTGCCATTCGCCGGCTCAGTGATTGCTGCTATTGAGCCTGGCGATTGCGCTCAGCCTGCTGGTCGGCGCGAAGCCGCTGCCCGCCTCCGTTATCGTTGATGCGCTCTCCGGTACCTGCTCAGAGCGCCGACTGCATCATCGTGCTCGACGCCCGCCTGCCCCGCACGCTTGCCGGACTGCTGGCCGGCGGCGCGCTCGGCCTTGCCGGTGCGCTGATGCAAACCCTTACCCGTAACCCGCTGGCCGACCCCGGCATTCTCGGCGTGAACTCCGGTGCCAGCTTTGCCATCGTGCTCGGCGCGGCGCTGTTCGGGTTAACGTCGCCCTCTGAACAGTTGGTGATGGCCTTTTGCGGCGCGCTGGCCGCCTCGCTGCTGGTGGCGTTTACCGGCAGCCAGGGCGGCGGGCAGCTGAGTCCGGTACGCCTGACGCTGGCGGGCGTGGCGCTCGCGGCGGTGCTGGAAGGCTTATCCAACGGCATCGCCCTGCTCAACCCGGACGTTTACGACCAGCTGCGCTTCTGGCAGGCCGGTTCGCTGGATATCCGCACTCCTTGAAACCCTGAAAGTGAAAATTGCGCACCCTGATCCCGGCGGTGCTGGCCGGTGCGGCGCTGGCGCTGGTTTAAGCTGAGCCGGTCGCTGAACAGCCTGAGCCTCGGCAGCGACACCGCCACCGCCCTCGGCAACCGCGTGGCGCGCACGCAGCTGATGGGCCTGCTGACCATCACCGTACTGTGCGGCAGCGCGACCGCCGTGGTCGGGCCGATTGCCTTTATCGGCCTGATGATGCCGCATATGGCGCGCTGGCTGGTGGGGGCGGATCACCGCTGGTCGCTGCCGGTGACGCTGCTGGCCACCCCTGCCCTGCTGCTGTTTGCCGATGTGCTGGGCCGCCTGCTGGTGCCCGGCGAGCTGCGCGTCTCGGTGGTCAGCGCCTTTATCGGTGCGCCGGTGCTGATCTTCCTGGTACGACGCAGACGCGGAGGTGGCGCATGATGCCCCTCCCGGCGTGCCGTGGTTGCATGGCGTCTGGCTGCTGGTTATCGCCATTCTGCTGCTGGCAACGTGGAGCCTGGCGCCTGACGCGCGGTGACGCTGCCGATTTCGCCGGAGCAGGTGTTTAACGGCCCTGCTCGGCAGCGCGCCGCGCTAACATCACCCTGGTGGTGACGCGAGTGGCGATTGCCGCGCGTGGCGATGGCGATTCTGGTCGGCGCGGCGCTCGGCGTCAGCGGCGCGATTTTCCAGTCGCTGATGCGCAACCCGCTCGGCAGCCCGGACGTGATGGGCCTCAATACCGGGGCCTGGAGCGGCGTGCTGGTGGCGATGGTGCTGTTCGGTCAGCACCTGACGGCCATTACCTTGGCGGCGATGGCGGGCGGCATTGCGCACGTCTTCGCTGGTCTGGGCGCTGGCCTGGCGCAACGGCATCGACACCTTCCGGCTGATCATTGTCGGTATCGGCGTGCGTGCGATGCTGATGGCCTTCAATACCTGGCTGCTGCTGCAGGCCTCGCTGGAAACGGCGCTCACCGCCGGGCTGTGGAACGCGGGCTCCCTCAACGGCCTGACGTGGGCGAAAACCGCCGCCGCGCGGCCCCTGACTGTGCTGATGTTGATCGCTGCTGCTGGTGGCCCTGGTACGCGGCGCATGCGGCTGCTGGAGATGGGCGACGACAGCGCCTGCGCGCTGGGCGTGGGCGTCGAGCGCTCGCGCCTGATGCTGATGCTGGTCGCCGTGCTGCTGACCGCCGCCTCCACCGCGATCGCCGGGCCGATCTCGTTTATCGCCCTGGTGGCGCCGCATATCGCGCGCCGCCTTAGCGGAACGGCGCGTTGGGGATTAACTCAGGCGGCGCTGTGCGGCGCGCTGCTGCTGCTGGCCGCCGATCTCTGCGCCCAGCGGCTGTTTATGCCTTATCAGCTGCCGGTGGGCGTGGTGACCGTCAGCCTCGGCGGCATTTACCTTATCGTCTTGCTCGTTCAGGAGTCACGCAAGAAATGACCGATTCAACCACCCGCTTGCGCGGCGAAAACCTCACTCTCGGCTACGGCAAAAAAATCGTTGCCGGGAATCTATCCGTCGCCATTCCGGACGGCCACTTCACCGCGATTATCGGCCCCAACGGCTGCGGGAAATCGACCCTGCTGCGCACCCTGAGCCGCCTGATGACGCCGGTTGCGGGCAGCGTGCTTCTCGACGGCGAGCAGATCCAGCGCTTCGCCAGCAAAGAGGTGGCGCGGCGTATCGGGCTGCTGGCGCAAAACGCCACCACGCCGGGGGACATCACCGGTGCAGGAGCTGGTGGCGCGCGGGCGCTATCCGCACCAGCCGCTGTTTACCCGCTGGCGCAAGGAGGATGACGAGGCGGTGAACCGCGCGATGCGGGCGACGGGCATTACCGATCTCGCTCAGCAGAGCGTCGATACCCTCTCCGGCGGCCAGCGTCAGCGGGCGTGGATCGCGATGGTGCTGGCGCAGGAGACGTCCATCATGCTGCTGGACGAGCCGACCACCTGGCTGGATATCAGCCACCAGATTGACCTGCTGGAGCTGCTGAGCGAGCTGAACCGCACGCAGGGGTACACCCTGGCGGCGGTGCTGCACGATTTAAACCAGGCCTGCCGCTACGCCACGCATCTGATTGCCTTGCGAGACGGGGAGATTGTGGCGCAGGGCGCGCCGAAAGAGATTGTGACGCCGGAGCTGATCGAGCGGATCTACGGCCTGCGCTGCATGATAATTGACGATCCGGTGGCGGATACGCCGCTGGTGGTGCCGCTGGGGCGACGGGCGCTAAGGCGGAGAAGCGGCGCTGTGCATGTCCCCCACAAACGCCTTTTCCCCAGCCATACGTTTCCCTCCTGCCCGCAAAACGGGTAGAGGCGTGAGGACAAAACCGCTTATGACGTTACCCCAAAATATCCTTCAACACCGGCCCGATCTTCTCAAACGCCTGCGGTGAAATGATATCCACGTGGGCGCAATCCTGGCTGTACACCTCAAGCTCCGCACACCCACGGCGCCCAGGCGGCCTGCGGATCCATGGTTCGCGTGCGTTCGGCGACAAACAGCGTCGCTTTGCCGTCAAAGCGCGCGCTGTGCGCCGTGGTCAGCAGACGCACCGCAGCCGGCGTAGTTGCCTTCAATAGCGTCGAACATGCCGCTGCAGCCCTGCACCGGCCTGCTGGCGCTGCGCGGCGATAAACCGTTCGCGCTCGCGATTCACCTCCGCCAGCACCGCCGGGTCCAGGCCGTTGGCCTCTTTTCTCCGCCCAGTTCTGCGTTTCCGGCGGCCAGGTGTCCAGCAGGCCGAGGAAGGCCACCTCTTCACCCTGCTCGCGCCCAGCCGGGCGGCAATGCCCTGCGCCAGCGTGCCGCCGAGGGAGTAACCGAACAGATAATACGGCCCCTGCGGCTGTACCTGCGCCGCAGCGTAGGCAGGATGGCTGCTCTCACAGACCTCATCCAGATCCGCACACTGCTGCATCGGCCCGTCCGGGCGCGGCGACTGAATGCCGACGATTGACCAGCGCGGGCCGAGGTAACGCGCCAGCACGCTGAACTGCCAGGCGAAGCCGGACGCCGGATGGAAGCAGAACAGCGTCGGGCCGTCGCCTTCACGCAGCGGCAGAAGCGTTTCATACCCCAGACGCTGCGCCTGCTCGTCGCTCATCTGCGAGTCCAGCAGCGCGGCCAGTTTGTCCACCGTCGAGGCGACCATAATCTGCCCCGGCGTGACCGTGCCGCTGGAGCTCGCGGCTAAGCTGTGCCGCCAGACGCATCGCCAGCAGCGAGTGGCCGCCGAGGGCAAAGAAATCAGCCTCAATGTCGTTGACCTCGCAGCCCAGCAGCGCGGCAAACGCCTGCGCGCCAGCGTGCGTTTCTCTATCCCGGGCAGTGGCGCGCGCCCCTGGGGCGTTGCGCGGTCAGCTCCGGCAGCGGCAGCGCCTTGCGATCCAGCTTGCCGTTCGGCGCTCAGCGGCAGCGCGCTGATTTGCAGCAGCACCACCGGCACCATATGCGGCGGCAGCTGGGCTTTGAGCGAGTCCAGCAGCGCGTCGCGATCCAGCGGTAAGCCGGATTCAGAAACCACGTAGCCCACCAGCTGGCGCGCATCGCCGCCCGTTGCCGCCGCCTGGTTGAAGACGCAGGCGTGCGCCACGGCCTGCGCCACACGCCCGGCAGCGACAGCAAGGCCCGGTCGATTTCGCCCAGCTCGATGCGCTGGCCGCGAATTTTCAGCTGATCGTCGCTGCGGCCCAGATATTCCACCGCGCCGTTATCCAGCCAGCGGGCAACGTCGCCGGTGCGGTACATGCGCTCGCCGGCGGCGAAACGGGTCGGCGATAAAGCGGCTGGCGGTCAGATCCGGACGGCCCAGATAGCCCTGCGCCAGCTGAATGCCGGTGAGATAGAGATCGCCCGCCACGCCCGACGGCACCGGCCGCATCATGCGCGTCAAGAATGCGCAGCCCGGTGTTCCACACCGGGAAGCCGATCGGCACGCTGGTGCCTTCCCACCGCCGCCAGCGCCGCGCCATACGCCGGATACCAGCTGACGTCCACCGCCGCTTCCGTCGGGCCATACAGGTTGTGCAGCGGCACGCGGGTCAGCTGTTCCCACTCGCGACAGATCGCCGTCGGCAGCGCTTCGCCGCTGCAGAACACCGTTTGCGCGACAGCGCTGGCGCAGCACGCTATCGCGGCCGGGTGGTCGAGCGAGGCGACAAAGGCCGCCAGCATCGACGGCACGAAGTGGGTGGTGGTCACGCCGTAGCGGGCGAAGAAGTTGCTGCAACGCCTGCGGATCGCGGTGCGCGTCCGGCTCGGCCATCACCAGCTGCGCCCCGGCGATAAACGGCCACCAGAACTCCCACACCGAGACGTCAAAGCTGCACGGCGTTTTCTGCGCCACCACGTCGTCCGCCCCCAGCGGATAATGGTCCTGCATCCACAGCAGGCGGTTAACGATGGCGGGATGGCCGACCATCACCCCTTTCGGGCGCCCGGTGGAGCCGGAGGTAAAGATGATGTACGCGCCATCCTGCGGCGTCGGCCGCGCTGGCCGGCGCCGGTGCATGTTCGGCATTGTACAGGGTGTCAAAGTGCAGCTGACTGACCGGCGCGATGGCGCGGAAGCGGGCACTGAGCGCGGCAGCGGTAATCAGCGTTTTGGGCGCGGCGTCTTCCAGCATCATCCGCAGCCGCTCGTCCGGGTAGCCGGTGTCCAGCGGCAGCCAGGCGGCGCCCGCCTCCACAATCGCCGTGCAGCGCCAGCGACAGGAACACCGAGCGCGGCAGCGCCACCGCCACGCTGTCGCCCGGCTGCACGCCGCGCCGCGCTGCCAGATCGGCCGCCAGCGCGACGACCTGCTCGCGCATCTGGCGATAGTTCAGCTGAAGCTGCGCATCCGCCAGCGCCGGGGCGTCCGGCGTGCTGCTGCGCCTGCTGCGCCACCAGCTGACGCTCAGGGTGGTCGCCGGCAGCGGATGCGCGGTCTCGTTGATGGCCGCAATCTGCTGCTGCTCCGCTGGCGTCAGCAGATCGAGCTTCGCCCAGCGCGCGCTGCGGCTGCGCGGCCAGCTGCGCTGAGCAGCAGCGGCAAAGCGGCTGGCATGGCGCTGCAGCGTCTCGGCAGCATAGCGCTGCGCGTTCGCCAGCAGCTCCAGCGTCAGATCGCCGTGCTCGCTGAGGTAAATCGCGCAATCTCCAGATCGCGCACCGGCCCGGAGGCCAGATCGTGGGTGATGCCTTCGATGCCGGCGAAGTCCAGCTGGTAATCGAACATTTTGAAGTTGAAGACCGTGCCGTACAGCGGTTCGCCGTCGCCGGTGCGGCCCAGATCGCGCTGCACCTGTTCGGCGTCGTAGCGCTGATGGCGGCGCATTTTTTCAGCTTCCGCGGCCAGCTGAGCGGCGAGATCGCCGAGCGTTTGTCCCGGCTGATAGTGCACCGCCATCGGCAGCACGTTGATCACCGGCCCGGTGGCGCACAGCGCGGCGGAGCCCATGCGGCGCATGAAGATAAAACCGGCGGCGAAATCATTCGTTGCCCGCTCAGACGAGCCAGCCACAGCGCCACCAGCGCCAGGGCCAGATCGGCGGCGCTGTGCTGTGGATGCTGGCTGGTCAGCGTCTGGAAGCGGTGACGATCCAGCGTAACGCTGTGACGCAGCAGATCGGTGCTGGCGCTCTGACCGGCCAGCGGCAGCGGCGACAGCGAGGCGGGCGCGGGCAGGGCGCGGCCTTTTTCGCGCCAGAATTCGCCGTCACGTGTGTAAGACGCCGATTGCTGATAGCGCTGATACTCGTCAACCACGGCGCTGAACGGAATAAACGGTGTCGGCTCAGACGGCTGCTGCAGTACGGCGGCGCTGTACAGATTGGCGATGCGGCGCGTGAGCGCGGTAAAGCTGAAGCCATCCACCACCAGATGGTGATAGCGCTGATACCAGAACCAGTGCTGCTCGCCGATGCGGAACAGACGATGGTGCCACAGCGGTGCGCCGCTCAGCACGCGCAGGTCACCCTGCATATCGGCACGCATCAGGGCGCGCGCGGCGGCAGCGGCATCCGCTTCGCCGCGCAGATCAACGATGTCTGGCAGGCTGAAGGTCTGCGGCTGCGGCCACTGTAGCGGCTCGCCGTCGATTTCGCCGAACGCCATATTCAGGGTATCGGCTTCCTGCATGCCGTCGACGATGGCCTGCGCCAGCAGTGCACTGTTGATGTCGCCGCGCAGTTCGACAAAGTGCGCGACCGCGAAGGCGTTGTGATGGCGGCTGAGCTGGTCGGCGATCCAGATGCCTGGCTGCGCCGCGACCAGCGGCCATTCGCCCGCAAGCGCCGGGCCGCGAAGAGTTTGTTGGTCAATCATAGTGTCGTTCATCAGAGAATTTACTGTCGCTCCGGTTCACGTCTGGCGTGATGAATGAATTTGGATTGCGCCACAAAGCTTGCAGACCGTCGAGCAGGCCGCCGCGCCAGCACAGCGCGTCATGGCCGCCCTCTACCGGCTGGTAATGCACCTGATAGCCGGCAGCGGTAAGTTGTTGTTGTAATTGTTGATTGGCTTGCAGAATCAGGCCTTCACGCTGGCCTGCTTCCAGCCAGAAACGCAGCGGCTGGCGAGGTGCCAGGCCATGGTCCAGCGCCTGCAGCAGCCAGCCATGCGGGTAACCAAGCGCTCCGGCCACCAGAAGGAGCCGGACTGGCTGAGCGCATTACCAAAGGTGTGGGGAAAGTGCAGTGCGGCAAACACCGCGGCCAGACCGCCGAAGCTTTGTCCGGCGACCAGCGTGCGCGCCGGCTGCGCATCGTACGGCATCCAGCGTGACACCTGCGGCAACAGCTCCTCCTGCACCGCCAGCCAGAAATGCGGATTGCATGGCAGCTCGCGGCTGCGGTGTTCGCGATCGATGATGTCGATAAACAGGTAGACCGCCGGCGGCAGCTTGCCCGCGGCGGTCAGCTGCTGCAGCGGGCCGGCGATCGGCATCTGCTGCGCCCAGAACTGACCATCGAGCAGTATCGCCAGCGGACGCGGGCCGTGCTGCGCCTCGCCTGTGGCGTACAGCCACACCCGGCGACGATTGCCGAGCAGCGCGCTGTCCCACTGCTGCTCCTGCAGCGTCAGCGCCGGGGCGCGGCCCTCATCCACCGCACGCCACACCTGCTGGTCGGCGCGCGTCAGGCAGGTGCAGCGGTGACACGCCCATGCCGCGTCCGCCGGACCAGCTGCGCAGCGGATTGAGCGCATCGGCCTGCGCGGCAGGGAATTTTTCGCGCCACCAGTGGCGCAGCGCATGCATGTCAGGCTCGCCGCTGAAATCGCTGGCCTGCCGATCCGGCATCAGGCAGTAGCTGCCGCGCCAGTGTGACGGCAGCACAGTTTGCCAGTACCAGACATCGCTACTGGCGACGCGCATCAGCGATTGCGGCGGGCGCCGCTGGTGGTGATCGGTCACGCCGGTGATGTTGATCCACACGCGCTGGGTGTGGGAGGTGGTTTCACTGCCTTGCGGATCGCGCCAGAAGAAGGTCACCAGACAGGTGCCATCCTGCTGCGGCTCAATGCGCGGAATGCCCTGAGTTTGTTGCTCCTGCCACCAGGCTTCGCTACCAATTCCATCATTTCGCCAGGTCATAGGGGCTGCCAGTCGCCGTCTGTACGGGGAGGTTTACATAGGATTGATAAATAATACTATTGATAATAATTTGCATTTGCAATAGGGTGACTGCGCTCAAAATGAGCACGCACGTTCCGTCTGGCACCCGGTAAGTCATGGGATTCAGCAAAGGATGGCCCTGCCAGGTGTGAACGGCTGCGCGATAAAGACAGGGATCTTCTCACCGGCTCGCCAGTCACTCCGCTGTGGCGCAGAACTGGCCTTCCAGGAATGAAAAAAAATGAAGCATTACTCGCGGTTAACCTTCGCTATTTTGATCGAACTGGGGCTCAGCGCCTCACTGCTTTCGGGCAGCGCCTGGGCAGCAGAGACTTCCAGCAAGACGACTTCCAGCAACGCCTCTTCTCCCGACGCCAGCGCAATGGACGGTGGCACCTTAATGGTGACGGCCCAGCAGCAGACGCTGCAGGCGCCGGGGGTTTCCACCATCACCGCCGACGAGATCAAAAAGCACCCGCCGGCGCGCGACGTCTCTGAAATCATCCGCACCATGCCGGGGGTTAACCTGACCGGTAACTCCACCAGCGGCCAGCGCGGCAACAACCGCCAGATCGATATCCGCGGCATGGGGCCGGAAAACACCCTGATCCTGGTGGACGGCAAACCGGTGACCAGCCGCAACTCCGTGCGTCTCGGCTGGCGCGGCGAGCGCGATACGCGCGGCGACACCAACTGGGTGCCGCCGGAGATGATCGAGCGCATCGAAGTGATCCGCGGCCCGGCCGCCGCGCGCTACGGCAACGGCGCGGCGGGCGGCGTGGTGAACATCATCACCAAAAAAGATACAGCGATCAGCAGTGGCACGGTTCCTGGAACACCTACTTCAACGCGCCGGAGCACAAATCGGAAGGTTCCACCAAACGCACCAACTTCAGCCTGAACGGCCCGCTGGGCGGCGACGTCAGCTTCCGCATGTATGGCAACTTGGCCAAAACCCAGGCCGACGCATGGGACATCAACCAAGGCCACGAGGCAGCACGCACCGGCACCTACGCCGGCAGCTACCCGGCAGGCCGTGAAGGTTCGGTTAACAAAGATATCAACGGCGTGGTGCGCTGGGACTTTGCCCCGATGCAGTCGCTGGAGTTTGAGGCCGGCTACAGCCGCCAGGGCAACCTCTACGCGGGCGATACGCAGAACACCAACACCAACAGCGCTGGTGAAAGAGTACTGTACGGCAAAGAGACCAACCGTCTTTATCGCCAGAACTACTCTGTCGCCGTGACCTGGAACGGCGGCTGGGATAACGGCGTGACCACCAACAACTGGGCGCAGTACGAACACACCCGCAACTCCCGTCTCGGCGAAGGCCTGGCGGGCGGCACGGAAGGGATCTTCTCCAACAGCGGGTTCAATACCATCCAGCTGGACGACGTGCTGCTGCACAGCGAAGTCAGCCTGCCGTTTGAGCTGGGCGTCACAGACCGCGACGCTGGGCACCGAGTGGAACCAGCAGCGCATGAAAGATGGCCTTCGTCGACCACCCAGGCCGCCAGCAACGGTGCCGTGCCAGGCATCGCCAGCACCGGCCGCAGTCCTTATGCCCAGCGCGGAGATCTTCTCGCTGTTCGCCGAAGACAACATGGAGCTGACCGACAGCACCATGCTGACGCCGGCGCTGCGCTTCGATCATCACACCATCGTCGGCAACAACTGGAGCCCGTCGCTGAACCTGTCGCAGGGTCTGGGCGATGACTTCACGCTGAAAATGGGGATCGCCCGCGCCTACAAAGCGCCGAGCCTGTACCAGACCAACCCGAACTACCTGCTCTACAGCAATGGCCAGGGCTGCTACGCCAGCACCGGCGGCGTGGGCTGCTACATGATGGGTAACGACGATCTGAAAGCGGAAACCAGCATCAACAAAGAGATTGGCCTGGAGTGCAAACACGACGGCTGGCTGGCCGGCGTGACCTGGTTCCGCAACGATTACCGCAACAAGATTGAAGCCGGCTATGCCGCCTTCAGGTAAAGCCTCTAACGGCACCACGGATATCTATCAGTGGGAAAACGTGCCGAAAGCGGTGGTGGAAGGGCTGGAAGGCACCCTGAACGTGCCGGTCAGCGACAGCGGTCAACTGGAGCAACAACATCACCTACATGCTGCAGAGCAAGAACAAGGAGACCGGCGATCGTCTGTCGATCATTCCGGAGTACACGCTGAACTCGACCCTGAGCTGGCAGGCAACAGGATCTGTCGCTGCAATCCACCTTTACCTGGTACGGCAAGCAGAAGCCGAAGAAGTATGACTACAAAGGTCAGCCGCGTGACCGGCAGCGCCACCGACGAAGTCAGCCCTTACAGCATCGTTGGCCTGAGCGGCACCTGGGATGTGACCAAATACGTCAGCCTGACGCCGCGGCATCGATAACCTGTTCGACAAACGCCACTGGCGCGCGGGTAATGCCCAGACCACCGGCAACGCCACCACCGGCGCGTATATGTACGGCGCCGGCGCCAATACCTATAACGAATCGGGCCGCACCTACTATATGAGCCTCAACACCCACTTCTGATGGCGTTCAGCCAATCAGTTGCGTTGGCAAACAGCAGCGGGCGATCAGTCCGCTGCTGTCTTCGCGGTTCACCAGTTCCAGTTTGCCGCGATGCATCTGCACAATACGCAGCACAATGTTCAGGCCCAGGCCGCTGCCGCCATAGCGTTGATCGCGCCGCCGGAACGCCTGCGTCAGCTCTTCTGCCGCATCGGCATCAATACCCGGCCCCTGATCCCACACTTCAACCCAGACCTGCTGTTGCACCTGACGCAGCTTCACCTGCACGCTGCTGCCTTCCGGACTGTAGCGCGATGCGTTCTCCAGCAAATTGCGCAGCATCAGGCGCAGCAGCACCGCTTCACCCTGCTGCGGCACATCGTCGCCGTCGGGCCAGTGCAGCGTCTGCTGACGCTGCGCATACAGTTCAGCCATCTCCGGCATCAGCGGCTGCATGATGTCACGCTGCCACTGCAGCTGCTGATAGTGGCCGCTCGCCATTGCCTGTCCGGCGCGCGACAGCATCAGCAGCTGTTCGACGGTGTGCATCAGCTGATCGATACGGCTCAATCAGCGCCTGGCGCCTTTGAGGCCACCTGACTGCTGATCCATCAGTTCCAGATGGAGGCGGATACCGGCCAGCGGCGTTCGCAGCTCGTGGGCGGCGTCGGCGGTGAAGAGGCGCTCCTGCTGAATGGTGTTGTCCAGCCGGGAGAACAGCTGGTTGAGGGAGGATGGTGACCGCCACCATTTCTTCCATGTCGGAGTACATTGGCAGCGGCGTCAGGTTATCGGCAGAGCGGTTAGCCAGCCGCTGCTGCAATTGGTTGAGCGGGCGGGTTATCCAGGTGATGGCCCAGAAGGAGAAGAGCAGGGTAAAGCCGACCATCACCAGCGAAGGGACCAGCAGCGAGGCAATCGCCTCGCGGATCTCTTTCTCGACGCGATCGTTGCGCGCTTTGGCTGACAGGGTTTCGTTGACCAGGAAACCGATCTGTTCACGGCTTTCGTGCCACAGCCAGATGGCGCTTATCAGCTGGAAAAACAGCAGAATCAGCGCCAGCATCACCATCAAACGCCGACGCATGCTGTTCATTTCTGGCTCTCCAGACGGTAGCCGACGCCGCGCACGGTTTTGATGCGATCTTTGCCCAGCTTGCGGCGCAGGTTATGAATATGGACTTCCAGGGTGTTGGAGCCCGGATCGTCCTGCCAGGTGTAGAGATCCTGCTGGAGCGTTTCTCGGTGCACCGTTTGCCCGCTGCGCATGATCAGACGCGTAAGCAAGGCGAACTCTTTTGGCGTCACCTCCACCGGCTTGATCCTGACGCAGCACCTGCTGCGTGCTGCAGAGGTTCAGCGTCAGATCGCCCTGCTGCAGCAGGTTGTCGCTGTGGCCCTGATAGCGGCGAATCAACGCGCGCACCCGAGCCTGCAGTTCCGCCAGCGCAAAAGGCTTCACCAGGTAATCGTCGGCGCCTGCGTCCAGGCCGTCGACGCGATCTTCCAGGGCATCGCGGGCGGTCAGGATCAGCACCGGCAGGGCGATGCCGCTCGACGTCGCCACTGGCGCAGCAGCGTGGCGCCGTCTTTATCCGGCAGGCCCAGATCGAGGATCACCAGGCTGTATTGGCTGCTGTGGAGCAGGGCGTTCGCCTTCCGCCGCGGTGCCAGCGCAGTCCACGGCGTAGCCTTCGCTGGTCAGCGCCAGCGCCAGCCCCTCTTGCAATAACAGATCGTCTTCAACTATAAGTAGTTTCATCGCTAGTTATTCTGGTAGATGTCCTTATAAAGCCTGCTTTCGAAGCGAACCAGCGGAATACGACGATTGCGCTGGTCGGTCGGTTCGACGGCATAGCCGGAAAGATACTGCACGAAGGCCATGCGCTGTCCGCTGGCGGTGGTGATGAAGCCCGCCAGGTTATAAACGCCCTGCAGCGAGCCGGTTTTCGCCGACACTTTGCCATCCACGCCCGCTGCGTGCAGCCCGCCGCGGTACTGCAGTGAGCCGTCATAACCGGCCAGCGGCAGCATCGAAATAAAGTTCAGCTCGGTGTCATGTTGCGCAATGTACTGCAGCACCTGCATCATGGTGGCCGGCGCGATCAGGTTGTGGCGCGACAGGCCGGAACCGTCGGCGATGATGGTATTGCCCAGATCGATGCCGGCCTTCTGGCGCAGGACCTGCCGAACCGCATCGGAACCCGCGCGCCAGGTGCCCGGCACGCCGAAACGGTCGTGGCCAATCGTGCGGAAGACGGTATCGGCAATCATGTTGTCCGACTTTTTCAGCATGATCTGCAGCAGATCGTGCAGCGGCGCAGACTGTTTGCTGGCGATGACCGTGCCGGGCTGGTTGACCTGCGTCTGGCGAAGCCAAAGGGCCGCCGTAATCAAGTATGCCGGCCTGCGTCAGCTCGTCTTTCAGGATGGCGCCCGCATAGCTGTGCGCCATCCTGTATGGCAAAGGCCAGCGGCAGCGGTTCGGCGGCGCTGCGTCAGGCAGCCGGTCAGCGTGAAGCGGTTAAGATCGCCCGGCACCACGTCCAGTTCGCAGTACTGCGCGTCAGCGGAGCCGCGTGCCAGCGTGCGCACCTGGCTAAACATGTGGGACCGGGTAGTAGGAGGCGATGCGGATAAACGCTAAATCGCCCGGCGTTTGGCGCACGCTGTAAAGCGAAACCGAGAAACAGTTGCGATCAACAATCGCGGCGGCCGGCGGGGCGCTAAAGCACTGCGTCAGATCGTTCCACGGCCAGCCCGGGGCTTTATCGTGGCTGGCGAAGATGGAGGTATCGATCAGCACATTGCCGTCGATTTTCTGCACGCCGGTTTTTTTCAGCACCGCAACCATATTGCGGATATCCTGGCGTTTAAAGGTCGGATCGCCGCCAAAACGGGCGATAAGATCGCCTTTAAGTTCGCCACCCTCGACGTTACCTTTGGTTTCAAGAGTGGTCGTAAAACGGAAGTCAGGCCCGAGCTGGAGCAGGGCGGCGAGGGCGGTGATCACCTTTTGGGTACTGGCAGGCAGCGCCATCTGTTGACTGTGATAGTCAATCTCGGGAGCCTGTGCGCCAACCTTCTGCACCATCAGGGCAAGGTTCGCGCCTGCGGGGAGCTGATTAATGTACTCTTCAACAGGTGCCGCATGCGCCTGCAGCAGTAAACGTTATACTGGTAGTCAATCCGATGATAAATCTGGAAAATCGCATAATCTCGCGCTAACAACCCGAAAACAAACCGTCATACTACGGTGCATGGCACTGCAAAGTAAACGATGACCCATAGTGAACTTCGGGGTAAAATGCGTATCAAAATGAAAAACCGATGCCTGACCTGGGCAGCTTTGCCCCCGGGTCAGGTTTCTTTTTGCTTGTCGCCAAGAGGTTACGCGCCGCAGAAGCCGATCTTCTGCTGTCACCGAAACGTCAGGATGACGGTTATTTGAACAGGAAAGATTTAGAGGTATTTATACGATGAACCAGCTATTCCGATGACCTTACGTGGTGCCGAAAAACTGCGCGAAGAGCTGGATCTGAAATCCGTGCGTCGTCCTGAAATCATCGCCGCTATCGCGGAAGCGCGCGAGCATGGCGATCTGAAAGAGAATGCTGAATACCACGCCGCGCGTGAACAGCAGGGCTTCTGCGAAGGGCGTATTAAAGATATCGAAGCCAAGCTGTCCAATGCACAGGTTATCGATATCACCAAGATGCCGAACAACGGCCGGGTGATCTTTGGTGCCACCGTTACCGTGCTGAACCTGGACAACGACGAAGAGCAGACTTACCGCATCGTGGGTGATGATGAAGCCGATTTCAAACAGAACCTGATTTCGGTGAACTCGCCGATGGCGCGCGGCCTGATTGGCAAAGAGAAGAAGATGACGTGGCTTGTTCAAACGCACCCCTCCGGCGGCGAAGTGGAATACGAAATCATGAAGGTTGAATACATCTAAGATATTGCTCACGCTTTGTCATTAGATGCGCAGCTGCATACATTGTAAAGAAAGGAAAAAGGCCGCGTAGCGGCCTTTTATCAACTCAAGGAGCATGGCATTTTGCTCCCTGCTGACAGAAATCCCTCGTTTCACACAGAAAATGTGTTTAATTCAGGATATCCTTAACGTGGCAGCGAGATTTTACGCTCTTTAGACGGGCGGTAGAGCACCAGCGTTTTACCGATGACCTGTACATTGCAGGCGCCGGTTTCGCGCACGATGGCTTCCACGATCAGGTTTTTAGTTTCTCGGTCTTCAGAGGCGATTTTCACCTTGATCAGCTCGTGGTGTTCCAGCGCTTGTTCAATCTCGGCAAGCACCCCTTCGGTCAAACCATTGTTGCCCAGCATCACTACCGGCTTGAGCGGATGTGCCAGACCTTTCAGGTGCTGTTTTTGTTTAGTACTCAGATTCATCGTATATTTTTGCTTACGTTGGGATTGAAAACGGTTCATTCTACCGCCATCTCCCTTATATCGCCAAATAGCTGCGTAGAAATTTACGTCACAGGCAAGCAACGATGAACCAGGACGGAAATGTTAAATGACAGGTAAAAAGCGTTCTGCCAGCTCCAGCCGCTGGCTTCAGGAACACTTTAGCGATAAATATGTTCAACAGGCACAGAAAAAGGGGTTGCGTTCCCGTGCCTGGTTTAAACTTGATGAAATACAGCAAAGTGACAAACTTTTTAAGCCGGGGATGACGGTTGTTGACCTCGGTGCGGCACCTGGCGGATGGTCCCAGTATGCGGTAACGCAGATCGGCGGAACGGGCCGAATCATCGCGTGCGATCTTTTACCAATGGATCCCATCGTTGGTGTCGACTTCCTTCAGGGCGATTTTCGTGATGAATTAGTGCTGAAAGCGTTACTGGAACGTGTAGGTGACAGTAAGGTCCAGGTTGTCATGTCAGATATGGCACCGAATATGAGCGGAACACCGGCGGTGGATATCCCCCGCTCCATGTATCTGGTGGAGCTAGCGTTAGAAATGTGTCGTGATGTACTGGCGCCTGGCGGTAGTTTTGTTGTGAAGGTGTTTCAGGGCGAAGGTTTCGAGGAGTATCTTAGGGAAATTCGCTCCCTGTTTGCGAAGGTCAAAGTTCGTAAGCCGGACTCTTCCCGGGCCCGTTCCCGCGAAGTGTATATTGTAGCGACCGGGCGAAAATGATAACCGGGAGATTTCAGGCGAAAGTTTGAATGAAACTGGATATAGAGTATCCTGACGCTGTTTTTAACACAGTTGTAATATGAGGTTAATCCCTTGAGTGACATGGCGAAAAACCTAATACTCTGGCTGGTCATTGCCGTTGTGCTGATGTCAGTATTCCAGAGCTTTGGGCCCAGCGAGTCGAATGGCCGCAAGGTGGATTATTCTACCTTCCTGCCGGAGGTCAACCAGGACCAGGTTCGCGAAGCGCGTATCAACGGACGTGAGATCAACGTTACCAAGAAAGATAGTAACCGTTACACGACTTACATCCCGGTGAACGATCCTAAGCTGCTTGATAACCTTCTGACCAAAAACGTCAAGGTGGTAGGTGAGCCGCCAGAAGAACCAAGCCTGCTGGCTTCTATCTTCATTTCCTGGTTCCCGATGCTGCTTCTTATCGGCGTCTGGATCTTCTTTATGCGCCAGATGCAGGGCGGCGGTGGCAAAGGTGCCATGTCGTTCGGTAAGAGCAAGGCGCGTATGCTGACGGAAGACCAGATCAAGACCACGTTCGCTGATGTCGCCGGTTGTGACGAAGCGAAAGAAGAGGTGGGTGAACTGGTTGAGTACCTGCGTGAACCGAGCCGTTTCCAGAAGCTGGGCGGTAAGATCCCGAAAGGCGTGCTGATGGTTGGCCCTCCGGGTACCGGTAAAACCCTGCTGGCGAAAGCCATCGCGGGTGAAGCGAAGGTGCCGTTCTTTACTATTTCAGGTTCTGACTTCGTCGAAATGTTCGTGGGTGTTGGTGCATCTCGTGTGCGTGACATGTTCGAGCAGGCCAAGAAGGCAGCACCGTGCATTATCTTCATCGATGAAATCGACGCCGTAGGCCGCCAGCGTGGCGCAGGCCTGGGTGGCGGTCACGATGAACGTGAACAGACGCTGAACCAGATGCTGGTTGAGATGGACGGCTTCGAAGGTAACGAAGGTATCATCGTTATCGCGGCGACTAACCGTCCGGACGTTCTTGATCCGGCGCTGCTGCGTCCAGGCCGTTTCGACCGTCAGGTTGTTGTCGGTCTGCCGGATGTTCGCGGTCGTGAACAGATTCTGAAAGTTCACATGCGTCGCGTACCGCTGGCACCCGACATCGACGCGGCAATCATTGCGCGCGGTACTCCGGGCTTCTCCGGTGCGGATCTCGCTAACCTGGTCAACGAAGCTGCACTGTTTGCCGCTCGCGGTAACAAGCGCGTCGTGTCGATGGTGGAGTTCGAGAAAGCGAAAGACAAGATCATGATGGGTGCGGAACGTCGCTCCATGGTGATGACGGAAGCGCAGAAAGAGTCCACGGCGTACCACGAAGCGGGTCACGCGATTATTGGTCGCCTGGTGCCGGAACACGATCCGGTGCATAAAGTGACGATTATTCCGCGCGGTCGTGCGCTGGGTGTGACCTTCTTCCTGCCTGAAGGCGACGCGATCAGCGCCAGCCGTCAGAAGCTGGAAAGCCAGATCTCAACCCTGTACGGCGGTCGTCTGGCGGAAGAGATTATCTACGGTGCGGAACATGTTTCTACCGGTGCGTCGAACGACATTAAAGTGGCGACCAACCTGGCGCGTAACATGGTGACCCAGTGGGGCTTCTCCGACAAACTCGGTCCGCTGCTGTATGCAGAAGAAGAGGGCGAAGTATTCCTGGGCCGTTCTGTGGCTAAAGCGAAACATATGTCCGATGAGACGGCACGTATCATCGACCAGGAAGTAAAATCTCTGGTAGAGCGTAACTATGCACGTGCTCGCCAGATCCTGAACGACAATATGGACATCCTGCATTCGATGAAAGATGCGCTCATGAAATATGAGACCATCGATGCACCGCAGATTGACGACCTGATGGCGCGCCGTGAAGTGCGTCCGCCAGCAGGCTGGGAAGACCCAGGCGCTTCCAATAACTCTGACAACAATGGCACCCCGCGTGCGCCGCGTCCGGTTGATGAACCGCGTACGCCAAACCCGGGCAACACCATGTCAGAACAGTTGGGCGATAAGTAAGTCACTGCTGTTGAAGCGTTTGTCTGTACCTCAAACCCTGGAGCTTGCTCCGGGGTTTTTCATTTCTGTTTAACGATATAGATATCAGGGATTTCGCCATGAAATTATTCGCTCAGGACTCGCATCTCGATCTTTCACATCCCCATGTGATGGGGATCCTGAATGTTACCCCTGACTCCTTCTCTGACGGCGGCACGCACAACACGCTTATCGAGGCGGTTAAGCACGCGAATTTAATGATCAATGCGGGTGCCACCATCATTGACGTTGGCGGCGAATCGACGCGTCCCGGTGCGGCGGACGTGTCTGTGGAAGAAGAGCTGGCGCGCGTGGTGCCGGTGGTTGAAGCGATCGCGCAGCGGTTTGAAGTGTGGATCTCCGTTGATACCTCCAAACCGGAAGTGATCCGTGAAGTGGCGAGAGTGGGCGCTCACATTATCAATGATATTCGCTCACTGACCGAGCCGGGGGCGATTGAGGCGGCTGCGGAAACCGGGCTGCCGGTTTGCCTGATGCATATGCAGGGCCAACCGAAAACCATGCAGGACGCGCCGAAGTATGACGATGTCTTTGCCGACGTAAATCGCTTCTTTATTGAGCATATTGCACGCTGTGAACGTGCAGGTATCCCAAAAGAGAAATTGCTGCTCGACCCGGGGTTCGGTTTCGGTAAAAATCTCTCCCACAACTATGCGCTGCTTGCGCGCTTATCGGAATTTCACCATCACTTTGGCCTGCCGCTGCTGGTGGGGATGTCGAGGAAATCGATGATTGGCCAGTTGCTGAACGTAGGCCCGAGCGAACGCCTGAGCGGCAGCCTGGCCTGCGCGGTGATTGCGGCGATGCAGGGCGCGCAGATTATTCGTGTGCATGACGTCAAAGAAACAGTAGAAGCCATGCGTGTGGTGGAAGCCACACTGTCAGCGAAGGAAAACAAACGCTATGAGTAATCGTAAATATTTTGGTACCGACGGTATCCGCGGGCGCGTAGGCGATGCTCCCATCACCCCGGATTTTGTGCTGAAGCTGGGCTGGGCTGCCGGCAAAGTGCTGGCGCGTCACGGTTCACGCAAAATCATTCATCGGTAAAGACACCCGTATTTCCGGCTATATGCTGGAATCCGCGCTGGAAGCCGGGCTGGCGGCCGCAGGGCTGTCCGCCTCCTTTACCGGGCCGATGCCCACGCCGGCGGTGGCGTATCTGACGCGCACCTTCCGCGCGGAAGCGGGGATTGTCATCTCCGCGTCGCACAACCCGTTTTACGACAACGGCATCAAATTCTTCTCTATCGATGGCACCAAGCTGCCGGATGAGGTGGAAGAAGCGATTGAAGCTGAAATGGAAAAAGAGCTGACCTGCGTTGATTCCGCCGAGCTGGGTAAAGCCAGCCGCATCGTTGATGCCGCGGGCCGCTATATCGAATTCTGCAAAGGCACCTTCCCGAATGAGCTGAGCCTGAACGGGCCTGAAAATCGTGGTGGACTGCGCCAACGGCGCGACCTACCACATCGCCCCGAATGTGTTCCGCGAGCTGGGTGCGAAAGTGATCGCCATTGGCTGTGAGCCGGATGGCCTGAACATCAACGAAAAGTGCGGCGCTACCGACGTGCGTCAGCTGCAGGAGCGCGTTCTGGCAGAAAAAGCCGATCTGGGCATTGCGCTTTGACGGCGACGGCGACCGCGTGATCATGGTGGATCACGAAGGTAACAAGGTGGACGGCGACCAGATCCTCTACATCATTGCGCGTGAAGGTCTGCGTCAGGGCCAGCTGCGTGGCGGCGCGGTCGGCACGCTGATGAGCAATATGGGGCTGGAGCTGGCGCTGAAACAGCTGGGCATTCCGTTTGCTCGCGCCAAAGTGGGCGACCGCTATGTGCTGGAAAAACTGCAGGAGAAGGGCTGGCGCATTGGCGCGGAGAACTCCGGCCACGTGATCCTGCTGGACAAAACCACCACCGGTGACGGTATCGTGGCCGGGCTGCAGGTGGTTGCCGCGATGGTGCGCAACCATATGAGCCTGCACGATCTGTGCAGCGGCATGAAGATGTTCCCGCAGATCCTGGTCAACGTGCGTTTCACTGCCTGGCAAAGGCGACCCGCTGGAAAGCGAGAGGGCGTCAAAGCGGCGATGCCGCAGAGGTGGAAAAAACGCTGGCCGGGCGCGGACGCGTGCTGCTGCGTAAGTCGGGCACCGAACCGCTGATCCGCGTGATGGTGGAAGGCGAAGACGAAGCGCAGGTGACCGAGCTGGCGCACCGAATTGCCGATGCGGTAAAAGCGGTTTAACCCGCAAATGTTAAAGGCGGTCAGTTTGCCGCCTTTCCGCCTGTAAGCAATCACCGGAGACGAGTGGCTTTTTGCTGTTTTTTTCCGCAGTTGATAAAATGCGTCTGGAAATTGCCCTTGCGAAGGTGATTCGCTTTGGTTAGTATTCACACCCGCTTCAGTGGGAAACAAAACTCCTGCTAATTGGTTGAAGCATTGGCATGCGGCAAATCCGCAAGGAACAGGTTGATTATGTACGAAGCTCTTTTAGTTGTTTTCCTTATTGTAGCCATCGCCCTCGTAGCGCTGATTATGCTGCAGCAAGGTAAAGGCGCTGATATGGGAGCCTCCTTCGGAGCAGGCGCTTCCGGTACGCTGTTCGGTTCAAGTGGTTCTGGGAACTTCATGACCCGCACGACGGCGATTCTGGCTACGCTGTTCTTCATCATCAGCCTGGTGCTGGGCAACCTCAACAGCAACAAGACCAGCAAAGGAAGCGAGTGGGAAAACCTGAGCGCGCCAGCGAAAACTGAGCAGACTCAGCCAGCTGCACCGGCCAAGCCGAGCAGCGATATCCCGCAGTAAGTATTCTGTACCGAGGTGGTGGAATTGGTAGACACGCTACCTTGAGGTGGTAGTGCCCTAACGGGCTTGTGGGTTCGAGTCCCGTCCTCGGTACCAAATCCCAGCATAATTGCAAATTTTGTCGCAAAATCGGCGTAGAATTTGCCACGTTTCCGGACGCGGGGTGGAGCAGCCTGGTAGCTCGTCGGGCTCATAACCCGAAGGTCGTCGGTTCAAATCCGGCCCCCGCAACCACTTTCCCTTAAAGTTCTTTTTCAAATATACTGTGAAGACTTAGAGCCTTCGTAGCTGGATTTGAAAAAATTCTTTAGGAAAGTGCTCCAGGCCACAGTTGCGGCTATAGGGTTCAGTTATCTAAAGCCCCGATTTATCGGGGTTTTTTGTTATCTGGCAACAGAATCACTGGGCTTTACGCCCTTTTTTTATGTCTTGGGGGTGGGCTTGTCCACATTAGAGCAAAAATTAACAGAGATGATTACTGCACCGGTCGAAGCACTGGGCTACGAACTGGTCGGCATCGAATTCGTTCGTGGCCGCACATCGACGCTGCGCATCTATATTGATAGTGAAGATGGCATCAATGTTGATGATTGTGCTGATGTCAGCCACCAGGTCAGTGCGGTTCTGGATGTTGAAGATCCAATTACCGTTGCGTACAACCTGGAAGTTTCCTCACCTGGCCTCGATCGCCCGATGTTCACGGCCGAGCACTATGCGCGCTTTACCGGTGAAGAAGTGGCTCTGGTTCTGCGTATGGCCGTACAGAACCGCCGTAAATGGCAGGGAATTATCAAAGCTGTCGATGGTGAGATGATCACGGTGACAGTCGAAGGCAAAGATGAAGTGTTCGCGCTGAGTAATATCCAGAAGGCGAACCTGGTTCCCCACTTTTAACAGTCTGGATTGAGGTGAAAAGCCCGCGATGAACAAAGAAATTTTGGCTGTTGTTGAAGCCGTCTCCAACGAGAAATCCCTGCCGCGTGAGAAGATTTTCGAAGCGCTGGAAAGTGCACTGGCTACAGCAACCAAGAAAAAATACGAACAAGAGATCGATGTGCGCGTCAGCATTCGATCGTAAAAGCGGTGATTTCGATACCTTCCGTCGTTGGGTAGTCGTTGAAGAAGTGACCCAGCCGACGCGAGAGATCACGCTGGAAGCCGCTCGTTTTGAAGACGAAAGTCTGAACGTGGGCGACTACGTTGAAGATCAGATTGAATCTGTGACCTTCGACCGTATCACCACCCAGACCGCTAAACAGGTTATCGTGCAGAAAGTGCGCGAAGCCGAGCGCGCGCTGGTGGTCGATCAGTTCCGCGATCAGGAAGGCGAAATCATCACCGGCGTGGTGAAGAAAGTGAACCGCGACAACATCTCCCTGGAGATCAAATCCGAAGGGTTGCCGGGTAACGCTGAAGCCGTGATCCTGCGTGAAGATATGCTGCCGCGTGAAAACTTCCGTCCGGGCGACCGTATTCGCGGCGTTCTGTACGCCGTGCGTCCTGAAGCGCGTGGTGCGCAGCTGTTCGTGACCCGTTCCAAACCGGAAATGCTGGTAGAACTGTTCCGCATCGAAGTGCCGGAAATCGGCGAAGAAGTTATTGAGATTAAAGCGGCGGCCCGCGATCCGGGCTCCCGCGCGAAAATTGCGGTGAAAACCAACGACAAGCGTATCGACCCGGTCGGTGCTTGCGTCGGTATGCGCGGTGCGCGCGTCCAGGCAGTTTCTACCGAGCTGGGCGGCGAACGTATTGATATCGTTCTGTGGGATGACAACCCGGCGCAGTTCGTGATCAACGCAATGGCTCCGGCTGATGTGGCGTCTATCGTTGTTGACGAAGACAAACACACCATGGATATCGCTGTTGAAGCGGGCAACCTGGCGCAGGCAATCGGCCGTAACGGTCAGAACGTGCGTCTGGCGTCACAGCTGAGCGGCTGGGAACTCAACGTCATGACCGTTGATGACCTGCAGGCCAAGCATCAGGCTGAAGCCCATGCGGCGATCGATACCTTCACCAAATACCTGGATATTGACGAAGACTTCGCCACCGTTCTGGTTGAAGAAGGTTTCTCTACGCTGGAAGAACTGGCCTATGTGCCAATGAAAGAGCTGCTGGAAATTGACGGTCTGGATGAACCAACCGTTGAAGCCCTGCGTGAACGCGCTAAAAACGCACTGACCACCCTGGCACTGGCTCAGGAAGAAAGCCTTGGCGATAAGAAGCCGGCTGATGACCTGCTGAATCTGGAAGGTCTTGATCGTGCGATTGCGTTCAAGCTGGCTGCCCGTGGTGTTTGTACGCTGGAAGATCTCGCTGAGCAAGGCGTTGATGACCTGGCTGATATCGAAGGTTTAACCGACGAGAAAGCCGGCGAGCTCATCATGGCCGCACGTAATATTTGCTGGTTCGGCGACGAAGCGTAATAAACTGTAGCAGGAAGGAACAGCATGACTGATGTAACTGTAAAATCGCTGGCTGCTGAGATTCAGACCTCCGTGGACCGCCTGGTACAGCAATTTGCTGATGCAGGGATCCCGAAGTCCGCTGATGACTCGGTGACCGCGCAAGAAAAACAAACCTTGTTAACGCACCTGAACCGTGAACACGGCTCTACGCCTGACAAGTTAACGCTGCAGCGCAAAACGCGTAGCACGTTAAACATCCCTGGTACCGGTGGCAAAAGCAAATCGGTACAAATTGAAGTCCGCAAGACGCGCACCTTTGTAAAACGTGATCCGCAAGAGGCAGAACGCCTTGCCGCGGAAGAGCAGGCACAGCGTGAAGCGGAAGAACAAGCTCAGCGTGAGGCGGAAGCAGCCGCCAAACGTGAAGCAGAATTAAAAGCTGAACGTGAGGCCGCAGAAAAAGCGAAACGCGACGCAAGTGATAAAGTGAAGCGTGACGCTGCGGAAAAAGACAAAGTGAGCAATCAACAGACAGACGAAATGACCAAAACCGCCCAGGCTGAAAAAGCCCGCCGTGAAAATGAAGCTGCCGAGCTGAAGCGTAAAGCGGAAGAAGAAGCCCGCCGTAAGCTGGAAGAAGAAGCTCGCCGCGTCGCCGAAGAAGCGCGTCGTATGGCTGAAGAAAATGAGAAGAACGGTGTTGATACCGCTGAGCAGTCTGAAGACACCAGCGACTATCACGTGACCACTTCTCAGCACGCACGTCAGGCTGAAGATGATAACGACCGTGAAGTAGAAGGCGGCCGTGGCCGTGGTCGTAATGCAAAAGCAGCGCGTCCGGCGAAAAAAGGTAACAAGCACGCTGAATCCAAAGCTGACCGTGAAGAAGCACGCGCGGCGGTTCGCGGTGGTAAAGGCGGCAAGCGTAAAGGTTCCGCTCTGCAGCAGGGCTTCCAGAAGCCGGCTCAGGCCGTTAACCGTGACGTTGTGATCGGCGAAACCATTACCGTTGGCGAACTGGCGAACAAGATGGCGGTTAAAGGCTCTCAGGTCATCAAAGCGATGATGAAGCTGGGCGCGATGGCAACCATCAACCAGGTGATCGATCAGGAAACTGCACAGCTGGTTGCGGAAGAGATGGGCCACAAAGTTATCCTGCGTCGTGAAAACGAGCTGGAAGAAGCAGTAATGAGCGACCGTGATACTGGCGCTGCGGCTGAACCGCGTGCACCGGTTGTGACCATCATGGGTCACGTTGACCACGGTAAAACCTCTCTGCTTGACTACATTCGCTCTACCAAGGTTGCCTCTGGCGAAGCGGGTGGTATTACCCAGCACATCGGTGCATACCACGTAGAAACTGACAACGGTATGATCACCTTCCTGGATACCCCGGGCCACGCCGCGTTTACCTCTATGCGTGCTCGTGGTGCTCAGGCGACGGATATCGTTGTTCTGGTTGTTGCTGCAGACGACGGCGTCATGCCGCAGACCATCGAAGCTATCCAGCACGCGAAAGCAGCCGGTGTGCCGGTTGTGGTTGCCGTGAACAAGATCGATAAGCCAGAAGCGGATCCCGATCGTGTTAAAAACGAACTCTCCCAGTACGGTATCCTGCCGGAAGAGTGGGGCGGCGAAAGCCAGTTCGTACACGTGTCTGCGAAAGCGGGTACCGGTATCGACGAACTGCTGGACGCGATCCTGCTGCAGGCCGAAGTTCTGGAGCTGAAAGCCATCCGTCAGGGTATGGCGAGCGGCGTGGTGATCGAATCCTTCCTGGATAAAGGTCGTGGCCCGGTGGCTACCGTTCTGGTTCGTGAAGGTACGCTGCATAAGGGCGATATCGTTCTGTGCGGCTTCGAATACGGCCGCGTGCGTGCGATGCGTGACGAACTGGGTCGGGAAGTGCTGGAAGCGGGTCCGTCCATTCCGGTGGAAATCCTGGGTCTGTCCGGTGTGCCGGCTGCCGGTGACGAAGTGACCGTGGTGCGTGACGAGAAGAAAGCGCGTGAAGTGGCGCTGTATCGTCAGGGCAAATTCCGTGAAGTTAAACTGGCGCGTCAGCAGAAATCCAAGCTGGAAAACATGTTTGCCAACATGACCGAAGGCGAAGTGTCACGAAGTGAACATCGTACTGAAGGCCGACGTTCAGGGTTCTGTGGAAGCGATCTCCGACTCGCTGCTGAAACTGTCCACCGACGAAGTGAAAGTGAAGATCATCGGTTCTGGCGTAGGTGGTATCACCGAAACCGACGCGACCCTGGCTGCTGCGTCCAACGCTATCCTGGTTGGCTTCAACGTTCGTGCTGATGCGTCTGCGCGTCGCGTGATTGAAGCCGAAAGCCTGGATCTGCGTTACTACTCCGTCATCTATAACCTGATCGACGAAGTGAAAGCAGCCATGAGCGGCATGCTGTCTCCGGAGCTGAAACAGCAGATCATCGGTCTGGCCGAAGTACGTGACGTGTTCAAATCACCGAAATTCGGCGCGATCGCCGGCTGTATGGTTACCGAAGGTAACATCAAGCGTCACAACCCGATCCGCGTACTGCGCGACAACGTGGTTATCTACGAAGGCGAGCTGGAATCCCTGCGCCGCTTCAAAGATGACGTTAACGAAGTCCGTAACGGCATGGAATGTGGTATCGGCGTGAAGAACTACAACGACGTTCGCGTTGGCGATATGATCGAAGTGTTCGAGATCATCGAAATTCAGCGCACCATCGCTTAATTGCTGCGTCGATGCTGATGCAATTTGGGAGCGCCTCTGGCCACCCGGCAATAATTTCAAAAAGGGGCTTTAGCCCCTTTTTTGTCTGGAGAATTTATTATGGCGAAAGAATTTGGTCGCCCTCAGCGCGTAGCGCAGGAAATGCAGAAAGAGATCGCGATCATTCTGCAACGTGAAATCAAAGACCCCGCGTCTGGGCATGATGACCACCGTTTCCGGTGTGGAAATGTCCCGCGATCTGGCGTATGCCAAAGTGTTCGTCACCTTCCTGAACGATCAGGACGAAGCCGCAGTGAAAAACGGCATCAAAGCGCTGCAGGAAGCGTCTGGTTTCATCCGCACCCTGCTCGGCAAAGCGATGCGCCTGCGTATCGTGCCTGAACTGACCTTCTTCTACGACAACTCGCTGGTCGAAGGTATGCGTATGTCCAACCTGGTGACCAGCGTGGTGAAACACGACGACGAGCGTCGTGTTGAACCCGGCGGACGACAGCAAGGAGGACTGATGAGTCGTCCTCGTCGTCGTGGTCGCGACGTGCATGGTGTGCTGCTGCTGGATAAACCCCAGGGCGCTTCCAGCAACGATGTGCTGCAAAAAGTTAAACGCCTTTTTAACGCCAACCGTGCGGGCCACACCGGCGCGCTCGATCCGCTGGCAACCGGCATGCTGCCGGTCTGCCTGGGCGAAGCGACAAAGTTTTCCCAGTACCTGCTCGACTCCGATAAGCGTTACCGCGTTATCGCCAAGCTGGGCCAGCGCACGGATACCTCCGACGCGGATGGCCAGGTCGTGGAAGAGCGTCCGGTGACCTTCAGTGCGAAGCAGCTTGATGCGGCGCTGGAGAGCTTCCGTGGGGATACGATGCAGGTACCGTCGATGTATTCGGCGCTGAAGTATCAGGGGAAAAAACTCTACGAATATGCGCGCCAGGGCATTGAGGTCCCGCGTGAAGCCCGTCCGATTACCGTGTATGAGCTGCTCTTTATTCGCCACGAAGGCGATGAGCTGGAGCTGGAAGTGCACTGTTCGAAAGGGACCTATATTCGCACCATCATCGACGACCTCGGTGAAAAGCTGGGCTGTGGCGCGCATGTGATTTACCTGCGTCGTCTGGCGGTGAGCAAGTATCCGGTGGAGCGGATGGTGACCCTGGAACATTTGCGCGAGCTGGTTGAACAGGCGGAAGCGCAGGGGATCGCGCCGGCAGATTTGCTGGATCCGCTGCTGATGCCGATGGACAGTCCGGCTGCGGACTTCCCGGTTGTTAATCTTCCTTTAACATCGTCCGTTTACTTTAAGAACGGCAACCCGGTTCGTACGGCGGAAGCGCCGCTGGAAGGCCTGGTGCGCGTGACCGAAGGTGACGAAGGGAAATTCATCGGGATGGGCGAAATGGATGGCGAAGGGCGCGTTGCGCCGCGTCGTCTGGTCGTCGAATATCCGGTCGACGCGTGACGGTGATAACGGCTCACCTTGCGATAAGCAGGGGAGACGAGTAGAATATCGCCGCTTAACGCCTGGTAAATTGTTTAACAATCTGCGGGGCGTACATTGGATTGCTGAATTAGAGATCGGCATCCTTACATTCTTTATACTTTGGAGTTTGAAAATGTCTCTAAGCGTTGAAGCTAAAGCTAAAATCGTTTCTGAGTTTGGTCGTGGTACTAACGACAGCGGTTCTACCGAAGTTCAGGTTGCACTGCTGACTGCACAGATTAACCACCTGCAGGGTCACTTTGCAGAGCACAAAAAAGATCACCACAGCCGTCGTGGTCTGCTGCGTATGGTTTCTCAGCGTCGTAAACTGCTCGACTACCTGAAACGTAAAGATGTTGCACGCTACACCGCGCTGATCGAGCGTCTGGGTCTGCGTCGCTAAGTCTTGCGAGTTTCAGAAAAGGGGGCCTGATGGCCCCTTTTTTCAAGCAGACGGCAGCAATTCACTGGAAACTATTGTATTGTTGCTATAAATGATCTTCATTGCAGAGGTTCGCGCGGCTAATGAGAGGCTTCACCCATGGGGGTGTTGGTTGTCATTAGTCGCGAGGATGCGAAGAAGGTCGGGTTAAATCGACAGCACACCGGTGGTGTGCTGTCAAACATTTAAGAAAGGACAGAACTTTGCTGAATCCGATCGTTCGTAAATTCCAGTATGGTCAACATACCGTCACGCTGGAAACCGGCATGATGGCACGTCAGGCTACTGCTGCCGTTATGGTAAGCATGGATGACACCGCGGTATTCGTTACCGTTGTTGGCCAGAAAAAAGCTAAACCAGGTCAGGACTTCTTCCCGCTGACCGTTAACTACCAGGAGCGTACCTACGCTGCCGGTAAAATCCCGGGTGGTTTCTTCCGTCGTGAAGGCCGTCCAAGCGAAGGCGAAACCCTGATTGCGCGTCTGATTGACCGCCCGGTTCGTCCGCTGTTCCCGGAAGGCTTCGTTAACGAAGTACAGGTTATCGCGACCGTTGTTTCCGTTAACCCGCAGGTTAACCCGGACATCGTTGCGATGATCGGTGCGTCTGCTGCCCTGTCACTGTCTGGTATTCCATTCAATGGTCCAATCGGTGCCGCGCGCGTTGGCTACATCAACGACCAGTACGTGCTGAACCCAACTCAGGAAGAGCTGAAAGAAAGTAAGCTGGACCTGGTGGTTGCGGGTACTGAAGCCGCTGTGCTGATGGTTGAATCCGAAGCTGAACTGCTGAGCGAAGACCAGATGCTGGGTGCTGTGGTCTTTGGCCATGACCAGCAGCAGGTTGTTATCCAGAACATCAACGATCTGGTGAAAGAAGCCGGTAAACCACGTTGGGACTGGCAGCCAGAAGCGGCAAACGACGCGCTGAACGCACGCGTTGCAGCTCTGGCAGAATCTCGTCTGAGCGATGCGTACCGCATCACTGACAAACAGGAGCGTTACGCTCAGGTTGACGTGATCAAGTCTGAAACTATCGCGACGCTGGTTGCTGAAGACGAAGCGCTGGACGCTAACGAACTGAGCGACATCCTGCACGCTATCGAGAAAAACGTTGTTCGTAGCCGCGTACTGGCAGGCGAGCCGCGTATCGATGGCCGCGAAAAAGACATGATCCGTGGTCTGGATGTGCGTACTGGCGTTCTGCCACGTACTCACGGTTCCGCGCTGTTCACCCGTGGCGAAACGCAGGCGCTGGTTACCGCGACCCTGGGTACTGCACGTGATGCGCAGATCATCGACGAACTGATGGGCGAGCGCACTGACAGCTTCCTGTTCCACTACAACTTCCCTCCGTACTCCGTAGGCGAAACCGGTATGGTTGGCTCGCCGAAGCGTCGTGAAATTGGTCACGGTCGTCTGGCGAAGCGCGGCGTACTGGCAGTCATGCCAGAAGCAGACAAATTCCCGTACACCGTACGTGTGGTGTCTGAAATCACCGAATCCAACGGTTCTTCTTCTATGGCTTCCGTGTGCGGTGCCTCTCTGGCGCTGATGGATGCAGGCGTGCCAATCAAAGCCGCCGTTGCGGGTATCGCAATGGGCCTGGTGAAAGAAGGCGACAACTTCGTGGTTCTGTCTGACATTCTGGGCGACGAAGATCACCTGGGCGATATGGACTTCAAAGTGGCGGGTTCCCGCGACGGTATCTCTGCGCTGCAGATGGATATCAAAATTGAAGGTATCACCAAAGAGATCATGCAGGTTGCTCTGAACCAGGCTAAAGGTGCGCGTCTGCACATCCTGGGCGTGATGGAACAGGCGATTAACGCGCCGCGTGGCGACATTTCTCAGTTCGCTCCACGTATCCACACCATCAAGATCAATCCAGACAAGATCAAAGATGTTATCGGTAAGGGCGGTTCCGTAATCCGTGCGCTGACCGAAGAGACTGGCACCACCATCGAAATCGAAGATGACGGTACTGTGAAGATCGCAGCAACCGACGGCGAGAAAGCGAAATTCGCGATCCGTCGCATCGAAGAAATCACTGCAGAGATCGAAGTGGGCCGTGTCTATGCAGGTAAAGTGACCCGTATCGTTGACTTTGGCGCGTTCGTTGCCATCGGTGGCGGTAAAGAAGGTCTGGTTCACATCTCTCAGATCGCTGACAAGCGCGTTGAGAAAGTGACCGATTACCTGCAGATGGGTCAGGAAGTACCGGTGAAAGTTCTGGAAGTTGATCGCCAGGGCCGTATCCGTCTGAGCATTAAAGAAGCAACCGAGCAGTCTCAGCCAGCTGCTGCGCCAGAAGCACAGGCAGCAGAACAGCAAGGCGAGTAAGTTGCCATTTGCCCTCCGCTTTGCGGAGGGCCTATTATCAGGCAGGACGCCTTGTTAAGCCGCCGGGGGACAGGACGTTCATCCAATAGTTGTCTTCGGGAGTGGGAAATGAAGCCTTTTTTGCGCTGGTGTTTCGTTGCGACAGCTTTAACGCTGGCAGGATGCAGCAACTCTGCCTGGCGTAAGAGCGAAGTCCTCGCGGTGCCATTGCAACCGACTTTGCAGCAAGAAGTGATTCTGGCACGCATGGAACAAATTCTTGCCAGTCGGGCTTTAACCGATGACGAACGCGCACAGCTTTTATATGAGCGCGGAGTGTTGTATGATAGTCTCGGTCTGAGGGCATTGGCGCGAAATGATTTCTCACAAGCGCTGGCTATCCGACCTGATATGCCTGAAGTATTCAACTACCTAGGCATTTATTTAACGCAGGCAGGCAATTTTGATGCTGCCTATGAAGCGTTTGATTCTGTACTTGAGCTTGATCCAACTTACAACTACGCGCACTTAAATCGCGGTATCGCATTGTATTACGGCGGTCGTGACAAGTTAGCGCAAGATGATCTGCTGGCGTTTTATCAAGACGATCCTAATGATCCTTTCCGTAGCCTGTGGCTTTACATCGTTGAGCGGAAGCTCGATGAGAAGCAGGCAAAAGAGGCACTGAAACAGCGCTTCGATAAATCGGACAAGGAACAGTGGGGATGGAACATTGTCGAGTTCTACCTGGGCAACATTAGCGAAGCAACGCTGATGGAACGCCTCAAGGCGGACGCAACGGATAACACCTCGCTCGCTGAGCATCTCAGTGAAACCAACTTCTATTTAGGTAAGTACTACCTAAGTCTGGGGGATAAGGACAGCGCTACGGCACTGTTCAAACTAGCGGTTGCTAACAACGTACACAACTTCGTTGAGCACCGTTATGCATTGTTGGAATTATCGCTCTTGGGCCAGGAGCATGACGACCTGGCAGAATCGGACCAGCAATAGCTGACGACATAAACATCAGCCCGTAATCTTTTGATTGCCATCACCTTAACTGGTGAGGGCGTTGTTGTTCGTCAATACACCTACTTTGAGCCGGTTCACACTTTTCAATGAAAATTGCTAATCATTTTCACGATGAGCTAAGTAGACTGGCCGCCATTGACATTGAGGCACTCGTACTACATGGCTGAATTCGAAACCACTTTTGCAGATCTGGGCCTGAAGGCTCCTATCCTTGAAGCCCTTAACGATCTGGGTTACGAAAAACCATCTCCGATCCAGGCTGAGTGTATCCCACACCTGCTTTCTGGTCGTGACGTGCTGGGCATGGCCCAGACTGGTAGCGGTAAAACTGCAGCGTTCTCGCTGCCGCTGCTGAACAACATTGATCCGGACCTGCGTGCACCGCAGATCCTCGTCCTGGCTCCAACCCGTGAACTGGCTGTTCAGGTTGCAGAAGCAATGACGGAATTCTCTAAACATATGCGCGGCGTAAACGTGGTAGCCCTGTACGGCGGCCAGCGTTATGACGTGCAGTTACGCGCCCTGCGCCAGGGCCCACAGATTGTTGTCGGTACGCCGGGCCGTCTGCTGGATCACCTGAAGCGCGGTACCCTGGACCTCTCTAAACTGAGCGGTCTGGTACTGGATGAAGCAGATGAAATGCTGCGTATGGGCTTCATCGAAGACGTTGAAACCATTATGGCGCAGATCCCGGACGGTCATCAGACCGCGCTGTTCTCTGCAACCATGCCGGAAGCTATCCGTCGCATTACCCGCCGCTTCATGAAAGAGCCGCAGGAAGTGCGTATTCAGTCCAGCGTAACCACTCGCCCGGACATCAGCCAGAGCTACTGGTCTGTGTACGGCATGCGTAAAAACGAAGCGCTGGTACGTTTCCTGGAAGCGGAAGATTTTGATGCGGCGATTATCTTCGTTCGTACCAAAAACGCGACCCTGGAAGTGGCTGAAGCCCTGGAGCGTAGCGGCTACAACAGCGCAGCGCTGAACGGCGACATGAACCAGGCCCTGCGTGAGCAGACTCTGGAGCGTCTGAAAGACGGTCGTCTGGATATCCTGATTGCAACCGACGTTGCGGCACGTGGTCTGGACGTTGAGCGTATCAGCCTGGTTGTTAACTACGACATCCCGATGGATTCCGAGTCTTACGTTCACCGTATCGGCCGTACCGGTCGTGCGGGTCGTGCTGGCCGTGCGCTGCTGTTCGTTGAGAACCGCGAGCGTCGTCTGCTGCGCAACATCGAACGCACCATGAAGCTGACCATTCCGGAAGCGGACCTGCCAAACGCAGAGCTGCTGGGCAAACGCCGTCTGGAAAAATTCGCCGCGAAAGTACAGCAGCAGCTGGAAAGCAGCGATCTGGATCAGTACCGCGCGCTGCTGTCGCAGATTCAGCCTGTTGCTGAAGGCGAAGAGCTGGACATGGAAACCCTGGCTGCAGCACTGCTGAAAATGGCTCAGGGCGAACGTAGCCTGATCGTGCCACCAGATGCGCCGATGCGTCCTAAACGTGAATTCCGTGACCGTGACGATCGCTTCGAACGTCGTGGCGACCGCAATGACCGTGGCCCACGTGGTGACCGTCCAGAGCGTGGTGGTGAAGACCGTCCACGTCGTGAACGTCGTGACGCGGGTGATATGGAACTGTACCGCATTGAAGTGGGCCGTGATGATGGCGTTGAAGTTCGTCACATCGTTGGCGCGATCGCTAACGAAGGCGACATCAGCAGCCGTTACATCGGTAACATCAAGCTGTTCGCTTCCCACTCCACCATCGAGCTGCCAAAAGGCATGCCGGGTGAAGTACTGCAGCACTTTACGCGTACCCGCATCCTGAACAAGCCGATGAACATGCAGCTGCTGGGCGATGCACAGCCACGTCCTGACCGTGGCGGCGAACGTCGTGGCGGTGGTCGCGGCTTCGGCGGCGAGCGTCGTGGTAACCGCGAGGGTGGCAACCGTGAAGGTGGCGCACCGCGTCGTTTCTCTGAGCGTCGCGAAGGCGGTCGTGAAGGCGGACGTTTCAGCCGTGAAGGTGGCCGTGGCCCACGTCGCGACGAAGGTGCAGCTGCACCACGTCGCCGTGATGCATAAGCGTTAATCGCTTAAAAATAAAAAGGACGCGCAAGCGTCCTTTTTTTATGTCTGTAACGCGGGCTTTACACGCCGCCGGCAATCAGCACCCGCTCACCGGTAACATAAGCCGACTCTTCCGACGCCAGAAACAGCGCCACCTGTGCCACATCCTCCGGCAGGCCAAAGCGTCCCAGCGGCGTGGCCGCGATCAGCTGCGCTTTAAATTCTGCATTCATTTTTTTCGCTGCCAGCAGCCCTTCGGTCAGAATGATCCCCGGGGCCAGCGCGTTGACGCGAATGTTGCGCGGGCCCAGCTCACGTGCCAGCCCCTGCGTTAAGGTATCGATCGCGCCCTTGGTCGCTGACCACAGTACCGAGCCGGGCAGGCTACGCTGGCTGTTCAGCGCGCTGAGGTTAATGATGCAGCCGCCGCGCGCCGGAAAATGCTGCGCCGCCTGCTGGCACACCAGCAGCGTACCGAGCAGATTGACGTTGAGCTGCTGCTGCATGTCGCTGACGCTGAGGCTGGCGAAGTCGCCATGGTGGAACATGCCGGCGTTGTTGACCACGATGTCTGGCGCGCCAAACTGCGCAATACTGCTGGCGAACAGGCGCTGCACGTCAGCTTCACGGGATATATCGGCCTGTACGGCGATGGCGTCGCTTCCCAGCGCGCAGATATCGGTCACCACATCCGCCGCGCCCGCTTCATCCTGACGATAATTCACCACCACCCGGGCGCCGGCCGCGGCGAAAGTCATGGCGATGGCGGCGCCAATGCCTTTCGACGCGCCCGTCACCAGCGCAATTTTGCCTTCAAGTGCTTGCATTGTGTCTCTCCACCTGAGATTTCGGGTGAGTAAAGCATGCGCTGTTGCCGCTTTGTGCGGTAGCGCAATCCTGCAAGCTTTTTGCACGATCCTGCAAATCTGTGGCGCAGGGACTAGGCGCAACCGCATCGGCAGGTAAGAATGGGGATTCAGTGATTTTTCATCGCGGAGTGCATAACGCATGATTCATCAGGAACAGTGGCAGCAGCTGGTGGCGATGATTGCCCGTCACGCGCAGCAGGATGGGCGTACCGCCAGCGCGATTGATTTTCTCTCTTTTGGCCGCAGCTCGCACCCCTCCAGCCTGGCGCACATTGCCAGCTGGGCGGGTTTTGCGCTGATGGCCCAGGGCCAGAAAGCACTGCGCATGGGCGATGATGTGATGCATTACGGGCCGGGCGATCTGCTGCTGGTCACCATGGACATGCCGGTGCAGTCCTGCGTGGTGCTGGCGACACCAGAGAAACCCTGTCTTGGCGTCGGCATCACCATCAACGAAGCGCGCCTGCTGCGCTATCTGGAACATTTTCCGCCGCAGCAGATTGGCAGCGCCGCCCCCGAACGCAGCATTACCGTCCATAAAGTCGCGCCGCCGCTAGTGGATGCGGTGATGCGGCTGGTGGCGCTGCTGGATCAGCCGCAGGATATCGCCGCGCTGGCACCGCTGATTGAGCAGGAGATTTTCTATCGCCTGCTGACCGGGCCGGAAGGGCCGCGCATTCTGAACATGGCGCTGACCGAGCGCCCGGGCAACAAAGTGGCGCGCGCGGCGCGCTGGCTGCGCGAAAACTTTCATCAACCGCTGAAGGTGGATCAGCTGGCCAGCAGCGTTGGCATGAGCATTTCATCGCTGCACCATCACTTTAAAGCGGTTACGGCAATGACGCCGATGCAGTATCAGAAGCAGCTGCGGCTCAGCGAAGCGCGCCGGCTGATGATGATTGAGAAGCTGGATGCCGGGACGGCGGGCTACCGGGTGGGCTATCAGAGTGCGTCGCAGTTCAGCCGGGAGTACAGCCGTTTTTATGGCCAGTCACCGGCGCGCGATGTGCGCAAGATGGCGGTGGGGCCGGAAGGACTCTCCCCACCGCAGTAAGGCTTACAGCGTGCGTGCGGCTTCCATCGCCAGCGCGAACGAACGCAGGCGCGCCTGCGGATCGAAAATCTGGCCGTTGACCATGATCTCATCCGCCTGGGTTTCGCGCAGCAGCGCGGCAAGGCCGTGGCGCACTTTATCTTTATCGCCCACCACCGACATGCTCAGCGCCTGCTGCACGCCATACTGTTCGGACGGCGACCACAGGTTATCCATGTTCTCCACCGGTGCCGGCAGCGGGCCGGGCTTGCCGCGGCGCAGATTAATGAACTGCTGCTGCATCGAGGTGAACAGGAAGCGCGCATCGCGATCGCTGTCTGCCGCCACCACGTTGACACACACCATAGCGTAAGGTTTTGCCAGACGCGCAGAGGGCTGGAATTTTTCGCGATACAGGTGCAGCGCCTGCAACAGCATATCCGGCGCGAAGTGCGAGGCAAAGGCAAACGGCAGGCCAAGCTGCGCCGCCAGCTGCGCGCTATACAGGCTGGAACCCAGCAGCCATACCGGAATTTTCAGCCCGAGGCCTGGCACCGGCTGCACCGGCGGATGTTCGCCCTCTTCGGCATCGAACCAGCGGATCAGATCGGCCACATCTTCCGGGAAGCTGTCGGCCTGGGCGCTCGAAAGATGGCGGCGCAGCGCCAGCATGGTGCGCTGATCGGTGCCGGGCGCGCGGCCCAGTCCGAGATCGATACGGCCAGGGTAGAGGGATTCCAGGGTGCCAAACTGTTCGGCAATCACCAGCGGCGCGTGGTTCGGCAGCATCACGCCGCCGGAGCCGAGGCGCAGCGTTTTGGTGTTTGCGGCCAGATAGCCAATCAGCACCGAGGTGGCGGCGCTGGCGATGCCGGTCATGTTGTGGTGTTCGGCCAGCCAGTAGCGGTGATAGCCACGGGCTTCAGCCTGACGCGCCAGCGCCAGCGAATTATGGAAGGCATCGCGCGCAGACGAGCCTTGCGGAATGGGGGCCAGATCCAGCACGGACAGGCGAACAGTTTTCTTCTCAGACATGGGTACTCCAGCAAAGGATGGCGCAGGTGATAAGTAAACCTGCACCAGTCAGTATTACGCATCATTACCCATATTAAAACTGCTAATAACGGCAGGAATATAGCCGGAATGTGCCTTTAACCGCCGCTATCCAGCGCCATTCCGGCCAGGCGGCGCCAGTAGCCGTTGCAGTCGCTGCCGCGCGCCATCATCAGCGGCGCTTCACCCGCTTCGTTAGCGCGGAAGCGATCAACCTGTGCCAGCGTGCTCTCATCCTGCGGCGACAGGCGCACAATATCCATCCAGCCCTGCATACCGGCGCCAGCTCGTTGCCGAGGTTGTAGACAGTAGCCGCTCATGGTCTGAATGCCGTTGAGAACAAACACCTGCTGGTTCTCCTGCGACAGCATGCGGCGCCCGTTGGGATACTTAATGCAGCAGGTTTCGCACTCGTCTTTGGCACGGTTTTCCGAGCGCGCGGTAAAGCAGCGCGCCGAATAGGCCAGCGGCAGATGGCCGTAGCTCAGCACTTCCACCTCAAACTGGTCGCGCAGGCCAGCGTCATCGCACTGCTGCAGCAGGTGAATCAGCCAGTCGCGGGACAGCTCCACCGGCATGCACCAGCGCGTCATGCCCTGTTGGAGCAGCAGGCGCAGGGTCTCGGCGTTGTAGCAGTTCAGGGCATGGCCGGCGACAAACGGCAGCTTGCGCTCTGCCGCCATGTTCACCGCGCCGAGATCGTTGGCTTCCAGCAGGAACTCGCCGTTTTCAACATAGCGTTTCAGCTCATTCAGTTCGGAAGGGGCCTGCACCAGCGCCAGCGTGGAGAGCACCACCTGTTTGCCGCTGCCCGCCAGCGTGCGGCCCATCTCCATCCACTGACTGAACGCAGTGGCGCGGCGCTTGCTGCACACCGCTTCGCCGAGGTAAATCACATCGGCGCTGCTGTCGGCGGCCTGTTGGTAAAAATGTTCCAGCGTGTCTTTTGGCCAGTAGTAAAGCACCGGGCCTAAGGCGTATTTCATACGGTCTCCTCCGGCTACTGCCATTTGCGGTGATAGGCGCCCAGCGTGGTTTGGGTGCCTTCGGACATCGACCGAGCGTCTCCATCCAGGCGGCGCCTGCACCGTGAACTGTTGCGGATCGGCCATGCAGCGATCGATCGCCTGACGCCACACTTTCGCCACCTGGCTGACGTAGGCCGGGCTGCGCTGGCGGCCTTCGATTTTCACCGAGGCGATATTGGCGCGCCAGCAGTTCCGGCAGCAGCTCCAGCGTATTGAGGCTGGTGGGCTCTTCCAGCGCGTGGTAGCGCTCGTCGTCCACCAGATAGCGGCCTTTACACAGCGTCGGATAACCGGCGTTTTCATCGTCCTGATAGCGGTCGATCAGCACCTCGTTCAGGCGCGACTCCATGCCCTGCGGCGTTTGCTGCCAGCGCACAAAACGGGCCGGCGAACAGGCGCCCGACGGTGTTCGGCGACTCGCCGGTCAGGTACGAAGAGAGATAGCAGCGGCCTTCGGCCATGATGCACAGGCTGCCAAAGGCGAACACTTCCAGCGGCACCGGCGTGACGCGCGCCAGCTGCTTCACCTGATGCATCGACAGCACGCGCGGCAGCACCACGCGGCCCACGTCAAAGTTTCGGTGATAAAACCGAATGGCCTCCTGATTGGTGGCGGAAGCCTGCACAGAAACGTGGCGCTCAATCTGCGGATAGCGGTCTGGCGGCATACTCCAGCATGGCGAGATCGGCCAGAATCAGCGCATCGGCACCCAGTTCTGTGCCGCCATATCCACCGCGCGCTGCCAGCGGGCGTAGCCGTCAGGATGGGCGAAGGTGTTGATGGCGATATGCAGTTTGCGGCGGTGCTGATGCACGAAGCGAACGGCTTCCTGCAGTTTTTTCTCGGTAAAGTTGAGGCCAGCAAAGTGGCGGGCGTTGGTGTCATCTTTCAGGCCGATGTACACCGCGTCGGCGCCGTTCTCCACCGCCGATTTCAGCGCAGGTAAATTCCCCGCCGGACACAGCAGTTCCATACAATTTCCTCCCCCGGATTCTGAACGCCAAAATGTTAGAGTGTAAGGAAGCGCAGGTGCTGCAATGTTGATTTAAGGCAGTGAAAGCGGGATTGCCAGGGCGGAATGGAGAATTTTCGCACAGACGCGGGGCGATTTCCTTGATCCCGGTTGAGGCGAAAGCCGACGGATGTGGCAATATAGATAAAATTTTCTCAAGGGAGTGCAGCGCATGTTCGCACGCTTACGCGGCCTGTTAATTGAAAAAGGGCCGGAATTCCTCGCTTTACCGGTGTCGCTAACACCATTCGCCGTGAAAAAAACGGTTTTGCAACAACTCCTAAACTGGCAATTTCGTCATGCTTTGGCTGAAGGTGAGTTAGACTTTCTGCAAGGGCGCTATCTCGGCATTGAGATCGCGGACGTCAATCTGCGCTGGATCACCACGCTGCAGGACGGGCGCCTGACCGTTTCGCGCGACGCCGAAGCGGATGTCAGGTTTCGCGGCGAAGCCAACGATCTGCTGCTGGTCGCAGCGCGCAAAGCCGATCCCGATACGCTGTTCTTTCAGCGCCGTCTGGTGATTGAGGGCGACACGGAGCTGGGCCTGGAGGTGAAGAATCTGATGGATGCCATAGAGCTGGACGCCATGCCCACGCCATTGCGCACGGGGTTGCTGCAGCTGGCTGCTTTTGTTGAGGCAGGAATGACACAGGACGCGAAGGCCGCTGAGGCGCGCGCGGGGATCTCATGTTGATTCGTACTGAAATTGGTGTGGACGCGGCAGGCATCGACAGCCTGTTAAAGCGCAGTTTTGCCACCGCAGCCGAAGCGGAACTGGTACAGCAGCTGCGCGAAGACGGTTTACTCACGCTGGGCGTGGTGGCCACCGATGACGAAGGCCAGGTGGTGGGTTATGCCGCCTTCAGTCCGGTGACGTTGCAGGGCGAGGATCGTAACTGGGTGGCGCTGGCGCCGCTGGCGGTTGATGCCTCGGTGCGCAGTCAGGGCATTGCTAAACAGCTGGTGTATGAAGGGCTCGATTCGCTCAATGAGTTCAGCTACAGCGCCGTGGTGGTGCTGGGCGATCCGCAGTTCTACAATCCGCTCGGCTTTGAACCGGCGGCGCGCCACGGCCTGCACTGCCGCTGGCCCGGCAGCGAAGCGGCGTTTCAGGTGTATAAACTGGCGGACGATGCGTTCGATGGGGCAGAAGGGCTGATCGCCTTCTCGGCACCTTTCAATCGTATCGACTAAACCACGCCGTTAAGCAGGCCGGCTGCTGGGCAACCAGCAGCAGTTTCTGCGCCCGGCTCAGCTGTTTTACCTGATACTCCAGCCGGGAAGCCGCCGCGCGATCGCCAGCCGCGCAGTGAAACACCAGCGTCAGTGGACCTTTGCCGCGCAGCGCACGGGCACCGCGCCCCTGCTGGTGCTGCTGCAGGCGACGGTTGACGTCGGTGGTGATGCCGGTATAAAGCATCCCGGCGGCGGTTTGCAGCATATACAGCTGCCAGCCCTGTTCCATTTACAAACCTCGTTCATGTGCTGGCGGGCAGTGTAACGCGCCTGCGGCCGCATCGCTATCAACGCACGGAGTTGCTCTTGTCTGACCATTCTCATCTGATTCGCTATCTGAAAAAGCAGCACGTGCTGTCGCTGTGTGCCAGCGACGGCGATGCGCTATGGTGCGCCAACTGTTTCTACGTGTTCGATGAAGCGCGCATGGCGTTCTGGCTGATGACCGAAGCCGATACGCGTCACGGCGCGCTGATGGCGCGTCATCCACGCGTTGCCGGCACGGTGAACGGCCAGCCGAAAACGGTGCTGCTGATTAAAGGCGTGCAGTATCGCGGGCGTATACAACTGACCGATGAGGCGCAGGCGCTGAAGGCCTATCAGTCGCGCTTTCCGGTGGCAAAAAAAGTCACCGCGCCGCTGTGGGAAATTACGCTGGATGAGTTGAAAATGACCGATAACGCGCTGGGGTTTGGCAAAAAGATTGTCTGGCAGCGTTAGCCCGGCACGCGCGCAGGCGCACCGGGCGACCGCCTTACGCTGCGTTCAGAATGCGCAGGGATTCGCGGTTAAACGCGGGCAGGTCTTCAGGCGTGCGGCTGGTAACCAGCTTGTCATCATCAACCACCACCTCTTTATCGTAAAAGTCCGCGCCGGCATTACGCAGATCGATGGCGATAGCTTTCACGCAGGTCATTTTGCGACCGCGCACGCCGTTCGCGCTGATCAGCAGCTGCGGACCGTGACAGATGGCGAAAATCGGTTTGCCGCTGGCGACAAACTCTTTGGTAAAGGTGACAAAGCGATCGTCACCGCGCAGCGCGTCAGGCGAATGACCACCGGGCAGCAGTAGCGCGTCGAACTCGGCCGGGCTGACATGGTCAATATCCTTGTCGATTTTGACTTCGGCTTTGCCCTGTTTTCCCTTCACGGTTTTGCCCGCCTGCATCTCAATGGTGACCACTTCATGGCCCGCTTTGGTGAAGGCCTCGGCCGGTGAGGTAAACTCTGAGTCTTCAAATTCATCGGTAATCAGAACCGCTATTTTCTTGCTCATCTTTCTCCTCCTTGCTGGTCACGCACCTGCTGTGCGTGACACGTTTCAACAGACAAGTCTGGACCCTGAGCGCGGAAACGCAAGCCAGCCGGCGCAGGCGGGATTGGTTAAATTCCGGAGACAGATCAAGTTTAAGCGTGACGACGCTGGCACACAGGCATAACCTGAATAACACTGTGGGATCTGCGTCGCGCCCTCCGCGCGACATACGTTATTCAGTTGAATACGGAACCGGTTATGACCCAATTCGCCTCACCTGCACCAGCGGCCCGCTTCGCCTGGTGGAAACCGCTGCTGTTCCTCGCTGTGGTGCTTATCGGCCTGTGGTACGTTAAATGGCAGCCTTACTATGGCAAAGCCTTCACGGCCGCAGAAACCCATTCCATCGGCCGCTCGATCCTTGCCAATGCCGCAGATTCGCCGTGGCGCGCCGCGCTGGATTACGCCATGGTCTATTTTCTCGCGGTGTGGAAAGCCGCGGTGCTCGGCGTGGTGCTGGGCTCGCTGGTGCAGGTGCTGATTCCGCGCCGCTGGCTGCTGCGCCTGATGGGCAGCAACCGGCTGGGGGCCACGCTGGTCGGCACCGGTTTTGGCCTGCCGGGCATGATGTGCAGCTGCTGTGCCGCGCCGGTGACCGTCGGCCTGCGCCAGGCACAGGTTTCAAGCGGCGCGGCGATGGCGTTCTGGCTGGCAAATCCGCTGCTTAATCCGGCAACGCTGGTGTTTATGGGCTTTGTGCTCGGCTGGCAGTTTGCCGCCATCCGGCTGGTAGCGGGTGGGGTGATGGTGCTGGGCATTGCCCTGCTGGTGCAGCGCAGCGTGCCGGAAACCGCCGTTGCCGCGCCGCTGTTGCCGCAAGAAAGCCATGAACGGTTTGTGACGCGCTGGCTGCGCGTGATGTGGCGGCTGTTCTGTAACACCATTCCGCTCTACATTGTGGCGGTGCTGCTGCTCGGCGCCGCGCGCGTCTGGCTGTTTCCGCACGCGGACGGCGCGGTAGGGAATACGCTGTTCTGGGTGATGCTGATGGCCATCGCCGGCTGCCTGTTTGTGATCCCTACCGCCGCGGAAATCCCCATCGTGCAGACCATGATGCTGGCGGGCATGGGCGCCGCACCGGCGCTGGCGCTGCTGGTGACGCTGCCCGCGGTCAGCGTGCCGTCGCTACTGATGCTGCATCGCGCGTTCCCACCGCGCGCGCTGTGGATCGCCTTCTGCGGCGTGGCCGTCAGCGGCATGCTGCTCGGCACCCTCGCGCTGTGGCTGGCGTAGATACCAGATAGTCTGATTGCGGCTGCCGCGCCACAGCAGCCGCGCATCTTTTTCCGCTTCGATGAAACGTCCATCAATCAGCACGTCGATTTCCGCAATCACTTCACGCTGCGCCGCCGTCAGCTCCGCCAGGGTGTAGCCGGTCCACAGCCAGATATCTTTATCCGGACAGTCGCGGCGCACGCGCTTCACCAGCCGGCGAATATGCGGCACATTGTGCGGATGCAGCGGATCGCCGCCGCTCAGCGACAGCCCCTGACGCGGAATGCGTTGATCCTGCAGATCGGCGATCAGCTGCTCCTCCATGGCCAGCGTAAACGGCACGCCGGAGTCAGGCCGCCAGGTGCTCTGGTTGTAGCAGCCGCGACACTGATGTTCACAGCCCGCGACGAACAGCGTGCAGCGCGTGCCGGGACCATTCACGATATCCACATCGTAGTAGCGATGAATGTGCATCATCCCAGCTGTCCGGTATCAAGGTGTTTCACGCGGCGCTTCACCTCTTCCTGCTTGCCGGCGTTAAACGGACGCGCATCCGGGCTGCCGAGATAGCCGCACACGCGGCGGGTGACCGAGACGCGGGCCGCATCGTGGTTGCCGCATTTCGGGCAGGTGAAGCCTTTGCTGGTACAGCTCGAACTCACCGGTGAAGCCGCACTCGTAGCACTCATCGATCGGCGTGTTGGTGCCGTAATACGGCACGCGCTGGTAGCTGTAATCCCACACGTCTTCCAGCGCCTTCAGGTTGTGCTGAATGTTCGGGTACTCGCCGTAGCAGATGAAGCCGCCGCTGGCGATCGGCGGATAGGGCGCTTCGAAGTCGATCTTGTCGTACGGGTTCACCTTTTTCTCCACGTCGAGGTGGAAGCTGTTGGTGTAATAGCCCTTGTCGGTCACGCCCTCCACAACGCCGAACTCGGCGGTGTCCAGACGGCAGAAGCGGTCGCACAGGTTCTCGCTCGGCGTGCTGTAGAGGCTGAAGCCGTAGCCGGTTTCCTCTTTCCACTGGTCGACCGCGTGGCGCAGGCGCGGCGACGATCGCCACGCCTTTTTGCGCGCAGGCTGCGCGGCATCATACGTATGCACGGCGTTCGCCGCAGAGCGCGTTGATGGTTTCGTGAATGCCGATATAGCCCAGCGAAATCGACGCGCGACCGTTTTTGAAGATCTCGGACACGTCATCGTCCGCCTTCAGGCGCACGCCGCAGGCCCCTTCCATATAGAGGATCGGCGCGACGCGGGCTTTGACCCCTTCCAGACGGGCAATGCGGGTCATCAGCGCCTTACGCGCCAGCTGCAGGCGCTCATCCAGCAGCGTCCAGAAGCGCCGCTTCATTGCCCTTCGCTTCCAGCGCGATGCGCGGCAGGTTGAGGCTGATCACGCCGAGGTTGTTGCGCCCGTCGTGGATCTGCTCGCCGTTTTCTCCTCGTACACGCCGAGGAAGCTGCGGCAGCCCATTGGCGTTTTGAACGAACCGGTGACCTTCACCACCTGATCGTAGTTCAGGATGTCCGGATACATGCGCTTGCTCGCGCACTCCAGCGCCAGCTGTTTGATGTCGTAGTTCGGATCGCCAAACTGGTGGTTCAGGCCGTCGCGGATGGCGAACACCAGTTTCGGGAACACCGCGGTTTTGCGGTTTTTGCCCAGGCCGGCAATACGGTTGCGCAGAATGGACTGCTGGATCAGGCGCGATTCCCAGCTGGTGCCCAGGCCAAAGCCGAAGGTCACAAACGGCGTCTGGCCGTTGGCGGTGTGCAGCGTGTTGACCTCGTATTCCAGCGACTGGAACGCGTCGTAGCACTCTTTTTCGGTGCGGGAGTGCGCGTAGCCGTCAGCGTCCGGAATCTGCCACTCTTCGGCCATCTTGCGATGTTTGTTGAAGCCTGCCGGTGACGAACGGCGCCAGCACTTCATCAATGCGGTTAATGGTGGTGCCGCCGTAAATATGGCTGGCGACCTGGGCGATGATCTGCGCCGTGACGGCGGTGGCGGTGGAGATCGACTTCGGCGGTTCAATCTCGGCGTTACCCATTTTAAAACCGTGGGTCAGCATGCCTTTCAGGTCGATCAGCATGCAGTTGAACATCGGGAAGAACGGCGAGTAGTCGAGATCGTGGTAGTGGATTTCGCCGCGCTCGTGCGCCAGCACCACGTCGCGCGGCAGCAGGTGCTGCCGGGCATAGTGTTTGGCGACGATACCGGCCAGCAGGTCGCGCTGGGTCGGGATCACTTTACTGTCTTTGTTGGCGTTTTCGTTGAGCAGCGCCGAGTTGGTCTGCTCCACCAGGCCGCGAATCTCCTGGTTCAGGCGGCCGCGCTTCTCGCGCGCCACGTCGCGATCGTGGCGGTATTCGATATAGGCGCGCGCCAGCTGTGGCCAGCGTCCGCTCATTAGCGCCTCTTCCACGGCACACTGGATGTCGCGAATATCGACTTCAGCCTGGGTTGCCAGCTGCGCGCTGACCTGCTGAGCGACTGTCGTGCACCAGGCCAGGTCGTCAACCTGGGCGGCCTGCGCGGCGGCCCGCACTGCAACTTCAATGCGTCGGGCATCAAACGGCACCCTGCAACCGTCACGCTTAATCACTACCGTTGCCATCTTCCCTTTCTCCGCTGAAAACTACATGTAGATAATTTTAAGGAGTGTAATCGCAACATGTGGTGTTTCAGAGGGAATTAATCGCACTGTTTTTGACCTGTCGCAAAGAAGCGCGGCCAGCGCCTGAAAGCCGTGCAGTGGTCAACAGCCGCTACACTGAAAAGTTTTAAGCCGCACAAACTTCAGCCGGTTGCAACTTGCTTTGCGTTGCGAAACAGGTTTAATGAGCGTTTTGCGCCATTTCCGGCCCATCGTTTTGCCTTACAAGGATGCCCACCATGCTTCTGCCCCGTACGCTGCTGGCCGTTTTGTGTTCCCTGACGTTTTCCACGCAGGCCGCACCGGCAAGCGATCTGCCGCTGATGCCATGGCCACAGCAGGTGACGCAGCCCGCTGGCGGTGGCGCGTTTACCCTGACGCCGCAATTTTCGCTGCACATCACCGGCGATCACCTGGAAGGGGCCGAAGCGCGCTGGCGCGCTCGCATTGCGCGGCAAACCGGCTGGGCGCTGCTGCCCGCCAGCCCGGCCAGCGATCGTCCCGCCATTCAGATCCGGATTGCCGACGCGGTCGATCCGCTACCGCAACCGGACAGCGACGAAAGCTACCATCTGGAGGTCAGCAGCAGTGGCGTACTGCTGCAGGCACCTACCCGTTTCGGCGCCTTGCGCGCCATGGAAACCCTGCTCCAGCTGATCGCAGACACGGCCAGCGGCACGCAAATTCCTCTTTGCCGTGGGTGACCATTGAAGATTCGCCGCGCTTCCCGTGGCGCGGGCTGCTGCTCGATTCGGCGCGCCACTTTATCCCGCTGCCGGATATCAAACGCCAGATCGACGGCATGGCTGCGGCGAAGCTCAACGTGCTGCACTGGCATTTGACCGACGATCAGGGCTGGCGCTTCAGCTCGAAGCGCTACCCTAAGCTGACGCAGCTTGCCAGCGACGGGCTGTTCTACACGCCTGAACAGATGCGCGAGGTGGTGCGTTACGCCGCCGAGCGCGGCATTCGCGTGGTGCCGGAGATCGACATGCCGGGCCACGCCTCGGCGATTGCCGTGGCCTACCCGGAGCTGATGAGCGCGCCGGGGCCGTACGCCATGGAGCGCCACTGGGGCGTGCTGAAGCCGGTGCTCGATCCCACCAAAGAGGCGACTTACACCTTTGCTGACGCGATGGTCAGCGAACTGGCGGCGATCTTCCCCGATCCGTATCTGCACATCGGCGGCGACGAAGTGGACGACAGCCAGTGGAAAGCGAACCCGGCCATCCAGCAGTTTATGCGCGACAACAGGCTGGCGGACAGCCACGCGCTGCAGGCGTACTTCAACCGCAAGCTGGAAACGATCCTCGAGAAGCATCACCGCCAGATGGTCGGCTGGGACGAGATCTACCATCCCGACCTGCCGAAAAGCATTCTGATCCAGTCCTGGCAGGGGCAGGACGCGCTGGGGCAGGTGGCGCAAACATGGCTACAAGGGCATTCTGTCGACCGGCTTTTATCTCGACCAGCCCCAGTCCACCGCCTATCACTACCGCAACGAGATCCTGGCCGCAGGGGCTGAACGGCGTGGATCTGCTGCGCGCCCGACGAGCAGGCCCAGAGCTGGGCCTTCTCCATGCCGCGCCTGAAGGGCAAGCCGGTGGAGGGGAGCTTCACCCTGGTGAAAGGGGATGCCGGCTGGCGCGGGTTTATTGATTTTGCCGGGAAATCGCGCCGTGCGGTGCAGAACATCGAGTGGCGCGATGACAGCCAGGTCACGTTTACCGTCGATACGTGGATGGGCGAAACGCGCCCGGTGGTCACCGTCGATAACGACAAACTCTCCGGCTATTTCCTGGTGGGGAATACGCGCTATCCGATCAGCGGCACGCGTCTGGACGACGTGCCGAAAGGCATTCCGCCGGTCGTGCCGGACGTGGCGAACCAGGCCAACCTGCTCGGCGGCGAAGCGGCGCTGTGGGCGGAAAACGTGGTGGCGCCGGTGCTGGATATCCGCCTGTGGCCGCGCACGTTTGCGGTGGCGGAGCGGCTGTGGTCCGCGCAGGACGTCAACGATGTCGACAACATGTACACCCGCCTGCAGGCGATGGACAGCTGGTCGACGGTGTCGGTCGGGCTGCAGCAGCATACCCAGCAGCAGGTGCAGTTCACGCGCCTCGCCGGTAATGCCGACACCCTGCCGCTGCAGATCCTCGCTGAGGCGGTTGAACCGGCGCAGTATTACACCCGTCAGCACCTGAAGTTCCAGGCCGGAAACTATCATCAGTTCGAGCCGCTCAACCGCTTTGCGGATGCGCTGAACGCCGAAAGCGCCACCGTGCGCCAGATGCACAAATGGGCGGACCGTCTGGTGAGCGATGCGGAAGACACGGAAAGCGCCGACGCCCTGCGCCACGTCTTTAACCGCTGGCAGAGCAACACCAGCGACGCGCTGGCGCCGCTGGAGCTGAGAACAACCAGCTATCAGCTGAAGGCGATGAAGCCGGTGATCCAGGAGGTGGATAAGCTGGCCGCGCATGGGCCTCCCTGACGCGATCTGGTGACCGCGCTGGAGCGCACTCAGGCCACGGCGGAGGACAAAGAGATCGCCTCGATTCAGAGCGAGCTGGATAACGCGGCGAAGGTGCAGGACGAAGTGGTGATTGCGGCGGTGTACCCGCTGGAGACGCTGCTGCGAGCGACGAGATAGGGAAGATCGGAAGTCACGAAAAAAGCAGGGCGCATTGATGACGACCGGCGACCGCCGGGCGCACGGAGCGCCCCCTGCTGCTGTCTTATTGATCGACAAAGCGAAATTAGCGACGAACGGCAATCGCTTCGATTTCAATTTTCACGTCTTTTGGCAGACGCGCCACTTCCACGCAGGAGCGCGCCGGGAAGGTGGCGTTATGCTCGGTGAAGAACGCTTCGTAGGTGGCGTTAACGGTCGCGAAATCGTTCAGATCTTTCACGAACACGGTGGTTTTCACGATGTCGCCCACCTTCAGGCCGGCGGATTCAACGATAGCCTGCACGTTTTCCAGCGACTGACGCGCCTGCGCCGCGACGTCGTCCGGCACCGCGCCGGTTTTCGGGTCGACCGGGATCTGGCCGGAAGTGATGATCATGCTGCCCAGATCAACGCCCTGAACGTAAGGGCCGATAGCGGCTGGTGCATTTTCCGTCTGATTTCGCGAGTACATTGTTTCTCCTATAGCGCATGCGCGGCAGAACCCTTACACGCCGCGTAAGAATGTTCGCCGGCCATTATAGGGAGGAACGGGATTTCATTACCAACCTCAATTAGTTGGCCAGCACCACATAATGAGAAAACTCTTTTTCGCAGTATTTGCATTTGAGCGCGATGTCATCGGCGCGTTTTTTCACTGCAAAGCTGGAGGAAACCGGCTCAGCATGCGGCTGATGCAGTTGCTGTTCGGGCAGACCAGCACGCTTTCGATGCGATCCGGCAGGCTCGGGCGGGATTTGCCGACCACTTCATACTCGTCGATGCGGTTGACGGTGGCGTCCGGCGCGTACAGCGACAGCTGGTTGACCTGCTCGTCGGTCAGGAAGGTGTTCTCGATTTTGATCAGGTCCTTGCGGCCCATCTCGCCCGACGGCAGGTTCAGGCCGATGGTGATGCGCTGGTCGGTTTCGGTCAGTTTGAACAGCGTCAGCAGCTTAAAGCCCACCTGCGCAGGGATGTGGTCAATCACGGTGCCACGCTTGATGGCTTCAACCTGGAGTTTGTTATCGTGTGTCATGGTCGTCTCCCCCTTACAGAGCCAATTCGCGATTCAGAACCAGTGCCAGTAACGCCTGGCGGGCGAAGATGCCGTTGCCGGCCTGCTGGAAGTACCAGGCGTGCGGCGTTTTATCCACGTCGGTGGTGATCTCATCGATGCGCGGCAGCGGGTGCAGCACCTTCATGTTGTCGCGCGCGCCGGCCAGGTCGCTGGCGCGCAGCACGAACTGCGCCTTCACGTTGGCGTATTCGGACGGGTCGAGACGCTCTTTCTGCACGCGGGTCATGTAGAGAATATCCACCTCCGGCTCATCACCTCTTCGATGCTGGCGTGCAGGCTCCACGCAATGCCTTTCTCATCCAGCATGTCGAGGATGTACTGCGGCATCGCCAGCGCGTCCGGGGCGATGAAGTAGAAGCGGTTGCCGTTAAATTTCGCCAGCGCCTGGGTCAGGGAGTGCACGGTGCGGCCGTATTTCAGGTCGCCGACCATGGCGATGTTCAGGTTCTCAAGGCGGCCCTGGGTCTCCTGAATGGTGAACAGATCCAGCAGCGTCTGCGTCGGGTGCTGGTTGGCACCGTCACCGGCGTTCAGCACCGGAATGCCGCCGGAGAACTCGGTCGCCAGACGCGCCGCGCCCTCCTGCGGGTGGCGCATCACAATGGCGTCGACGTAGGTGCTGATCACTGAAATGGTATCCGCCAGGGTCTCGCCTTTCTTACCCAGCGACGTGTTGCTGCTGTCGGAGAAGCCCACCACGCTCGCGCCCAGGCGGTGCATGGAGGTCTCAAAGGAGAGGCGGGTGCGGGTTGAGGCTTCAAAGAAGCAGCTCGCAATCACCTTGTGCTTCAGCAGCTCCGGTTGCGGATTGGCCTTCAGTTTTGCCGCGGTTTCCAGAACCAGTTCCAGCTCTTCGCGGCTGAGGTCGTTTATGGAAATGATGTGTTTTTGATAAAGCGGGTTGGCCATAGCTCTCTCCTCTGCGCTGCCGGATTGCGGACAAAAAAAAGCCCCTTTACAGGGGCTTTCTGGCGATCGATGAATGACGGAAAGAAACAGGTGCGCCGCCTGCATTCAGGCGTACGGGAGCGGCAAATTGTGCGCTGCGCTGTTGCATGTTTCCTCCGGCAAATTGTGGCGCATTATACGCATTCACTGAGCCGCATCAAGCAGAAATCACGCGCGAGGTAAACGTTTGCGCCGTGCAGGCTTAGCGCTGACTC
>JBCNOY010000008.1:0-164547 GCA_039593615.1 Enterobacterales bacterium | reverse complement strand
CGCACTTTAAAGAGGATTGAGCCATGGCAAACCCGGAATTACTGGAAGAGCAACGCGAAGAGACGCGTCTGATTATTGAAGAGCTGCTGGAAGACGGTAGCGATCCGGACGCGCTGTACACCATCGAGCACCATTTCTCTGCGGATGATTTCGACGCGCTGGAAAAAATGGCCGTGGAAGCCTTCAAGCTGGGCTACGAAGTGACCGAGCCGGAAGAGCTGGAAGTGGAAGAGGGCGACACCGTCATCTGCTGCGACATCCTGAGCGAAGGCGCGCTGAAGGCGGAGCTGATCGACGCGCAGGTAGAACAGCTGATGAACCTGGCCGAGAAGTTTGATGTGGAATACGACGGCTGGGGAACCTACTTCGAAGATCCGAACGGTGAAGACGGCGAAGAAGGCGACGACGAAGATTACATCGACGAAGACGACGACGGCGTGCGTCACTAAGCGTTTCAGGCGGTGGCCCGCGCCACCGCTTTTTCAAGGCAGAACCATGGATTACCCGCAGATACTCGCCCCCGTACTCAACTTCCTCCAGTGCCCGACCCCGCAAGCATGGATTGATAAAGCCCGCGACCCGGCGAACCTGCCGCTGCTGCTCACCGACCACATGGTGTGCGAGCTCAAGGCCGCCCAGACCGCGCTGCTGCTGGTGCGCAAATACGTCGCCGACGAAAGCGGTGCCGACGCGCTGCTCGACTGGCTCAAACCCTACGAACAGTTCACCTTCCGCGACGGCCCGGAGCCGGACTTCATCGCCCTGCACAAGCAGATTGGCAAAAGCGTGATGCCCAAAACCGACGACCCGTGGGGCCAGGCGCTCATCGACAGCATGGTGCTGCTGATCAAAGAGGAGCTGCACCACTTCTGGCAGGTGCGGGAGGCGATGCTGGCCCGCGACATTCCGTACGTCAAAATCACCGCCAGCCGCTACGCCAAAGGGATGCTGAAGGAAGTGCGCACCCACGAACCGCTGACGCTGATCGACAAGCTCATCTGCGGCGCCTACATCGAAGCCCGCTCCTGCGAACGCTTCGCCGCGCTGGCCCCGTTCCTCGACGACGACCTGCAGAAGTTTTATCTCTCGCTGCTGCGCTCGGAAGCGCGCCACTATCAGGACTACCTGACGCTGGCGGCACAGATTTCACCGAAGGATATCGCGCCGCGCGTGCGGGCGATTGGGGCAGCGGAAGCGCGTTTGATCAGCGAACCGGACGCTGAGCTGCGCTTTCACAGCGGCGTGCCGGCGTTTTGATTTGGTGCGCGCGGCGAAACTTCCTGACCCAGCCTTCAGGCGTTGTCTTACTACCCTCTTTAGCTTCGCATACCTTCTGTGTAAAGACGCTGGGGGTAGTAATTAAGCAGTGAGTCATTAAGGGCTTATAAATACCATGGAAGCAGCAATGAATTTGCCCGATCAGATCTTCGCGGCGCGCTGATGGCCCCAGGTCAGGTAGTAGACATCATAAAAATCCACTTCTCCTTTCTGCTGCATCAGGCGATCGATGCCGCTGCGCACGCGCTCGGGCGTGCCCGGATTCTCCAGGATCTTGTCCAGCGCCTGCTGCGAGACCGGCTGCACGTAATACCACTCGCCGTTGTAGCACACGCGCAGATCCAGCGTATCGATGTCCTCGAAGCGGTATTTCGGGTTGATGTCCAGCAGCATCAGAAAACTCATCACCAGCACGAACACCGTGGCGAACCAGAAGGCCGGCCAGCCGAGCATTTCGGTCGAGAAAATCAGCGCCACGCACAGGCCGTAGCACAGGTACATCACGCCCCACAGCCCCGGATGGGTTTTCAGGAAGTTAAAGCTAAAACGCGGCAGATTATCGCGCCGCTCTTCGCGGTTGAGCGTGTCGATTTCATCGATCAGAATTTGTTTAATCGCGTCCATTATTCACCTCTGAATATCACTGCCTGCCAGTAAACCACATAACAGTGAAGGGCGGCAGAGACAGATCAGCGGTGTTTTTTTATAACAGTTTTCCGCAACGCATCAGCTCACCTGCCCGACAATCTGCAGATTGGCATCGTCCGGCACCTCGTTATATGACAGCACATTCAGCCCGCTGGCGAACAGCCGGGCGTAGCGCGCAATCAGCGGCCGCAGCTGCGGCGTCACCAGCAGCACCTGCGTCAGGTTCTGCGCTTTCAGCTGCTCCATCATCACCGGCAGCGTGCTCTGCAGCTGGGTGAGAATGTTAGGGTCGACCGGGAAACTGTCCAGCGCCACTTTGCCGCCCTGCTGCGCCTGATTGAGCGCAGCCAGCAGCAGGTTTTCCAGGCTGTTATCCAGCGTATAGGCCGACAACGGTTTGTTGTCCGGCGCAATCGCCGCCACCATGGCGCGGCGCAGCGCGTAGCGCACATCGGAGGTCAGCAGGATCGGATCTTTAGTGATCGCCACGCTCTCCAGCAGCGTGGTGGCAATGGTGGTGATGTCCTTGAGCGATACCTGATCGTTGAGCAGCAGACGATACACCTTGAGCTGCAGACTGTAGTTCACCGCGGCGTTGAGATCCTCTGACAGCTTCGGCGCCACGCTCGCCAGCCGCTGATGCAGCTGAGTAATATCATCGTAGTTGAACAGCTCCGGCAGGTTTTCGCGCACCACTTTGTTGACGTGCGTGGCCACCACGCTGGCGCAGTCGACTACCTGATAACCCAGATTCAGCGCTTTGGCTTTCTGCTCCGGCAGGATCCAGGTCACCGCCATACCGTACGCGGGATCGGTATCCAGCAGGCCGTCGATCTCGCCGTACTGATCCGGCGTCGGCAGCGCCATCAGGCGGTCGGCATGCACTTCGCCTACCGCGGTACGAACGCCGTTGATCTTGATGGCGTACTGCGACGGCTTTAAGTGAAAATCTTCACGCAGGGCGATCTCCGGCAGCAGCACGCCGCTGGTTTCCGACACCACCTGGCGCACGCCGCGCATACGCTGGGTCAGCGGCGCGCCTTTGCCTTTGTCCACCAGCGTGACCAGCTTGTAGCCCAGGTTAAGGCCGATGGGCTCGACCAGCGGAATATTGTCCCAGCTGATGGTCGGCTGTTCGTCCGGCTGCGCCAGCGCCTGATTGATCGCTTCCATGTCGACATGGCTTTGCGTCGGCTTCTGCACCACGCGGCTCTGGCGCCACGCGGCGAACAGCAGCAGGGCGGTGAAGGCGAGGAACACCATGTGCGGCATGCCGGGCACAATCGCCAGCACAAACATCACGCCCGCGGCGGTATACAGCGTGGCCGGTTTCGCCAGCAGCTGCGACTTCACGTCCTCGCCCATGTCAGCGCCGTCGCTGATGCGCGTCACGATGATCGCCGCCGCCGTCGACAGCAACAGCGACGGGATCTGCGCCACCAGACCGTCACCGATGGTCAGCAGCACATACTGTTCGAACGCCTGGCCGGCCGGTAAACCGTGTTTGAACACGCCGATCAGGATGCCGCCCAGCACGTTGATCAGCAGGATCATGATGCCAGCGACGGCGTCACCGCGCACAAACTTAGAGGCACCGTCCATCGCGCCGTAGAAGTCCGCTTCGTTGGCCACATCCTGACGCCGCACGCGCGCCTGTTCCTGATTGATCAGCCCGGCGTTAAGATCGGCGTCGGTCGCCATCTGTTTGCCCGGCAGCGCGTCGAGGGTAAAGCGCGCCGACACTTCAGAAATACGCTCGGCCCCTTTGGTCACCACCACAAAGTTGATCATGGGCGCCGTCACCGAAGACGAGCGTAAAGAGATCGTCGCGCAGCTTAACGGCACCTCGGTGTTTAACGGTTCCGGCTTTAATCCGTTCGATGTCGAAACCGGACGCGGCTCCGCCATCATTGGTGAAACGCTGGCGATTGCGCCGCCGACCGAGGGCGCCACCGTCAGTGACACCAGCGCGGAAAACAGCGACAACAACGCCAATCAGCCTAAGGAAGATCTGGACAGCGTGCTGTCGCGCTCCGACGCCGAGCTGGCGCAGCTGCGTCAGCAGATCCAGAGCATCATCAACAGCTATCACGCCCAGAACCTGCTGACGCTGGAAACCCTGCCGCAGGGGCTGCGTATCCTGATTCAGGATGACCAGGATCGCATGATGTTTCCGCGCGGCAGCGCGGTGCTGACGCCGTTTTATCAGCGCCTGCTGACCGAACTCGGTCCGGTGTTTAACCGTATCGACAACAAAATCATGATCAGCGGGCACACCGACGCCGCGCAGTACAGCGGCAACGCGGCGTACAACAACTGGAATCTCTCCGGTGACCGTGCGCTGGCGGCGCGGCGCGCGCTGGAGCGCGGCGGGCTGGAAAGCACGCGCGTGCTGCAGGTGAATGCCATGTCGTCCCGTATGCCGCTGGACAAAGCCGATCCGCTCAGCGCACGTAACCGCCGCATTGAAATCATGGTGCTCACCGAGGCGGCCGCCGAGACGCTGTTTCAGTTTTATGGTCGTGAAGGGGAGAACGTAGTGAAACCCATCGCTGACCGCCTGCGATAACCTGTCAGTGCCTTTGAATCAACTGTTGATTCTACCGGTGGCGAAATCCACCGGTTTTTTTTGCCTGTTTTTTGCTGTGGCAGATGCCGGGTAAACGAGGCGCGCCACGGCATGCCACGAAATGTTAAATATGTTAATAAGTAATTTGGCTTTAGTAAGCTAAATCATTCTTTTATGTGAATTTTGCCGGTGTGCGCACATTGCAATGCCCGGTGGCTTTGCCACAATTAGGCAATGTGGCTATCCGGAGAAAGAGTATGTCTGCCCAATCTTCCAGTCTGCTGTTACTGATGTCTTTCGCCGCCGGTACCTTTTCCGCGGGATCGTCAGGTAACCCGCAGCATTTAATGTTATCGCTGCCGTCCGGCGGTGTACCCAATAATCCGCTGCCGCTGATCATCTGGCCGTGCGTGGTGCCGGAAGAGGAGGAGGACAGCGCGGCCTGGTTTGAAAAAACCTTTAGCGCCAGCGGCTGGCCTGCGGCGTGGCGCGCGCCGATTTTTCCTTACACCCACTATCATCCCAACACCCATGAGGTACTGGGCGTCGGCGCGGGCTGGGCGGAAGTGCTGTTTGGCGGCGACAGCGGTCGCATGGTGACGCTGCGTGAGGGGGATGCGGTGCTGATCCCGGCCGGCGTGGGCCATAAACAGGTGTTTGCCTCCGACGACTTTTTCACCGTTGGCGCCTATCCTGAAGGGATGTCACCGGAAACCGTGCGCGACGAACCTTCCCGGCTTCGCGCGTCAAAAGAGCAGATCCAGCGCGTGCCGCTGCCGGATCGCGATCCGTTTACCGGCGGCGAAGGAGCAATGACCGAAATCTGGCTGCCAGTGGCGCAGCAGCTGATGCACCAGTAAGGTGCAAGGCAAGGATTATCCGGCGCGGCTCCGCTTTTGGGGCGCGCCTGCCGTTGCGGCGGCGGGCCTCTGGCACACTTTGTGCAGGAGAGAAGTCAGGTCCTCTGACAAGCGCCGGGTAAATCATGAAAGCACGCGACCAGATAGCATCAAACTTCTACGATGAGATGTTGCAGAGCGACGGTCAGCACCGCGCTCACTATCAGCATTACTGGGAATGGTTACAACAGGCGGACAAAGAGGCGGTGGCGCGTAAACGTGAAGAGGCAGAACTGCTGTTTCACCGCGCCGGCATCACCTTCAACGTCTACGGCGACGACGGCGGCACCGAACGCCTGATCCCCTTCGACAGCATCCCGCGCAGCATTCCCGCCAGCGAGTGGGCGCACTCGAGCCGGCGGCATCCGCCAGCGCGTCCAGGCGCTGAACGCTGTTCCTCGCACGACATCTACCACCAGCAAAATATCCTCAACGCCGGCATCGTGCCGGCCGAGCAGGTGCTGGCCAACGACCAGTACCAGCCCGCGATGCAGGGCGTGGATCTGCATCGCAACATCTACGCGCACATCGCCGGGGTCGACATGGTGCGCGACGGCGACGGCGACTACTACGTGCTGGAGGACAACCTGCGCACGCCGTCCGGCGTCTCCTACATGCTGGAGAACCGCAAGATGATGATGCGCCTCTACCCGGAGCTGTTCGCCGCCCAGCATATCGCGCCGGTGGAGCGCTACCCCGCACCTGCTGCAGACCCTGCGCGAAAGCACGCCGGTGAACGATCCCGCGGTGGTGGTGCTGACGCCGGGGCGTTTCAACAGCGCCTACTTCGAGCACGCCTTCCTCGCCCGCGAGATGGGCGTGGAGCTGGTGGAAGGCGCCGACCTGTTCGTCCGCGACGAGCGCGGTCTACATGCGCACCACCGCCGGGCCGCAAGCGGTGGACGTGATCTACCGCCGCATGGACGACGCCTTTCTCGATCCGCTGGCGTTCCGCGCCGGATTCGATGCTCGGCGTGCCCGGCCTGCTGTCGGTCTACCGGGCCGGCAACGTGGTGCTGGCCAACGCGATCGGCACCGGCGTGGCCGACGACAAGTCGATCTACCCCTACGTGCCGGACATGATCCGCTTCTACCTCGACGAGGAGCCGATCCTCAACAACGTGCCGACCTGGCAGTGCCGCAAGCCCCAGGATCTTAACTACGTGCTGGCCCATCTCGACAGCATGGTGGTGAAGGAGGTCCACGGTGCCGGCGGCTACGGCATGCTGGTCGGCCCGGTCGCCAGCCAGCAGCAGCTGAGCGAACTTCCGCGAGCGGCTGCTGGCGCGGCCGGAGAACTACATCGCGCAGCCGACGCTGTCGCTCTCCACCTGCCCGACCTTCGTCGAGAACGGCCTGGCGCCGCGCCATATCGATCTGCGGCCCTTCGTGCTGTCCGGCGCCGGATAGGTTCGCCTGGTGCCGGGCGGCCTGACGCGCGTGGCGCTGAGCGAAGGCTCGCTGGTGGTGAACTCGTCGCAGGGCGGCGGCACCAAGGACACCTGGGTGCTGGAGGATGATACATCATGCTAAGCCGGACCGCCAGCGACCTGTACTGGATGGCGCGCTACCTGGAGCGCGCGGAGAACATTGCCCGGGTGCTGGATGTGACCTCGCAGCTGTCGCTGATGCCGGTGCGCCACCGCCAGCAGCAACACGATTTGGCGCTGCCGCTCAATCTCACCTTTTCCCATGAGCTGTTTCAGCAGCGTTACGCCCGCTTTTCCATGAACAACCTGCTGAACTTCTTCGCCCTTGATAGCCACAACCCGAGCAGCATTTATAGCTGTATTGAAATGGCGTGGAATAACGCCCATGCGGTACGCGGCAGCCTGTCATCGGAAGTGTGGGAGTGCATCAACACCACGCGTATCGACATCCGCAATCTGCGTCAGTCCGGGGTGGATAAAATCGGTATTGATACCTTTTTTGACTGGGTGAAAGAGCGCTCGCATCTGTTTCGCGGCGCGATGTTCGGCACGTTGTTGCGCAACGATGCGCAGTGTTTTATTCGTGTCGGTACGCTGATTGAGCGCGCCTACGCCACCGCCCAACTGCTGGCGCTTAAAGATCAGCAACTGAACAACGATCCGGATCCAGTGCGTGAATATTATCGCCTCGACACCCTGCTGCGCGCGGTGACGGCGCGCGAGGCCTATCAACGCCATCTTTAAGCAGCAGCTGATGCCGCCGCTGGTCAACGAAATGCTGATCCTGCGCAGCGAAAGTCCGCGCTCGCTGCACTCCTGCATTGAGGAGATCGCCAGCCAGCTGGAGCAGATTGGCAGCAGCGGCGAGGATCGCCCGCGCTATCTCAGTACGGTCCTGCTGGCGGAGATGCGCTTCAGCACCTGGACGAGGTAAGCCTGACGCGCGACGGCCTGCAGCCGTGGCTGGACCATTTTCTCAGCCGCATCAACGCGCTGGCGGAGAGCATCAATCACACCTATCTGGAGGCGAAATGAGACTGAACATTGAGCATAAAACCTGGTACGCCTATGAGCAGCAGGTGAAACTCAGCACCCAGTATCTGCGCCTAACGCCGCAAAACTCGGCGCACCAGCAGGTGCTGTCGTGGCAGCTCGATCTGCCGTGTGAGGCGACGCGCACGCTGGATGCTTACGGCAACCTGATGCACGTGCTGACGCTGGACAGGCCGCATCAGCTGCTGGAGATTTCCGCGCTCAAGGGGTGGTCGAGATTCTGGATGCCAGCGAGCTGGCGCCGGATCCGCAGTCGACGCTGTCGCCGCTGGTTTTTCTGCGCGCTACGCCGCTGACCCAGCCGGACGGGGCAATCCGCGACTTCGCCCGGCGCTACTGGCAGGCGGAAAAACCGCTCGCCAGCCTGGAAAAGCTGATGGACGAGCTGCTGCTGAAAATGCCGTACCAGCCCGGCAGCACGCAGGTAAGCGACAGCGCGGCGAAAGTGTTTGCTGCCGGCAGCGGCGTTTGCCAGGATCACACCCATGTGTTTCTGGCCTGCTGCCGCAGCCTGGAGATCCCGGCGCGCTACGTCAGCGGCTATCTGTATACCGACAACGTTGAACACGTGGCGACCCACGCCTGGGCGGAAGCCTGGCTGGATGGCAGCTGGCACAGCTTTGATATCACCAATAACACGCGCAGTACGCGGCCAGCATCTGCGGCTGGCGGTGGGGATCGATTATCTGGATGCCTGTCCGGTGCGCGGCATCCGTTTGGGCGGCGGCGGCGAAGATATGCTGGCGGTGGCTGCGGTGCAACAGGTGCACGGGCAGCAGTAATCGGAACAGGCGTAACTATGACTTATTGTGTGGCAATGCGTTTATCGGCCGGGATGATTTTTGTCTCGGATTCACGCACCAATGCGGGCGTGGATCATATCTCCTCGTTTCGCAAACTGCATGTGTTTCAGGTGGATGATGAGCGCACGCTGGTGCTGCAAAGCGCCGGCAATCTGGCGACGACGCAGAGCGTGATGAGCCTGCTGCGGCGCAATTGTAACGACAGCGAACAACCCAATCTGCTCAACGGGCGCTCGCTGTACGACATTGCGCTGCTGGTGGGCGCCACGCTGCGTGAAGTGATTGCGCGCGACGGCGAGGAGTTTGGCGGCACGCTGCTGCTGGGCGGGCAGATTCGCGGCGAAGAGCCGCGGCTGTTCCAGATCTATCCGCAGGGCAACTTTATTGAAGCCAGCGTCGACACGCCGTACTTCCAGATTGGTGAGAGCAAATACGGTAAGCCAATTATCGACCGCGTGCTGCGCTATGAGACCTCGCTCAGCCAGGCGATGCAGTGTGCGCTGATCTCCATGGATTCGACGCTGGCGAGTAACATCTCCGTCGGCCTGCCGCTCGACGCGATGGTTTACCACAGCGACAGCTTTAGCGACAGCGAGCAGTACCACATCACCGAACAGCATCCCTACTTTTCCCAGATCCGCCAGCTGTGGAGCAAAGGGTTGCTGAGCGTATTCTCTCAGCTGCCGCCGCTCAAGCTCTGACCTGCTGCCCGGTCGTCACGCTGGCGGGCCGGGCCGGATTTGACTCACACCAGCTCATTGGCGCGCGCCGCCGTATTAATTCCGCTAATCCCTTTCAGGCCGAGCTTACGCAGAATTTTAATTTTATAAGTGCTGATGGTTTTACTGCTCAGCTGTAATTGTGAGGCGATCTCTTTATTACTCATCCCGGAGGCCAGTTTCACCAGCACAATCAATTCGCGGCGCGTTAAACTCATCAATTTCTCGCTTTCAATCAGCTCGGCGGCATCCGCCGCACTGTGCGTGACCGGATAAAAACGTTTTCCGCGCTCGACTTCTTTTATTGCTGTCAATAAAGTTTCCAAATCGCCGCGTTTACACACATAGCCTTCTACCCCTAACTGCAGGCAACAGCGTTGATAAAACAGGCTTTCTGAGGCGGTAAAAACAATGATTTTTTGCTGCGGCAAAATACGCTTAATGTCGGCAATCAGCGGAATGCCCGCGCGGCCGGGCATGGTCAGGTCCAGCAGCACCACGTCTGGCTGCGCATGATGTAATTCGCTAATCAATAAATCGCCTTTGTTGGCAATGCCCGCAACCGAATAGTCATAAGCGTGCAGCAGTGCCTGAATACCCGCACAGATTAATGGGTGGTCATCAACTATAAATACCGAATGAATCATATGTGTAGTCCAAAAATAAACAAAAAAAAGAATGCAAGGAATAAACACCGATGAAAATTCATTAGCAGAGGTGTGACCAGATTAATTCACGGGTCTTAAGAATAAGATTTAAGTCCTGTCTGGAAAATTCTCATTTAAGGTAAAATTGACTTTTTTATGCGCCAGCACAAAGCGCGCCGATACTTTTTCCTGTCCGCATCTGCCGTGGTCATAAATCTGAAAACAAGCCGTTTTAACGTCAGGGAATAAACCGCTGCGTATAAAAAGGTGCACCATGTTTTCCGTTGATCAGCTTCTCAATACTTACTGGCCAGGCCAGCAGCCAGCGCACTGGCAGAAAAGCCTGCTGAAGTGGGCGGTGCGTGAACAGGAATTTCAGGACTTTGCCCAGCGCTATCCGCATCTGAAAGGGGTGGATATGGTGGAGCAGGTGCTGGAACACCTGGATGTGTGCTGTGAGCTCAGCGAACGCGACCTTGAACAGATCCCGACGCATGGGCCGGTGGTGATCGTCGCCAACCATCCGCTTGGCGCGCTGGACGGCCTGGCGCTGCTGGCGGCGGTATCGCAGGTGCGGCGCGACGTGAAAATCGTTGCCAACCGCATGCTGATGATGCTGGAACCCATCAACAACCTGATGCTGCCGGTGGATAACATGGGCAACCGCACCAGCCGCGAGCAGCTGACGCGCATGCAGCAGCATCTCGACAACCAGGGCGCGCTGATCATCTTCCCGGCCGGTGAAGTCTCGCGCCTGTCCAGCCGCGGCGTGCGTGACCGTCACTGGCACCACAGTTTTCTGCGCCTCGCCGCCCGCGCCCGCGCGCCGCTGGTACCGGTGCACGTAGTCGGACGTAACAGCCTGGCGTTTTACGCCGCGGCGAAGGTGGCGGCACCGCTGGCGCTGCTGATGCTGGTGCGCGAAATGTTCCGCCAGCGCGGTACGCGCATCAAACTGCATATCGGCGAGCAGATTCCCTTCGCCAACTGGCACGATGGCCATACGCCGGGCAAAGAGCTGGCGAAGCGGCTGCGCAAGCACCTGTACCGCATCGGTCAGGGACGGCGCGGTCTGTTTCTTACCGAAGCCGCCATCGCCCGCCCGGAAGATCGCGCTGAGCTGAAAAAAGCGTTGCTGGAGAGTGAACGGCTCGGGACGCTGCCGGACGGCAAACAGATCTATTTGTGGCGGCGCAACGGGGCCAGCTGGGTGCCGCTGCTGCGTGAACTGGGCCGGCTGCGAGAAATTGCTTTCCGCGCGGTGGGCGAGGGCAGTGGCCGGCGGCGCGATCTCGACAAGTATGACGATGATTACTATCACCTGATTTTGTGGGATGACGAGGCGCTGGAGATTGTCGGTGCCTACCGCTTTATTCCCGGCGCCGAGCAGCTGGCGCGGCGCGGGCTGCAGGGCATCTACAGCGACAGCCTGTTCCACTATGACGAGCGCATGCTGCCGATTATTCAGCAGGGGCTTGAACTGGGACGCAGCTTCATTCAGCCGGCCTACTGGGGCAAGCGCGGGCTGGATTATTTATGGATGGGCATCGGCGCTTACATTGCGCGCTATCCGCAGACGCGCTACCTGTTTGGCCCGGTATCAATCTCCGGCACCATGCCGCTGGCGGCGCGCGATCTGCTGGTGGCGTTTTACCGTCTCTACTTTCCGACCGACCTGCCGCTGGCGAAATCGCGCCGCCCTTATCCGGCGTCGCTGCCGGAGGTGCTGGCGCAGTTCACCGGCGATAACTATGCCGACGATTTGCGTCGTCTCAAGCATTTGCTGGCTAATCTCGGTACCGCGATTCCGACGCTGTACAAACAGTATTCGGAAGTGTGTGAGCCGGGCGGCGTGCAGTTTATCGATTTCGGCAGCGATCCGGATTTCAATCACTGTATTGATGGTCTGGTGCTGGTCGATCTGTCACGCGTAAAACCCGCGCGTTATGAACGCTATATCGGCATGCATTTAACCTGAACGCGCCAGATGACGTCAGTTAATGCCACCTGACAGCACGCCGCCGGAAAATCTCCGCGCGGCGTGCTGTCAACTTTGCGCAATAAATCCACTATCCCACTGAACATTTTCTCGCCACTGCCGATAACCACACTACCAACTTTTGTCTGCGGATGATTTGCGCTTGTAAGCGATGCGCTTTTGCGTTTAAGTCTGCCTGAAGATTAAGAATTATCTTAACTGCGCATCGAGACCAGGCCAGCATAGGCGAACAACAATGAACAATAACTCTGACGTAATGTACCGGCTACTGGTGCAGAGCGTGGTGGATTACGCCATCTACATGATTAAGCCGGATGGCACGGTGGCTAACTGGAACACCGGGGCGCAACGCGCCAAAGGCTATACCCCCGAAGAGATTGTCGGGAAGAATTTTGCGCTGTTTTACAGTGAAGAGGATCGGCGCAACGGCGCGCCGCAGCGCGGTCTGGCCATCGCCACCGCCACCGGGCGCTATGAAACCGAAGGCTGGCGCTATCGCAAGGACGGCAGCGCCTTCTGGGCGCACGTGGTGATTGACGCCATCCGCGATGAGTACGGCGAACTGCTGGGCTTTGCCAAAATCACCCGCGACTGCACTGAACAGCAGGCGCAGCAGCGTAAACAACAGGAACAGGAGCAGCGTTTCCGTTTATTGGTTGAAGGCGTAACGGACTACGCCATCTACATGCTCGACCTTGACGGCAATGTCGAAAACTGGAACGCCGGCGCGCAGCGCGCCAAAGGCTACGTGGCCGAAGAGATTGTCGGTCAGCACTTCTCGCGCTTCTACAGCGCACAGGATCGCCTGAACCATATCCCGGAACGCAACCTGACCACCGCGTTTAAAACCGGTCGCTTTGAAGACGAAGGCTGGCGCTATCGCAAAGATGGCAGCGCCTTCTGGGCGCACGTGATCATCGATGCGATTCGCGATGACGCCGGCAAACTGATCGGCTATGCCAAAATCACCCGCGACTGCACCGAACAGCAGGCGCTGCTGCGCAAGCAGCGTGAATACGAGAAAACCTTCCGCCTGTTAGTTGAAGGCGTGACGGATTACGCCATCTACATGCTGGATTTACAGGGCCGGGTGGTGAACTGGAACGCCGGCGCGCAGCGCGCCAAAGGCTATATGGCTGACGAGATCGTGGGCCAGCACTTCTCCGTGTTCTACGGCTCACCGGAACGTCAGGCGCGTACGCCGGATGCCAATCTGGGCATCGCGCTGAAAACCGGTCGCTTTGAGGACGAGGGCTGGCGCTACCGCAAAGACGGCTCCGCCTTCTGGGCGCATGTGGTGATTGACGCGATTCATGATGAAGAGGGCAAAATGATCGGCTTCGCCAAGATCACCCGCGACGTCACCGAGCGGCGTGAGCACGAGCAGCAGCTGCTGCGTGCGCGCGATCTGGCGCAGGCGCAGAGCGCCAAAATGTCGGAGCTTTCCGGCTTCCTCGACACCATCATCAGCAACATTCCCTCCTGCGTGATCGTTGAAGACGCCATCAGCCGCGAAATCCTGATGGTCAATGACAAAGCCGAGCAGCTGTTTGGCTTCAGTAAGTCGCTGATTATGCATAAGCGGCCGCACGAATGTATGTCGGCGGAACTGAGTGATTACTTCAACAGCCTGGCGGATATCGCGCTGCGCAGCGAAGGCATCCACACGCGCGAGCAGCTCTTGCTGACCGCTGGCGGTGAGCGGGTGCTGCACACGCGCGCCACCACCATCAGCGGCAAAGACATGCGGCAGAATTACGTGATGCTAATTGTGGAAGATGTCACCGACCAGCGTGAAGCCGATGCGCGCATTCGTCACATGGCGCATCACGATAATCTTACCAGCCTGCCAAACCGCATCCTGTTTCGCCAGAAGCTGAGCGAGGCGCTGCGCGTCGATCAGCAGCAGGGCCAGACCAGCGCCACGCTGTGTCTCGATCTGGATAACTTCAAGAACGTGAACGATGCGCTGGGGCATCAAATCGGTGACGATCTGCTGCGGGTGGTGGCGAAGCGGCTGCGCAGCGTACTGCGCGATCAGGACACGCTGGCGCGCATCGGCGGCGATGAGTTTGCCATCGTGCTGCCCAACGTGCGGAATGCCGATGAGGCTGCGATTGTGGCGCAGCGCCTGATCGAGGCGATCCGCCCGCCGGTGAATGTTGAAGGCCACAACCTATCGGTCGGGCTGAGCGTCGGCATCGCGCTGACCTCGCAGGCCACCAATACGCCGGAACACATGCTGCGCTGCGCCGACATGGCGCTGTATGAAGCCAAGCGTAACGGCCGTAACCGTTATGAGCACTTTACGCTGGAGATGGATAATGTGGCGCGCAGCCGCCGGGTGATCGAGAACGATCTGCGCGAGGCAATTACCGGACGGCAGCTCAAGCTCTACTATCAGCCGATCACCAACGAAACCGGCATCATTGGCTATGAGGCGCTGATGCGCTGGCATCATCCGATCAAAGGATTGATCATGCCGAATGACTTCATTCCGATTGCCGAAGAGACCGGCCTGATCCATATGCTCGGCGCCTATGCGCTGTACGAAGCCTGCCGCGAGGCGCAGAGCTGGGAAACCGAACAGTCGGTGTCGGTCAATCTGTCGCCGCTGCAGTTTAAGAACAGCTCGCTGGTGTCGGTGGTGGAGGGCGCGCTGCGCGAATCCGGCCTGGCGCCGCATCGGCTGGAGGTGGAGATTACCGAATCGGTGCTGCTGGATGATACGCTCGGCAATATCCGTACGCTGCAGAGCCTGAAAACGCTGGGCGTGCAGATTGCGCTCGACGACTTCGGCACCGGCTACTCGTCGCTCAGCTATCTGCGTTCGTTCCCGTTCGATAAGATCAAAATCGACAAGTCATTTATCAATGATATGGGCGACAGCCGCGAGGCGCTGGCGATCATCCGCGCGATTACCGGCATGAGCCGCAGCCTGGATATTCAGATCACCGCAGAGGGCGTGGAGAGTAATGAGCAGTTTGTCCGCCTGCGCGAAGAGGGCTGTACGCTGTTCCAGGGCTACCTGTTTGGCCGGCCACAGCCGTCGGAGCTTAGGCTAAAAGCGCTGGAGTAAGCACAAAAAAACGCCCGACAGAGTCGGGCGTTGTGCATGCTGCTGTGCATAATCTTTATTATTTTTACTGGCCGTGGCCTTCGACGTTCATGCGGCCCAGATCTTTGTCCACCAGGAACAGACCTTCGCCTTTGTTGCCCACCAGCGCCAGCTTGTCCAGCACGGTTTTGAACAGCTTCTCTTCTTCGTGCTGCTCGGCCACGTACCACTGCAGGAAGTTAAAGGTGGAGTAATCCTGCGAAGTCAGCGCGGCATGCACCAGCTCGTTGATTTTCTGGTGATCAGCTGCTCGTGCTTCAGCGCTTCTTCCAGTACGTCATTCAGCGAGGTCCAGCTCACCGCCGGCGCGGCGATGCTGCCCAGCACCGGCAGTGAACCGGCATCGCTGACGTAGTCAAACAGCTTCTGCATATGCTGCATCTCTTCGCGCGAGTGCATTTTCAGGAAGGAGGCGGCACCTTCGAAGCCTTTGTCGCTGCACCAGGCGCTCATCTGCAGATAGAGGTTGGCGGAGAAGAATTCGAGGTTAAGCTGGTCGTTCAGGCGTGAGGTCATTTCAGCGGTTAACATGGCTGAGTCCTTTTTAATTTGTCAGGTGAAGTACGGCGAATTATGCATCAATCTATACTTTTTTGTGAAGGTTTTTTCGTAAAAAAGTTGAATTTATCTTATTGATTATAAATGGAATTATTCCGTTAGTTGAATGCGAAGAATTCTCAACTTTGACTAATTTTCATTCACAGTCCGCAGCACTGTTTTAGTGCAGCTGTGTTGCCTGCTGGCGGTGCAGCGCACAACCGCACCGATCACTTCTTCGCCAGTCAACCCGCCGATAAAATAAGCACTGGCGCGACCAGCAATAAACCTGGCACGGCGATATAAACGCTTATTCCGGCTGCTGCTTGTTACTGAACAAAATTAGCCATAGCGAAATTAAAGAAAGTGCGCATTGGCATAAATCCTGCTTGGTTAATAGTTCCGTATATTGCAACCACGTCTGGCAGAAATAGGGTCAGCAGGAGAAAAGATGTCTGAAGAAAAAATCATTGCCGCGCCACAAACGGTCACGGCGAGCGCCGGAAATTACCTCGCGCTGATACTGGCAATACTGTTTTTTTCCGGTTTGCTTTATAAGGTCGAAGGCTTTAGCTGGCTGGGCGCGTTTGATTTCACCACGCTGGGCGGCAGCTTTGGCACCATCAAAGAATCAGGTTCCACCTTTCTCGGCGCCGGCGGCATCAGCGCCAAAGCCGGCTTTCTGTTCGCGCTGTCGCTGGCACCCACTGTGATGCTGGCACTGGGCGTGCTGGAGATTTTCACCCACTACGGTGCGATTCGTGCCGCCCACACGCTGCTGACGCCACTGCTGAAACCGCTGATGGGGTTGCCGGGACGCTGCGGCCTGGCGCTGATTACCGATCTGCAAAGTATCGATGCCGGCGCGGCGCTCACCAAAGAGATGGCGGATCAGCAGCAAATCGGTAAAAAAGAGCTGGTGGTGATGAGCGCCTGGCAATATTCCGGTGCCGGACTGATCAATAATTATTTTGCCATTGGCTCGGCGCTATTTGCATCCATGAGTGCACCAATCATTATTCCGCTGCTGCTGATGTTTGTGCTGAAATTCGTCGGTGCGGCATTTGTCCGTTTTGTGTTAAACAGTGTTTATAAGAAGGATTTTGCTGATGTCAAATAACGTACAGACGCGGGTCAATAATAATCCGTTTGATATTTTTATTGTCGGCGCGCGTAAAGGCTTCCATATTGCTATTCACAATCTGATGCCCAATGTGGTGATGGCCTACGTACTGGCGGAAGTGCTGAATCTGCTCGGCATCATGCAGTTTCTTGGCCACGCGTTTGCACCGCTGATAGGGATTTTCGGTTTGCCCGGCGAGGCGATCACCGTGCTGCTGACCGCGTGGCTGTCATCCTCGGCCAGCGTCGGGGTGGCGGTGAGCCTGATGGCGAAAGGCCTGCTGAGCGGTACCGACATCACCATCCTCGCACCGGCGATTTTTCTCATGGGTTCGCAGTTGCAGTACATGGGCCGCCTGCTGGGCGTCGCTGATGTGCCGAAAAAATACTGGCCGCTGCTGATGCTCACCAGCATTATCAATGCGGTTATCGCTATGTTCGTGATGCGTTTTTTTGTTTAGGAGCGAAACGGTGTCCAGAGTACTCGATCACTACCATTTTCTGCATGAAATACCCGAGCTGGGGTTTCAGGAAGTTAAAACCTCGGCCTACATCGCCGGCCAGCTGGAACAGGCTGGCATTAAGGTCACGCGCGGCATCAACCAGACCACCGGCATCGTGGCAGAGATCGACAGCGGCGTGCCCGGCCCGGTGCTGGCATTGCGCGCCGACATGGATGCGCTCGGGCACGTGATCGATGGCGTTGCCTGCGCCCGCCATACCTGCGGCCATGACGGCCACTCGTCGGTGGTGCTGACCGCCGCGCAGGAGCTGCTGCAGGAAGGCGCTATTAAAAAAGGGCGGCTGAAGCTGCTGTTCCAGCCGGCTGAAGAGCTGGGGGCCGGCGCGCTGGCGATGATTGAGGGCGGCGCGCTGGATGACGTGGAGATGATCCTCGGCTTCCATTTGCGCCCGCTGGAGGAGTGCCAGGTCGGGCAGGCGACGCCTGCGGTGATCTATTCAGCGTGCAGCACGCTGGAGGCCACCATTAAAGGCGTACCGGCCCATGCCGCGCGACCGCATCTCGGCGTCAACGCGCTTGATGCGGCAGTCCAGGCGGTGCAGGCGGTGAACAGCATTCATCTGGCACCGGGCCTCACCTGGAGCGTAAAAGCGACGCGCTTCCTGTGCGACGCCGGCGTGACCAACTCGGTGCCGGACGAGGCGCGCGTGGTGTGGGATCTGCGTTCGCAGGAGAACGCGCCGATGGAACTGCTTAAAGAGAAAGTCAGCCAGGCGATTCAGCACAGCGTGGCCGCGCTGGGCGCAACCGCTGAAGTGGTGGTGCTGAAAGAGATGCCGGCGGCGGAAATTGATGCCGATGCCACCGCGCTGCTGAGCGCCGCGATTGTCGATGTGCTCGGCGAGCAGGGATTACTGGCGGCGAAAACCACGCCGGGCAGCGAGGATTTCTTCTACTATCCGGTGAAAAATCCGCAGGTGAAAGCCGGTTTCTGGGGGCTGGGAACCAATCTGGTGCCGGGACTGCACCATCCGCAGATGCGCTTTGAGCTGAGTTCGCTGGAGATCGGCGTGAAGATCTTCAAGGCGGCGGTGGTGCGCATGCTGGGATAACGCGCCTCAGCGCGCGCCCGCGCCTACGGTCTGGTTCCACACCATCTCATCAAGCAAAATCGAGCTGTGCTGGCTGGTCTCAATCACCAGTGAGACCGGCTTCATGCCAGCGAAGCAGAACACTTCGTGGCGCTTTTTGCTGGCGTTCAGGCGACGAAACGCCACGATGCGTCCGGCACAGTTGTAGAAGCGCACTTCGCTAAAGTAGGTGTTGAGACCGATGTAGCTCAGTACTAAGTCGTGCAGCGGCGGCAGATCAAACTTCACCAGCGTCTGCCGCTCAATCACCAGCGCGCATTTGTCAATGTCGGCGTGATACGGTGCTAACGACACCGCGCCCCGGCGGGCAGTGACCGACAGCGCGGCGTCCAGCATGTACGGATACTCCGGGACAAAATGCTGACCGGCAGAAAAACCGGGACGCGGCGTGAGCAGATAATGCAGGTGCGCCGGCAGGCTGCTGCGGGAAAAATCAGCGCGACCGATGGCTGGCACGGCGGCGTTATCCGGCGCGTTGATCAGCAGCATCTCGCCGGGTTTGCGGTACATCTGCGCGGGCGACGACAGGGCGGCGTTTCGGTGCGACGGGCTGTAGGTATGTGGGTTAAGCTGTAGAGTCATTTTGCTGTCCTTGCCGGGGTGACGGTTCCGGAGAGGCATTCTCAGCCAGACATCGCTTAGTGTTTACAAGACATGTCCTGAACTGCGCGAGCATCGTCTCATCCTGCCGCAGATTCCCCCGCCTGCTGAAATATTGTATGCTATGCCGCCTCAATGCTGATGGGATAACCGGACTGCCGCCAATGTAGATCGCACACACCCTGCTGTGACCCGACGCGCATGCGTCGCCATTGGCACCGTTATCCGCCGGACTGGCTCCGGAATGATTTATTCGCAGCGCGCCGCTCGCGCGTTGCCCTGAAGAAGAATTCACTCATGTCTATTGCTCCCTTTTTAGAAGAAGTGGCGCGCCGTCGTACCTTTGCGATCATCTCGCACCCGGACGCCGGTAAAACCACAATCACCGAAAAAGTCCTGCTGTTCGGACAGGCGATCCAGACCGCCGGTACCGTTAAAGGTCGCGGCTCCAGCCAGCATGCCAAATCAGACTGGATGGAAATGGAGAAGCAGCGCGGTATCTCCATCACCACCTCGGTGATGCAGTTCCCGTATCGCGACAGCCTGGTTAACCTGCTGGATACCCCCGGGCACGAAGACTTCTCGGAAGACACCTACCGTACGCTGACGGCGGTGGACTGCTGCCTGATGGTGATCGACGCCGCGAAAGGGGTTGAGGATCGTACCCGCAAGCTGATGGAAGTGACTCGTCTGCGCGACACGCCGATCATCACCTTTATGAACAAACTGGACCGTGATATTCGCGATCCGATGGAGCTGCTGGATGAGGTCGAGAGCGAGCTGAAAATCGCCTGTGCGCCGATCACCTGGCCGATTGGCTGCGGCAAGCTGTTCAAAGGCGTATATCACCTCTACAACGATGAAACTTACCTGTATCAGAGCGGCAAAGGCCACACGATTCAGGAAGTGCGCGTGGTAAAAGGGCTGGCGAACCCGGAACTGGACGCGGCCGTCGGCGAAGAGCTGGCGCAGCAGCTGCGCGACGAGCTGGAGCTGGTGCAGGGCGCATCGCACGAGTTCGACAAAGAGCTGTTCCTGAGCGGCGAAATCACGCCGGTGTTCTTCGGTACCGCGCTGGGCAACTTTGGCGTCGATCATATGCTGGATGGTCTGGTTGCCTGGGCGCCGGCGCCCATGCCGCGCCAGACGGATACCCGTAAAGTTGAAGCCAAAGAGGAGAAGTTCAGCGGCTTCGTGTTTAAGATTCAGGCCAACATGGACCCGAAACACCGTGACCGCGTGGCCTTTATGCGCGTGGTGTCCGGCAAATATGAGAAGGGCATGAAGCTGCGTCAGGTGCGTACCGGTAAAGATGTGGTGATTTCCGACGCGCTGACCTTCATGGCGGGCGACCGTTCGCACGTTGAAGAAGCTTATCCGGGCGATATCATCGGTCTGCATAACCACGGCACTATCCAGATTGGCGACACCTTCACCCAGGGCGAAACCATGAAGTTCACCGGTATTCCGAACTTCGCCCCGGAACTGTTCCGTCGCATTCGCCTGCGCGATCCGCTGAAGCAGAAACAGCTGCTGAAAGGGCTGGTCCAGCTGTCGGAAGAGGGCGCCGTGCAGGTGTTCCGTCCGGTGCACAACAACGATCTGATCGTAGGTGCGGTGGGCGTGCTGCAGTTTGATGTGGTCGTGGCGCGTCTCAAGAGCGAGTACAACGTTGAGGCGATTTACGAGGCCATCAACGTGTCGACCGCCCGCTGGGTTGAATGCAGCGACGCGAAGAAGTTCGACGATTTCCAGCGCAAAAACGAGATCAACCTGGCGCTCGATGGCGGTGACAACCTCACCTATATCGCCCCGACCATGGTCAACCTCAACATCACGCAGGAGCGCTATCCTGACGTGACCTTCCGTAAAACGCGCGAACACTAAGTTCGCCGTCTTCACCGGGCTGCTGCTTTCTGCCGCCCGGTTTTCTCCGATACAGACTCCTCTTAATTGCGCTGCGGTTATCGCTTTTTGGCGAGATATCAACCACAAAAGCCAGCAAAAGCTGTAATCCCTACTATGATTATTCTGTCGGACGAGAAAACGGACCTGTAGGTCTGATTACGTCCATCACGCAGCAACGTGGTGTGTTGCTGGCGCATTCGCGGTTGCGAGTGGGTTAACTGATAGAAGGATGATATCGATGAATAAGACTAAGATTGCTAAAACCCTGATTGCTGCACTGGCCGGTACTGCGCTGTTAAGCGGCGCGGCAATGGCGGCTGATACCAGCAGCAGCGCGGGTTCCAAAATCGATAGTTCTATGAAAAAAGTCGATGGCTTTATGGATGACAGCGGCATCACCGCCAAAGCCAAAGCCGCGCTGGTGGACGATGAAGCGATTAAAAGTACGGATATCTCCGTCAAAACGCAGCAGGGCGTGGTGACGCTGAGCGGTTTTGTCACCTCGCAGGACCAGGCCGAGAAGGCTGTGGCGCTGGTGCAGAAGGTGGAAGGGGTTAAATCCGTCAGCGACAAACTACACGTCAGAGACAGCAAACAGAGTTCATTGAAAGGTTATGCAGGTGATGCAGCAACCACCAGTGAAATAAAAGCTAAACTTTTAGCAGATGACATTGTGCCATCGCGCAACGTGAAGGTGGAAACCACCGATGGCGTGGTACAGCTGTCCGGGGAAGTGGCGAATCAAGCCCAGTCCGATCGGGCTGAGAAGATCGCCAAAGCCATTGAAGGCGTGAAAAGCGTGAAGAATGACCTCAAGGTGAAATCTTAACGCAACCGGAACGGCATCACCAACGGTGCCGTTCCGTATTAAAAACAGTGATGTGAAGAATAAGCAGTTCGATTTTCACTATGGTAAAGGAGAGGCTTATGTTTCGTTGGGGTATTATCTTTCTGGTCATCGCTCTGATTGCTGCAGCATTAGGTTTTGGCGGTCTGGCGGGTACGGCAGCATGGGCAGCTAAAATTGTCTTTATTGTCGGTATTATTCTGTTCCTCGTGAGCCTGTTTACCGGGCGCAAACGACCCTGACCCACTGCGTTAACCATGTTAACCCGCTAGTCACATAAAGCGGAGGCCAGTCATTGCCACCATTGAAGGTGCGCCGCGACGATTGCAGGATGCGGTTGGTCAGGGAACGACAATGACTGGTTCTCCGGGATGCTGATTGAGCGCCTCCCTCAGAGCAGCAAACACTGAGGGACATCCATTGGGAATACGCATCCCGGTGTCGCTGGACACCTTTGAGCCACTGGCACTTACGCCATTCAAATCCAAAAAAATTGCGCTGGTCTGCGAAGGCGGCGGGCAACGCGGCATCTTCACGGCGGGCGTACTGGATGAATTTCAGCGCGCAGGTTTCAACCCCTTTCAGTTAATGCTCGGCACCTCAGCCGGGGCACAAAATCTCTCAGCCTATGTCTGTGCTCAGCCCGGTTATGCGCGGCGCGTGATTACCCGCTACACCACCAGTAAACTGTTTTTCGATCCGCTGCGTTTTGTGCGCGGTGGCCATCTGATCGATCTTGACTGGCTGGTCGATATCACTAAACAGGAGTTCCCGCTGGCGCTGAGCAGCGCCGAAAGCCTGTTTGCCAAAGGCAGCGAATTTTACATGTGCGCCTGCCGCAGCGATGATTACAGCGCGCAGTATTTCAATCCCACCAATCTGACCTGGCATGACATCATTAAGGCTTCCAGCGCGATCCCCGGTTTCTACCGCAGCGGCGTATTGATGGATGGCGTGAGCTATCTCGACGGCGGCATCAGTGACGCCATTCCGGTGCGCGAAGCGGCGCGGCGTGGCGCCGATACCATTGTAGTGATCCGTACCGTGCCGTCACAGATGGCGTATACGCCGAAGTGGTTTAAACGCATGGAGCGCTGGCTGAGCGACAGCGCCCTGCAGCCGATGATCAATATCCTGCATCAGCACGAAGAGAGCTACCGCCAGATTCAGCAGTTTATTGAACAGCCGCCGGATAATCTGCGCATCATTGAAATCTTTCCGCCAAAGCCGCTGGCCAGCATGGCGCTGGGCAGTCGTCTGGCATCGCTGAATCAGGATTATCATCTGGGCCGCCGCAGCGGGCGCTATTTCCTGGCGACGCTGGGCCAGTGGCTGAGCGATGCTGAACCGCTGGCGCGACCAATTGCCGTGACGCCGCCCGCCGCCGTCGCCAACGCGCCGGATAACCGGCCGGTCAGCACGCCACCGCTGGCGGGTAATGACGCCGACTACGATGCAGGATCGCTGGCATGAGATTTATCGACACCCACTGCCACTTTGATTTTCCGCCATTTGTCACCGCTGCCGAACACAGTATCGTGCAGGCGGCGCAGGCGGGTGTGGAACGCATCATCGTGCCGTGCGTGGATGCCAGCCGTTTTGCCGTGGTGAGCCAGCTGGCACAGCAGCATCCGGCGCTGTATAGCGCGCTCGGGCTGCACCCGATCAATATTGCACAACATCAGGATGACGATCTCGATCTCCTTGAGCAGCACCTGCAAACGCCGGATGTAAAACGCGTGGCGATCGGGGAGATCGGGCTGGATCTGTATATGGAAGCGCCGGATTTTGCGCGGCAAACCCGGCTGCTGGAGGCCCAGCTGAAGCTGGCAAAGCGCTATGATTTGCCGGTGATCCTGCATTCGCGACGTACGCACGATCAGCTGGCGCAGTATTTGCGCCGTCACGATGTGCCGCGGCGTGGCGTGGTGCACGGCTTTGCCGGTAGCCAGCAGCAGGCGGAGCGTTTCATCGCCCTTGGCTACGCGATTGGTGTCGGCGGCACCATCACCTATGCACGCGCCAGCAAAACCCGCCACACCATCGCCAGCCTGCCATTGCAGGCGCTGTTGCTGGAAACCGATGCGCCGGATATGCCGCTGCACGGTTTTCAGGGCCAGCCAAATCGCCCGGAGCGCGCGCGTAATGTGTTCGAAGTATTGTGCCAGCTGCGCCCGGAACCGCCCGATGAGATCGCCGAGGCGCTGTGGCACAACAGCCTGCGTTTGTTCGCCCTGCCGGATTGAGTATTGATCCTGCGCCTGCCGTCACCTCACTTCATCTAATAGCGCCGTCACGGTTAATGGCCGTTGCAATTGTGCCAGCGGCGCAATTTCTTGCGCGATGAATCGCGTCGCTGCAACGCCTCTGCCACTTCTGATGATGTGCTGACAACTCCCGCTCTGTCGCAAATTGACTACGCTTTAACGATATCCGATACCTTTTTGCGGCAACATTTGTGATAATAATCACAATCGCATCATGCCGCGCTGTTCGGCAAAATAGCGATTTAATGTGATTAAAATCGCTAATTGCATGTATATCAGAGCGCGGCTTCCTTTTCCTTGTGACAAGTCTCGCAATTTCACGCGGCGTGGGTTGTTATAATTATCACATTCTCCGGTGAGCAGATTTCACCGGCCTGACTTTGGAGAGCACCATGACCGATCTGAACGCGGCCGCGCAGCGCGCGTTGAAACTGATGGACCTGACCACCCTGAACGATGACGACACCAATGAGAAAGTCATCGCCCTGTGCCATCAGGCGAAAACGCCGGTGGGTAACACCGCAGCCATCTGTATCTACCCGCGCTTTATCCCGATTGCCCGTAAGACGCTGAACGAGCAGGGCACGCCGGACGTGCGTATTGCAACCGTGACTAACTTCCCGCACGGCAACGACGATATCGACATTGCGCTGGCAGAAACCCGCGCGGCGATTGCCTACGGCGCGGATGAAGTTGACGTGGTGTTCCCGTACCGCGCGCTGATCGCCGGTAACGAGCAGGTCGGTTTTGACCTGGTGAAAGCCTGTAAAGAGGCGTGCGCGGCGGCCAACGTGCTGCTGAAAGTGATCATCGAAACCGGCGAGCTGAAAGAAGAGGCGCTGATTCGTAAGGCGTCTGAAATCGCCATCAAAGCCGGCGCGGATTTCATCAAAACCTCTACCGGTAAAGTGCCGGTGAATGCCACGCCGGAAAGCGCGCGCATCATGATGGAAGTGATCCGCGACATGGGCGTGCCAAAACCGTGGGCTTCAAACCGGCGGGCGGCGTGCGCACCGCCGAAGACGCGCAGCAGTTCCTGGCGATTGCCGACGAACTGTTCGGCGCCGACTGGGCCGATGCCCGTCACTACCGCTTCGGCGCGTCCAGCCTGCTGGCCAGCCTGCTGAAAGCGCTGGGTCACGGCGACGGTAAGAGCAGCAAAGCCGGTTACTGATCCACGCGGTCGCCACAATGGCGGCCCACGGTCGCTTACCGGCCGTCAGGTGCGCATTGCTGCGCAGCTGGCGGTTGTCATTCAGCGATACATCGCTTTTCCGCATGGAGGTTACCTTGTTTCTGGCACAAGAAATTATTCGTAAAAAACGCGATGGTCAGGCGTTAAGCGAAGAGGAGATCCGCTTCTTCATCAACGGCATTCGTGATAACACCGTCTCAGAAGGGCAGATCGCCGCGCTGGCGATGACCATTTTTTTCCACGACATGACCATGCCTGAGCGCGTGTCGCTGACCATGGCGATGCGCGATTCCGGCACCGTTCTGGACTGGAAAGCGCTGAACCTCAACGGCCCGATTGTGGATAAACACTCCACCGGCGGCGTGGGCGACGTGACCTCCCTGATGCTCGGCCCGATGGTGGCAGCCTGCGGCGGCTACATGCCGATGATCTCCGGGCGCGGCCTGGGGCACACCGGCGGCACGCTCGACAAACTGGAAGCCATTCCGGGCTTCGATATCTTCCCGGACGACAACCGCTTCCGCGACATTATTAAAGACGTTGGCGTGGCGATTATCGGCCAGACCAGCTCGCTGGCGCCGGCGGACAAGCGTTTCTACGCCACCCGCGATATCACCGCGACCGTGGACTCCATCCCGCTGATCACCGCCTCCATCCTGGCCAAGAAGCTGGCGGAAGGGCTGGACGCGCTGGTGATGGACGTGAAGGTCGGCACCGGCGCGTTTATGCCGACCTATGAGCCCTCGCAGCAGCTGGCGCAGGCGATCGTCGGCGTCGCCAACGGCGCGGGCGTGCGCAACCACCGCGCTGCTCACCGACATGAACCAGGTGCTGGCTTCCAGCGCCGGTAACGCGGTGGAAGTGCGCGAAGCGGTGCAGTTCCTGACCGGCGAATACCGTAACCCGCGCCTGTTCGACGTCACCATGGCGCTGTGCGTGGAGATGCTGATCTCCGGCAAGCTGGCCAAAGACGACGCCGACGCCCGCGCGAAACTGCAGGCGGTGCTGGACAACGGCAAAGCGGCGGAGATCTTTGGCCGCATGGTGGCGGCGCAGAAAGGCCCGACCGATTTCGTCGAGCAGATGCGACCGCGAAGTACCTGCCGGCCGCGACGCTGAGCAAAGCGGTGTACGCCGATAGCCAAGGCTTCGTCACCGCCATGGACACCCGCGCGCTGGGCATGGCGGTGGTGTCGATGGGCGGCGGCCGTCAGCGCGCCAGCGACACCATTGATTACAGCGTCGGCTTTACCGATATGGCCCGTCTGGGCGACAGCGTTGACGGCCAACGTCCGCTGGCGGTGATCCACGCCAAAGACGAAGCCAGCTGGCAGGAAGCGGCGAAAGCGGTGAAAGCGGCCATCACGCTTGACGATAAAGCACCGGAAACCACACCGACTGTCTATCGCCGTATCACCGAATAGCAACGCGTGCCAGGCACGGCCGCGGGTATACTGATCTGATCGCTTTTTTTTGACGTCAACGCACTACGAGACGCAGGAGAACTTGCAGTGAAACGTGCATTTATTATGGTGCTGGACTCCTTCGGCATCGGCGCCAGCGAAGATGCCGAACGTTTTGGTGACGTGGGTTCCGATACCATGGGCCACATCGCGGAAGCCTGTGCGAAAGGCGAAGCGGACAACGGTCGTAAAGGCCCTCTGACTCTACCTAACCTGACCCGCCTCGGGCTGGTGAAAGCGCATGAAGGCTCTACCGGTAAAATCGCAGCCGGTATGGACGGCAACGCGGAAGTCGTGGGCGCCTACGCCTGGGCGCAGCGAGCTCTCTTCCGGTAAAGACACGCCGTCTGGCCACTGGGAAATCGCCGGTGTGCCGGTGCTGTTCGACTGGGGCTACTTCAGCGACCACGAGAACAGCTTCCCGCAGGAGCTGCTGGATAAGCTGGTGAAGCGCGCCAACCTGCCGGGTTACCTCGGCAACTGCCACTCTTCCGGCACCGTGATTCTCGATCAGCTGGGCGAAGAGCACATGAAAACCGGCAAGCCGATTTTCTACACCTCTGCTGACTCCGTGTTCCAGATTGCCTGCCACGAAGAGACCTTTGGCCTGGATAACCTGTACGAGCTGTGCGAAATCGCCCGCGAAGAGCTGACCGAAGGCGGCTACAACATTGGCCGCGTGATCGCGCGTCCGTTTGTCGGCGACAAAGCGGGTAACTTCCAGCGCACCGGTAACCGTCACGATCTGGCCGTTGAGCCGCCGGCACCGACCGTGCTGCAAAAGCTGGTGGATGAGAAAGACGGCCACGTGGTGTCCGTGGGTAAAATCGCGGATATCTACGCCAACTGCGGCATCACCAAAAAGTTAAAGCCACCGGTCTGGATGCGCTGTTCGACGCCACCATCAAAGAGATGAAAGAAGCGGGCGACAAGACCATTGTCTTCACCAACTTCGTGGACTTTGACTCCTCCTGGGGCCACCGCCGCGACGTCGCGGGTTATGCTGCCGGGCTGGAGCTGTTCGACCGCCGTCTGCCGGAGCTGATGGAGCTGGTGGGAGAAGATGACATCCTGATCCTCACCGCCGACCACGGCTGCGACCCGACCTGGACCGGTACCGACCACACCCGCGAGCACATTCCGGTGCTGGTGTACGGCCCGAAAGTGAAGCCGGGCTCGCTGGGTCACCGTGAAACCTTCGCGGACATCGGCCAGACCCTCGCGAAATATTTTGGCCTGTCTGACATGGAATATGGCAACCAAGCACTGTTCTGTCCCCCCCAAAACAGCCACCAAAAACTTTTTGATCCAAGGAAAACTGAACAACAATGGCAACTCCTCACATTAATGCAGAAATGGGTGATTTCGCTGACGTCGTGCTGATGCCGGGCGATCCGCTGCGCGCGAAGCACATTGCCGAAACCTTCCTCGAAGACGTGCGTCGAAGTGAACAACGTACGCGGCATGCTGGGCTTCACCGGTACCTACAAAGGCCGCAAAATCTCCGTAATGGGCCACGGTATGGGTATCCCATCCTGCTCCATCTACACCAAAGAGCTGATCACCGACTTCGGCGTGAAGAAAATCATCCGCGTGGGCTCCTGCGGCGCGGTGCGTGTGGACGTTAAACTGCGCGACGTGGTTATCGGCATGGGTGCCTGCACCGATTCCAAAGTTAACCGCATGCGTTTCAAAGACCACGACTTCGCGGCGATCGCTGACTTCGACATGGTGCGTAACGCGGTTGACGCGGCAAAAGCGCTGGGCGTTGACGCGCGCGTGGGTAACCTCTTCTCCGCCGATCTGTTCTATGCGCCGGACGGCCGCGAGATGTTCGACGTGATGGAGAAATACGGCATCCTGGGCGTGGAAATGGAAGCGGCGGGCATCTACGGCGTGGCGGCTAGAGTTTGGTGCGAAAGCGCTGACCATCTGCACCGTGTCCGACCACATCCGTACCCACGAGCAGACCACCGCCGCTGAGCGTCAGACCACCTTCAACGACATGATCAAAATCGCGCTGGAATCCGTTCTGCTGGGCGATTGATTTTCCTCGCTCTTCCTTCGCCCTCACCCTAACCCTCTCCCGCCCGCGGGAGAGGGGACCGATCGAGCAACGGTTAATGCCTGCGCGCGGGAGAGGGGACTGATCGAGCAACGGTCAACGCCCCGTCCCGCATTCCTGACGCAGCCGCTCCACCGTAAACATCTGACACACTTTTACCCAGGCTTGTGCATCTTCCTGCTGGCTCTGCGGCGATCTCTCCCTATCATTAGCGTGATAATGAAGAGACTAAACACCTGATGAATTTCCGCAATTTCGAAGCTGAAGAGAAACTGTTTGTGCGCCGCGCGCTGGTGGCGTTTGCCCTGGTTGTTATCTGCTTCACCATTCTTGGCATCAACCTGTATCGCTTACAGGTGGAGCAGCACGGCTTTTACCAGACGCGCTCCAACCAGAACGACATCAAGATGCTGCCGATCGCCCCCAGCCGCGGGCTGATCTTCGATCGCAACGGCATTCCGCTGGTGCGAAACGTGACACTGTATCGTATCGAGGTCACGCCCAGCAAAATCAGCGACATGGCGGTGCTGCTGCAGGCGCTGACGCCGATCGTCGACTTGACGCCGGAGGACATCAGCGCGTTTCGCGACGACATGCACCACAACAGCCGCTACAAACCGGTGACGCTCAAAGCCGGGCTGAGCGACACCGAGGTGGCGCGCTTTGCCGTCAATCAATACCGTTTCGACGGGGTGACGATCGATACCTATCAACAGCGTGAATATCCTTACGGCGCCCAGCTGGCGCACGTGCTGGGCTATGTGTCGAAGATCAACGACAACGATCTCAAACGCCTGGACAAGGCCGGGCTGAGCGAGAACTATGCCGCCGACCGCAACATTGGCAAACAGGGCATCGAGGCCTATTACGAGTCCGAACTGCACGGCACCACCGGCTATCAGGAGGTGGAGGTGGATAACCACGGGCGGGTGATCCGCCTGCTGAAGGAGCAGCCGCCGAAGGCCGGCAAGAACATCTACCTGACGCTGGATTTACCGCTGCAGCAGTACATCGAATCGGTGCTGAAGGGGCAGCGCGCCGCGGTGGTGGTGGAAGATCCACGGGACGGCGGCATCCTGGCGATGGTCTCCAGCCCCAGCTACGATCCCAATCCTTTCGTCAAAGGCATCGGCTATCAGGCCTATAAGACCTTGCTGACCAACCCGGATTTGCCGCTGATCAACCGCGTCACTCAGGGCTTGTACCCGCCGGCGTCGACGGTGAAGCCCTACATGGCCGTTTCGGCGCTGTTCGCCGGGGTGATCACGCCCACCACCACCTTTTTCGGCGCGCCGACCTGGACGCTGCCCGGCACCGAACGCCGCTACCGCGACTGGCTGAAAACCGGCCACGGCATGCTCAATGTCACCAAAGCGATCGAGGAGTCCGCCGACACCTTCTTTTATCAGGTGGCGTATGAGATGGGTATCGACCGTATCCACCATTGGCTGAGCCAGTTCGGCTACGGCCAGTCCACCGGCATCGATCTGAACGAAGAGTACCGCGGCGTGCTGCCGAGCCGCGACTGGAAGCTGAAGGTGCACAAAAAGGGCTGGTATCAGGGGGATACGGTTTCGGTGGGCATCGGCCAGGGGTATTGGGTGGCGACGCCGATCCAGATGGTAAAAGCGCTGACCACGCTGATCAACAACGGCCAGGTGAAAACGCCGCATCTGCTGTATTCGTTGCAGCAGGGCAACCGGGTGACGCGCTACCAGCCGCCGGCGCAAGCGGCGCAGATCGGCGATCCCCACTCGCCTTACTGGGGCATCGTACGCAACGGCATGTACGGCATGGCCAACTTGCCAAACGGCACCGGTTACAAGCTGTTCCACACCGCGCCGTATCAGATCGCCGCCAAATCCGGCACCTCGCAGGTGTTCAGCCTGAAGCAAAACCAGACCTACAACGCCAAAATGATCCCGGTGCGGCTGCGCGATCACATCTTCTATACGCTGTTCGCGCCTTACAAAACCCCCAGGTGGCGGTGGCGCTGATTCTGGAAAACGGCGGTAACGAAGGCATTACGGCCGCGCCGGTGATGCGCAATATCCTCGACCACATTTTCCTGCCGCCGCCGGATAGCAGCGTGCCGATGCAGACGGCCAGCACCGCGCAGGTGCACTGATCAGCGGAAAAATACCCGGTTGCGGCCGTGGTGTTTGGCATCGTAGAGCGCGGCATCGGCATTGCTGTACAGCGTGTCGAAATCGGAGCCCGGCTTACCGTAGCTCACGCCGAGGCTGGCGGTCACCAGTTGCTGCGGCAGCACCGCGAGCGGCGAGGCGTTAAGCGAGGCGTGGATCGCACCGGCGACAATCACCGCGTCGGACAGACGATAGTGCGGCAGCAGCACGGTAAACTCTTCGCCGCCGATGCGGCCAATGCTGGCGCCGGCCGGGCAGTGTGGCTGAATGCGCGTCACCAGCCCGCAAATCACCTTATCGCCCATCGGATGGCCGTATTCGTCGTTGATTTTTTTGAAGTGGTCGATATCCAGAATGATCAGCGCCGCCGGACCGCTCTCCAGCGTCTGGCTGATGCGCTGAATAATCGCGCCGCGATTCCACACCGCCGTTAGCGGATCGTGGCTGGCTTTGTACTCCAGCTCCTGCGCCAGCTGGTTTAACTGCTCATTCACGCGGTTTAGTTCGCGCTCCGCGCGATCGCTGCGGGAGATCAGCCGCCAGGTTTCGCGCATCAGGCGCTGATAGTGGCGATTCAGGTGCAGCAGCGCCTCGCGGTAATCCTGCGCGCTCAGCGTGTTTTGCGCCGCCACATGCTGTGAGCGATTCAGCACCTCGCTCTCTTCACGGAACAGCTCATTGAGGTCCATCATGACGCCAGTTCCGCCTGCAGATTAACCTGCAGATCGGTAAAATCCAGCGCCAGTTCCTGACCAAACTCTTCCGCGATGTCATCTTCCGCATCAAACAGCCAGTTCAGCGTGACGCGCTGACCGCGCTGCGCCAGCTGGTTGAACAGATCGAACAGGCTGAACAGCATTTTGGTGCTGGAGCTGTTGAAGTAGCGCAGCGCGATAGTGACGACCACGGCGTTGTTGTCAGTGGGTTGCCACTGCTCAAGGGCATCCAGCAGCGGGCGATAAAACGCCGCCGCGTTCTCTGGCCACGACTCGCCGCGCAGCGCAAACTGGCGGGTGGCAAAATCAAAACTCACTTCGGGCGTGCTCTCAGTGGCAGCGATAATCAGGTTTTGCATACAACCTCAATCCTGGTGAATGGTGGCTTTAAGCCAAAACGTGGCGTAGCCGCTGGCGGGCAGCGGACGCAGTTCATACTCCAGCGGTTCACTGACATCACGGGCAAGCGTCAGCAAACCGATATTGGCCCCTTTGCTGGTGGCGGGGCTCTCGGTGCGCAGACCGACACGGTAGGCCTGCTTAATTTCGTCGTTACTCATGGTACGCAGCAGATCGAGCCAGTCGCGCAGCTGCTCGCAGGCGGCCTGTTCGACCTGATTACTGCTCTCGAGCACGTAGTTATCGCCTTCCACGTGCAGCGTTACAGTGCCAAAGCGAAAGTGCTGTTCGGCGTGGCTCAGGGTACGGCTGTCCTGCGAATAGCGCAGGATGTTCTGCACAATCTCGACAAAGCTGGAGAACAGCCGGCGGCGCACTTTCAGTGGGGCCTGCTGGTTTTCCAGAAACACTTTGATCACTTCACCCATCGCGGTGATGTTCTGCGGCGAAAAGAAGCCGGTATAGTGCAGCGCAACGCTGTCGGGCGGCAGGTGCGTGCCGGTGGAAGCTGGATGCATAAGAGGCTCGTTAATAACGCAGGCCAAACCAGGTGACGTCATCGCGTCGCGGCTGGTTGCCCTGCCAGTGAAGAAATGCCTGCGCAAACGCCGTTGAGAGTTCGGCCATCGGCAGGGTTTTATGTTGTGCAATGACCGTCTGAATCCGCTTTTTACCGAACATGATCTGCCGCGCGCCGCCGGGTTGATCGGTCACGCCATCGCTCATCACCAGCAGCACATCGCCGGGCTGCAGCCTGCGCTGCTGCTGCGGCCAGCAATAGTCGTGCGGTGTATCGGTATAGCCAACGCCGACGCGATCGGCCTGCAGCGCGGCGGCTTCACCCTGTACCGGCTGCAGCACCGCGTGCATGCGCGCGCTGGCCCAGCTCAGCTGATGGCTGGCCGTCTCCAGCCGCAGCGCAATCGCATCGCAGCCGTCGTTGGACAGCGAAGTCTGCTGCGAGGCGTTAAGCTGGCCCAGGGTTTGTTTGATGTGGCGGTTAAGCGCCTGCAGCAGGGCAGACGGCGTACGATGGTTGTGCTGCAGCGCACGCTCCAGCGCTGCATGCAGAATCACCGTCATAAACGCGCCGGGAATGCCGTGACCGGTGCAGTCGGCAATCAGCGCCAGCCAGCCGTGCTCGTCGCGGTGAAAGGCGTAATAGTCGCCGCCCACGCCGTCGCGCGGCTGCCAGTGCAGGCACCAGTCGCTCAGCTGCTGCGCCATCTGCTGCCGCGAGCGGTCCAGCATCGCGTCCTGAATCACCCGCGCGTAATCGATGCTCTGTAAAATCTGCTGATGCTGCTGCGCCTGCAAATCGGAGACGGTACGAATCAGGTCGATACCCAGACCGATGCCAATATAGCGGCCCTGTTCAGTCACGATAAAGCCATCGGTTACTGATTTATCCCCGCTGGCGACCACCTGCTGCGCGACCCGATCGAGTTCGGTTTCGGCATCGATCACCAGCGGTTGTTTATCCATAAAGGCGATACAGCTTTTACGATCGTACAGCTCACGGAAGAACGGGCGCGTCATTTGCGACAGAAAGATGTGGCGGTTAATCATGCCGAACGGCGTGCCGTTTTCCACCACCGGCAGGCCAATCAAATCTTTGTGTTCGCTAAACAGCGCCATTACCGCCGTGTTGTCCATCGCTGGCGTGACGAACGGCACCGCAATACACAGCGAACGCGCGCGGGCACGACCCGTCAGGGCGCTAAGCCCGGTGCGGAAATCAGGCTGCTGCATGAGAAAAAGTCTGGCGTTGATTAGGAATAATCTTAGGTTACGGCACGGCGATGACACTTTTATGTCACCGCCGGCCAGTGCACGCTACAGCGCTTACTGCGGGGCTTTTAGTGCATCGGCGACGTGGCTGATGGCGCGCACCACCTCACTGGAGCTGCCGCGAATTTCGGCAATCACACCGCCCGCCTGCTGCGCGAGCACTACGCCCTGATCGGCACGCTTCAGGTTCGACGCGATGCCTTTCTGCGCCTTATCCGCCAGCAGATGGTTATGCCTCACCCGATTTTCGATTTCGCTGGTGGCGCGATTGATGTTTGCCGCGAGGGTGCGCACTTCACTGGCGACCACCGCAAAGCTGCGGCCGTGATGACCGGCGCGCGCGGCTTCCACTGCCGCATTGAGCGCCAGCAGATTGGTTTGGTCGGCAATACGGCGAATACTCTCCACGATGGCGCCGATGCGATCGGAAGAGTCGCTCAGATCATTGATATCACCAGAAATACCGTGCAGTTCGCTGGCCAGCGCATTGATATTCTGCACGCTGTTCTCAATGACCGCCGCACCCTGTTGTGTGCTTTCGCTGGTATGCAGCGCGGTTTGCCAGGCCTGCTGCGCTGCTTCGCGCTCCAGCTGATTCTTTTCCACCTGCGCGGTAACGTCGGTGGCGAACTTCACCACTTTGTACAGCTCGCCGGCGCTGTTAAACACCGGATTATAGGTGGCGCGCAGCCAGACGGTGTTGCCCTGCTTATTGACGCGCTCGAACTGGCCGGAGATATATTCACCCTGATTGAGCTTGTGCCAGAAGCGACGATAGGCCTCGCTGGTGCGCATCTCAGGCGGACAGAACAGGCTATGATGGCGACCGATGATTTCATCAGCGCGATAGCCCATGGTATTAAAGAAGTTATCGTTGGCCATCAGCACTTCACCTTTGAGGTTGAAGGCAATCACCGCCATCGAGCGCTCAATGGCGGTGGTCATGGCGCGCTGCTCCTGCGCATCCATGATGCGCGCGGTGATATCACTCGCCAGCTTAACGATTTTAATCACCCGACCGTGGCGATCCTGCACCGGTACGTAGTTGGCTTCCAGCCAGATTGGACGGCTGTGCTTCGCCACGCGCAAAAACTTATCGCTGAAGCCTTCGCCGCGATTCAGACGCTGCCAGAACTCGCGATACTGCGGTGACTGCACCATATCCGGCGTGCAGAACAGGCTGTGATGCTGGCCGACAATTTCTGCCAGCGTGTAGCCCATGCGCTCCAGAAACAGCGCGTTGGCGGTGAGGATGTGACCATCAGGCGTAAATTCAACCATGGCGATGGCCTCCTGCAGCGAACTGAGCGTTGCGCTGCTGTGACTGCGTTTCTGCCACGCGAGGCGTGACAGGATTCCCGATGTAATCGTGCTGAACATGGTGGACCTTATTATGGTTATGGGATGTCAGCACGGTTATCGGCGCGAGTGGCTAAAAATCCACCACTAAATAATCCGGTTGCGCAGGTTTTTACCATCGGGTCCGGCGGTTGCTGCAAAAGGCAGCAGTCAGCTGATTTTTACCGAAAAGCGTTTGACGGTACGGCGCGAGTAAGGTTTAATGCGCCCCGTTGCCCGGATAGCTCAGTCGGTAGAGCAGGGGATTGAAAATCCCCGTGTCGGCGGTTCGATTCCGCGTCCGGGCACCAACATTCTGAAAACCCAGCCTATGGCTGGGTTTTTGCTTTTTGAAACACCAATGATTTCTGGTCACTTTGACTGCTGAGGCCACTGTACTGCTTCAGCTATCCAGTATGAGCCTTCCTCTTAAGCAACCTGACGGGTAAAAGCACTTCAAAAATGACTGCATTAACTGGCGAACATCCAGATGCAGACGATCGGTAAAGCCATAGAACGGATAACAAATCGGGCAAGTGCAGTATCTCTGACTTTGGTATTTGCCCAGCCATGCCAGACATCCACCGCCGCCCATGCTGCCCAGAGAAACAGCACGCACAGTAGAAGCCCAACGGACACCAGATACAGAACGCTAATATTGATGTTGCCGGATGCCGTTTTAAACGCGTTAATCTGTGCAGTAATCATCGCCATAGCGGACGGCCTCGCGTGTAATCACCGCTGACCTTGCCGTAATCCAGCGGCTGCGCACGGGAAGGCTGCGTGTAGCGGCCGATGCCAGCACACATGGTGTTGAGGTCTTCGCTGGCTTTCTTGTAGTCGAACAGGTAACGGCGGCTGTTGTTAGGATCGGACTGCGCGGCGACGGTGCGGGCGCGGTCGAGGGAGAGCTGGACTTGATCGAGCAGGCGTCTCGGGTGGTGGCAAGTTCCTCTAACTCGCTTGCCATAACACTAAAACTGATACAAATTGAGATCAAGTAACAAGGTGTTTTAAACATGATTTATACCTCTCTGGTAGAATTTTTAAACCAGAACGGTGAAGAGATATCTTCCACACTGAAATAATTAACTAAATATTAAATTTAATAGGAGGCATTTTGTTAGAAGAGCTGAGAAGTAAAGTGGAAAGTGAATTTCATAGCGATAAAATCAATCAGATGAAAAAAGCATCAGCTGCAGTCATACCATTTCTCATAATGCACTTCATTTACTTTCCATTTCTATCTTTCAGTTTTATTTATAACTATATGGCAAGGAACGGCTTTTTTAGCTATGAATTAATTAGTGAGAATTTCTTTGTGGTCTCACTTACTAGTGGGCTAACATTTTTAATGCTTGCAGGGTTTTCCGTGATACTTTGGAGTGGTGTGGGGTATTTTATTTTAAAAAAAGGCAATGCCATTTCATACTCTCATTCATTATGGTTTCTCTTTCTTGTCTCCATTCTGTTTCAGATACTCGTCCTAAGTTACATAGTTCTTGCGGAAAACAAAGTGACGTTTGTTTTTATATACTTATCATCACTGGTTTTGTGCATTTTTTATTGTTGCTACTTCATCTCTCCATTAAAAGGGAAGCTATTTTTGATTGCAGGGCTGACGGCTGTTACGGTTTATCTTCAAGTGGTTCTTGGGGATTACTCTAGTCAAGTTTTTGGGAAGTCATTAAAAATATTTGGTATCGGAGGTGGTTCCAATGTTTCATTAATTTTCAAAGATAAAAATTATGATAAAAAAACAGGAAGGTTAACGCTATTAACTCCCGACTTTGTATATTTAAATACTTCTCTAGGCTCAGAGATAATACCGATGGATAACTTAAGGCAAATCATCAAGCCACAGGTCATCAGGGAATGATGCGTTTTGTAATAATAATTTCTCTTAAGAATGAGAGCCGTTGCTGTGTTTCTTGATGCAGTACGATGAGCAATTGTTCTGACTTACCGTCATCCTGTCGCTCCATTCCAGTGGCTAGCCTGCTGGCGGCAGCGAAAAAAATAGAACTTTGCACGCTGTCGTCCAGCTTATAAATACTTATTAAATTCTGCCGTCAGCACCGAAAGCTAATCTTCTGGAAGGGGAACAGTTAGCGCTGATACCCCTTTTTTATTGGTATTGTTTAATGTTCGCCTCCATTCATCCATGATTCTCTCCACCTGCTGCGATCATTTAAAATATCGCCCACCAACATCTCTCGTATTTTAGCCTCGCTGAAAAGGCTTGTTAGTCAGACATTCAGAAAACGAATAACCTGGAAATTACCAGAAACTGTTAGTGACTTTCCTAAAAGACAGGGCAACGGCGAGTTCAGCAAATTGCCAGGGGAACAGGTAACATATGGCTAATAGTGAACTGAAAAACCGGCCTCATGCATAAGTTACAAAGCTAATTCATTGAGAAAGATTAGTTATAAGTATAATTCGGCTCTTGACTTCATTAAATAATTCGCGATTCTTGTATGTGGGAATTTGATTTATGGAAGAATGGAGAAGGTGTGATGGATATACGGATGCTGGATCCCGATGAGCCGGGGTACTTTTTTAGCTTCAGAAACCCCCTGCCTCATAATGAGTATTATGCTGTAAAACCTCAGTTCATGCCTCCACATGGTGCGCGTCCAATTGTGGATGATGCTACAGGACTGTGTATTGGTTACACGGTCGCGCAGGCTCCCGGACTGTGGCAGGTTTATGATGCGGATGGGCGTTTTACCACGCTAGAAGAAGCTCCGTTGCAAACCCCGCTCATTGATCCGCTAGATATTGCGCTGATTGCATTTGGTGTTTTTCGCCTGTTGAGCAGTGGTCGGGCGGTGCTGGATGTCGCTGCGGGTAAAAGCATAGGCAGTGTGCTAAGCGAAGCAACGCTCAATATGCTGCGTGGCCGCCTGAAGGTTGGCCTGTCCGTGCGAAATCTTAAATTTACACGTACTACGGCCGCGCATATGGCCGAGTCGGGCAGATATATTCCGGTCAATATACTGGAAAAAGCTATCCGCTATGGTTCACGAAGCCCTGATGCTCAAACAATGCCCGGCATGTTTTTATATCGTATAAAAATGACCCGTCTGAAAAAGATTGTGGAGCATGATAAAATCAGGTATGTCCACAAAGAGTACACGTTACATGTTGTGGTCAGGGAACGGGACTGGACAATTTCACACTTCCATATCGACTGAGTGGCGGGACAGAAATGTTTGAGATCAAAAATGAAGATGCGTTATTTCGCTTCTCATTTATCGAAAGAATTGAGGAGCCTGAAGATCGCAGGCTGGATTTGATTATGTGCTGGCTGGAAATTGCCGGTTGCAGTATAAATCTGCAATGTCAGTGCGAACTGACGATTTTCGACCTTGAAAGTCTGAAGGAAATGTTATCGGAGTTTTATGCATCCCTGTACAAAAATGGACGACCTAAGCCGGTAAATTTCGCACCCAGAATGAAAGCGTTCACCTGCGAATTCAATGCTGTCGAGGGAAGTGATTTAATCGGTTTCAACTTCACTGCGACTCCCGCTATATATGATAGCTGGCAACTGACTGGCGGGATCGCTATTGATCAATCCTATTTCCCTGCGTTGATACAGGGAATCGAATCGATTCTGACCAACTGAGCGCGGGTAAGATGCCGCCCGCCCTGCAGCCTGCTGGTTTGATTGCATAGCCGGGCACTCACCTCACAACGCCAGCTGCACCCCCGCGTCCCCGTCTTCGACCTGCGCCGGCACCGCGCAGCAGATCAGCACCTCATCCTGCGCCAGCATGATGCCTGGCCGGATAGGGTAAGTCACCGCACCTTGCACCAGTCTGGTTTTACAGCTGCCGCAATGTCCGGCGCGACAGCTGTAGGCCGGGCTCAGGCCGCGCGCTTCGGCCAGCTCCAGCAGCGTGCCGGACTGCGGCGTCCAGCGCGCTTCTTTCAGTGACTCTGTAAACACCACCGGCACCGCTTCGGTCGCCACCGACGGCAGCGCGGCGGGCGCTGGCACATCCTCCTGCTGACGCTGCAGCGACGACGGACCAAACGCTTCGGCGTGAATACGCGCGTCGGCAATATTCAGACCGCGCAGTCCGTCATACATCGCCTGGGTAAATGACGGCGGACCGCACAGATAGAAATCGTAATCGTTGAACGGCAGCACCTGCGACAGCAGCGCCATATCGATGCGTCCGGCAACGTCGTAATCCACGCCCGCTTCGGCTTCGCCCGGCTGGCTGAGCACCCGCACCAGTTTCAACGCACCTTCGCTGGCCGCCAGCAGCGCATCAAGCTCACGCGCAAACGGGCGTTCAGCCAGGTTACGCGCCGACTGCAGCAAATACACCGGGCGCATCCGGCGTTTGCGTTGGCCTTCATAAATCAGGTGACGCAGCATTGCCAGCAGCGGCGTGATGCCGACGCCCGCCGCCAGCAGCACCGCTGGCCGCGTTTCGTGTGCATCAATAGTGAAATCACCGGCCGGTGCGCGCACCTCCAGCCGATCGTCGACGCGCAGGGCATCGTGCAGATACTGTGAGACGGCGCCTTCACGCTTCACGCTGATGCGGTAATAACCATCCGACGGTGCAACTGACAGCGTGTATTGCCGAATCAGCGGCTTAGCGCTGCCCGGCAGCGTCAGGCGGATTGGCAGATGCTGGCCCGCCAGATGCGGCAGCACGCCAGCGCCATCATCCGGCATAAGATGAAACGAGCGAATCTGCGCGCTCTCATCGACAATTTGCGTGATGCGAAATGGTCGCCACTGCGCCGCCAGCTGCTGCGCCTGCAGGCGTTCGCTGGCGGACGGCCAGTCGCCGGTCATCAGCGAGGCGGGCGATACGCCGTCTGGTTGATCGGTCCAGCGCAGGGCGAGGGCAGCGCGCCGGCGCACGATGCGGCGCGCGCTAAAGCGCCACAGGCGCTCGGCCCCCTGAAAGGCCGCGATTTCGGCGGAATCGGTTATCACCGTGGCATCGCCGCTCATTTGCAATACATCGCCGCTGGCGTAGTCGATAAACAGCAGCCCGGCCTTGCCGTTGAGCACGATATTGCCGAGGGTGGAGAAGAACAGGTTGCCGTTGAAGTCCGGAATGGTCAGTACATCATCGGCAGCGATGCGCACAAAACCGGCTTTGCCGCCGCGATGCGAAACGTCCACCTGACGGCGCGCCTGGTCGGCATAGGTGGTGACATAAAACGTATCTGCATGCCGGATGGCGGCGCGCGCGGCATCATCCAGCGCGCTGAGCGTCTCAACTTCGCCCTGATAAGCCCTGCCGGGCGCATGGTCGAAGCGGAAATCGCGCAGCTGAATATAGCGCGGGCAGTTGCCGAAGCTCTGGTCAACCTGCACGCGCAGGCCGCCGCCAATCGCCGTCAGCACGCCGTTCATACGGTTGCGCCGCCGCGTATGCACTTCGATGCCGAGCAGGCCCACCGGCGCGCCATCGGTCATCCCGGCGGCCGCCGGATCGCTGGCGTCAGGGCGGGCCGCGATATCCAGCGTGGTGGCGTTGGGCGAGAAGATAAAACCGGGCTGGCCTTCCAGCAGCGTGGCCCAGGCATCACCCTGTGCATCAACGCTGCCGGCAACGATAAACGGCAGCTGCGCGTAAAAGTCACGATGCTGATCGGGCATGTAATCGCGGATCACGCGCTGCCCGACATCGGCCATACGTTCCGCCACGCCCGCCTGCTGCTGCAGCGCGATTTCACCGTCATGCCATACCGGCAGCGTAATCAGTTTCTCGCCCATGATGCTGGCTCCTGTCAGGCGCGCAGGCCGGCGGCGGTCTGCGGAAAAGGCACGAAGCCGGGCAGCGCTTCAATCCGGCGCAGCAGCTGATTCACCGCAGGGTAACCGGACATCTCGACGTTGCCTTCCGGGGCACCGGCCAGGTAGCTATATAAAGCGATGTCAGCAATGGTGGGATGGTCGCCCACCAGCCACTCACGCTGGCTGAGATGGCTTTCCAGCCGTGAAAGAATCAGATGCGCGCGCGCCAGCACCTCTTCCGCGTTGAATTTGGCACCAAACACGGTTATCAGGCGCGCCGCCGCCGGACCGTAAGCCAGTTCACCGGCCGCTACCGACAGCCAGCGCTGCACCTGAGCGGCGCCCAGCGCATCTTCCGGCAGCCAGTCGCTGCGGTTAAATTTCTTCGCCAGGTACACCAGAATGGCATTGGAATCCGCGATGTAAACGCCTTCGTCTTCCAGCACCGGCACCTGACCGAACGGGTTGATGGCGAGAAACGCCGGGGTTTTATGTTCGCCGCCAGGCAGGTCGACTTCGACCGTTTCATGCGCTATGCCGAGCAGTGACAGCGCCAGCAGTGCGCGGTGAGCGTGGCCGGAGAGCGCTAAATTGTACAGTTTCATCATGCGGTTCCTCAGGTTGTGGCCGGGGTGATCCCGAGCCGTGGCCTAAGGTTCGCACAGCCGTATTGCTGGCAGAATAGCCAGATCTGCGAAGTCATTATTGCAAAAAGTGGAAGGATGCGGCCGGGTGCGCAGCAGGGCACACCCGGCAGAGGAAGTGGTTCAGGAAGGCACGACGGCACTACTGCTGGCGGCCTGCGCCTGCTGTTCATTCTGCTGCTCTTCGCGCAGCTTCAGGCGATCCCACACGCGGAAAAACGGATAGTAGACCACCAGCGAAATCGTCAGGTTGACCACCTGCAACACCGTGCCGGAGATATGGCCGCCGGTGGCGAGATAGCCGCTGACGAAGATCGGCGTGGTAAAGGGCAGGGCGATGCCGGCTGGCGGCGCCACCAGACCGCTGCTCATTGCCGCCCATGAAACAATCACCAGCAGCACCGGCGTCAGGATAAACGGCAGGAACAGGTAGGGGTTCATCACCAGCGGAATACCGAATACCAGCGGCTCGCTGATGTTGAACAGCGCCGCCGGCGCGGCGATTTTCCCCAGCTGTTTCATCTGGCGGCTGCGCGCGCGGATCAGCATAAAGATCACCAGCCCAAGCAGCGCGCCGGTGCCGCCGGGCGCAATCCATAAATCGTAAAACTGCTGGGTAAAGATGTGCGGAATCGGCTGGTTATGCTGAAAGGCTTCGAGGTTTTCACTCATGTTCGACAGCCATACCGGCTGAATGAACACCAGCACGATGGCATCACCGTGCAGGCCGAGCGTCCACAGAATGCCAATCAGCAGCACCGAGAAAATCATCCCCGGCAGCGTGCCGCCGACGTGGTGCATCGGCAGACCAATTACCGTAGCAATCAGGTTGTTGATGTCGTGGAACGGTGAGGCTTCAACGGCCAGGCGCAGCAGCAGCACCACAGCCAGCACGCAGAAGCCGGGAACCAGCGCGAGGAACGATTTCGCCACCGCCGGCGGTACGCCTTCCGGCATCTTGATCACCAGGTTACGGCTGTGCACAAAGCGGTAGATTTCGGTGGAGAGCAGCGCAATCACAATCGCCACGAACAGGCCCTGACTGCCGATCAGCGAAATCGGCAGCACGCCAGTGACCAACTGCGCGGGTGCGCCTTCAACCGGGGCGAACAGCGTCTGCTGCGGAATGGTCATCACAAACGCCACCAGCGCCATCGCGCCGCTGGTTAGCGGGTCGAGCGTGCGGTATTTCTCCGCCAGCCGGTAGGCGATGCCGAAGCTGGAGATCAGCGCCATGATGTCGTAGGTGGCACGTACCGGATAGAGCAGTTTATTGCGCCAGCTGTCGCCGAACAGGTCGGCCATCAGATGGCCCCACGCCGGGATCGGCAGGTAGGCGAAGATCAGAAAAAAGCTGCCGATCAGCATGAACGGCATGTTGAGAATGATGCCGTCCCGCACGGACAGCACATGCTTCTGCCCGGCCACCTTGAGCGCGGCGGGCAGCACATAACGTTCGATGATATTACGGTTGGACATAGGGCCTCCTTGGGCACAATGGCGCAACAAATTAACAGGTCAATGCGTGTCACTTCGGCGCGGCAGCGGATACCTGCACCCGGCCGTCGCGGCGCAATTTATTGCGCGATGAAGCGCGCCGCGCCGGCCAGGGTGCGGTTTGCCACAGGGATATCACGCAAACTGCGGCAGCCACGGTTGATTCAACGTCAGCACTTCGTCCAGCAGCGCTTCGGCGCTGGCGACATCGCCGACCAGCGGGTTGCCGACCAGCGCCAGCAGCGCGGCACCGCGATCGCCGTGCACCGCCGCGTCGATGGTCAATCGCTCGAAGGATTTGATCTGCTGCGTCAGCCCGTGCATCAGCGGTGGCAGCGCGCCAAACACCAGCGGGTGCGCGCCCTGCGTATCGACCACACAGTTCACTTCCACCACCGCGTCGTCCGGCAGACCGTGAATCGCCCCACGGTTCTGGCAGTTCACCACCAGATTTTGTCCGCTATTGTTATGGATGGCGCTGATGAGCTCAACGGCCACTTCGGAGTAATATGCGCCGCCGCGAAAACTCAGCTGCTCCGGCTTGTGCGCCAGCTGCGGATCGGCATACAGCGCGAACAGCTCGGCTTCCACTTTCATCACCTGTTCGGCGCGCGTTCCGGCCTGGCCGTGCTGTGCTTTCTCCTGCTCTTCGGCCAGCATCTGCGGTGTTTGCCAGTAGTAGCGGTGATAAGGGCAGGGAATCGCCTGCAGCGCGCGCAGAAACGCCGGCGACCACGGCATCTCTTTGATGTTATTCATGGTCAGCGCCTGGCCTTCGCACAGCTGTTCGATCACCCCGGCGGTCACGTCCTCGCCGCGGCACAGCACCTGATGCACCCACACCAGATGATTCAGCCCGGCAAAGCGCAGCGCCACCTCGTCAAACGGCGCCTGTAACATGCCGGCGATCATATGGTGCATATTCACCGGCACGTTACACAGGCCGATGATCTTCGCGTTGCTGTAGCGCGCCACGGCTTCGGTAACGATGCCCGCCGGGTTGGTGAAGTTGATGATCCAGGCGTCCGGTGCCAGTTGTTCCACTTTGCGCGCAATCTCCAGCATCACCGGAATGGTGCGCAGCGCTTTGGCGAAGCCGCCGACGCCGGTGGTCTCCTGGCCGAGACGGCCATACTTCAGGCCCAGCCGTTCATCGGCGGCGCGTGCCGGCAGCTGGCCGACGCGCAGCTGTGTCAGCACGAAAGCGGCGCCGCGAATCGCCTCATCCAGCGCGAAGTGCACGCTGACCTTAACCTGCTCCAGCCCGTTCTTTTGCAGCATGCGCCGCGTGAGGTCGGCGATGATCTGCACCTTTTCGCGTCCTGCCGCCACATCCACCAGCGCCAGTTCGGTTACCGGCAGCTGCGCATAACGGTTAATGATTCCCTCCACCAGCTCCGGCGAATAGCTGCTGCCGCCGCCAATGATTGCTATCTTAAGCATCGTTTTCTCCTGCCGTGGTACGGCGATAGAGTTCAATGATTTCGCCCGCTAAATCCTGAATCAGCATGGCGTTCATCAGGTGATCCTGGGCATGAACCAGAATCAGAGTAACCGGCAGCCGGCCGCTGCCTTCGTCCAGGCTAATCAGCGCCGTCTGCTGCTGATGCGCGCTGCTCACGTTTTCCCGCGCCGCCGCCAGCTGCTGCTGTGCCGCCTCAAACTGGCCGGCGCGCGCCAGCCGCAGGGCACTGAGAGCGGCGCTGCGCGCGGCACCGGCCTGCACCAGCAGCAGCATGATCTCCTCTTCCGGAACCACCATTACGTCATCTTCAGGCATGCAGAATCTCCCACAGCGCAACGCCGTGTGTTATCAGTCAGATTAGGGGAAACGAAGAATCAGGAAGCGTGCAGCGCCAGCGCTTTATCCAGCACCTGTTCGCCGCGCATCATGCCGTAATCCATCATGTCGATCACGGCGACCGCCTTGCCCTGCGGGGCCGCGATGGCGGTGAGGCGGGCAGCTTCAAACTGCACCTGTGGGCCGAGCAGCACCACATCCGCATCCGGCAGGATACGTTCGAAATCGGCCACCGGGACGGCCTGAATGTTGATCGCCAGCCCGCGCGCTTGTGCAGCGTGCTGCATTTTATTCACCAGCATGCTGGTAGACATGCCAGCGGCACAGCAAAGAACAATGCGCATAATTTATCCTCCTGTGAATTGACTCCGGCATTTAAGACCTGTCTCAGTCGCACTGTAAATACCCTGCGGCCAGATGATTTTGTGATGAAAGTTATTTAAAGTATTATTTATCAATAATTTGATCATTAAATTGCCATGAAAATAATTTTCATTGGTGTGATCGGGACGATGATTTTCTGTTGCGATTGCTTTAATTCCAGGAAAATTCAGTGCGATCAGCTGAAAAAAATCTCACAATGAAAAATATTTTCATGCATCATGAGGGTTCGTTACTGAGGATGTGATGAGCTAATGGATATTGTCTGGCAACTGCAGCAGCAGTCGGCGCGTTTTGATGCGCAGGAATCAAAGCTGGCGCGATTTATTCTGGATAACCTGCACGCCAGCGCGCAGGCCACCATGGAGAGTCTGGCGGCGCAGGCGGGTGTCAGCCCGGCTGTACTCCAGCGCTTTGCTGCCTCGGCGGGCTACCGCGATCTGGATGATTTTCTGCACCAGATGCGCCAGGCCGGCCAGCAGGAAAGTGCGTTTATGACGGTGATTCGTCAGCGGCAGGCTTCGCTCAGCCAGCAGGAGCAGCGGGTGGCGCGCGCCATCCTGCGTGACGCCGCGTTCGCGGCCTCGGCCACCATTGAACAGCTGGCCAGCCGGGCGGAAGTCAGTGCGGCGACCATTACCCGCTTTGCCCGTTCGGTCGGCTGCGACGATATTCGCGATCTGCGTATGCGGCTGGCACGCGCCAGCGCCGAACCGGCTACTTCCAGCCACGGTGCGGTGCCGCAGCTGGTGAGTCTGCATCAGGCGCTGACCCAGCAGTGGCAGCAGCTGGATGACAGCCGCTGGCAGCAGGCGGCGCAGGCGCTGCGTCAGGCACGCAGCGTGTTGCTGATCGGTGCCGCCGGCCAGCACACGCCGCTGGTGGCGGAAGTGCAGCAGCGGCTGAGTGAGGCCGGGCTGGCGCTGGCGTGGATCCAGGACGACAACCTGCTGCGCCTGACGCTCAGCCGTTTGCAGCCGGACGATCTGCTGCTGATCCTCGCGCCGGATACCATCAACAGCAGCGTGCTCAGCGCGGTGCATCACGCTCACATCCAGCAGACCCCAGTGATGGCGCTGTGCCCGGCGGCGCTGGATCTCGCCAGCCAGGCCAACTACTGGCTGCCGCTGCCGGATGCAGCACCGGCGCGCCGTTATGGCATCCTGCTGGCGCTGGACCGGCTGGCGGCGGCGCTGTAACACCCCGCCTTTCGACTCAGGCGGTTGCCGCCACCTGAGATTTGGCTTCAATAAACTGCACCAGCGCGCGCGTCACGTCAGCGGTGGTGGCGCTGCCGCCGACGTCCGGCGTCAGAATGCCCGCCGCGCACACGTGCTCAATGCCCTGCATTATCAGCGCGGCCGCGTTGCGCTCGCCCAGATGCTCCAGCATCTGTACCGCGGTCCAGAAGGTGGCGATCGGGTTAGCGATGCCTTTACCGGTGATATCAAACGCCGAGCCGTGAATCGGTTCGAACATCGACGGAAAGCGCCGCTCCGGATCGATATTGGCGGTTGGCGCGACGCCGAGACTGCCGGCCAGCGCGCCGGCGAGGTCGGAGAGAATATCCGCATGCAGGTTAGTGGCGACAATGGTGTCCAGCGATTGCGGGTGGAGCGTCATGCGGTGCGTCATGGCATCCACCAGCATCTTGTCCCACTGCACATCCGGGAACTCCTGCGCCACTTCCGCCGCAATTTCATCCCACATCACCATGCCGTGCCGCTGAGCATTGGATTTGGTCACCACCGTCAGCAGTTTGCGCGGCCGCGACTGCGCCAGTTTAAAGGCGTAGCGCATGATGCGCGTCACGCCGACGCGGGTGAAAATCGCCACTTCAGTGCCCACCTCTTCTGGCAGGCCGCGGTGCGCACGGCCACCGTTGCCGGAGTATTCCCCTTCCGAGTTCTCGCGCACGATTACCCAGTCAAGATCGCCCGGTCCACGGTTGCGCAGCGGCGAGGTCACGCCCGGCAGAATTTTGGTGGGCCGCACGTTGGCGTACTGATCGAAGCCCTGACAAATCGGCAGGCGCAGCCCCCACAGCGTGATGTGATCCGGCACGTCCGGCGCGCCCACCGCACCAAAGTAGATGGCATCAAACTGCTTCAGCGTCCGCAGGCCATCTTCCGGCATCATCACGCCGTGCTGTTTGTAGTAATCCGAGCCCCAGTCAAAGGTCTGCACGTCAAACGTCAGCTGTTCATCATGCCGCGTCAGCGCCTGCAGCACCTCAACGCCAGCCGAAATCACTTCCGGGCCAATACCGTCTGCCGGAATCGCGGCAATTTTGTAGTTACGCATAGTTTTCTCCAGTCAATTAATGGGTATGTGGATGAGGCAGATCGGCGCTTTGCGGTTTTGGCGTGTGCGCGGCGAGAATCAGCACGATGAGCGCGGACAACGCCAGCAGCGCGGCGACGAAATAGAGTCCCCAGGTGTAGCTGCCTGTTTGCTGGCGGATCACGCCAATCATCATCGGGCCGACAAAACCGCCGAGGTTGCCGATGGAATTAATGGTGGCGATGCCGGCGGCTGCGGCCGGCCCGCTGAGAAACAGCGTCGGCATGCTCCATAGCGGCGGCTTGGAGGCGCTGATGCCGACCGTGACCAGCGTCAGCGCAATAATCACCGCCAGCAGCGTGCTGACGTTACCGGCATAAATCAGCCCGGCGGCAGCCAGTAAACAGGCGCCAATGACGTGCCAGCTGCGCTCGCCACGACGATCGGAGTGACGCGCCCACAGGATCATGCCAATCACGCCGATCACCGCCGGGAAAGCATTGAGGAAGCCGATTTCCAGCGAGGAGGCGCCGAAGCTGCGGATGATTTGCGGTGACCAGATCCCCAGCGTGTACAGCCCGGCCGACGTGCCGAAGTACACCAGCGCCAGGGCCAGTACGCGCTTGTCCGCCAGCCCGCGCCAGGCGCTGCTGTGGCCGTGCTGCGTCGACCGCGCCTGCTCTTCGGCCTGCATGGTCTCCTGCAGCCAGCGCCGCTCTTCTGCGTTCAGCCATTTAGCCTGCGCCGGACGGTCGGTGAGGAAAAACAGCACCACGATGCCCAGCAGCAACGCCGGAATCGCTTCTAACACGAACATCCACTGCCAGCCGGCGTAGCCCAGCAGACCGTGCATCTCCAGCAGCGCGGCAGAGACCGGCGAGCCGAGCGCGGTAGAGAGCGGGGCGGCAGCCATGAAGATGGCGGTAACCTGCGCGCGCTTCGCCGCCGGGAACCAGTAGCTGAGGTAGAGAATGATGCCGGGGAAGAAACCGGCTTCCGCCACGCCGAGCAGAAAGCGCAGGAGGTAGAAGCTGGTGGTGCCCTGCACCAGCGCCATGCAGCCGGAGACTAATCCCCAGCTGATCATCACGCGGGCGATCCAGATGCGTGCGCCCACTTTGTGCAAAATTAAATTCGACGGGACTTCAAAAAGAAAATAGCCGAGGAAAAAGATCCCGGCGCCAAAACCAAATACCGTGGGCGAGAAACCTAAATCCTGATTCATGGTTAACGCGGCAAAACCAATATTGACGCGATCGAGAAATGCGATGAAATAGAGCAGCATGATGAAGGGCACAATGCGCAACGTCACTTTACGCATCACCCTTTTTTCGAGGTGAGATTTCATATTAAAGTGCTCCAGATTGTGTAGGGTAGTATTATTTTCTGGTTGTCGAATGCAGTATGCAGGTTTGTATTGCGCGATCATCAGGCGTGGATTATATAAACTATTTGAATAATCGTGCGGTGAGGGAAATGTGGATATAAATCAATTGCGTTGTTTTGTCTCGGTGGGTAAAGAACTGCATTTCGGCCGGGCGGCACAAAGTATGGAAATGATGCCTGCATCACTTTCCCGCTTTATTCGCCTGCTGGAGGAGGATCTCGGCGTGCGCCTGTTAAACCGCTCAACGCGCAATGTTTCATTAACCGCCGAGGGAGCCCTGTTTTTTGACGAAGCGGGAAAACTGATCGATCAGTTTGATGCGCTGGCGCTGCGTTTTAAAGGCGGATTAAAAGATGAACGCCGGACATTACGCATTGGCGCTATCGATAGCGCCGCGCGCGGTTTAGTTCCGGCACTGCTGAATTTATTTGTGCCGCGTCATCCGCTGAGCGATATCCATATTATCGAAGATAAAACCCTTAACCTGATTCCCAAATTAAAATCCGGCTGGCTGGATATGATTATTATCCGTGCGCCGCAGCGTATGGATGCGTCACTGGCGCTGCGTTTTATTACCCGCGAAAGTTGCGTGCTGGCAGTGCCACTGACGCATCCGCTGGCGGAAAAAGCGCAGGTGACGGTGGCAGATTTTCAGCATGAAGCCATGATCATTCCCGACCGCCGCACCCGGCCGCACAGCCACGATCTCACCATCAGCCTGTTTAAGCAGGCCGGCCTGACGCCGCATATCGCGCAATATGCCGAAGAGAAGCAAACCATTCTCAGCCTGGTGTCCGCCGGCCTCGGTCTGGCGGTGGTGCCAGCCTCTTATCGCACCATGAACAGCGACAGCGTGCGCTATATCGCGCTGACGTTACCTCAGCAGATCAAAGGCTTGCCGCTGAGTATTGCGTGGCAGAAGGGCAACGAAGATCCGCTGTTGCGTGAAATGCTGCGTCTGCTGCATGACCACCGGCAGGAATTGATCGACAGGCTGTGAGGCTGCGCCGGAACGCGCGCTGACGATCTGTTTGTTACTTTCATTATGCAAGTAACTTGCAAAATGAAAGTTACCCTGCCACAGTATCCCGCATCGACTTCACATCGGGAACTGGCCCATGAAAAACCAACCTCTGTGTAATATGCCGTGCCCTATCGCACGCAGCCTTGGACGCGTCGGCGACGGCTGGAGCATGCTGATCATGCGCGATGCGCTGGCCGGCTTTACCCGCTTTGATGAATTTCAGAAAAGCAGCGGCGTGGCACCCAATATTCTGTCGCGCCGGCTGAAAGAGCTGGTGGAGGATGGATTGCTGGAAAAGGTGTGTTACAGCGACACTCCGGCACGCTACGAGTACCAGCTCACTGCGGCGGGCCGCGATTTTCGTACGGTAATACTGGCGCTGGCCGAGTGGGGCAGTACCCACTTCTCACCGGAAGGGCGGCAGATGCAGCTGGTTGAAAGCGCCACTCAGCGCCCGGTGACGCCGCAAATGGTCGACAGCGCCACCGGCCAGCCGCTCTCCAGTGAAAAATATCAGATGGTGCCTGGCCCGGCGGCCAGCCCGATGATGCACTACCGCCAGCAGTATCTGGCGAGAAAGCGCGCAGGCGATACGGCGCAAAAATTCGCCCCGCAGACGGTGGCCGGGAACGAACCATGAGCCTGACGCGGAAAAAAGCGGCACTGCTGCTGATGCTGGCCTGCGGCGGCGTGGCGCTGGCCGGCTATGGCTATTACTGGTGGCACAGCGCGCGCTTTATGCCTGCGACCGATGATGCTTACGTCGGCGCGGATATCAGTGCGATTTCGGCCAAAGTGTCCGGCTATGTCCAGACCCTTGCGGTGCAGGATAATGCGGCGGTTAAAAAGGGCGAGCTGCTGGTACAGCTGGATAACCGCGACTATCGGGCGGCGGTTGACCGTGCGGCGGGCGAAGTCGCCGCGCAGCAGGCGGCGCTGCTGGATATCGCCGCCACGCGCCAGCTCCAGCTGGCCACCATCGACGGCGCGCGTGCTGCGCTGCTGGCGGCGCAGGCGGTGACGCAGAAAACCACCGCCGACCAGCGCCGCTATGACGCGCTGGTAAGCAGCGCTGCGGTGTCGCAGCAGATTCGCGATCATGCGCAGGCCGATTACCATCAGGCGCTGGCGCAGGAAGGCAAAACCCGTGCCGATCGCGCGGTCGCCGAACGTCAGCTGCAGGTGCTGGATGCGCGCGAGCAGCAGACGCACGCCGCGCTGGCACAGGCGCAGGCCGACCTGGCACTGGCACAGCTCAATCTGGAATACACCGCTATCCGCGCGCCGTTTGATGGCGTAATCGGCAATCGCCGCGCCTGGGCTGGTTCGTATGTCAGCAGCGGCACGCAACTGCTGTCGCTGGTGCCGGCGCAGGGGCTGTGGATTGACGCCAACTTTAAAGAGAGCCAGCTGGCGCACATGCGGCCAGGCCAGACGGCAACAATTGTCGCGGACGTGCTGCCAGGCCGCACCTTCAGCGGGCATGTCGCCAGCCTGTCGCCCGCGACCGGCTCGCGCTTCAGCATTCTGCCGGCGGAAAACGCCACCGGTAACTTCACCAAAATTGTCCAGCGCGTGCCGGTGCGCATTGCGCTGGACGGCGATGCGGCCACGCTTGGGCTGTTGCGTCCGGGACTGTCGGTGACCGTGACCGTCGATGAGCGCAGCGCGCAATGAGCCGCGTGGTCGCCGCGCCGATCGCGCCCGCGCAGATGCCGGTCAGCCGGAAAGTTTTCGCCTTTGCCACCCTGTGCATCGGCATGTTTATCGCACTGCTGGATATCCAGATTGTCTCAGCTTCGCTGCGCGACATTGGCGGTGGCCTGTCGGCGGGGGATGATGAAACCGTGTGGGTGCAGACCAGCTACCTGATCGCCGAAATCATCATTATTCCGCTCTCCGGCTGGCTGGCCAGCGTGCTGTCTACGCGCTGGCTGTTCGCCGCCTCGGCCTGTGGCTTTACGCTGATGAGCCTGCTGTGCGGCTGGGCATGGAACATTCAGAGCATGATCGCGTTCCGTGCGCTGCAGGGGCTGGCGGGTGGCTCAATGATCCCGCTGGTGTTCACCACCGCCTTCGCCTTTTTCCAGGGCCGGCAGCGGGTGATTGCTGCCGCGACCGTCGGCGCGCTGGCGTCGCTGGCACCGACGCTCGGCCCGACCGTTGGCGGCTGGATCACCGATAACTTCAGCTGGCACTGGCTGTTTTTTATCAACATCATTCCCGGTATTTACATCACCATTGCGGTTCCGCTGCTGGTGAACATCGACGCGCCCAACCGCGAACTGCTGCGCGGTGCGGACTATCTCAGCATCGTGCTGCTGGCGCTGGCGCTCGGCTGTCTGGAATATACGCTGGAAGAGGGGCCGCGCTGGGGCTGGTTTGATGATGACACCATTGCCACCACCGGCTGGATTGCGCTGGCGGCGGGCGTGTTGTTTGTGATCCGCACGCTGCGGCATGCCAAACCGATCGTCGATTTACGCGCGCTCAAGGACCGCGACTTTAGCCTCGGCTGCTACTTCTCGTTTATGGCGGGCGTAGGGATCTTCGCCACCATTTACCTTACGCCACTGTTTCTCAGCCAGGTGCGCGGCTTCAGCGCACTGGAGACTGGACTGGCGATCTTCTCCACCGGGGTGTTTCAGATTCTGTCGATCCCGCTGTATGCCTGGCTGGCGAACCGCGTCGATCTGCGTATTTTGCTGGCGGCGGGGCTGATCTGTTTTGCGCTGTCGATGCATTTCTTCGTGCCGATTACCCATGACTGGGGGGCGAAGGAGTTGCTGTTCCCGCAGGCGTTTCGCGGTATGGCGCAGCAGTTTGCCGTAGCACCGACGGTGACGCTGACGCTGGGCAGTTTGCCACCGGCACGCCTGAAGCTCGCGTCTGGCCTGTTCAATCTGATGCGCAACCTTGGCGGTGCGATTGGCATTGCCCTGTGCGGTACGGTGCTCAACGACCGCACCAACCTGCACTTTAGCCGGCTGGCGGATCACCTCAACAGCGCCAGCCTGACGCTGGGTGATTTTCTGCAGGGGCGCGCTCAGGCGCTGATGACCAGCGGCCTGAGCCCGGATGCCGCGCATACGGCCGCGCTGCAGTCGCTGGCGGCGCTGACGCTGCGTGAAGCGCGCACCCAGGCCTTTTCCGACGCGTTCTGGCTGATCATGACAGGATTTTTCGTCGCGGCGCTGCTGGTGCCGTTACTGAAAAAGCCGCAAGGGTGAGCGCCAGATCGTAGCCCATTAACGCTTACTCAGCGCTTCCCACAGGCCCAGCAGATAGGTGGTGCCCAGCGCGCGGTCGTACAAACCGTAGCCTGGGCGCCCGGTTTCACCCCAGATAAAGCGGCCGTGATCCGAACGGATATAGCCATCAAAGCCGTTGTCATACATCGACTGCAGCACTTTATACATATCCAGCGAGCCGTATTCCGTCGGATGCGCGCACTCGTAGAAATCTTTATCGCGGATGATCTTGATGTTGCGCACGTGGGCAAACGGGATGCGCTTGCGGCGCGAGAATTCGGCCAGAATGGCATAGACATCGTTCTGCGGATCCTCGGCAATCGATCCGGTACACAGCGTGATGCCGTTGGCTTCAGAATCGACGACGTTACAGATCCAGTCGAGATCGTCGCGGTTCTTCACCACGCGCGGCAGACCGAAGATCGAATACGGCGGATCGTCCGGGTGGATCGCCATCTTCACGCCCACCTCTTCGCACACCGGGATCACCGCTTTGAGGAAATAGGCGAGGTTTTCACGCAGCTTCGCGTCATCAACGTCCTGATATTTGGCAAACAGCTCCTGAACTTTTGCCAGCCGTTCCGGCTCCCAGCCCGGCAGCGCGAAGCCGTTGGCGCTGCCCAGCACCTCTTCCACCACCTCGTCGAGGCTTTTATCAATGCCCTGCTTCTCGAAGGCCATGGTGATGGAGCCATCCGGCAGCACGTAATGCATATCCGTCTTCATCCAGTCGAACACCGGCATGAAGTTGTAGCAGATCACTTTTACCCCGGCGGCCGCCAGGTTGCGGATGGTTTGCTGATAGTTGGCGATGTAGCGATCGCGGCTCGGCAGGCCGATCTTGATGTCGTCGTGAATATTAACACTCTCAATCACTTCAACTGTCAGTCCGGCTGCGTGCACCTGATCGACCAGCGCCTGGATCTTCTCCTGCGGCCAGGTTTCGCCCACCGGCACATCGTAGAGTGCGCCCACCACGCCGCGTACGCCCGGCACCTGGCGAATATATTCCAGCGAAACCTTGTCTTCCTTCGGCCCAAACCACCGCATTGTCAGCTGCATTATGTCATCCACCGTCATCGTGTCTGTATGATAACGGCTAAACTACCATACTAGAATTCATGAGGGCAGCATTGTGCGGCGATTAAGCCTTGATCCGCGTCACAGAACCAGTTTTATCCGCAGCGCAGTCGCTTACTGGGTGGTCACCAGCTCGGTGAAATATTGCTTGTACTTAAACAGTTCGAGATCCGAGCGCAGCCCCAGTTTGCGCAGCGCGGTCTGCTTCTGACCGCTGATGGTTTTGCGGCTGCGCGCGTATTTACCGGCGATCTGCGTAATGCTCAACCCGTCGAGATAACAGCGAATTACCTCGATTTCGCGCGGGCTCAGCTCGCGCAGCAGCAGCGAGATGTCGTCGCCCGCCTGGCGCGGCGTCAGGTAGTCGTGCATCTCGCGATCGCTCTCCTGGAATTTATCCAGCTCCAGCATCATGTCCGGCGTCAGGAAGCGCTTGCCGCGACAGATTTGATGGATGGCATCGATCAGCACCTCCTGATCGTGGCTTTTACCGACAAATCCCTGCACGCCGGCTTTCAGCAACAGCTGGACAATCGCCGGTTTCTCCACCGCGGACGACACCAGAATCTTCAGCTGCGGGTAGTGCAGGCGCAGCTGTTTCACCATTTGCAGCCCGTCGAGCTGGTCTTCACCCAGCATGTAATCCAGCACCAGGATATCGAGCGGGTGGCGCTGCAGGAAATTCATCAACTGCTGGCGCTGGGCAAAAGCCCCGGCCAGATCGAGCTGCGGCTCCTGCGCTAAGCGGTACTGCATGGCTTTACAAATCAGCGGATGATCGTCCAGCACGGCAATCTGCCAGATTGCGCTCTCTTTCATTACATCACCTCTTCAGGAATAGGTGTTTCCAGGGCACGCAGGAACAGCGCGTCCAGCTCGGCCACCGCCCCGGCGACCTCCGGCAGCAGCTGTTGTAATAGCGCACCATCTTCATGCTCCGCCGCCTGTTCGGCGGCGCGGCAGCGATGTTGCAGCGCGTCGGCGCGCAGCATTCGGGCACTGCCGAGTAGCTGATGCGCGGCGTGACGCGCCGAAGCAAAATTGTTCGCAGCCACCGCCTGCGTCAGCTGGGCGAGATCGTAACTGTTCTGCTGGCGCGCGGTGGTCACCAGGTCGCGCCACGCCTGCGGGTTGTTTGCCGCCAGATTCTCCAGCGTCAGCAGGGTATCGTCGCGCGTCGGGTTCATCGGTGCGCCGGTGATCACCTGCAGCAGCTGCGCGCGCTCCAGCGGTTTAAACAGACAACCGTTCATGCCGGCGTCCTGCGCCAGCTGCGCCACGCGCTCCTCCGCCATCGCCGTCAGGCCGTAAACCGGCACCGCGCGTCGCACCAGGCGCTTCTCTTCGGCGCGCAGCTGGCGGATGAATTCGAAGCCGTCCATCTCCGGCATGTTGCAGTCGGTAATCACGCGGTCCGGCTGATTTTCGCGCCACAGCGCCAGTGCCGCTGCACCGCCGTCCGCCACCAGCACATGGTGCCCGGCGTAGCGCAGCTGCTGGGCCAGCAGCAAACGGTTGGTGGCGTTGTCATCGACAATCAGAATGCGCAGTGCAGCCTGTTTAGCGGGCTCCACCGGCTGTGGCAGGGCGGGCTGCTCATGTTCAATGCTCGCCGCTTCCGCGCGGAAGCGCAGCATAAACACGCTGCCGTCACCCGGTTCACTCTCGACGTGCAGCTCGGTGCCGAGCATCACCGCCAGCCGGCGGCAGATATTCAGGCCTAACCCGGTGCCGCTGGCGCGGTTGCTGCCCTGATCGACCTGAATGAACGGCTCGAAGATCGCCTGCTGCTGCTCTGCCGTCAGGCCAACCCCGCTGTCGCTCACCTCCAGCACATACTCCGGCCGCGCGCTATCTGCCTGATACAGCGCCACTTCGACTTCGCCGTGCGAAGTAAACTTGATGGCGTTGCTCACCAGATTGGAGAGAATTTGCTTCAGCGCCACCGGGTCAAACAGCACCTGGTCCTGCTCCAGCTCCAGCACGATATTCAGCGCCAGCCCCTTGTTGAGCGCCACCTGGCGGAACAGCGCTTCGCAATCACGCACCACTTCACTGAGCGACATCGGCTGCAGCTGCACGCTGAAATGCCCGGATTCGATTTTTGCCAGGTCGAGAATATCGCCCACCAGCGACAGCAGCGAACGCGACGACTCCCAGGCGACATCAATGTTTTTCTGCCGCTGCTGTTCATTACTCTGGCCGAGATGCTCAATTTCCAGCAGGCCAATCAGCGCCGCCAGCGGCGTGCGGATTTCATGACTCATGTGCGACAGGAAAGTGCTTTTCGCTTCGCTGGCGCGCACCGCGACTTCGTTGGCTTTGCGCAGGTCGGCCATCAGCGCTTCGATATGCGCCAGCTGCTCGCTGATTTCACGCTCGTGCTCGCGCTGTTTGGCCAGCGAGGCTTTCAGCAGATGGTTACGCCACAGGAAAAACAGCAGGCCCAGCCCGGCCACGGCGACGATGCGCAATATATAGCTGCGATAGCTTTGCCACGAGGTGCTGGTGGCGGGCGGCGTGTATTTGATCCAGCGCTCCATCAGCGACTGCATGGTCGGCTGCGGAATATCGGACAGCGCTTTGTTAAGGATCGACAGCAGCACCTGATCCTGACCATTGACCGCCATCGCCATGCGGAACATCGGCAGCGGCGCGACAAACGCGACCTTAAAGCTGTCATTAAAGTGATTGTTGAGCAGAAACAGCGACGACTCGTACGGCACGATAAAGCCATCCAGCTGCTTATCGAGTAGCTGACCGAGCGAATCGATCGACACGCCATTTTCGACAAAGTTGATGCCCGGCCAGCGCTCACGTAAATCGTAACGATAGTAGGCGCGCTCATAGATACCGACGCGCTTGCCCGCCATCTCATCAAAGCTTTTCCACGGGCTGTCTTTGCGGGTTACCACTACCCACGACGAGTAGATGTAGGAGCGGGTGTAGCGGATTTTGTCGTCCTGCTGCGCGGTGGCGTCGCTGACGGCGATAATCGCATCGCGCTGGCGGTTGAGCGTATCGCGCATGTTGCTCAACCCCTGAATCGGGTTGTAGCGAAAGCGAATGCCGGTGCGCTGGGAAATCATTTTCAGCAGGTCCACGCTCAGGCCGACCACGCGCTGGCGGTTATCAATAAAGGTAAACGGCGTATGCGAAGGATCGTAGTTAACGGTGATCTCGCGGTGTTCTGCCAGCCACGCGGCCTCTTTGTCGCTGAGGTCCAGCGGATGGTTCTTAACCACCGACTGATAATCCAGGCTCCAGGCTTCCGCGATTTGTACCGCGTTGCGCAGCGGAATGTTTTTCAGGATTTCATCGATGGCTGCGATCAGCGGCAGATTGGCACTGTTGCTGGCAAAGCGCGCGTCGACATCGTTGGTGTACGGCGTGCTGTGCGCTTCAATCACATTCTGCAGGCCGCGATGCGAAAGAAAGCGCTGAGTGGCGCTGTTGCTCCAGAACAGGGTGTTTTCGCTAAACGCGGTGTCGGTGTAGGCCCACAGCGGCGGCGCGGCCGGGGCCAGCGTGGCGCGCGGATAGCGCTTGTGCAGCAGCGCTTTGAGTTCCGCATCACCATAATAGAGCAGACGATAGTGGCTATTTTTCAGCTCACTGTCGAAGGTCGCGTTACGTTTGCTGATTAATACGCTGCGCGCCAGTGAATACGGCAGGCTCAGCGCCAGCTGCGTATCCTGATTGGCGGCCAGCGTGTAGTAAGGAATCAGATCGACTTCACCGTCGTTGAGCGCATCCACCAGCTCCAGCCGGGTTTTATACACCTTGATTTTCACCGGCAGATTTAACGCCTTCGCCACGATGGCCAGATAATCGGCCGAAAGTCCTTCGTAGGTGTTGGCTTCAAACGACACGGAATAGGGCGGCAGCGGGTTGTTCCACACGCCGACGCGCAGTACAGAGTGCTGTTTCAGCCACTGCTGGCTCTGCGGCGACAGCGTGACTTCCGGTGCTACCAGACCATAGCGCGGCGAGAAATTTAACGTGGTTGCACCCCAGGCAGACAGACAAAAGCCCAGTAACAGAAGGAGGCTGAGGATGCGTTTACTCACGGATGGTTTCACTCGCTGGACCGGTTGCGCGCGCCGCCACCATGACGGCGCTTCTTCTCTGACAGCACGTTGCGCGTCAGGCATCCTTCAACAGCGACTTAATACAAGTGGACTTAAATCGCGCTTAAGAAATTTCTTAAAAACAGGAGGGAAAATTCCTGGTGAAAGCCAGGTTTCGCCAGCGCGCCGAAGCGAAGCGCGCTGCTATTTTTAGTAAGTGTAAGTTTTGTTTGCTGAAATTACCGCGTTGCTTCGCCATTCCTGCTGAACCCGGCGCAATTTTCCGACGCTAATCGCCTTTTCATTTGTTTTATTTACAGAATCTATCGTGCAGGCAAAATAGCCCTTATTTTCTCTCCAGCGATCAACCATGTCCGAAGAAGCGCTGCGCCAGCAGATTCAGAACCTGAAAAAGCACAATGCGCGCCTTAAGCGCCTGGCGCACGACGCGCGTAATAAGCTGAACGCGGCGCTGGACGGCACCGGCTTGTGCCTGTGGCAGCTGGATATTCCCAGCGGCAAGCTGGTGATTTTTAACCGGCGCTGGGGCGCGATGCTCGGCTTTCAGGCGAAAGAGACCAAAGCGCGCTTTGATGCCTGGCGCGAGTGCCTGCATCCGGAAGATGCCGATGAGGTGCTGCGCGCCTTTTACGATCATATTGAAGGACGCGCGCCCTATTACGAGGCGCTGCACCGTATGATCGGCAAGAACGGCAAAATCACCTGGGTGCTGGATCGCGGACGCGTCAGCGAGTGGGACGAGCAGGGTAATCCGCTCAAAGTGACCGGCACCCATATCGACATGACCAAAGAGAAGAATTACGAAGCCCAGCTCTCCCTGCTGGCGCATCACGACCCGTTAACCGCGTTGCCCAACCGCCACGCGCTGCAGGCGCATTTTAGTCAGCTGCAACGCGCCGGGCCGCTGTGCGTGGCATTTATCGACCTCGACAACTTCAAGCACGTCAATGACACGCTCGGCCATCGCAGCGGTGACGAGGTGCTGATTCAGCTCAGCCAGCGCATCCGCGATTTGCTGCCGTCAGAGGCCATCGTCGGGCGGCTTGGCGGCGATGAGTTCGTGCTGCTGCTGCCGTTTTTGATTGATTACCCCAAGGTGCGCATTCTGGCGCAGGCGGTGCTGGATGCGGCACTGACGCCGTTTGATATCGACAATGGTCATGCGCGGATTGGTGCTTCGATCGGTATCGCCCCGGTACACCGGCGCGACAGCTTCGACGACGCGCTGACCCGGGCAGATGGCGCGATGTACCAGATTAAGAAGAACGGTAAGCAGGGCTTTGGCCTGGCAGGCAATATATCGGTGGGGTGAGGGCCAGCGCCCGCACCCCTTGATCACTTAAAACGCAAAACAGGAACAGCCCAGCGCACCCCAGAACGCGTTATTGTCTGACACCGGCACCGATGACTGGCGCGCGACATCATGGGCGTGGCTGTGCACGCCACAAGGGCCGCTGCACTGGTGTACCTGCGGCATCCGCGCGGCGTGGCCGCTGGTCTGCGGCGGGGCGCTGCGGTAGTGACCAGGCACGGTAACTACCGGCGACCACTCCGGCAACACCGGCACCGGCGGCGGTGCCAGCGGCGTGAAGCTGCCGGCGGCATACACCACGTTGCCATCCACCAGCGTCAGCACTGATTCAATGCCTTTGATCTCCTCTTCCGGCACGCTGAAGAAATCTTTCGACAGCAGCACCAGATCCGCCAGCTGGCCGACTTTGATCTCACCTTTGGCGCTCTGCTCGCTGGAGAACCAGGCACTGCCTTTGGTCCACAGCATCAGCGCGGTTTCACGGTCGATGCGTGCATTGTCATCGTACAGCTGCATCCCACCGACGGTACGGCCTGAAACCAGCCAGTACAGTGCGGTCCACGGGTTATAGCTGGCAACGCGGGTGGCATCGGTACCGAGGCCGACCGGCACGCCGGCCTCCAGCATGCGCGCCACCGGCGGCGTCTGCTTCGCGGCCTCTTTACCGTAGCGATCGACAAAGTATTCTCCCTGGAAAGCCATGCGATGCTGCACCGCCAGGCCGCCGCCGAGCGCTTTTACCCGCTCAATATTGGCTTCAGTGATGGTTTCCGCATGGTCAAAGAACCAGTGCAGGCCATTGAACGGAATGTCGCGGTTCACCTTCTCAAACACATCCAGCATGCGGCTGATCGATTCGTTATAGGTGGCGTGCAGGCGGAATGGCCAGCGATGCTCCACCAGGTGGCGCACCACGCGATCCAGCTCATCTTCCATGCCGGGTGCCAGATCCGGGCGCGGTTCGAGGAAATCTTCGAAGTCCGCCGCCGAGAACACCAGCATTTCACCGGCACCGTTGTGGCGCAGGAAATTGGTGCCCTGGCCCGGCTTCAGCATATCGGTCCACTTCTCAAAGTCTTCCAGCTCGTGGCCGGGACGCTGGGTGAACAGGTTATAGGCGATGCGTACCGTCAGCTGCTTTTTCGCGTGCAGTTCGGCGATCACGTCGTAATCGTCCGGGTAATTCTGGAAGCCGCCGCCGGCGTCGATGGCGCTGGTCAGACCGAGGCGGTTCAGCTCGCGCATAAACTGACGCGTCGAGTTAACCTGCTGTTCCAGCGGCAGTTTGGGCCCTTTCGCCAGCGTGGCGTACAGCAGCATGGCGTTAGGACGGGCGATCAGCATGCCGGTCGGATTGCCATTGCTGTCGCGCTGGATTTCGCCGCCCGGCGGGTTGGGGGTCTCTTTGGTGTAGCCTACTACTTTCAGCGCGGCGCGATTGAGCAGCGCGCGGTCATACAGATGCAGAATGAAGACCGGTGTATCGGGCGCGGCGGCGTTGATTTCGTCCAGCGTCGGCATGCGGCGCTCAGCAAACTGGAACTCGCTCCAGCCCCCGACCACGCGCACCCACTGCGGTGACGGCGTACGCAGGGCCTGTTCGCGCAGCATACGCAGCGCATCGGCCAGCGACGGCACGCCTTCCCAGCGCAGTTCAAGGTTGTAGTTGAGGCCACCGCGAATCAGATGCAGGTGGGAATCGTTCAGGCCGGGAATGCCGGTATGCCCTTTGGCGTCGATGATTTGCGTGTCGCTGCCGGCAAAGCGCATGACGTCCGCTTCGCTACCTACGGCGAGAAACTTGCCGTCTTTGATGGCTACGGCGGTGGCCAGCGGGTTTGCGCGATCGACGGTGTGAAACTTACCGTTGGTAAAAATCAGGGATGCGGTCGTCATTCTGTTCTCTCCGTTAAATTAAGCGTAGCGGCCCTCAGCCACCGTGTTAATGCGCGGTTAAAAATGCTTGCGCCGATGAGGAAAAAAATACGAAATGACAGCAGTTATTGATAACGGATTGTTTTTACGTTGTCGTTCAACTTTTTTTTACGGAGGGTAGGGAATGCGTTTAAATCTGGAGGCGCTGCTGATTCTGGATGCGCTCGATCGTCATGGCACCTTTGCCGCTGCGGCCGCGCGACTGTTCAAAACCGCGTCGGCGTTGAGCTATACCGTGCAGAAGATGGAGAGCGATTTAAAAATCACGCTGCTCGATCGCTCCGGCCATCGCGCCACGTTCACGCCGACCGGCCGTCTGATGCTGGAAAAAGGGCGGACGCTGCTGCGTGCGGTGAACGAGCTGGAGCAGCAGGCGCGCTACGTAGAGAGCGGCTGGGAGAGTCTGCTGACCATCAGCGTGGATGCTTCGCTGCCGTTCAGCATCCTCACGCCGCTGATTGACGAATTTTATCAGCAGCACCCGCACACCCAGCTGCAGTTCCGTCAGGACGTACTGGCTGGCTGCTGGGAAGCGCTGCACTATGGCGAAGCGGACATTGTCTTTGGCGCGGTTCAGGAACCCGCCACGCGCAAAGAGATTGTCTGCCAGCCGCTGGGCTGGCTGGAGTATGTATTCGCTGTCGCTCCTGACCATCCGCTGGCGGCGGAGCCCGAACCGCTGCTGCGCGAACAGATTCGCCAGTATCGCGCGGTCACGGTGCATGATTCATCCCGCCACGGTGCCGGGATGGATTTACGCGTGCTGGATGAGCAGAAGACGCTGAGCGTGCATGATTTCCCGGCCAAACTGCAGGCGCATCTCGCCGGGCTCGGCTGTGGTTATCTGCCGCTTTACCTGGCGCGCCCGCACCTGGCGAGCGGTGCACTGGTGGCGCGCCAGCTGGACAGCGAGTGCCGGCGCGATATCGCCTATCTGGCGTGGAATGAGAGCGCCTGTGGCAACGCGGCTATCTGGTGGCGCGAGCGCCTGCCGACGCTGCCCGGCCTGAGTGACATCTACGCGCCAGCCTGATCACAGCGCAATATGATGGCTGACCTGCGGGGGTTCATCACCCTGATGGAACTGCAGTACCGCCTGCTGTAACTCAGCATCGGCGCGCGAGACGCGCTGGTGCTGACGCAAATGCTCCTGCCATGACTCCACCATAAACCACTCCAGCAGTGCCCCGGCATCGTCGGTCTGCTCCATTAATCCCCACGCATAGGCACCGTCACGGCGTCGCGCCTGCGCCAGTTTGTGCATGGCGTGCTGGAAAGCGGCGCGATCGGCCTGGGGAACACGGTAGCGAATCTGGATCAGTACGGCGCCACGGCGGATATCCACCGCATCGCTCACCACTGGTTCAGCCCAGTGCTGCGCCGGCTGCAGATCCGCTTCGCCCGCCGGCAGTGTCAGCCGTTTTGCCAGCAGCGCCGTGATGAGCAGCGCCGCGCCGGCCAGCATCAGCGTTGGCGCCAGACCCATGTGCTGGGCGATCAGCCCCCAGGCCAGACTGCCACCCGCCAGCGTGCCGTTGAACACCATCAGATAGACCGCCAGCCCGCGACCGCGCACCCAGTCGGGCAGCACCGCCTGCGCCACGCCGTTGAGGGTCGTCAGCGCGATGATCCAGCCGGTGCCCAGTACCAGCATCAGCAGCAGCGCCAGCCACTGCGGCGGATTGAGCGCCAGCGCCACCATGACCAGCGCGCTGAGCACGGCGGAGAGCAGCATCAGTCCATCATGGCTCAGCCGGGCACGCAGGCGCGGCAGCAGCAGCGCGCCGGCAATGGCACCGGCACCGACGGCCCCGAGCAGCAAGCCATAAAAGCCCGCGGTGCCGTGCAGCATGGTGCGCGCCACCAGCGGCAGCAGTGCCCAGATGGCACTGGCGAAGGCAAAATACAGCGCGGCGCGCAACAGTACGCGGTGCAGTTCGCGGCTGGCTTTCACATAGCGCAGCCCGGCGCGGAAAGCGCCAAAGAAGTGCTCATTCAGCGCGGTAGCGGCTTTCGCCGGGCGTTTCCACCACAGCAGCGCGGCGATGACGAAAAAATAACTGGCGACATCGGCACCGTAAGCGGCCATAGCACCTAAACTTGCCAGCAGCAGGCCGCCGGTAGCCGGTCCGATCGCCCGGGCGATATTGATGCCCAGCGAGTTGAGCGCGACGGCATTTTTCAGCTCATGGCGGGGTACCAGCTCCGGCACGATGGCCTGCCATGCCGGACCGAACAGCGCCGCGCCGACGCCGCCGACAAAGGTCAGGCCGATCAGCCATTCAACGGTGAGCCAGTGGTTGTGCGACAGCAGCAGTAGCGTGCCGCTGACGCTGGCCATCAGCAGCTGCACCACAATCAGCAGGCGGCGGCGGTCAACAATATCTGACAGCACGCCGGCCGGCAGCGCCAGCAGAAATACCGGCAGCGTGGCGGCGGTTTGCATCAGCGCGACGGCGGTTGGGTTATCCGACAGTCCGGTAATCAGCCAGGCGCTGGCGACGTCACGGATAAAGCTACCGGTATTGCCGAGCACCGAAGCGGTCCAGATCACGGCGAAAAGCCCGTAGGCGAAAGGGGAAAACGCGCCGCTGCGCGCTGTTTGTGGATTTGGCTGGTTCATCAGGCTGTTCCTGTCAGTGTGCGATGAGAGCACGATACGAAGCTCGCCCGTCAGGAGATAGCGGAAAAAATCGGCCAACTTGTACAAGGATTTTTGACGGCAGGGCTTAGCAAAAATCTTTGCACAAGTTGTCAAAATCTCTGCTTTAGGTTTTTCCACCATCCCACGCTAGTTTGATTGCCAGACACAACATCACTGACTAACGGAGAAAAAACATGAGCACATTTAAGACTAAAGACGGCGTAAACCTGTACTTCAAAGACTGGGGCAAGGGGCAGCCGGTGCTGTTCAGCCACGGCTGGCCGCTGGATGGCGACATGTGGGACAGCCAGCTGAACTTCCTCGCCGAGCGCGGCTATCGCGTCATCGCCTTTGACCGCCGCGGCTTTGGTCGCTCCGATCAGCCGTGGGAAGGCTACGATTACGACACTTTTGCCGACGATATTCACGGCTTGATCGAGCATCTGCAGCTGGATGAGGTGACGCTGGTGGGCTTCTCAATGGGCGGCGGGGATGTGTCGCGTTACATCGGTCGTTATGGTACCGCGAAAGTGAAAGGACTGGTGCTGCTGGGCGCCGTCACCCCGATCTTTGGTAAAACCGACGATCACCCGGAAGGGGTGGAATCAGCGGTGTTTGACGGGATCAAAGCGGGTTTGCTGAAGGATCGTGCGCAGTTTATCAAAGAGTTCGCCACGCCGTTTTACGGCACCAACGCGGGCCAGACGGTTTCCGATGGGGTGCTGACGCAGACGCTGAACATTGCGCTGCTGGCGTCGCTGAAAGGTACACTGGATTGCGTGACCGCGTTCTCTGAGACGGATTTCCGTGCGGATATTGCCAAAGTGGATGTGCCGACGCTGGTGATCCACGGCAGTAACGACCAGGTGGTGCCGTTTGAAGCCACCGGCAAGCTGGTGCACGAGATGATTGCGGGTTCACAGCTGAAAGTGTATGAGAACGGCCCGCACGGTTTCGCGGTGACGCATCAGGACCAGCTGAATGCGGATCTGCTGGCGTTTTTGCAGGGGAATTGAGGGGGAGTGCATTTTTCCCCTCACCCTAACCCTCTCCCGCCCGCGGGAGAGGGGACCGTTCGAGCGAGCAGTGGATTCTTTCGTTACATGTGGCAGCGTTTCCCTCTCCCGGTGGGAGAGGGGGCCGATCGAGCGGGGGATTGGCTCTTGAATTAACCTGGGCTGTCTCAGTCCTGCATATGGCAGCGTTTCCCTCTCCCGGTGGGAGAGGGCCAGGGTGAGGGCATCAGGCCGCAGTATCCCGCCTGCTACCACACCCAACCGCGTTATCAGTCCGCCAGCAAATGCCCGTACATCGCCAGCAGGCGACGGGTGACGCCGTTGGTCCAGCCGAAGCCGTCCTGCAGCGGATACTCACCGCCGCCGCCCGGGCGGGCGCGATCGCCGCTGATATCGTACTTCTCTACCAGCTTATGGTGCAGCGAATAGAAATTCTTCACCGTGGTCAGCCAGTTAACCGCAATCTCGGTTGCCAGCGTCTCTTCACCGTAGTTATTCAGTCCGACCACCGCCATCCACTGCAGTGGTGCCCAGCCGTTGGGTTTATCCCACTGCTCGCCGCTCTCCACCATGGAGGTCACCAGCCCGCCCTGCGTCAGCAGCAGCTGGCGCAGCGCCACCGCCTGCAGATGCGCCTGTTCCGGTGAAGCCAGCCCCAGGAACAGCGGTACCACCGCCGCTGCGGTAAAGGCACCAAAGCGTTCACGTCGCCAGTCGTAGTCGCGGTACACGCCTGCGGTGTTGTCCCACAGATAGCGATGAATCGCCTGCTTGCGCGCATCCGCTTTCTTCTGCCACGCCAGGCCGGTGAGTTCTTCGCCCTTCGCGTGCGCCAGCGTCGAGATCATCAGCTCCAGCTTGTAGAGAAACGCATTCAGATCCACCGGAATAAACTGGGTGGTGCGAATGCTGGCCAGACGCTGCGGATCGCGCAACCAGCGCGAAGAGTAATCCCAGCCGGAAGCGGCACCGGCGCGCAGATCGCGATAGACCTCGCTGGCCGGGCGACGCGATTTGCTGGCAGTTTCCACATCTTCCATCCACGACTCATCACGCGGCGTGTCGCGATCGTCCCAGTAGCGGTTGAGCAGCGAACCATCCGGCATGCGTACCACGTGACGATAGGCCTGATGCGGCATCAGCTCGCCGGCTCCGTCCATCCAGAACTGATACTCTTTCATCAGCTGGTCAAGATAGCGCTTCGCGCCGCGAATGCCGTCCTCTTCAAACAGCTCGACCATTAGCGCGAACACCGGCGGCTGCGAGCGGCTGAGGTAATAGGTACGGTTGCCATTCGGCACGTGACCGTAGTTATCAATCAGCCAGGCGAAGTTGTCCGCCATATGACGCAGCAGATCGTCGCGGCCCGCTTCGGCCAGTCCCAGCATGCTGAAGTAGGAGTCCCAGTAATACGTTTCACCAAAACGCCCGCCGGGCACCACGTAGGGCTTCGGCAGCGGCAGCAATGACGAATGCGGTAAATGCTGCTGCGGCATTTTGGTTAACACTGGCCACAGATCGTCAATATGTTCCGTCAGGGTTTTATCCGGATTGGAAACATAAAAACTCTCATTGACCTGCGGTAAATAAAAATGCTCGTGGACAAATTTTTCCAGGTCGAACTCCGCCGAGCGTTTGCGGCGGCGATAGCGGATTAAAATATCCAGCGGATCGAATTTAGGCGCGCAGTCCGGAAACGTTTTGCTGTCGGCAAAAATACGTGACGTCTGCACGTGCTCAAACAGCTCCAGATAGCGATCGGCAGGCGTCAGCGCATCAGGCGCAGGCAGGCCTTCGATCAGCTCGGGTTCCGGCTCCGAATCCTGCATACCTTCGCGGATAAACTCGTGAGGATCGTATTGATACCCCAGATCAGCATGGGCTTCGTGTTCTCCGAAAGCTTGACGTTGCTGGTGGTTAGTATTAATAGCGGCCTCCTGAAATTGCCTGGTTGCTCAAAGGACAAATTATAGATCTCTGACCCGATGAGACAACAATGCGAAATATCTATGAACGTAATAAATCTTGTCGATTGATCGGCTTTTTAAGGCTTTTTTCAGCGAATACAACGCCCTATATTTCAGGAATTGAAAGCAGTGTTTCAGATGAAGCTTTAAATAAATGAACAGATTTATCTGTAAATAAAAAAATCGTCAGTGATGACGGCAAAAAAGCGGGAAGAGGTTGATCATTTGATGGCAAACGAGACGGGGAAAAGAGGGCTTTTCGTCGCCCTCACCCCGGATTTCACCGCAGGTGAGGGCGCCATCAGCGCCTTACTTTGCCAGCGTGGCCTTAATTACCGCGGCGAACGGTGTGGTCGGGCGGCCAATGAGTTTGCTGAGCGTGTGGCTGTCGTCGAACAGGGCACCCTGAGCGGCACCGGCGTCGGAATCCGCCAGCAGTTCGGCCAGCGGCGCGGGTAAACCGGCTCCGATCAGCGCCGCGCTGAATTCCGCAGGCGGCAGGTTAACATACTCCACCTGTTCGCCGGACTGGCGTGCAATCTCCGCACTGAATTCTGCCAGCGTATAGCTGTCATCGCCGGCCAGTTCGTACACTTTACCGGCCTGATCGTCACGGCTGATCACCTCTGCCGCCGCGGCAGCGTAATCCTCGCGCGCCGCCGACGCGATGCGCCCGCTGCCCGCCGCGCCGATAAAGGCATGGTGCGCTAATGCCGGTGCGATGCTGGCCGCGTAGTTTTCGCTGTACCAGCCGTTACGCAGCAGGGCGTAAGGGATGCCTGAAGCCTGCAGCAGCGCTTCGGTGGCGCGATGCTCCACGCCGAGACCCAGCGGTGAAGTATCCGCGTGCAGCAGGCTGGTGTACGCGATAAATGACACGCCTGCCGCTTTGGCGGCATCAATCACCGCCCGGTGCTGGGCCTCGCGCTGGCCCACTTCGCTGGAGGAGATCAGCAGCACTTTCTGCACGCCGGCAAAGGCGCCCTGTAGCGTCTGTGGCTGGTTGTAATCCGCGGTACGCAGCGCGACGCCGAGCGCCTGCAGGTCCTGCGCCTTTTCCGGTGAACGTACCACCGCGATGATCTCGCTGGCCGGTACTTTCTTCAGCAAAGCATTAATCACTAAACGGCCCAGTTGGCCAGTGGCTCCGGTAATCGCAATCATGGTGTTTTTCCTCAGGTTGAACTGGTATGGAAACAGCCTACGGGATAAACTAACTTTTAGTAAGTACTTACAGATTTGTTAGTTTGAGCGGAGTGATGTAAATGGCTGAAAACCTGAGTGATAAATTTTCCCGTGGTGAATTACTCAATGTGAACTGCCCGTCACGTGAAGTGTTAAAACGGATTACCAGCCGCTGGAGTGTGCTGGTGTTACTGGCGCTGCGCGCTGAGACGCTGCGCTTCAGCGAACTGCGCCGCCGGATTGGTGGCATCAGTGAACGCATGCTGGCGCAGACGCTGCGCTACATGGAAGAGGATGGCTTCATTGAGCGTATCGCCTATGAAGTGGTGCCGCCGCACGTGGAGTACCGGCTGACGGCGCTGGGGCATGAGGTGGAAGGGCAGGTCATTGGCCTCGCCGACTGGCTGGAAAGCAATGTCCACCGCATCATTAAAGCGCCGCAGACAGCGTGAGTGCCGTCGCGGCGCGCCAGGCTCAGGCGTGCAAATATTTCTCAAACCAGCCGAGTGTGCGACCCCATGCCAGGTCGGCGGCGGCTTTGTCATAGCGTGGCGTTGAGTCGTTGTGAAAGCCGTGATTCACGCCGGGATAAATATACGCCTCATAGGTTTTGCGGCTGGCTTGCAGGGCGGCTTCATAGGCTGGCCAGCCTTCGTTGATGCCTTTATCCAGCGCGGCATAGTGAAGCAGCAGCGGCGCCTGAATGCGCGCCACATCTTCCGCTTTTGGCTGGCGGCCGTAGAACGGCACGGCGCAGGCCAGCTCAGGAAACGCCACTGCCGCCGCATTTGCCACGCCGCCGCCATAACAGAAGCCGGTGATGCCGACCTTGCCGTTCCCCTCGGGATGTTGCATCAGGAAATCGACCGCCGCGAAGAAATCGTTCATCAGTTTGGTCGGGTCGACTTTGGCCTGCATCGCACGGCCCTCTTCATCATTGCCCGGATAGCCGCCCTGTGAGCTTAAGCCATCCGGCGCCAGCGCGACATAGCCCGCTTTGGCGACCCGTCTCGCCACGTCTTCAATGTAAGGATTCAGGCCGCGATTCTCGTGTACCACCACCACGGCACCCAGCTTGCCGCTGGCGTGAGTCGGGCGCACCCGATAAGCGCGTACCTCGCCATGTCCCTGGGGCGACGGGTAGTGAATGTATTCGGCGCTGATATCAGGATCGGTAAACGACACCTGCTCTGCCAGCGCATAATTGGGGCTCATGGCGCTGAGCAGGGTGGCTCCGGTCATGCCGGCGATGGTGAACTTCGCGGCCAGCGAGAGAAACTCGCGCTTGCTGATGCGACCGTGCGCATAGTAGTCATAAAGCTCAAGCAGTTCCTGGGGAAAATCCTGGGCGGTAAGACGGGTCATAACCTCTCCTTCGCTGATTAACCGGACTGTGCCGCTTTAACAAAGCACAGCCTGACGCCGCTGGCAAATGCCATGCCCCAGCGGGTTAATGCGCGATGGCTCACAGAATGTCACCGAAAGGCAGCAAATTAATTTCTTTTTGGTCTATAAAAATTATCTTTTAATTAACAAAGTTTCTTTCTGGCGACTGTGCAGGAAATTTTACAGCGTAACGTGACGGTGCGGTCCTGTGCCGTTTTGTCTTGCGCAGTAATTAACAGCTAAATTAGCCAGTTACCAGATTAACGCCTTTTCTTCTCGCTCTGCTTAATAACAAGATTGTCACAATAAATCACGGGCTTTAACCTTAACTTAGTGATTTTAAACAAGTAGTTTCTGGTGAAAACAATGATCGAAATCAAAAAATACTGTTATAGTTTTAGCCATTCCTACTGTTTCTTTTTGTTCTCGCCGCTTGCCTTACAATTGGCGTGAATCTCTTCCGACGTCACGAAATAATAATTTTGTACGTCAAACTTGTTAATTATAAGTAAAAATTCGGTGCAATCTTGTGGCAAAGAGGTAAGCAATGTTTGGATTGGATGCGTTTCACCTGGCCAGGATACAGTTCGCCTTTACCGTATCCTTCCACATCATTTTCCCGGCCATCACCATCGGTCTCGCCAGCTACCTGGCGGTGCTGGAAGGCCTGTGGCTGAAAACCCAAAACGAGACCTCTCGCGATCTCTGTACCACTTCTGGTCGAAGATTTTTGCCGTTAACTTCGGCATGGGCGTGGTGTCCGGGCTGGTGATGGCCTACCAGTTTGGCACCAACTGGAGCGGCTTCTCCCAGTTCGCGGGCAGCATTACCGGCCCGCTGCTGACCTATGAAGTGCTGACCGCCTTCTTCCTCGAAGCCGGCTTCCTCGGCGTCATGCTGTTCGGCTGGAACCGCGTCGGGCCGGGCCTGCACTTCTTCGCCACCTGCATGGTGGCGCTCGGCACGCTGATCTCGACCTTCTGGATCCTCGCCTCCAACAGCTGGATGCAGACCCCGCAGGGCTACATGATCGAGAACGGCAGGGTGGTGCCGGTGGACTGGCTGGCGGTGGTCTTCAACCCCTCCTTCCCCTACCGCCTGCTGCATATGTCGATCGCCGCGTTCCTCAGCAGCGCCCTGTTTGTCGGCGCCTCCGCCGCCTGGCATCTGCTGCGCGGGAACGATACCCCCGCGATCCGCAAAATGTTCTCGATGGCGATGTGGATGGCGCTGATCGTCGCGCCCATCCAGGCGCTGGTGGGCGATATGCACGGCCTGAACACGCTTGAGCACCAGCCGGCGAAAATCGCCGCCATTGAAGGCCACTGGGAAAACCCGCCGGGCGAAGCCACCCCGCTGCTGCTGTTCGGCCTGCCGGATATGGAGCGAGGAGCGCACCCAATACGGGCTGGAGATCCCGGCGCTCGGCAGCCTGATCCTGACGCACAGCCTGGACAAACAGGTCCCGGCGCTGAAAGACTTCCCGAAAGAAGACCGCCCGAACTCGACCATCGTGGTCTTCTGGTCGTTCCGCGTCATGGTCGGGCTGGGCATGCTGATGATCACCCTCGGCGTGCTGAGCACTGTGGCTGCGCTACAAAAAGCGGCTGTATCACTCGCGCCCGTTCCTGTGGTTTGCCCTGTGGATGGGGCCTTCCGGGCTGATGGCGATTCTGGCCGGCTGGGTCACCACCGAAGTGGGCCGCCAGCCGTGGGTGGTCTACGGCCTGCTGCGCACCAACGACGCGGTCTCGGCGCACGGTGACCTGCAGATGAGCATCAGCCTGCTGGCGTTCTTCGTCGTCTACTCCTCGGTGTTCGGCGTGGGCTACGTTTACATGATGCGCCTGATCAAGAAAGGTCCGCTGACCGGCGAGGGTAAAGATGTGCGCCACGGTGGTCCGGGGCAGGGCAAAACACCTGCGCGTCCGCTTTCTGCGGCCCATGAGAGTCTGAACCGAACCGCAGGAGCGGAAATAAATGGGTATGGCCGATCTTTCCGTTATCTGGTTTGTCATCATCGTCTTTGCCACGCTGATGTACATCGTGATGGACGGCTTCGATCTGGGCATCGGCATGCTGTTTCCGTTCATGAAAGATGCGGACGAGCGCGATGTGATGGTGAACAGCGTGGCGCCGGTCTGGGACGGCAACGAAACCTGGCTGGTGCTGGGCGGTGCGGCGGCTGTTCGGCGCCTTCCCGCTGGCCTATGCGGTGATTGTCGATGCGCTGACCATTCCGCTGACCGCAATGCTGATCGGGCTGATTTTCCGCGGCGTGGCCTTCGAGTTCCGCTTCAAAGCCACCGGCCAAGCAGCACATCTGGGACAAGGCGTTCATCGGCGGTTCCCTGCTGGCGACCTTCAGCCAGGGCGTGGCGGTGGGCGCCGTGATCAACGGCTTTCCGGTGAAAGGGCGCGACGCTTTGCCGGCTCGGCGCTGGACTGGCTGACGCCGTTCACCCTGTTCTGCGGCGTGGGGCTGGTGGTGGCCTACGCGCTGCTGGGCTGCACCTGGCTGATGATGAAAACCGAAGGCACGCGCTGCAGCGCAAGCATGCCCGCGCTGGCGACGCCCGCTGGTGATGGTGCTGCTGGGTGATTGTCGGCATTAGTCAGCCTGTGGACGCCGCTGGCCGATGCCGAGATCGCCGCACCGCTGGTTCAGCCTGCCGAACCTGTTCTGGTTCCTGCCGGTGCCGCTGCTGGTGCTGCTGTGTTCCGCCTGGGGCATCGTGCGCGCCATCAAGCGTGAGGCGCACTACTCGCCGTTCCTGCTGACGCTGGGGCTGATCTTCCTCGGCTTTAGCGGGCTGGGGATCAGCCTCTGGCCGAACATTATTCCGCCGGCGCATCACCCTCTGGGAGGCCGCGGCACCGCCGCAGAGCCAGGGCTTTATGCTGGTCGGCGCGCTGTTCTGATCATTCCGGTCATCCTGGTCTACACCTCCTGGAGCTACTACGTGTTCCGCGGCAAAATCAAAGCCGACGAAGGATACCACTGAGATGCAAACCGAGGTCAGCAATATGAACAACCCCACTGAAACGAAAGCCCCCTGGTGGAAGCGCGTGCTGTGGTTAGTAATCATCTACGGCGCAAGCGTGCTGGCACTGGGCGTGGTGGCATCACTGTTTCGTATGATGATGACGGCAGCGGGCATGCGTTCGCACTGAGTGGTTGATGAGGGCAGGCACGTCTGCCCGGCATTATCGGTCGCCATTAATGGCGACCCTACAGGTGATGCACGATTTTCACAGGGTGCGCATTAATGCGCACCGATCATGTGTCGGCCCATCAGATTGGCCAGCATTTGGTCGCCATTCATGGCGCCCCGACAGAGTACTGGCACGATTTTCGTAGGGTGCGCATTAATGCGCACCGCTATGCGCAGGCAAATCACTGCTCAATGATGCGATGCCGTTAAGACGATAAAAGGTTAGTTACCTAAGCAATTAATGCTTTTCCAGTCTCGCTGTCTTTACTCTTCCTTACGTTATCCATACGATTTTGTTATATTTATGTGACGGATTACGCAAAAGCACCGCCTTTCCCAACCCATTCAATTAAAAAAAATGCTCAGCCTGAATCTGAAAAAACAGTACATCAACGATCTGGTGGACTGGATCGAGGCCAATCTGACCGACGAACTCAACATCGATCTGATTACCCTGAAATCCGGTTACTCCAAGTGGCACATGCAGCGCATGTTCAAAGAGATGACCGGCCAGACGCTGGCCTCGTACACGCGCAAACGTCGTCTGACGCTCGCTGCCATGGCGCTGCGCCTGACCAGCATGCCGCTTATTGATATCGCCGTGCGGTTTGGCTTTGATAATCAGCAAAACTTTACCCGGGTGTTTAAAAGCCACTTCGCCATGACGCCAGGCGCTTATCGCCGCATTCCTGAGATGCAGATGAAAGACTTCCACAGCCGCATCTCCACCCAGCGGCAGTGGGTGAGTGCGCGCCTGGCAGAGAAGCCGGAGCTGAAGCTGTGCGGAGAAGTGATTGAGTGGGAGTGCCGCTTCGGCGAATACATTGACCACCACAATCACGTGGTGGCGCAGCATACGCGTGATTTCATCGCCTTCGCCGGCCAGCACGTGCAGCGTGGCTGGCTCGGTTTTCAGTTCAGTCCGGGCGTCAACTCCAGCGATCAGCAGCATATCAGTCTGTTCCAGGCGCTGGAGAGCCAGTACGCCGACGTGCTGACCGGCAATGTACAGAACTGGACTGGTGAAAGCGGACTGTATGCAGAAATTGACTGGCACGGCGCGCCGGAAGAGATCAATGCGTTCACCGCAGAGGTGTACTACAACCATCTGCCTGCGCTCGGCGTGGCGCGGCGGCCGGGCAAGGACCTGATTAAGCTCGATCTCCGCTACAGCACGCCGGATCTGCTGCAGGGCACCTTTTACATTCCGGTTAAAGTCGGATAATGCATAAATCGTGCGGTAAACTGTGATAAACCGCACGATTTTATAAATTCCTGTGCCTGAGTGGCGTAAAATCCTTCACTGAAACCTGACTGACCGTGGAAAACACTGTTTGCCACCTCTCAGGCTGGATCATCACCTGCATGCCTGGTCCATTCCGGACCGTTATAGTGAAAAGACAAAAAATTATGCGACTTCTACCGTTGTTACTTTCAACAGCGCTTGTGGCGTTTTCCGCGCTGGCAAGTGCCCAGATGGCTGAGCCTTTCTCACCGCCAGGCGGTCTGCATCCGCATCAGCCTCACTGCGCCCAGCATGAGATTGCCGGCGATAATGCGCTGCCACAGCAGCGTACGGATGACGTGACGCTGCTGACCTGCACCAACCACCAGGCCTGACGGCGCGCTATTGACTTAGCGCCCAGCGCCGTATTGCGTCCGTCCGCTTTCAGCCCTCCCTCCGCTGCAATACCCCTGGCCTGGCGAATCACTCGAAAATCCCGAGCAATAAACGAGACATAAGCTGCTTTTAACGAGGTGTTACAGCGGCTAAACTTCTCCACCAAATGTCTCTGCTCAGGAGGAGTTGTGAACAAACCCCGTAGTATTCGAAGCTTGCTGAAAAGCTTTATCGAAAGTGACGCCAGCAACGGCATGGTGCTGATTCTGGCGGCGGTGGCGGCGATGGTGCTGGCCAATAATGCCGCCACCGCGCAGGGCTATCAAAACCTGCTGGCGGAGCCGGTACAGATTCGCTTCGGGGCGCTGGAAATCAACAAGAACATGCTGCTGTGGATCAACGATGCGCTGATGGCGGTGTTCTTCCTGCTGGTGGGGCTTGAGGTTAAGCGTGAGCTGGTACGCGGCGCCGCTTGCCAGCCGCCAGCGTGCGGCGTTCCCGGTGATTGCTGCGCTCGGCGGGATGGTGGTGCCGGCGCTGCTCTTCCTGGCGTTCACCTGGCAGGATCCGGTTGCACGTCACGGCTGGGCGATCCCGGCCGCGACGGATATCGCCTTTGCGCTCGGGGTGCTGGCCTTGCTGGGAAGCCGCGTGCCGGTGGCCCTGAAAATCTTCCTGATGGCGCTGGCGATCATCGATGACCTGGGCGCCATTGTGATTATCGCGCTGTTCTACACCAGCGATCTGTCGATCCTGTCCCTGAGCGTGGCTGCCGGGGCGATTGCGGTGCTGGCGCTGCTGAACATCTTTAATGTGCGCCGCATCGGTATCTACATCCTCGTGGGGATGGTGCTGTGGACGGCGGTGCTGAAATCAGGCGTGCATGCCACGCTGGCTGGGGTGATCGTCGGCTTCTTCGTGCCGCTGAAGCCACAGGACGGCAAGTCGCCTGCCAAACAGCTGGAGCATGTTCTGCACCCGTGGGTCGCCTTTATGATCCTGCCGCTGTTTGCGTTTGCCAACGCGGGCGTTTCCCTCGGCGGGGTGACGCTGGACGGGCTAACGTCCGTGCTGCCGCTGGGCATTATTGCCGGGCTGTTTATCGGTAAGCCGCTGGGTATTAGTCTCTTCTGCTGGCTGGCGACGAAACTGAAGCTGGCGTCATTGCCGCACGGCACCACGTTTAAGCAGATTATGGCCGTCGGCGTGCTGTGTGGTATCGGGTTTACGATGTCGATCTTTATCTCGACGCTGGCGTTTGGTGCCGCGCATGCGCCTGAGCTGATCGTCTGGGCGAAACTCGGCATTCTTATCGGGTCATTACTGGCCGCGGTAATCGGTTATACCTTGCTGAAGGTAAAATTGTCCGGACAGGCCGTCCAGGCATAACGGAACACCGGGAGGAGGCGAGCCTTCTCCTGATACACACTCAGGGAGAGAAGACGCGATGTCTCATTTGAATTACAACCATCTTTACTACTTCTGGCACGTCTATAAACAGGGATCGGTGGTCGGGGCAGCAGAGGCGCTCTACCTGACGCCGCAAACCATCACCGGGCAAATTAAGGCGCTGGAAGAGCGTTTGCAGGGCAAGCTGTTCAAGCGTAAGGGGCGCGGGATTGAACCCAGCGAACTGGGTGAACTGGTTTTCCGCTACGCGGACAAGATGTTCACCCTGAGCCAGGAGATGCTGGATATCGTTAACTATCGCAAAGAGTCGAACCTGCTCTTTGATGTTGGCGTGGCGGATGCGCTGTCCAAACGGCTGGTGAGCGGCGTGCTGGACGCAGCGGTGGTTGAAGATGAACAAATTCATCTTCGCTGCTTTGAATCCACTCACGAGATGCTGCTGGAACAGCTAAGCCAGCACAAGCTGGACATGATTATCTCGGACTGCCCGATTGACTCCACCCAGCAGGAAGGGCTGTTCTCGGTGAAGATTGGCGAATGCGGTGTCAGCTTCTGGTGCATTAACCCGCCGCCGGAAAAACCGTTCCCCGCGTGCCTGGAAGAGCGCCGCCTGCTGGTACCGGGAAGGCGTTCCATGCTCGGACGCAAGCTGCTGAACTGGTTTAATTCCCAGGGGCTGAAGGTGGAAATCCTCGGCGAGTTCGACGATGCGGCGCTGATGAAAGCCTTTGGTGAAGCGCACAACGCCATCTTTGTTGCGCCGACGCTCTACGCGCACGATCTCTATTCGGATGACAAGATTACGGAGATAGGCAGAGTGGATAACGTGATGGAGGAGTATCACGCCATATTTGCCGAAAGAATGATTCAGCACCCCGCGGTACAGCGAATCTGTAACCGTGACTACTCGGCGCTGTTTACGCCACCGGCAATCTGAAGACATAAAAAAACCCGCGTTAAGCGGGTTCTTTTAAAACAAGCAACAACAAGCGGCGATTAAGCCAGTTTGTTGATCTGCGCGGTCAGGTTTGCTTTATGACGCGCTGCTTTGTTTTTGTGGATCAGACCTTTAGCAGCCTGACGATCCACGATTGGTTGCATTTCGTTAAATGCGTTCTGCGCAGCAGCTTTGTCGCCAGCTTCGATAGCTGCGTATACTTTCTTGATGAAAGTACGCATCATAGAGCGACGGCTTGCGTTGTGCTTGCGAGCCTTTCTCAGACTGAACGGCACGTTTCTTAGCTGATTTGATATTAGCCAAGGTCCAACTCCCAAATATGATCTATGTGGACAATTCAAAGGCCGAGGAATATGCCCTTTTTGCCTTCTTTTGTCAATGGATTTGTGCAAATAAGCGCCGTTAATGTGGCGACGCTACGTTACGTAGTGATGGCGCAGGATTCTACCAGCTTGTCGTTCGCTGAATACAGCTTTTCGGCATAAAAATCGCAGTGCATGGGGCCAGAGCTTCGCGCAGCGAACGGGCAGCCTGATGAAATCATTACGGCTTTCTGTTTTGCACGAACAATCGCCGGTTAACCTTAACCGCTGTACAAGGTATACTTTGGCGATTTTCACTGTTTTGAGCCAGACATGAAGCTGATACGCGGCATACATAATCTCAGCAGAGCCCCGCACGGGTGCGTGCTGACCATTGGTAATTTCGACGGCGTGCATCGTGGTCATCAGGCGCTGTTGCAGGGATTGCGTAAAGAAGGGCAGGCCCGCGGCCTGCCGGTGGTGGTGATGATTTTCGAACCGCAGCCGCTGGAGCTGTTCGCGGGCGATAAATCTCCCGCCCGTCTTACTCGCCTGCGCGAGAAGTTGCGCTATCTGGCTGGAGTCCGGCGTGGACTACGTATTGTGCGTACGTTTCGATCGCCGCTTTGCCGCGCTGACAGCACAAAATTTCGTCAGCGACCTGCTGGTTAAGCGTCTTGGCGTGCAGTTTCTCGCCGTGGGCGATGATTTCCGCTTTGGCGCTGGTCGTCAGGGCGATTTCTTGCTATTACAGAAGGCTGGTCTGGAGTACGGTTTTGACGTCACCAGCGCGATGACCTTCTGTGAAGGCGGCGTTCGCGTCAGCAGCACGGCGGTACGCCGGGCACTGGCCGATGACGAACTGGATACGGCAGAAACCCTGCTGGGGCATCCGTTCACCATCTCTGGCCGCGTGGTCCATGGCGATGCGCTGGGCCGCACGATAGGTTTCCCGACGGCGAATATACCGCTGCGTCGTCAGGTTTCCCCGGTTAAAGGGGTCTATGCGGTAGAAGTGGCAGGACTGGGCGATAAGCCGTTCTACGGCGTCGCCAATATTGGCACGCGTCCGACCGTCGCCGGTGTGCGTCAACAGCTAGAAGTGCACCTGCTGGACGTTGTAATGGACCTGTATGGTCGCCATATTGATGTGATACTGCGTAAAAAAATACGCAATGAGCAGCGATTTGGTTCGCTGGATGAACTCAAAGCGCAAATTGCGCGAGATGAATTGACGGCCCGCGAGTTTTTTGGGCTTTAAACACCGGCTTAACTGCCTACGTGATAAATACGGAACCGAGAATCTGATGAGTGACTATAAATCAACCCTGAATTTGCCGGAAACAGGGTTCCCGATGCGCGGCGATCTCGCCAAGCGCGAACCGGGAATGCTGGCGCGTTGGACTGATGATGACCTGTACGGCATCATTCGTGCAGCCAAAAAAGGCAAAAAAACCTTCATTCTGCATGATGGCCCTCCATATGCGAATGGCAGCATTCATATTGGTCACTCGGTTAACAAGATTCTGAAAGACATTATCGTGAAGTCCAAAGGCCTCACGGGATATGACTCGCCTTACGTTCCTGGCTGGGACTGCCACGGTCTGCCAATCGAGCTGAAAGTGGAGCAAGAGTTTGGCAAGCCGGGTGAGAAGTTCACCGCCGCCGAGTTCCGTGCGAAGTGCCGCGAATACGCAGCCACGCAGGTTGACGGTCAGCGTGCTGACTTCATCCGTCTGGGCGTACTGGGCGACTGGTCGCACCCGTACCTGACCATGGACTTCAAAACGGAAGCCAACATTATCCGTGCGCTGGGCAAAATCATCGGTAACGGCCACCTGCACAAAGGCGCTAAGCCGGTGCACTGGTGCGTGGACTGCCGTTCTGCGCTGGCAGAAGCGGAAGTGGAGTATTACGACAAAACCTCTCCGTCTATCGACGTGGCCTTCCACGCGGTGGATCAGGATGCGGTAAAAGCCAAATTTGGCGTCGCCTCGGTAAACGGCCCGATCTCTCTGGTGATCTGGACCACCACCCCGTGGACTCTGCCTGCCAACCGTGCGATCTCCCTGTCCGGTGAGTTCGAATACGCGCTGGTGCAGATTGACGGTCAGGCGGTTATCCTGGCGAAAGATCTGGTTGAGAGCGTGCTGAAGCGCGCGCATATCACTGACTACACCGTGCTGGGCACCGTGAAAGGTGACGCCCTGGAGCTGATGCGCTTCAAACACCCGTTCCTGGACTTCGACGTTCCGGCGATCCTCGGCGACCACGTGACGCTGGAAGCGGGTACCGGTGCGGTGCATACCGCCGGTGGCCACGGTCCTGACGACTACAGCATCAGCCTGAAGTACGGTCTGGAAATCGCTAACCCGGTTGGCCCGGACGGTTCTTACCTGCCTGGCACCTACCCGGCGCTGGACGGTATCAACGTCTTCAAAGCGAACGACATTATCGTCGACATGCTGCGCACCAGCGGCGCGCTGCTGCACGTTGAAAAAATGCAGCACAGCTATCCGTGCTGCTGGCGTCACAAAACGCCGATCATCTTCCGTGCGACCCCGCAGTGGTTCGTCAGCATGGATCAGAAAGGCCTGCGTGAGCAGTCGCTGAAAGAGATCAAAGGCGTGCAGTGGATCCCGGACTGGGGCCAGGCGCGTATCGAATCCATGGTGGCTAACCGTCCTGACTGGTGTATCTCCCGTCAGCGTACCTGGGGCGTGCCGATGTCGCTGTTCGTGCATAAAGAGACCGCAGGAGCTGCACCCGAACACCCTGGAGCTGATGGAAGAAGTGGCGAAGCGCGTCGAAGTTGACGGCATTCAGGCGTGGTGGGATCTCGACGCGCCGCGACATCCTGGGCGCTGACGCGGATAACTACGAGAAAGTGCCGGATACCCTGGACGTGTGGTTCGACTCCGGGTCTACCCACTCCTCCGTGGTTGACGTGCGTCCGGAGTTTGCCGGTCACGCTGCCGATATGTATCTGGAAGGGTCTGACCAACACCGCGGCTGGTTCATGTCATCTCTGATGATCTCCACCGCCATGAAGGGCAAAGCGCCTTACCGTCAGGTACTGACTCACGGCTTCACCGTGGATGGTCAGGGCCGTAAGATGTCCAAATCTATCGGTAACACCGTTTCTCCGCAGGATGTGATGAACAAGCTGGGCGCAGACATTCTGCGTCTGTGGGTGGCATCCACTGACTACACCGGCGAAATGGCGGTGTCTGACGAGATCCTGAAGCGTGCTGCCGACAGCTATCGTCGTATCCGTAACACCGCGCGCTTCCTGCTGGCGAACCTGAACGGGTTCGATCCGGCAAAAGACATGGTGAAACCGGAAGAGATGGTCGTGCTGGACCGCTGGGCGGTAGGCTGCGCGAAAGCGGCGCAGGAAGATATCCTGAAGGCCTATGAGTCTTATGACTTCCACGAAGTGGTGCAGCGCCTGATGCGCTTCTGCTCCATCGAGATGGGCTCGTTCTACCTCGACATCATCAAAGACCGCCAGTACACCGCGAAAGCGGACAGCGTGGCGCGTCGCAGCTGCCAGACCGCGCTGTTCCACATCGCAGAAGCGCTGGTACGCTGGATGGCGCCGATCATGTCCTTCACCGCGGATGAAATCTGGGGCTATCTGCCGGGCGACCGTGAGAAGTATGTCTTCACCGGCGAGTGGTACGAAGGTCTGTTCGATCTCTCCAGCACCGAAGCGATGAACGATGCCTTCTGGGACGAGCTGCTGAAAGTGCGTGGCGAAGTGAACAAGGTTATCGAGCAGGCGCGTGCTGACAAGAAAGTCGGCGGCTCTCTGGAAGCGGCAGTGACGCTGTACGCCGAGCCGGAGCTGGCGGCGAAGCTGACGGCGCTGGGCGATGAATTACGATTTGTCCTGTTGACCTCCGGTGCGAAAGTTGCGGATTATGCCGACGCTTCAGCGGATGCTCAGCAGAGCGAACTGCTCAAAGGACTGAAAGTCGCGCTGAGCAAAGCCGACGGTGAGAAATGCCCGCGCTGCTGGCATTACACCACCGATGTCGGCCAGGTGGCGGAACACGCAGACATCTGCGGACGCTGTGTAAGCAACGTCGCCGGTGACGGCGAAAAACGTAAGTTTGCCTGATGAGTAAAACTCTCTGTTCAACAGGACTGCGCTGGCTGTGGCTGGTTGTGGTGGTGCTGATTATCGATCTGGGCAGCAAGTTCCTGATCCTCCAGAATTTTGCTCTGGGGGAGACGGTCCCGCTGTTCCCGTCGCTTAACCTGCACTACGCGCGCAACTACGGCGCGGCGTTCAGTTTCCTGGCCGACAGCGGTGGCTGGCAGCGCTGGTTCTTTGCGGGTATCGCTCTCGGTATCTGCGTGATCCTGGCGGTGCTGATGTACCGCTCGAAGGCCAACGCAAAAGCTGAATAACATCGCCTACGCGCTGATCATTGGCGGCGCGCTGGGCAACCTGTTTGATCGTCCCTGTGGCACGGCTTTGTGGTCGATATGATCGACTTCTACGTCGGCGACTGGCACTTCGCGACCTTTAACCTCGCCGATAGCGCCATTTGCATCGGTGCGGCGTTAATCGTGCTGGAAGGCTTCTTGCCTGACCGCCCGGCGCCAAAGAGCAACGGGGGGCCCCCCCCCCCCCCCCCCCCAAAATTGTGGCCCCCCCTAGGCCCGGTAAGCGTAGCGCCACCGGGCAACAGGTGACCCAAAACAAGCGAGCAATTTGCATGTCTAAATCCGTACAGAGCAACAGCGCGGTTCTCGTTCACTTCACGCTGAAGCTGGATGATGGCTCCACGGCCGAATCCACCCGCAACAACGGCAAACCGGCCCTGTTTCGTCTTGGCGATACCTCCCTGTCTGAAGGTCTTGAGCAGCAGCTTCTCTGGGCCTGAAAGAGGGCGAGAAAAAAGCCTTTTCGCTGGAGCCGGATGCCGCGTTTGGCGTGCCGAAGCCCGGACCTGATCCAGTATTTCTCGCGCCGCGAGTTTATGGACGCGGGTGAACCGGAAATCGGCGCGATTATGCTCTTTACCGCTATGGACGGCAGCGAAATGCCTGGCGTGATCCGCGAAATCAACGGCGACTCGATTACCGTTGACTTCAACCATCCGCTTGCCGGGCGTACCGTTCATTTTGATGTTGAAGTGCTGGAAATCGATCCGGCACTGGAGGCCTGAAATGCAGATCCTGTTGGCTAACCCGCGCGGCTTCTGCGCCGGTGTAGACCGCGCTATCAGCATTGTTGAAAACGCGCTGGAGATTTACGGCGCGCCGATTTATGTGCGTCACGAAGTGGTGCACAACCGCTACGTGGTCGACAGCCTGCGCGAGCGCGGCGCCATCTTTATCGAGCAGATCAGCGAAGTGCCGGACGGCGCGATCCTGATTTTCTCCGCGCACGGCGTCTCCCAGGCGGTCCGCAACGAAGCGAAAAGCGCGCGACCTGACCATGCTTTTCGATGCCACCTGCCCGCTGGTGACCAAGGTGCATATGGAAGTGGCGCGCGCCAGCCGCCGCGGCGTGGTGAAGAGTCGATCCTGATTGGCCATGCCGGGCACCCGGAAGTCGAAGGCACCATGGGCCAGTACAGCAACCCGGAAGGCGGCATGTACCTGGTGGAGTCGCCTGAAGATGTCTTTACGCTGAACGTGAAAAATGAAGCCCGCCTGTCGTTTATGACCCAGACGACGCTCTCCGTCGACGATACCTCGGACGTGATTGATGCCCTGCGTCAGCGCTTCCCGAAAATCGTCGGGCCGCGCAAGGATGACATCTGCTACGCCACCACCAACCGTCAGGAAGCGGTGCGCGCGCTGGCTGAAGAGGCGGACGTGGTGCTGGTGGTCGGCTCGAAAAACTCCTCCAACTCCAACCGTCTGGCCGAACTGGCGCAGCGAATGGGGAAGGCGGCGTTCCTGATTGATGATGCGACGGATATTCAGGAAGCGTGGGTTAAAGACGCGGCCTGTGTCGGCGTGACGGCCGGGGCATCCGCGCCGGATATTCTGGTGCAGAACGTCATTTCCCGTCTGCAGGAGCTGGGCGGCGGCGAAGCGGTGCCGCTGGAAGGACGTGAAGAGAACATCGTGTTCGAAGTGCCGAAAGAGCTGCGCATCGACGCCCGCGAAGTCGAATAGTCCCTTTTCTGATGAAAGGCCAGCACCTCCTGTGCTGGCCTTTTTTTTACCCGTTACTTTATCGTGACGACAAAATCATGTCTTTTACTGATATTTAAGTCGGTTTCACGTTAAATTCTAATTATCGGTGTTTTCAGTTGGCAGTGCTTCGCAAGGCTGGTTAATCTGAAAACGGTTTACATCATTTTAACGTAAGAGAATAACTATGCATGATGCACAGATCCGTGTCGCCATTGCGGGCGCGGGTGGACGTATGGGCCGTCAGCTGATTCAGGCGGCACTTCAGATGGATGGCGTAGCGCTTGGCGCGGCGCTGGAGCGTGACGGTTCATCGCTTCTGGGGACCGATGCCGGCGAGCTGGCGGGCGCGGGAAAGACCGGCGTCACCGTACAATGCAGCCTGGAGGCGGTTAAAGAGGACTTCGATGTGTTCATCGATTTTACCCGCCCGGAAGGGACGCTCGCGCATCTGGCGTTTTGCCGTCAGCACGGCAAGGGGATGGTGATCGGCACCACCGGTTTTGACGATGCGGGCAAGCAGGCTATCCAGGATGCATCCAAAGAGATTGCGATTGTCTTCGCCGCAAACTTCAGCGTGGGCGTTAACGTCATGCTGAAGCTGCTGGAGAAGGCGGCGAAGGTGATGGGCAACTACACCGATATCGAGATTGTCGAAGCGCACCACCGCTACAAAGTTGATGCGCCATCAGGCACGGCGCTGGCGATGGGCGAAGCGATTGCTCATGCACTTGATAAAGATTTAAAAGACTGCGGTCTATGCCCGCGAAGGCCACACCGGCGAGCGCGAGCCGGACACCATTGGCTTTGCCACCGTGCGCGCGGGTGACATCGTCGGCGAACACACCGCGATGTTCGCCGATATTGGCGAACGCGTCGAGATTACGCATAAAGCCTCCAGCCGAATGACGTTTGCCAATGGCGCCGTTCGGTCCGCTTTGTGGCTTAAAGATAAGAAAAATGGTCTTTTTGATATGCGAGATGTGCTTGATCTCAACAATTTGTAAGCATTATTACCCATCGTGATGTGGTTATTGCAGTCGTAATCCTTTGATTGCATAGGGCAATATTTTATTGCCCTTTTATTTTATCTGTTAAATGGCAATCGTGATGTGCTCAAATTTATTTGATTGGTGGTTATTTATTGATGTACCTTGCTATCTGCACGTTTTTATCTAATGTCAACATGACTTGTAAATTTTGACCATTTGGTCCACTTTTTGATGCTGTGCCGACTCATTTTTCATTAAACCCGGCGCGCAAGCGTTTTCCGCAGTGATTTACCTGATCTTTTTGTCGCTTAAGCTTCACTCACCTCGTCAGATACGCAAAAGACTAAACAAAATATCGGTTTTAAGTTGACTTTTACCCACCAAATCTCCAGAATGCCGCCGTTTGCCAAAAATCCGCTGGCAACACATTTGCATTGATTCATGACATGGTTATGAATTAATATGCAAATAAAGTGAGTGAATATTCTCTGGAGGGTGTTTTGATTAAGTCAGCGCTATTGGTTCTGGAAGACGGAACCCAGTTTCACGGTCGGGCCATAGGGGCAACGGGTTCGGCGGTTGGGGAAGTCGTTTTCAATACTTCAATGACCGGTTATCAAGAAATCCTCACTGATCCTTCCTATTCCCGCCAAATCGTTACTCTTACTTATCCTCATATCGGCAATGTCGGCACCAATGCGGCTGACGAAGAATCCTCTCAGGTACATGCGCAAGGCCTGGTCATTCGCGACCTGCCGCTGATTGCCAGCAACTTCCGCAATACCGAAGATCCTCTCTTCTTACCTGAAGCGCCATAACATCGTGGCGATTGCCGATATCGATACCCGTAAGTTAACGCGTCTGCTGCGCGAGAAGGGTGCACAGAACGGCTGCATCATCGCGGGCGATAACCTCGATGCGGCGCTGGCGCTGGAGAAAGCGAAAGCCTTCCCGGGCCTGAACGGCATGGACCTGGCGAAAGAAGTGACCACCGCAGAAGCCTACAGCTGGACGCAGGGTAGCTGGACGCTGGAAGGCGACCTGCCGGAAGCGAAAAAAGAGAGCGAGCTGCCGTTCCACGTGGTGGCCTACGACTTCGGCGCCAAGCGCAACATCCTGCGCATGCTGGTGGACCGCGGCTGCCGCCTGACGGTGGTGCCGGCACAAACGCCGGCCGAAGACGTGCTGAAGATGAATCCGGACGGTATTTTCCTGTCCAACGGCCCTGGCGACCCGGCGCCGTGCGATTACGCCATCGCCGCCATCAAAGTCCTTCCTGGAAACCGACATTCCGGTGTTCGGCATCTGCCTTGGCCATCAGCTGCTGGCGCTGGCGAGCGGTGCGAACACCGTGAAGATGAAGTTCGGCCACCACGGTGGCAACCACCCGGTGAAAGATATCGATAACAACACGGTGATGATCACCGCGCAGAACCACGGCTTTGCCGTCGATGAAGCCTCAACCTGCCGGCTAACCTGCGCGTGACGCACAAATCGCTGTTCGACGGCACCCTGCAGGGCATTCACCGCACCGACAAGCCGGCGTTCAGCTTCCAGGGCCACCCGGAAGCCAGCCCGGGCCCGCACGATGCCGCGCCGCTGTTCGATCACTTCATCGAACTGATCGAGCAATACCGTAAGAACGCCAAATAATCAGGAGCCGAAGAAGAAAATGCCAAAACGTACAGACATAAAAAGCATCCTGATCCTCGGCGCTGGCCCGATCGTCATCGGCCAGGCCTGCGAGTTCGACTACTCCGGCGCGCAGGCGTGTAAAGCCCTGCGTGAAGAGGGTTACCGCGTCATCCTGGTGAACTCCAACCCGGCGACCATCATGACCGACCCGGAAATGGCCGACGCGACCTACATCGAGCCGATCCACTGGGAAGTGGTGCGCAAAATCATCGAGAAAGAGCGCCCGGACGCGGTGCTGCCGACCATGGGCGGCCAGACCGCGCTGAACTGCGCGCTGGAGCTGGAGCGTCAGGGCGTGCTGGACGAGTTCGGCGTCGACCATGATCGGCGCCACCGCCGACGCGATCGACAAAGCCGAAGACCGTCGCCGCTTCGACGTGGCGATGAAGAAAATCGGCCTGGACACCGCGCGTTCCGGTATCGCACACACCATGGAAGAAGCGCTGGCGGTAGCGGCTGAGGTCGGCTTCCCGTGCATCATCCGTCCGTCCTTCACCATGGGCGGCACCGGCGGCGGCATCGCCTACAACCGCGAAGAGTTCGAAGAGATCTGCGAACGCGGTCTGGATCTGTCGCCGACCAACGAGCTGCTGATCGATGAATCGCTGATCGGCTGGAAGGAGTACGAGATGGAAGTGGTGCGCGATAAGAACGACAACTGCATCATCGTCTGCTCCATCGAAAACTTCGACGCGATGGGCATCCACACCGGTGACTCGATCACCGTGGCGCCGGCCCAGACCCTGACCGACAAGGAATACCAGATCATGCGCAACGCCTCGATGGCGGTGCTGCGTGAGATCGGCGTGGAAACCGGCGGTTCCAACGTGCAGTTCTCGGCCTGAACCCGAAAAACGGCCGCCTGATCGTCATCGAAATGAACCCGCGCGTGTCGCGCTCCTCGGCGCTGGCCTCGAAAGCCACCGGCTTCCCGATCGCCAAGGTCGCCGCCAAGCTGGCGGTGGGCTACACCCTCGACGAGCTGATGAACGACATCACCGGCGGCCGCACCCCGGCGTCGTTCGAGCCGTCCATCGACTACGTCGTGACCAAGATCCCGCGCTTCGACTTCGAGAAGTTCGCCGGCGCCAACGACCGCCTGACCACCCAGATGAAGTCGGTCGGCGAAGTGATGGCCATCGGCCGCACCTTCCAGGAGTCGCTGCAGAAAGCGCTGCGCGGCCTGGAAGTGGGCGCCACCGGCTTCGACCCGAAAGTGAGCCTGGACGACCCGGAAGCGCTGACCAAAATCCGCCGCGAGCTGAAAGACGCCGGCGCAGAGCGCATCTGGTACATCGCCGATGCCTTCCGCGCCGGCCTGTCCGTCGACGGCGTGTTCAACCTGACCAACATCGACCGCTGGTTCCTGGTGCAGATTGAAGAGCTGGTGCGCCTGGAAGAGCAGGTGGCGCGCGAAGCGGGCTCAACGCGCTGAACGCGGACTTCCTGCGTGCGCTGAAGCGCAAAGGCTTCGCCGATGCGCGTCTGGCTAAGCTGGCCGGCGTGCGCGAAGCGGAAATCCGCAAGCTGCGCCACCAGCACGACCTGCACCCGGTCTACAAGCGCGTGGACACCTGCGCGGCCGAGTTCGCCACCGACACCGCCTACATGTACTCCACCTATGAAGAAGAGTGCGAAGCCAACCCGACTCAGTCGACCCGCGACAAGATCATGGTGCTGGGCGGCGGTCCAAACCGTATCGGCCAGGGCATCGAGTTCGACTACTGCTGCGTGCACGCCGCGCTGGCGCTGCGCGAAGACGGTTACGAGACCATCATGGTCAACTGCAACCCGGAAACCGTCTCCACCGACTACGACACTTCCGACCGCCTGTACTTCGAGCCGCTGACCCTGGAAGACGTGCTGGAAATCGTCGAGCTGGAACAGCCGAAGGGCGTGATCGTGCAGTACGGCGGCCAGACCCCGCTGAAGCTGGCGCGCGAGCTGGAAGCTGCGGGCGTGCCGATCATCGGCACCAGCCCGGACGCCATCGACCGCGCCGAAGACCGCGAGCGCTTCCAGCAGGCGGTCAACCGTCTGGGCCTGAAGCAGCCGGCCAACGCCACCGTCACCGCCATCGAGCAGGCGGTGGAGAAGGCGGCGGGCATCGGCTATCCGCTGGTGGTGCGCCCTTCCTACGTGCTGGGCGGCCGGGCGATGGAAATCGTCTATGACGAAACCGACCTGCGCCGCTACTTCCAGACCGCGGTCAGCGTGTCCAACGATGCGCCGGTGCTGCTGGACCGCTTCCTGGACGACGCGGTGGAAGTGGACGTCGACGCCATCTGCGACGGCGAGCGCGTGCTGATTGGCGGCATCATGGAGCACATCGAGCAGGCGGGCGTGCACTCCGGTGACTCCGCGTGTTCGCTGCCGGCGTACACCCTGAGCCAGGAAATTCAGGACGTAATGCGTCGCCAGGTGGAAAAACTGGCGTTCGAGCTGCAGGTACGCGGCCTGATGAACGTGCAGTTCGCGGTGAAAGACAACGAAGTCTACCTGATTGAAGTGAACCCGCGCGCCGCGCGTACCGTGCCGTTCGTGTCCAAAGCGACCGGCGTGCCGCTGGCCAAAGTGGCCGCGCGCGTGATGGCGGGCAAAACGCTGGTTGAGCAGGGCGTGACCGAAGAAATTATCCCGCCGTACTACTCGGTGAAAGAAGTGGTGCTGCCGTTCAACAAATTCCCGGGCGTTGACCCGCTGTTAGGGCCAGAAATGCGCTCAACCGGGGAAGTGATGGGCGTAGGCCGCACCTTCGCAGAAGCGTTCGCGAAGGCGCAGCTGGGCAGTAGCTCCACCATGAGAAAATCAGGCCGTGCGCTGCTCTCCGTTCGTGAAGGCGATAAAGAGCGCGTGGTTGACCTGGCCGCCAAGCTGCTGAAGCAGGGCTTCGAGCTGGATGCGACCCACGGTACCGCGATTGTGCTGGGCGAAGCCGGCATCAACCCGCGCCTGGTGAACAAGGTGCATGAAGGGCGTCCGCACATTCAGGATCGTATCAAGAATGGCGAATACACCTACATCATCAACACCACCGCAGGCCGCCAGGCGATTGAAGACTCCAAGCTGATTCGCCGCAGCGCGCTGCAGTACAAAGTGCACTACGACACCACCCTGAACGGCGGTTTCGCCACCGCGATGGCGCTGAACGCGGATGCCACCGAGAAGGTGATTTCGGTGCAGGAAATGCACGCGCAGATCAAAGGCTAAACCGACTGCTATGTGACTAAACGGCCCCGCGCGGGCCGTTTTTTTTGGCCTGTTTTGCCTGTGCTGCATAAGGTTATACGTTACAAATCTATTGATTTGACATAATTTTTATCAGTTGATGCGAAACCAGTTACATTCAGGCGCATCCGCACAAAATTATAAATACCTCTCCGCTAAGCGCACCGTACTATTCCGCAGCTCAATCATAGAGCGCTCACCTTTACGGGATATAAAAATGAAAATGCGTGCTTTCACTCTCAGCGCAGTGGCTGCGTTACTTGTTGCTGCACCTCTCGCCAGTCAGGCGGAAATCACCCTGCTGAAGCAGGATCCACAGGCCGGCGATCCGCTCAGCCGCCTGAACTTCACCGTTGGCGGCAGTATTCGTCCGCAGTTCAACAACATGACGGGCGACGGCGACAAAGGTTCCTACAAGCGTAACGGCTTCGACGGCGGCACCCGCTTCCGTTTCGCGGCAGACTACTACCTGTTTGACGATATCAGCTGGATCAGCTACTACGAGCTGGGCGTAAACATTCCTGCGCTGTTCGACTGGGATCACCACTATGCCGACGGCGCGAGAAACACCAGCCGCCGCATGCTGTACACCGGCCTGAAAAGCAACACCTGGGGCCAGATGACCTTCGGCCAGCAGAACAGCGTTTACTATGATGTGGTTGGCGCGAAAACCGATATCTGGGACTACGACATGATGGCCCAGGCGCCGGGTAACGGCATCAACGGCGACTACGACGGCTCTTACCGTTCACGCAAAATGCTGAAGTACAAAAACACCTTTGGCGATGCGGACGTTTATGCCTCGTACCTGTTCGAAGACAGCGACTATCTGCCGGGCAACGGCCTGCGCTATAAGCGCAAAGGCGGCGGTTCACTGGGCGTGGATTACCACATCACCAAGGATCTGACCTGGGGCACCGCGTGGAACTACACCCGCGCGGAAATGCGCAACCCGTCCAACGGCGACAGCAAGAGCTACGACCAGAACATCGTCGGCACCGCCCTCAGCTGGACACCGGACAACTGGACGCTGTCCGCCGGTGCGGGCTGGTATGAGAACTTCTCGCCAACTAAACGCAACACCGTTAACAACTACTTCGCGGATGATGCGTGGGGCGTTGAATACTTCGCCGGTTATAAATTCCCGATCGGCCAGTATGCTGTGAAGAGCATCCAGCCGTACTTTATGGGCGATCGCCTGGAATACGTCAACGGGCGCAACTACCAGCGTATCGATAACGGCGTGGGCGTCAGTGCGCAGCTCGACTACGGTTTCCGCGTTGACGTAGAGCACGTGCTGACATCGAGTACCGACAAATCACTGGGCAACGTTAATCTGGTGCGTCTGCGCTACGATTTCTGATGCGTAAATCAACGGCTCCTGCGGGAGCCGTTTTTTTTGGGCGGGCACAGTGCGCTTTTCTTTACACAGCGCGCGGTCAGCGCGGAGCATCACCCTGAGTTGTAGCGCCTTCACCGCGAATTCTGGCGGCTCTTTCCGCTAACGGCCGCAAAGCCGGAGTAAAACTCTGTCGCTCAGACAAAACGCCGAGCCAAGCGGGCTTTACGTAAATAGCACGGTCGTCCTATCGACGAAAGTTTCACCTTTACGTATCATTGCGCCAATTTTTTTCCTGTAGGTCTTTTAACATGATTAGTTTGATCGCGGCACTGGCAGCAGATCGTATTATTGGCATGGAAAACGCCATGCCATGGCACCTGCCTGCCGACCTCGCGTGGTTCAAGCGCAACACGCTGAACAAACCGGTGATTATGGGCCGTCTGACCTTTGAATCGATTGGTCGCCCGTTACCGGGACGCCTGAATATTGTGGTCAGCAGCCAGCCCGGCAACCATGACGGCGTGACCTGGGTGACGTCGCCGGAAGAAGCGATTGCCGCAGCGGGTGAGGCAGAAGAGATCATGGTGATTGGTGGTGGCCGGATTTATGCGCAGATGCTGGCGCGCGCCGATCGTCTGTATCTGACGCATATCGATGCGGAAGTGGAAGGCGACACCCAGTTTCCGGATTACGAGCCGGACGAGTGGCAGTCGACGTTCAGTGAGTTCCACGATGCCGATGCGCAGAATTCGCACAGTTACTGCTTTGAGATTCTGGATCGCCGCCGTTGAGAATGGCCAGGTGCGCATGAATGCGCAGCCTGTAAAGGCAGGGATCAATCGCTGTTTTTGACGCGATAAACCCGTGCAATATCAGGCTGATGGCTGTCACGGTACAGATGGTCGTTGTAGGGTCGCCATTTATGGTGACCCAAAAAAGCCCCGCTAACATCGCGGGGCTTTTTGTTTACTGCATATCGCTCAGGGGGGAGGGCGCATTCACCGCGCTTTCCGCCATGGCCTGGTCACGGTTCGAGACCTGGGTGTAATACTGGCCGCTCTCCCAGCGCAGCATGGTCAGATCGCCGCCCCAGCAGCAGCCGGTGTCCAGCCCGATCACGCCTTCCGGCGTGCCTTTGCCTTCCAGCGAGGCCCAGTGACCGAAGACGATGGTGTATTCCGGATCCACCAGGCGCGGCAGCGAATGGCAAACCACGGTTTCAGCGGCGCCGGCGCGGTGGCCGGCGCCTCTTTGCAGATCATGTCGAGCTGGCCGTTGGGGAAGCAGAAGCGCATGCGCGTGAGCGCATTGGTGCTAAAACGCAGGCGCGCCAGGCCGCTCAGTTCCGGCGTCCAGTTGTTCGGCATGTCGCCGTACATGGCATCGAGAAACAGCGGGTAGCTGTCGCTGGACAAGACCGCTTCAACTTCGCGCGCGCACTGCTTTCGCCGTCTCCAGATCCCACTGCGGGGTGATGCCGGCGTGCGCCATCACCAGCTTTTTCTCTTCGTCGACCTGCAGCAGCGGCTGGCGGCGCAGCCAGTTGATCAGCTCGTCGGCGTCCGGCGCTTCCAGCAGCGGGGTGAGGCGATCTTTGGGTTTGTTGCGGCTGATGCCGGCGAAGACCGCCAGCAGATGCAGATCGTGGTTGCCCAGCACCATGCGCACGCTGTCGCCCAGCGATTTGACGAAACGCAGTACCTCCAGCGAGCCGGGGCCGCGCGCCACCAAATCGCCGGTCAGCCACAGCGTGTCCTGTTGCGCATCGAAATTCGACCTGTGCCAACAATGCGCACTTAAGTTCATCGTAGCAACCGTGAACGTCGCCAATCAGATATGTAGACATTAGATTAATGAATAAGTGTGGTTACGGCGAGACGGAACACGGGAATGGCAACGCGGAACGGTCATTGCCATCGACGTCGACCATTTCGTAATGGCCCTGCATGGTGCCCATCGGCGTTTCCAGAACCGCGCCGCTGGTGTACTGAAACTCTCCGCCGGGCGCGATATGACGGCTGTTCACCGACCACGCCTTCGCCCTGAACTTCGGTTTCGCGGCCATTGCCGTTGGTGATCAGCCAGTAGCGGCCCCGCAGCTGCACGGGGGTCCGCCCCAGATTGCGGATGGTGATGGTGTAAGCGAAGACATAACGTTCTTCGTCAGGGGAGGACTGTGATTCCACATAGATGACGCTTTGTACCTGAACACAAACGCGGGGCGAATTCAATCATGCACTACAACTCTCCGCATTGCTTCGGCGGCTCGATGATTGGCTGACAGCCAGTTCGCCAGCTTGCAGTACTGCGCCACAGAAATATTTTCTGCTCTGAGCGAAGGATCGACGCCCAGCTCCGTCAGCTGCTCCGGCCGTGAACAGGTCGCCCAGGCTATTGCGGATGGTTTTACGCCGCTGGTTAAAGGCTTCGGTGGTGATGCGGCTCAGCATGCGCACGTCGCCCACCGGGTTCGGCAGCACGCTGTGCGGCACCAGGCGCACCACGGCAGAATCCACCTTCGGCGGCGGCGCGAACGCTGGTCGGCGGCACTTCCAGCACCGGAATCACGTGGCAGTAATACTGCGCCATCACGCTTAAACGACCATACGCCTTGCTGTTCGGGCCTGCAACCAGACGGTTAACCACCTCTTTCTGCAACATGAAGTGCATATCGGCAATGGCATCAGTATAGCTGAAAAGGTGGAACATCAGCGGCGTCGAGATGTTGTACGGCAGGTTGCCGAATACGCGCAGCGGCTGGCCCATTTTTTCCGACAGCTCGCCAGAAGTTCATGGTCATGGCGTCCTGCTGATAGATGGTCAGCTTCGGCCCGAGGAACGGGTGCGTTTGCAGGCGTGCGGCCAGATCGCGGTCCAGTTCGATGACGGTCAGCTCGTCGAGACGTTCGCCTACCGGCTCGGTCAGTGCGCCAAGGCCCGGGCCGATTTCGACCATCGCCTGACCCTTTTGCGGGTTAATGGCCGAGACAATGCTGTCGATCACGAACTGATCGTTAAGGAAGTTTTGCCCGAAACGTTTACGGGCTAAGTGGCCCTGATGGACTCGATTAGTCATTGAGTATTAACAATCATTTTGATGGCGAGATTAAGCGCCGTAATAAAACTGCCGACATCTGCTGTCCCCTGGCCTGCCAGTTCCAGCGCGGTACCGTGGTCAACGGAGGTGCGAATAAAAGGCAAACCGAGGGTGATATTCACCCCGCGGCCAAAGCCCTGGTATTTTAGCACGGGCAGGCCCTGATCGTGGTACATCGCCAGCACGGCATCGGCATTATCCAGGTATTTGGGCTGGAACAGGGTATCCGCCGGCAGCGGACCGCTGAGATGCATGCCCTTCTGCGCCCGCAGTTCGTCGAGCACCGGGATGATGGTGTCGATCTCTTCGGGGCCCATGTGCCCGCCTTCGCCGGCGTGCGGATTCAGCCCGCAGACCAGAATGTGCGGCTGCGGGATGCCAAACTTGGTTGCTGCAAATCGTGGTGCAGAATCGCTGATCACCTCGCGCAGGCTGTCACGGGTGATGGCGTCCGCGACATCTTTGAGCGGCAGATGGGTGGTCGCCAGCGCCACGCGCAGCTCTTCGGTCGCCAGCATCATCACCACGCGATCGCAGCGGCTGCGCTCGGCGAAGAACTCGGTATGGCCGGTAAACGGCATGCCCGCGTCGTTGATCACGCCTTTGTGCACCGGGCCGGTGATCAGCGCAGCAAATTCGCCGTTCAGGCAGCCGTCGCAGGCGCGCGCCAGGGTTTCCACCACATAGGGGCCGTTGCCGACGGTCGAGCTCGCCCGGCGGTGACCGGCTGCAGCCGACGCGACGGGGCAGCAGGGTCAGCGTACCGGCCTGCTGCGGCTGTGGTGCCACGCCGGGCTGATAGTCACGCAGCGTCAGCGGCAGACCCAAAGCCAGAGCCGCGCGCTCGAGCAACAGGGTCGCCGGATCGGCGCAGACCACCAGTTCAACCGGCCAGTCACGCTGGGCCAGCTGAACCACCAGATCCGGCCCAATCCCGGCGGGTTCGCCGGGCGTGATAACGACACGATGATTTCTGAGCAGTCGCTGCCATCCAGGATTTTCACGTAAGCACTGGCGCGTTGTTCCTGCATCCAGGTCTGCTGCTTCTTCGGAGAACTTACGGTTGAACAGCATACGGTAAGCGCGGTCTTTCTGCGCGGCGTCGGTTTTATCAACCTTACGGGTATCCAGCAGCTGGATCAGGTGCCAGCCGAAGGAAGAGTGGACCGGCGCGCTGATCTGGCCTTTCTCAGCTTCATCAGCGCATCGCGGAAGGCCGGATCGTAGATATCCGCTGCCGCCCAGCCCAGATCGCCGCCCTGGTTAGCAGAACCTGGATCCTGCGAGAACTCTTTCGCTGCATTCGCAAACGTGGTTTTACCGCTCTTAATGTCTGCTGCAATCTGTTCCAGCTTCGCACGCGCCTGATCGTCGGTCATGATCGGTGACGGTTTCAGCAGAATGTGACGAGCGTGAACTTCGGTAACGGAGATGTTTTGGCTCTGGCCGCGCAGATCGTTCACTTTCAGGATGTGGAAGCCGACGCCGGAACGGATTGGGCCGACGATGTCGCCTTTCTTCGCCGTGCTCAGCGCCTGGGCGAAGATGGTTGGCAGCTCCTGAATACGGCCCCAGCCCATCTGGCCGCCTTTCAGCGCCTGCTGGTCGGCGGAGTAGGTGATCGCCAGCTTGCCGAAATCGGCACCGCCTTTACGCGCCAGCTCGACCCACCAGCTGGAACGCGCCTGCGCTTCGCTGGCTTTCCGTCAACCTGCTGCTGAGTCGGGTTCTCCGGCAGCGGGATCAGAATGTGGCTGAGGTTCAGTTCGGTGCCGCTGCCGTTCTGCGCGCCCACCTGTTTGGCCAGCGCGTCCACTTCCTGCGGCAGGATGGTGACGCGGCGGCGTACTTCGTTGTTACGCACTTCCGAGATCAGCATCTCTTTGCGGATCTGGGTGCGGTAGGTGTTGTAGTTCATCCCGTCGTAGGCCAGACGGCTGCGCAGCTGATCGACGCTCATCTTGTTTTGTGCGGCGATGTTGGGGGATCGCCTGATCGAGCTGCTCGTCAGTGACCTTCACACCCATTTTCTGCCCCATCTGCAGAACGATCTGATCCATGATCAGACGTTCCAGGATCTGATGGCGCAGCGTGGCGTCGTCCGGCAGCTGCTGACCCGCCTCGCCTGAATTGAGCTTCACCGATTGCATCATGCTGTCAACGTCACTTTCAAGCACGACGCCGTTATTAACGACAGCGGCGACTTTATCAACAACCTGGGGGGCCGCGAAGCTGGTATTCGCAACCATAGCGACACCGAGAAGCAGCGTTTTCCAGTTCTTCATACTTTTTCCATTTCAATTAACCGCAAATGCGGGGATAGGTCTCGTTCAAAGTATCACAAAGCAGATCAGAATGCGCGCTGATACGGCAGAATGCCGGAGCGCAGCATTTCCTTGCGTACCCAAACCGTAGTTAGAACTCAGGCCGCGCAGCTCGATGTTGAACGAAATCACGTTGTCGTACTTGCTGGATGGTTGCTTTTCCCAGCCGTTAATCTTCCGCTCATAACCGACGCGCAGCGCGTAACAGCAGGAGTTGTACTGCAGCCCCACCATCTGGTCAGCGGATTGTTTGGCGCGGGTGTCGAAGTAGTAAGCCCCGACGATCGACCAGCGATCGGCGATCGGCCAGCTGCCGGCGGCGCCCACCTGCGAAATACCGTCTTTGTACGGCCGGGGAAGTCACATAGCTTGGGTTATTCAACGGCCTGAGGCATATATTCCGGGCTGGCGTAACGGTAGCTCAGCTGCACCATACGGTCTTCATCCCGACGGTATTCCACAACGGCATTGCCCTGGGAGACGTTGTCCAGACGGGTGTCGTACTGCACGCCACCGCGCAGGCCCCAACGATCGGTGATACGCCAGTAGGTATCACCCGCCCAAACCAGGCTACCGCGTATCGTCGTTCTCTTATTCCAGTACCAATGGTTTCATCCGCGCCGGTGCGAGACTCGGTGAAATAGTAGATTTGACCCACAGAAACGTTAAAACGTTCAACGGCAGCCGCGTCATCATAAATGCGCGTGGTGACGCCGGTGGTTACCTGGTTCGCAGAGGCGATGCGGTCCAGGCCGCCGTAGGTGCGGTCGCGGAACAGGCCGCTGTAGTCGGACTGCAGCAGCGTGGAGTCGTAGGTGTAGATGTTGCTCTGGTCGCGATACGGCACGTACAGGTACTGCACGCGCGGCTCCAGCGTCTGGGTATAGCCTTCCGCCCAGTTCATATCGCGTTCGAATACCAGCCGACCGTCTACCTTGAACTGCGGCAGGGTGCGGTTGACCGACTCTTTCAGCTGATTGGTGCGGGTGGTATCGATACCTTTGCGTCTGTAATAATCGGCGGCGAAACCGTCAGGAATATCCTGCTGGTAATGGGTCGCCATCAGCTTGGCTTCGGTGTTCAGGCTGGCCCAGTCGTTGGACAACGGCAGGTTGAGCGTCGGCTCCAGGTGCACACGGGTGGCTTCCGGCAGTATGGCGTTACTGACGTTGGTGAAATGCACCGCCTGACCATAAATACGGGTGTCAAACGGCCCCACGTCATTCTGGTACCAGTTAACATCCAGCTGCGGCATGGCCCGATACACGTTCTGGCTGACGATGGTGTCACCAAACACCTGGAACTGTTTGGTGGATACCGTGGCATTCAAGTTCTGTCACCGCGCTAGCCCACGCTGAATTTCTGCGTGGCGTAGCCATCAGTGGTGGAGCCGTACTTGGAGTCCAGGTCGTTGAAGTAGTTAGGGTCGCTGACCTTGGTGTAGTCGACGTTGAAACGCCACACCTGATCCATGACGCCGGAGTGCTGCCAGTAGAACAGCCAGCGGTGCGTTGCTGTCGTTCTGCACCGACGGTCGCGCGGCTTTATCTTTGTTGTACTGATTGTCGGACGGCAGATAGTCCAGCTCCATCAGGCCCGCACCGGCCTGGGTCAGATAGCGGAACTCGTTCTGCCACTGAAGATTGCCGCGCTTGTGGATATAGTGCGGCGTGATGGTCGCATCCATGTTTGGCGCGATGTTCCAGTAGTACGGCAGGAAGAACTCGAAGTAGTTGTTGGTGCTGTACTTGGCATTCGGGATCAGGAAGCCGGAACGGCGTTTGTCACCGACCGGCAGCTGCAGGTACGGGCTGTAGAACACCGGCACGGCGCCGAGCTTGAAGCGGGCGTTCCAGATCTCCGCGACCTGCTCTTCGCGATCGTGGATCACTTCGGAACCGACCACGCTCCAGGTGTCGGAACCCGGCAGACAGGAGGTAAAGGTGCCGTTTTCCAGAATGGTATAGCGGTTTTCGCCGCGCTGTTTCATCAGGTCGGCGTCGCCGCGCCCCTGGCGACCCACCATCTGGTAATCACCCTTCCTAGACGTTGGTATCTTTGGTGTTCAGGTTTGACCAGGCTTTCGGACCTTTCAGGATGACCTGATTGTCGTCATAGTGCACATTACCCAGCGCATCCACCGTGCGCACCGGCTCGGCCGCGTCTGTCCGCTCCGGCTGCTGCTGATGCAACTGCACCTCATCGGCCTGCAGGCGGCTATTGCCCTGATTAATATCGACATTGCCGGTAAACACGGCATCGTCAGGGTAGTTGCCTTTTGCGTGATCGGCATTGATCGTCACCGGCAGGTTATTGGTATCGCCACTGACCAGCGGGCGATTGTAACTGGGGACGCCAAGCATACACTGCGAGGCGAGATCGGCCGCCAGCCCCTGCTGACTGTAAAGGGCGGAGCCAATCATGGTGGCCAGGAGGGTGGGGATACGTTTTTTCATACGTTGTATTTGATGGTTCCGTCATCAGTGGCTTCATGCCGGCAAACGGTCAGAGACTAACTTACTTCACCTGCGTTGCCGCCAGTGTTAATCCTGCCGCCTGCCTGCGTCCGCCAGAGAGTTAGGCGCGCCGCAGGATAGAATGACGGGTATGATAAAGCAAATTTTAGCCGACCCAACCCTTACCGTAACGTAAACACAGTGAGCAGCACGCTGCATGACGAATTGACTATCCGGGGAGTATATGCAGTATTGGGGAAAAGTGCTTGGTGTGGCGTCATCGCCATCTTGTCCATGGCGCCGGGTTCTGGGGTATAGTTCTGGGGCTGATTATCGGTCATATGTTTGATAAGGCGCGCAGCCGCAAAATGGCCTGGTTTGCCAATAAGCAGGCGAACGTCAGTCGCTCTTCTTCTCCACCACCTTTGAGGTGATGGGGCATCTGACCAAATCCAAAGGACGCGTCACCGAAGCGGATATCCAGATCGCCAGCCTTTTTATGGATCGCATGAAGCTGCATGGCGAGGCGCGCACCGCGGCACAGCGTGCGTTTCGCGACGGTAAACAGATAATCCGCTTCGCGAAAAAATGCGTCAGTTCCGCAGCATCTGTTTTGGCCGCTTCGATTTGATTCGGATGTTTCTGGAAATTCAAATCCAGGCGGCGTTCGCCGACGGCTCGCTGCACCCTAACGAACGCGAGGTGCTGTACGTCATTGCGGAGGAGCTGGGCATCTCCCGCGCGCAGTTCGACCAGTTCCTGCGCATGATGCAGGGCGGGGCGCAGTTTGGCGGCGGTTATCACCAGTAATCAGTCGTCCGGCGGTGCCTGGCAGCAGGCGCAGCGTGGTCCGACGCTGGAAGATGCCTGCAACGTGCTGGGCGTGAAAAGCAGCGACGACAGCGACCACCATCAAACGTGCCTACCGCAAACTGATGAGCGAACACCATCCGGACAAGCTGGTGGCGAAAGGTTTGCCGCCGGAGATGATGGAGATGGCGAAGCAAAAAGCGCAGGAAATTCAGAAGGCGTACGACCTGATTCGCAAAGAGAAGAAAGGCTTTAAATAACCCCGAAGCGCCCGGCCCGCTATGCCGGGCCCGCCGAGAGTATTAAAAATCCGACCGGCTGGCTGTAAACGTCATCGCGTTACCGAAGGCCGGATGGGTGATGGTGAGCGTCTGCGCGTGCAGCTGCAGACGTGGCGCTAAGGCCAGCGCTTCCGGCGGCGCGTAAAAGCGGTCGCCCAGAATCGGATGACCCAGCGCCAGCATATGCACGCGCAGCTGGTGCGAGCGACCGGTAATCGGCTTAAGCAGGACGCGCGCGGTATTATCCGGCGCGTACTCCAGCACTTCATACTCGGTCTGCGCCGCCTTTCCGGTTTCAAACACACCTTCTGCTTCGGCCGGTTCGGCCAGTCGCAGATCAGCGGTAAATCCACCAGCCCTTCCGCCTGCGCCGGGTGACCCCAGACGCGGGCGACATACTGCTTTTTCGGCTCGCGCTCGCGGAACTGGCGCTTCAGCTCGCGTTCGGCCGCCTTGTTCAGCGCCACCACAATCACGCCGCTGGTGGCCATGTCCAGGCGATGCACCGACTCCGCCTGCGGATAATCGCGCTGAATGCGCGTCATCACGCTGTCTTTGTGCTCATCCAGACGCCCCGGCACCGACAACAAGCCGCTGGGCTTGTTGACCACCATAATGTGTTCATCCTGATACAGAATGACCAGCCAGGGGTCCTGCGGCGGATTGTACGGCTCCATCACCATGTTGCGCTCCGGTTACTGATGCGTCACAACGATCAGACGCAGGGCATCCAGACGCCAGCTAGCCTGATTGAGGCTTTCCAGCACCTGCTGGCGGTTGCTTTCAATCGCCGCCAGTTCGTCGTCACGGATGTTCGGGTTGACCGCCTTCAGCGCTTCCAGACGCGACAGCTCGGCGGACAGTTTCTCGTCGGCTTCCGCTTCGGCCGCCGTCAATCAGCGCTCTGGCCGCTTCCTCACCACTGCTTGGTTTCCGCCTGCTGTGCAGAATGGCGTGCACGTCCTGCTGCACCGCGTTAACCAGCTTGCTGCCGGTATGGCGGTTCACCGCGCTCAGCTGGCGGTTGAAGCTTTCGAACTCGACCTGCTCCGGCCAGGTTCGTGCCGTTGTGATCCAGCAGCAGGCGGACCGGCGTCGGCGGCAGGAAGCGGGTGAGCTGCAGGTGCTTCGGCGCCTGCGCTTCCACAACGTAGATCAGCTCCACCAGCAGCGTGCCCACCGGCAGCGCCTTGTTTTTCAACAGGGAGATGGTGCTGCTGCCGGTATCGCCGGAGAGGATCAGATCCAGCCCGTTGCGGATCAGCGGATGTTCCCAGGTGATGAACTGGGCATCTTCGCGGGACAGCGCCACGTCACGCTCGAAGGTGATGGTACAGCCATCTTCCGGCAGGCCCGGGAAATCCGGCACCAGCATGTGATCGGACGGCGTCAGGACGATCAGGTTCTCGCCGCGATCGTCCTGGTTGATGCCGACGATGTCGAACAGGTTCAGCGCGAAGCTAATCAGGCTGGTGTCGTCATCCTGCTCTTCGATGCTCTCGGCCAGCGCCTGCGCTTTTTCGCCGCCGTTGGAGTGGATCTCCAGCAGGCGGTCGCGGCCCTGTTCCAGCTGCGCTTTCAGCGCGTCGTGCTTCTCGCGGCAGGACTTAATCAGATCGTCAAAGCCGTCGGTGTTTTCCGGCGCGGCCAGGTAGCCGATCAGATCGCCGTAGGCACCTGATCGTAAATGGTGCGGCCGGTCGGGCAGGTATGTTCAAACGCATCCAGCCCTTCGTGGAACCAGCGCACCAGCACGGACTGGGCGGTTTTCTCCAGATACGGCACGTGGATCTGAATATCATGCGCCTGACCGATACGGTCCAGACGGCCGATACGCTGCTCCAGCAGATCCGGGTTGAACGGCAGATCGAACATCACCAGGTGGCTGGCGAACTGGAAGTTACGGCCTTCGGAGCCGATCTCCGAGCACAGCAGCACCTGCGCGCCGCTGTCTTCTTCCGAAGCGAAGCACGCGGCGGCGCGGTCGCGTTCGATGATGGACAGGCCTTCGTGGAACACGGCGGCGCGAATGCCTTCGCGCTCGCGCAGGACCTGCTCCAGCTGCAGCGCGGTGGCCGCTTTGGCGCAGATCACCAGCACTTTCTCGGAACGGTGTGGCCGGTCAGGTAGCCCATCAGCCACTCCACGCGCGGGTCGAAGTTCCACCAGGTGCCGGTATCGCCTTCGAATTCCTGGTAGATCTGCTCCGGATAAAGCATGTCGCGGGCGCGCTCTTCCGACGTTTTGCGCGCGCCCATAATGCCGGAGACTTTGATCGCCGTCTGATACTGCGTCGGCAGCGGCAGCTTAATCGTGGGTGCAGCTCGCGTTTCGGGAAGCCCTTCACGCCGTTACGGGTGTTACGGAACAGCACGCGGCTGGTGCCGTGGCGATCCATCAGCATGTCGAAATCAGCTCTTTACGCGCCGGACTCGGCGTTGTCGCCTTCGCTGTTGGCAGCCTGCAGCAGCGGCTCGATATCCTGCTCGCCGATCAGATCGCTCAGCAGGGTGTTGAGTTCGTCATTAGAAAGACGCTTGCCCGCCAGCAGCAGGGCGACGGCATCCGCCACCGGACGGTAGTTATTCTGTTCTTCCACAAACTGCGCCGAAGTCGTGGAAACGGTTCGGATCGAGCAGGCGCAGGCGGGCGAAGTGGCTCTCCAGGCCCAGCTGTTCCGGCGTGGCGGTCAGCAGCAGGACGCCGGCCGCGCTTCTCGGCCAGCTGCTCGATAGCCAGATATTCGCGGCTCGGCGCGTCTTCGCTCCAGACCAGGTGGTGCGCTTCGTCGACCACCAGCAGGTCCCACTCGGCATCGCACAGCTGCTCCAGGCGCTGCTTGTTGCGGCGCACGAAGTCCAGCGAGCAGATCACCAGCTGTTCGGTTTCAAACGGGTTGTCCGCTGTCGTGCTGCGCTTCGGCGTAGCGTTCGTCGTCGAACAGGGCGAAGCGCAGGTTGAAGCGGCGCAGCATCTCCACCAGCCACTGGTGCTGCAGGGTTTCCGGCACCACGATCAGCACGCGCTCGGCGCGCCGGAGAGCAGCTGTTGATGGAGGATCATGCCGGCTTCGATGGTTTTACCCAGGCCCACTTCATCCGCCAGCAGCACGCGCGGCGCGTGGCGACGGCCCACGTCATGGGCGATGTGCAGCTGGTGCGGGATCAGGCTGGTGCGCATGCCGCGCAGGCCGCTCAACGGCATGCGGTACTGTTCGCTCTGGTACTTGCGCGCGCGAAAGCGCAGCGCAAAGCGATCCATACGGTCGATCTGCCCGGCAAACAGGCGGTCCTGCGGCTTGCTGAACACCAGCTTGCTGTCGAGCAGCACTTCGCGCAGGATGACGTTGGTCTCGTCGGTGTCCAGGCGAGTGCCGATGTAGGCGAGCAGTCCATTCTCTTCTTTTACGTCTTCAATCTTGAGCTGCCAGCCTTCATGGCTGGTGACGGTATCACCCGGATTAAACATCACGCGGGTGACCGGGGAATCATTGCGGGCATACAGGCGGTTTTCACCGGTGGCGGGGAAGAGGAGGGTAACCATGCGCGCATCCAGCGCAACGACGGTTCCCAGTCCAAGTTCGCTTTCCGTATCGCTGATCCAGCGTTGACCAAGTGTAAAAGGCATATATTTTCGGCTCTAATCTTTAAATGCTAGCAAGACGTTCGACCTGCCCTCAGACAATAGCCTTCACCGCCAGACAGTTATCTGGTCAGCTGGTGCACGCGGTGAGAATCAGGAAAGGGCGCTATGGTACTGGATGGCAGCCATTTCGTCACCTGAAAAAAAAAAATATTTCTTAACCAAACGCAACCTCAAAATAGCCCCAGTTGCCCTGTAACCAGTGTAGCAAAATCGTCGTCGATGAAGGGCAAAATTCCGTCGGCGACCGGCTGAAGCTGACGTGCAGACGTAGTGATCGTAATCCAGCGGCGTGCTGCGCGCTTCCAGCGGTTCCGGCCCGGCGACGGTCATCACGTAGCTGATCCAGCCGCCGTTCTGATACTGCAGCGGCCGCCCCTGGCTGCGGTTGTAGTCGTCGGCGAGGCGCGCGGCGCGCACGTGCGGCGGCACGTTGCGCTGGTACTCGTCCAGCGGGCGGCGCAGGCGCTTGCGGTACACCAGCTGCTCGTCCAGCTCGCCGGCCAGCAGGCTGGCTATCGTCTCGCGCACGTAGTCCTGATACGGCTCATTGCGTGAAGATGCGCAGATAGAGCGTCTGCTGGAACTGCTGCGCCAGCGGCGTCCAGTCGGTGCGCACCGTTTCCAGCCCCTTGAACACCATCCGTTCGTCGCCGTCGGCGCGTGCGAATCAGGCCGGCGTAGCGCTTCTTGCTGCCCTGTTCGGCGCCGCGAATGGTGGGCATCAGGAAGCGGCCGAAATGGGTTTCGAACTCCAGCTCCAGCGCGCTGTCCAGCCCGAACTGCTGCTGCAGATGCTGCTGCCACCAGGCGTTGACGTGCGCGACCAGCCGCTGGCCGATCGCGGCGGCATCGGCTTCGCTGTGGGCGCTTTTCAGCCAGACGAAGGTGGAGTCGGTGTCGCCGTAGATCACGTCATAGCCCTCGGCTTCGATCAGCTCGCGCGTTTGGTCTGGCGCATGATCTCGTGGCCGCGCAGGGTGATCGACGAGGCCAGGCGCGGGTCGAAGAAGCGGCAGGCGCTGGAGCCCAGCACGCCGTAGAAGGCGTTCATGATGATCTTCAGCGCCTGCGACAGCGGCTTGTTGCCGTGGCGCTTGGCGGCCTCGCGGCCCTGCCAGATCTGCTCGACGATGGCCGGCAGGCAGTGTTTGCCGCGCGAGAAGCGGGCGCCGCGAAAGCCGGGCACCGAATCGGCGTCGTCCGGCTGGCGCAGGCCTTCCACCAGCCCGACCGGATCGATCAGGAAGGTGCGGATGATCGACGGATAGAGGCTTTTGTAGTCCAGCACCAGCACCGAATCGTACAGACCGGGCCGGGAATCCATCACGAAGCCGCCGGGGCTGGCTTCCGGCTGGCACCTCGCCGAGGTTCGGGGCGACGAAGCCCACGCGGTGCATGCGCGGCATGTAGAGGTGGCTGAAGGCCGCCACCGAGCCGCCGCTGCGGTCCGCCGCCAGGCCGGTGACGGTGGCGCGTTCCAGCAGGAACTTGAGCAGATCGCCGTTTGCTGGAAGATCCGCGTGACCAGCTCGCAGTCCTTCAGGTTGTAGGTGGCGAGCGCCGGCTTGTCTTCGGCGAAGCGCCGGTCGATCTCGTCCATGCGCTGCCACGGGTTGTCGATGGCCTTGCCTTCGCCCAGCAGCGTCCGCGCGACACCGCTTCCAGGCTGAACGAGGGGAAGTTCCAGAAGGCCGAGTTCAGCGCCTCGATGCCGTCGATGATCAGGCGGCCGCTGGCCTGGGCGAAGAAGACGCCGTTCTTAAAGCCGTGCTCGCGCCACTCCAGCTCGCTGCCGCCGCGCCCCAGGCGCAGCGGGATGCGGTAGCGCTCGGCGTGCTTTTGCAGCACGCGCAGGTCGAACTGCACCAGGTTCCAGCCGATGATGGCGTCGGGATCGTGCCGGGCCAGCCACGGGTTGAGCCGTTCCAGCAGCTGCGGGCGGCTGTCGCAGTAGTCCAGCTCGAAATCCAGCTGCCGCTGGCATCGCCGTTGGCCGGGCCGAGCATGTAGACCTGGCGCTGGCCGCAGCCTTCCAGGGCGATGGAGTAGAGTTCGCCGTGGGCGGTGGTTTCGATATCCAGCGACACCCACTTCAGCGGCGGGCGATAGTCGGGATGCGGCTTCAGGCGCGCGTTGACGAGGCTGCCTCGCCGCGCCGCTCGCCGCTGAACCAGACCGGCGCGGTGATGAAGCGCTCCATCAGGTAGCGCTCCGGCGGGCGGATATCGGCTTCGTAGACCGTAACGCCGCCTTCCCGCAGCAGCTTTTCCAGCTTGATGAGCTGACGGTGCTGGCGGCAGTACAGCCCCAGCATCGGGCGGTGATGAAAATCCGTCAGCGCCAGCGGTTTCAGGCGCGTATGGCGCTCGTCGCGCAGCAGCGCTTCGGTTTGCGCCTGGAACTCCCGGGGAATAAACGCCACTGACTCCTGCGCAGGCAGCACCAGGCGCTGCGGGCCCTGGTCGGTGGCCAGCCACAGCACTACTTCGCTGCCGGTCGGGGTATCCCGCCAGTGGCGAGTCAGCAAAAATCCTGCGCGCGGTTCGGTCACGTTAACTCCGGAGAATGAATTCATTTCAGTATATCATGGATGTTTATACAGTGTACTGCGGTGGTGCCGTCGTCTGTGCGGCGCGGGCGTGCGGCAGCGCGGGGAATTGCTTGACGCTGTGGGGCTGTCTCAGGACAATCCAGCCTCTATATTCCGCAGAGGATAGTTATGGAAGCCTGGATCCAACACCTGTTTACGCAATCGCTGGAGTACTCGCTGATCGCCGTGGCGCTGGTGGCCTTTCTGGAGTCGCTGGCGCTTGTCGGGTTGATGCTGCCCGGCACGGTGATGATGGCCGGCCTCGGCGCGCTGATCGGCAGCGGTGAGGTCAATTTCTGGCAGGCGTGGCTGGCGGGAATTGTCGGCTGCCTGCTCGGCGACTGGATCTCCTTCTGGCTGGGCTGGCGCTTTAAGAAGCCGCTGCACCGCTGGTCGTTCATGAAAAAGAACAAAGCGCTGCTGGATAAGACCGAGCACGCGCTGCATCAGCACAGCATGTTTACCATCCTCGTCGGGCGCTTTGTCGGGCCAACGCGTCCGCTGGTGCCGATGGTGGCCGGGATGCTGGATCTGCCGGTGCGTAAATTCCTGCCGCCGAACATTATCGGCTGCCTCTTCTGGCCGCCGTTCTACTTCCTGCCGGGGATTCTGGCGGGCGCGGCGATCGATATTCCTGACGGTATGCAAAGCGGTGAGTTTAAGTGGCTGCTGCTGGCCGTGGCGCTGCTGCTGTGGCTGGCGGCATGGCTCTGCTGGCGACTGTGGCGCAGCGCGAAGGCAAATAGGGCGATCGACTGAGCTACGCCGTTACCTGCCGCGGACGCGCCTGCTCTGGCTGGCACCGAACTGATGGCGCTGGGTCGGCGTGGGGTGCCGTTATTGGCGCTGATTCGTCACCCGCTGATGCCAGTGTAACCGTGCAGATCCTGTGGAAAGTGTTCTGCGCTGAACGCGGCTGGACGCCAAGCGATGGCCCGGCCGCCGGTTTTATACCCAATAATCCAGAAGCGCTTTCTTTTCCGCTCATTAATGCTTCTGTTGCTGCCATCCCACAAAATGCGTCCCTCCGCGATCACCACCGATCGCGGGGCAATCCGTGCGGCATCCTCGATGCTGTGCGACACCATCAGCATCGTCAGCTGCTGGCGCTGACAGACCTCCTGCACCAGCGCCAGCATCTCCTGACGCAGCGCCGGATCGAGCGCCGAGAACGGCTCATCCAGCAGCAGTATCGGCTGCTCGCGCACCAGACAGCGCGCCAGCGCCACGCGCTGACGCTGGCCGCCGGAAAGCTGGCCCGGCAGCCGCGTCAGCATCGATTCCAGCCCGGTTTGCTCCGCAATCTGCTGTACCTGCTGCTGCTGTTCGCGCGTTCAGCCTCAGTCCCGGATGCATTCCCAGCGCGATGTTTTGCCGCACCGTCAGGTGCGTAAACAGGTTGTTCTCCTGAAACAGCATTGAGACCGGACGTTTTGCGGGCGGCGCGCGTGCGGGTGTGATCGACGCCTATCGATCAGCAAGGCTATCGCCCTGGCTCGCCGGTGCGAGAAAACCGGCGATCAAATTCAGCAGGGTGCTTTTCCCCGCGCCGCTTGGGCCGAGCACGGCGATCATCTCTCCCTGGCGCACGGAGAGCGTGAAGCGCATCGGCAGATGCTGATAAAGCCAGGTTACATCAGTCAGTTTTAGCATCACGCCCCGGAAGTTTTTCGATAACGGTAAATAAGGCAAAGCACAGCAGCAGCAGTAACAGCGCGGTGACCGCGCCGTCCTGACTGCGATAGGAGCCAATTTGCTGATAGAGATAAAACGGCAGCGTGCGGAAATCGTCATTGCCGAACAGCGCCACCACCCCGAAATCGCCAATCGACAGCACGCAGGCAAAGGCCAGCGCCTGCGCCAGCGGACGTTTCAGCGCGCGCAGTTCAACCACCTTCAGCCGCTGCCAGCCCTGCATGCCCAGCGACTGGCACAGCAAACCGTAGCGGCTGTTGACGTCGCGCATCGGGTTTTCCAGCACCTTGAGCGCGTAGGGGATGGCCATCAGCGCGTTGGTGAAGATCACGATGCCATCGGCGCTTTCCGGCAGGCCGATGGTGCTGTTGAACAGCAAAAAGAAGCCCGTTGCCAGCACAATGCCCGGCATCGCCAGAATCAGCATGCCCGTCAGCTCCAGCGCCTGTGTCCGGCCTTTTGCGCCTGGCGCGGGCGTAAAGCTCGCGGCTGCTCCACAGCAGCATCATGGTCAGCATGACGCACAGCAATCCGGCAGCCAGCGCGATGCGCAGCGAGGTCCAGGTGGCCTGCCAGAGGACGGGCTGTTGCAGCGCGCCGGCAATCGAGGACGCGGTTAAGTCCGTCAACGATCACCGCCAGCAGCGGCGGCAGCAGCAACAGCAGCGCCAGCGCAATCAGGATAAAATCAGTGACGCGGCTGTGCAGGCTGTCCTGCGGATCGCGCCAGCCGGTTATTTGATGGCTGCCAGCGGGAATGGCTTTACTCAGGCGCTGGCTCAACAGCACCAGCGCAAGGCAGCACGCCATCTGCATCAGCGCCAGCAGTGCGGCGCGGCCGGGATCGTAGTCGAAACTCAGCGCCTGATAAATCGCCAGCTCAATGGTGGTGGCCTGCGGCCCGCCGCCCAGTGACAGCACGGTGGCAAAGCTGGCGAAGCAGAGCATGAAGATCAACGCCGCACGCTGGCGGGAGCTGGCGGCGCAGCCACGGCCATTCGACAAAGCGGAAGAACGACCAGCCGCGCATGCCGAGCTGGGCGGCAAGCTGGCGCTGCTCGCCGGGAATGTTCTCCAGCGCCTGCAACAGCAGGCGCGTTGCCATCGGCAGATTGAAGAACACGTGCGCCAGCAGGATGCCCTGCAGGCCGTAAGGCGAGAATGACCATTCCAGACCAAGCTGGCCGCACAGCGAAGCCAGCCAGCCCTGGCGACCATAAACGCTCAGAATGCCGAATACCGCCACCAGCACGGGCAGGATCAGCGTCATGGCGCACAGGCGCAGCAGCGAGGCTGCCCTGCCGGGGAAACGCCGCCGATACAGCGCGCGCGCCAGAAAAATCGCCGGGAGCACCGACAGCAGGGCAGAAAGAGACGCCTGCCAGAAGGAGAACCGGATGACGTGCCAGAGGTAGCTGTCGTGCCAGCAGAGCGCGCCAGATCGCTCTCCGGCGCGTGCAAACAGCAGAGCCCAAGAAAAGCGCCAGCAGCGCGACCGCACACCATCAGCGAGGGCGGCGAGCAGCCCGGGAAGCAACCAGCCGGGAATCAGCGGCTGACGGCGCGTTGCCATTCACTTACCCATGCGGCGCGCTGGGCGGCGACCTGCTGTCGGCGTGAATTCCAGCGCAGGTTTGCAGGCACGGGATCAACGCCTGAAAACCGGCAGGGTACGAACGCTGTTGATGACCGGATACATCCAGTTGCCGGTGGGAATGGTGTTCTGGAAGGCCGGTGAAACCATAAACTTCAGGAACTTCTCCGCCAGCTCCGGCTGTTTGCTGGCGGCGATGCGCGCGGCGACTTCCACCTGCAGATAGTGCCCTTCCGCTGAACGTCGCGGCGGCGTAGTTATCTTTTTTCTCTTCGATAATGTGGTAGGCCGGCGAGGTGGTGTAGCTCAGCACCAGATCGCTTTCGCCTTTCAGGAACAGGCCATAGGCTTCGCTCCAGCCTTTGGTGACGGTCACGGTTTTGGCTGGCCAGCTTCTGCCAGGCTTCCGGCGCCTTATCGCCGTACACTTTCTGCATCCACAGCAGCAGACCCAGGCCCGGCGTGCTGGTACGCGGATCTTCATAAATCACGCGCCATTTCTGGTCGCTTTCCACCAGCTCTTTCAGGCTCTTCGGCGGGTTTTTCAGCTTGTTTTTGTCGTAAACGAAAGCGAAGTAGCCGTAGTCGAACGGCACAAAGGTGTCGTTCTTCCAGCCGCCCGGCACGCTGCAGTGCACGGGTATCCACCGACCGCCGCTTTTGGCGAACAGTCCGGTTTGTTCCGCCGCCTCCAGCAGGTTGTTATCCAGCCCGAGCACCACGTCGGCCTTGCTGTTTTTCCCTTCCATGCGCAGACGGTTGAGCAGCGAGACGCCATCTTCCAGCGCCACGAACTTCAGCTCGCAGTTGCAGTCGGCTTCAAAGGCTTTTTTCACTGCCGGGCCGGGGCCCCAGTCGGCGGAGAAGGAGTCGTAGGTGTAGACCGTCAGGACGGGTTTGGCCGCCAAAGCGGGCAGCGCGAACAGCGCCAGCAGGGGGAGAACTTTTTTTAACACTTTGCACCTCAAGGTTGAGTGGCAAAGGATTTTGAGCGACAGCCTCAAATCCCTTCGCCGGCGTTATCCGGATCAGGTTCGACGGGTATTATCTCAGCGCACATCTGTGATGCAGCACCCCGTTGAGAACGACGCTATTGTAATGATTTGGTGAAAAATGCGAAAGCGTTATGGCTCCGGCGGCGCAAACCAGGCGGATTTGAAATCAAACCAGCCCAGGGTGTTCATCCGCAGGCCGCGCATGCTGCGCTGGCCCTGCATCATCAGCCAGTGGTGGATCAACGGGACGATCGCCTGCTCGGCCAGCAGCTGCTGGCACCACTCCGCCAGCGGCAGCGCTTTCTCACGCCAGCGCGCGGCGTCCGCCTGCCAGTCCAGCGGTCGATACAGTGCTGGATCAGCGGGACTTCATACAGATGCGAGAAAAGGGAAAAATCGAGCGGCAGGGTAAAGTTGGCGCTGTTGAGCCAGATATCGCTGGCGATCTCCCCCTCGATGCCACTTCGTCGTAGTTCCACCCTTCGCTGGTGATCAGCTTGACCCCCTGCTGCGCCAGCAGCGGCCGCAGCGCATATCGGCGATGCGCCTCGATGCTCCACATGCTCGCGGTAGTAGGTCAGGGTGATGGACTCCAGCCCGGCGGGTTTGTCGGCAGGGGCCTGAACGGGCGGGCGTGGTGCCAGCGCGGCAGCAGGCCGTACGCCGGGAACCAGTATGTCTGGTACTGCGCTTCCGCATGGTAGATCAGCGGCGATAGGAGTAAGCAGATCGCTGACCCACCTGCGGACGGCCGGGGATCGCGCCCGCGGTGGGTGCGGCGGTCAAACAGGAGATAGTAGCAGCCCTCTTCCAGGCGGCTCTCCACCGCTTTTTCGTCCCGTGGTGGGGCCTTCCAGCGTCAGCCCGCAGCTCAGGTCTTCATTGAGATCCGGCAATACCCACACGTTCACTTCGTCGATCAGCGCCCGATAGCCAAAGTAGTCATCGAACGCGCGGATTTTCAGCTGGTTGCTGTTATTGCGGGACACGGCGTAGGGGCCGGTGCCAATCGGCTGGCTGGCAAAATTGTTCATCGATTCCCACTCGCCGGGCAAAATCATCGACGGCACATAGCCCAGCAGCCAGGGAAGCCACTTGTCCTGCTGCGACAGCTCAATATCCAGCGTCCAGGCCGTAGGGGAGTGGATGCGCGAAATATGCGAGTAGAGCGGCAGCCTGCGGGCGCGTTCCAGAGAGGCGATGACGTCGTGCATCTCCAGCTCGCGACCGTGGTGAAAGTGGATGCCGGGGCGTAAGAAAAAGCGCCAGTGGAGCGGAGAAAGCTTTGCTGCCAGTGGTGCGCGATATCCGCCTCCAGTTCCCCGTTTTCCTCATTTATGCGCGTCAGGCCGCTGAAGATTTGCCGCGCCATATGGGTTTCAGAGCGCCGTAACGCCGTGCCGGGCAACAGGTTTTTCAGTGGCCGATAGTAGAGCACCCGCAGAATGTGTCGGCCCTGACGAAAGCTGCGTCCAAGATGGGAGACCAGCATCTGGCGCACGGCGGCTTTTTGTCGCCCACCAGCTGGACCAGCTGATCGATGCGGTCCTGCTCCAGCAGATCTTCCGCCCGCTGCTGCTGCAGCGCCAGCCCGGTGTAGAGAAAGGTCAGACGCGAGCGTTTGCCGCGTCCCGCTTCCGCTTCCCAGCTTAGCCAGCCCTGCTGCTGCATGGTGTTGAGCAGCGTGCGCATATGACGGCGGGAGCAGCTAAGCAGGTCAGCCAGCTCGTTGAGCGTGGTTTCCTGCGATTGCCCCTCGCAGCACTGCCAGAGGCGGATAAATTGTTGTTGCAGACGACCGGAAGACATAAAAGGGGAACTCCTGCTCGACAAAAAACGCCGTCAGCTTTATTTCTGCCCTATATTAGAGCCAATACTGAGAAGCGGGGCCGAATGATGAAGAGGCCGGGAGGCAGTACTTTTCAGCAGAGATGAAGTGGGACGCCTGCTGCCAGCGGCCTCTTCTCGCTGACTCGCCTCGATCATGTGTGACTGAGTATTGGTGCTTATCACCCGCCAGCAAAATGTTTTTGCTGGCTTTTTTCGTTTTGCTGTAATCTTCCACGCAGTTTTTATTCCCGGTCTTTTTCCTCAAAGGGACTTCCGCATGCTGTCGCTGGTTAACGACGGGGGGCGACGCCTGAACGGCGTGTATGCCGCTTTTATGCTGGTGGCCTTTATGATGGGCGTGGCGGGGGCGCTGCAGGCGCCGACGCTGAGCCTGTTTCTCAGCCGCGAGGTGGGGGCGCAGCCGTTCTGGGTCGGGCTGTTTTATACCGTCAACGCGGTTGCCGGGATCCTGGTCAGCCTCGCGCTGGCGAAACGTTCGGACAGCCAGGGCGATCGCCGCAAGCTGATCCTCTTTTGCTGCCTCATGGCGGTGGGTAACGCGCTGCTGTTTGCCTTTAACCGTCATTATCTGACGCTCATCACCTGCGGCGTGCTGCTGGCGTCGCTGGCCAACACCGCCATGCCGCAGCTCTTCGCGCTGGCGCGGGAATATGCCGATCAGCTCGGCGCGGGAAGTGGTGATGTTCAGCTCGGTGATGCGTGCCCAGCTCTCGCTGGCGTGGGTGATTGGCCCGCCGCTGGCGTTCATGCTGGCGCTGAACTACGGCTTTACCACGCCTGTTCACCATCGCGGCCGGGATTTTTGTCATCAGCCTGGCGCTGATCTGCCTGTCACGCTGCCCTCGGTGGCGCGCGTCGACAGCCACGCCGGAGCAGGCGCTGACGCAGGTGAGCGGCTGGCAGGACAAAAACGTGCGCATGCTGTTTATTGCCTCCACGCTGATGTGGACCTGCAACACCATGTACATCATCGACATGCCGCTGTGGATCAGCAGCGATCTGGGCCTGCCGGACAAGCTTGCGGGGATCCTGATGGGGACCGCTGCCGGGCTGGAGATCCCGGCGATGATTCTGGCCGGATATTACGTAAAGCGCTTTGGCAAGCGCAGGATGATGATGCTGGCGGTGGCGGCCGGGGTGCTGTTTTACGCGGGACTGATCCTTTTCCATTCGCGTGAAGCGCTGCTGGCGCTGCAGCTGTTTAATGCCGTGTTTATCGGCATCGTCGCCGGGATCGGCATGCTCTGGTTTCAGGATTTAATGCCGGGCCGTGCCGGCTCGGCGACCACGCTGTTTACCAACAGTATTTCAACCGGGGTGATTCTGGCGGGGGTGATTCAGGGGGCGCTGGCGCAAAGCTATGGGCATGGCTCAGTTTACTGGATGATTGCCGCGATTTCGGTGGTTACGCTTGGGCTGGCGTGCGCGGGTACGGGATGTGCGGTGAAGGCGGTGTGGAGATTGAAGGCGCCCAGGCGCAATTATCGCGTTGCGCGCCTTGCTGCGCCCTTAACCCATAAACGCCGGCTGCCTGCCCTTCGTACGCTGGCGATGGCGTCTTCGTGCTGCAGCGTCAGGCCAATGCTGTCCAGACCGTTCAGCATGCAGTGACGGCGGAAGGCGTCAATGTTGAAGCTGTAGGTCTTATCCCCGGCTTTCACCACCTGCGCTTCCAGATCCACTTCAAACGACATGCCCGGATTCGCGGCCTTAACCAGCGTGAACAGTTCATCGACCTGCTCATCGCTCAGCGTCACCGGCAGCAGCTGGTTGTTGAAGCTGTTGCCGTAGAAGATATCGGCGAAGCTTGGCGCAATCACCACCTTAAAGCCGTAGTCGGTCAGCGCCCACGGCGCGTGCTCACGCGAGGAGCCGCAGCCAAAGTTTTCGCGCGCCAGCAAAATGGAGGCGCCTTTGTATTCCGGGAAGTTCAGAACGAACTCCGGGATTCGGCTGTTCGCCGCCGTCATCATCAGGAGGAACGCCAGTCGTTGAACAGGTGTGCGCCAAAACCGGTACGCGTCACCTTCTGCAAAAACTGCTTCGGAATAATGGCGTCAGTATCGACGTTGGCGGCATCCAGCGGGACCACAAGCCCGGCCTGTGTTGGGTAAATTTCTCTGCCATGGTTGTCTCCTTATTTCAGGCTGCGAATGTCGGCGAAATGGCCGGTGACCGCCGCAGCGGCGGCCATTGCCGGGCTGACCAGATGGGTGCGCCCACCGCGGCCCTGACGGCCTTCAAAGTTACGGTTGCTGGTGGAGGCACAGCGCTCGCCCGGATTCAGGCGGTCGTTGTTCATGGCCAGGCACATGGAACAGCCCGGCAGGCGCCATTCGAAACCGGCTTCGATAAAGATCTTATCCAGACCTTCGGCTTCCGCCTGCGCTTTCACCGGACCGGAGCCCGGCACCACCAGCGCCTGCACGCCCGGCGCCACTTTGCGGCCTTTGGCGATCTCGGCCGCCGCGCGCAAATCTTCGATACGGGAGTTGGTGCAGGAGCCGATAAACACCTTATCAATCGCCACGTCGGTCAACGGGATGCCCGGCTTCAGCCCCATATAGGCCAGCGCTTTTTCCGCAGTGGCGCGCTCGACCGGATCGGCGAAGGAAGCCGGATCCGGGAATGGCCTGATCGACGGAAATCACCTGGCCCGGGTTGGTGCCCCAGGTCACCTGCGGCGCGATCTCTTCTGCCTGCAGCGTCACAACGGTATCAAACGTTGCCCCGTCGTCGGTTTTCAGGGTTTTCCAGTACGCTACCGCGTCGTCAAAATCCTGCCCTTTCGGCGCGTGCAGACGGCCCTTCACGTAGTTGAAGGTGGTGTCGTCCGGCGCGACCAGCCCGGCTTTGGCGCCCATCTCAATGGCCATGTTGCACAGGGTCATGCGGCCTTCCATGCTCAGCGCCTGAATTGCCTCGCCGCAGAACTCAACCACGTGGCCGGTGCCGCCTGCGCTGCCGGTTTTGCCGATGATCGCCAGCACGATGTCTTTGGCGGTGATGCCCGGCGCCGCTTTGCCCTTCACTTCAATCTTCATGGTTTTGGCGCGGCCCTGCTTCAGGGTCTGCGTCGCCAGCACGTGCTCCACTTCGGAGGTGCCGATACCGAACGCCAGCGCGCCAAACGCGCCGTGGGTTGCGGTGTGCGAGTCGCCGCAGACGATGGTCATGCCCGGCAGGGTCATGCCCTGCTCAGGCCCCATCACGTGGACGATGCCCTGGTACGGGTGGTTCAGGTCATACAGCTCAACGCCAAATTCATTGCAGTTCTTAATCAGCTCCTGCATCTGGATACGCGCCATCTCACCCGAGGCGTTAATGTCTTTGGTCTGGGTGGAAACGTTGTGATCCATGGTGGCGAAGGTTTTACCCGGCTGGCGCACCTTGCGGCCGCGTGCGCGCGCAGGCCGTCAAACGCCTGCGGCGAGGTCACTTCGTGCACCAGATGACGGTCGATATACAGCAACGGGGTTTCGTTTGGCGCTTCGTACACAACGTGCGCATCAAACAACTTTTCGTATAACGTCTTAGCCATGATTACACCCCTTCAGCGACATAGCGGGCAATGATGTCGCCCATTTCATCGGTACTGACTGCCGCCGTGCCGCGTGCTAAATCACCGGTACGAACGCCTTCTTCTAACGCCCGGTTAATGGCGTTCTCAATTGCGGTCCGCAGCTGCATCACCCGCGTCCAGGCTGTAGCGCAGCAGCAGGGCCAGGGAGAGGATCTGCGCAATCGGGTTGGCGATGTTTTTGCCGGCGATATCCGGCGCGGAGCCGCCCGCCGGTTCGTACAGGCCAAAGCCTTCTTCATTCAGGCTGGCGGACGGCAGCATGCCCATCGAGCCGGTGATCATCGCGCACTCGTCAGAGAGGATGTCGCCGAACAGGTTGGAGCACAGCAGCACGTCAAACTGGGACGGATCCTTAATCAGCTGCATGGTGGCGTTGTCGATGTACATGTGCGACAGCGCAACGTCCGGGTACTGTTTAGCGACTTCACTGACGATCTCGCGCCACAGAATGGAAGACTGCAGCACGTTCGCTTTATCAATGGAGGTCACCTTATGGCGGCGTTTGCGCGCCGATTCAAACGCGATGCGGGCGATACGTTCGATTTCGAAACGGTGATACACCTCGGTATCGAACGCGCTTTCATGCTGGCCGCTGCCTTCGCGGCCCTTCGGCTGACCGAAATAGATGCCGCCGGTCAGTTCACGCACGCACAGAATGTCGAAACCGTTGGCGGCGATATCCGCGCGCAGCGGGCAGAACGCTTCCAGACCCTGATACAGCTTCGCCGGGCGCAGGTTGCTGAACAGTTTGAAGTGTTTACGCAGCGGCAGCAGCGCGCCGCGCTCTGGCTGCTCGGCTGGCGGCAGGTGTTCCCATTTCGGGCCACCGACGGAACCAAACAGCATGGCATCGGCCTGCTCAGCAGCCTTCCACGGTCGCCTTCGGCGGCGCAGCGGTGTACCGTGGCGATCGATGGCAATACCGCCCACGTCGTAGTGGCTGGTGGTGATGTGCATGGCAAAACGCGCGCGAACGGCTTCCAGTACTTTCAGCGCCTGTGCCATCACTTCCGGACCAATACCGTCGCCCGGTAACACAGCAATATGGTAATTCTTCGACATTACACGGTTTCCTTGTTGTTCTCTTTATTCTGAGCTTTGCGTTGCAACTCTTTTTCGACTTCGGCGGCGCGCCAGATGTTGTTCAGCACATGCACCATCGCTTTCGCGGAGGATTCAACGATATCGGTCGCCAGACCCACGCCGTGGAAGCGGCGGCCATTGTAGGTGACAACGATATCGACCTGACCCAGCGCATCTTTGCCGTGGCCTTTGGCGGTCAGGTCATATTTCACCAGCTCAACGTCGTACTCGGTGACGCGGTTGATGGCCTGGTAGATGGCATCGACCGGGCCGTTACCGTTGGCGGCCTCGGCTTTAATTTCATCGCCGCAGGCCAGCTTGACCGAGGCGGTGGCGATGTCGCTGGAGCCGGACTGCACGTTGAAGTAGTCCAGACGGAAGTGCTCTGGCTCTTCCTGCTGTTTGTTAATGAAGGCCAGCGCTTCCAGGTCATAGTCGAACACCTGGCCTTTTTTGTCGGCCAGCTTCAGGAACGCGTCGTACAGCTGATCCAGGTTGTAATCGCTCTCCTTGTAACCCATCTCTTCCATGCGGTGCTTCACCGCCGCGCGGCCGGAACGGGAGGTCAGGTTCAACTGCACCTGGTTCAGGCCGATGGATTCCGGGGTCATGATTTCGTAGTTTTCGCGGTTCTTCAGCACGCCATCCTGGTGAATACCGGAGGAGTGGGCGAAGGCGCCGGTGCCGACAATCGCTTTGTTGGCCGGAATCGGCATGTTGCAAATCTGGCTGACGGTCTGGCTGGTGCGCCAGATTTCGTTGTGATTGATGCGGGTGTGCACGTTCATGATGTCCTGGCGCACTTTGATCGCCATGATCACCTCTTCCAGCGAACAGTTGCCCGCGCGTTCGCCGATGCCGTTCATCGCGCCTTCAACCTGACGCGCGCCGGCGTGGACGGCGGCGATGGCATTGCCCACGGCCAGGCCCAAATCATCGTGGGTGTGGACGGAGATAATCGCTTTATCGATGTTCGGTACGCGGTCATACAGGCCGGTGATGATGTTGGCGAACTCAAACGGCATGGTGTAGCCGACGGTGTCCGGGATGTTGATGGTTTTGGCACCCGCGTTGATGGCGGCTTCCACCACGCGCGCCAGATCGTCGATTGGCGTACGGCCCGCATCTTCACAGGAGAATTCAACGTCATCGGTGTAGTTGCGTGCGCGTTTGACCATGTACACCGCGCGTTCAATCACCTCATCCAGCGTGCTGCGCAGCTTGGTGGCGATGTGCATGGGCGAGGTGGCAATAAAGGTGTGGATACGGAACGCTTCGGCGACTTTCAGTGACTCGGCGGCAACGTCGATATCTTTTTCTACACAGCGCGCCAGGCCACACACGCGGCTGTTTTTAATGGTGCGGGCGATGGTCTGGACGGATTCGAAATCACCCGGAGACGAGACCGGGAAACCGACCTCCATCACGTCGACACCCATACGTTCCAGCGCCAGCGCGATCTGCAGTTTCTCTTTTACACTCAGGCTTGCCTGTAATGCCTGTTCACCGTCACGTAAAGTGGTATCGAAAATAATGACTTGCTGGCTCATGGGTTAGGTCCTTGTCAGTCTTAGGGCGCCTTGCTACGAGCATAAAAAAACCCGCGCAGTGGCGCGGGTTTTTAGTCTTACTGGTGACGATTCAACGCTGAATTTCGCCCGCCAGTCTACCGCGCACAGTGGATGCGTTTAGTAGTAGTAGACCGGTGAAACGAATGGTGCGAATCATGAATCGTGCTCCGTTAAATTCAATATGCTTTTAGTGGTACTGGATACGGCTGTTGATGTCAACCCCCTAACGATGAAAAGCGTATTTCTCTGGCCGGAAAAGGGCGATGTGCTGGGATTATCGGTCATCACAGAGCATTGCCATTAATTAACGGTGGCTTAGCGCGTTATGCCACTTTAAAAAATCTTTTAAAAAAGGCGGGTAATTTTAAGTTGCTGAATTATATGTTTTTAGTCAGGCTTATTCGTCAGGTGGAAAAACAAGATAAAGCTTGTTGCTTAGCAGATTGTGATGTGGAAGATGGATTTAAGAGTTAATCACGCCAGAAACGCGGTAACGGAAAAAATTGTGGGCTAAACACGCTGGCAATATGAAAATCATATTTCTTACAACACGCTGTAAATAATCTGCAAACCAGCATTTTCCTCTGTCCTTATGCCATCGCATTAGTTTATTCCTCCCGGGCGATAATCACGCGTCAGTGCCTTTTTTGCCACTGACAGCGCCGTGCCGCCTTATGACGTTTGCAGGCCGGGTTTTCTGCGGTTATGGTAATCGACCTACTCTCAAAAGAATCCACGCAGGTAGATTCCCTGTACCTGGAAGACGAAATGAATGGCGTCTTCTGAGCATAAACATAAGGTTTTGATCTTAATTGGCAATAAAGGGACAGATGCGAGCGGCACGCAGGATAGCGTTTGCTGGCGCAGTCCGTCAAATCTAACAAAATGCCTGGAGGCAAAGCATGGAGATGTTGTCTGGCGCGGAAATGGTCGTCCGGTCGCTGATCGATCAGGGCGTAAAGCAAGTATTCGGCTACCCCGGCGGCGCGGTCCTCGATATTTATGATGCGCTGCATACGGTAGGGGGCATTGACCATGTTCTGGTACGTCACGAGCAGGCGGCGGTGCACATGGCCGACGGCCTGGCGCGCGCGACGGGTGAAGTGGGCGTGGTGCTGGTCACGTCCGGCCCTGGCGCGACAAACGCCATTACCGGCATTGCGACCGCCTATATGGACTCTATCCCGCTGGTGATCCTCTCCGGGCAGGTGGCAACCTCGCTGATTGGCTACGACGCCTTTCAGGAGTGCGACATGGTGGGGATTTCGCGTCCGGTGGTGAAGCACAGCTTCCTGGTCAAACGCAAACCGAAGACATTCCCGGCGTACTGAAAAAAGCCTTCTGGCTGGCAGCCAGCGGGCGTCCGGGGCCGGTGGTGGTCGATCTGCCTAAAGATATTCTGAACCCGGCAAACAAGCTGCCTTACGTCTGGCCGGAATCGGTGAGCATGCGTTCTTACAACCCGACGACGCAGGGGCACAAAGGCCAGATCAAGCGCGCGTTGCAAACGCTTCTGGCGGCCAAAAAGCCGGTGGTCTATGTCGGCGGCGGGGCGATCAACGCCGCCTGCGAGGCCGAACTGCGTGAGCTGGTTGAAAAACTCAACCTTCCTGTGGCCACCTCGCTGATGGGGCTGGGCGCGTTCCCCGCCACCCATCGTCAGGCGCTGGGCATGCTGGGTATGCACGGCACCTATGAAGCCAACATGACGATGCACCATGCCGATGTGATCTTTGCCGTCGGCGTGCGCTTTGACGATCGCACCACCAACAATCTGGCGAAGTATTGCCCGAACGCCACCGTGCTGCACATTGATATCGATCCGACGTCCATTTCCAAAACGGTGTCGGCGCCGATGTGCCGATCGTCGGCGATGCCCGGCAGGTTCTGGAGCAGATGCTGGAGCTGCTGGCCCAGAGCGAGGCGAAGCAGGAGCTCGACAGCCTGCGCGACTGGTGGCAGCAGATTGAACAGTGGCGCAGCGCGTCAGTGCCTGAAATATGACACGCAAAGCGAAAACATCAAGCCGCAGGCGGTGATCGAAGCCGTGTGGCGACTGACGAAAGGCGAGGCGTATGTCACCTCGGACGTGGGCCAGCACCAGATGTTTGCCGCGCTGTATTACCCGTTCGATAAACCGCGCCGCTGGATCAACTCCGGTGGCCTCGGCACCATGGGCTTCGGTCTGCCGGCGGCGCTGGGCGTGAAGCTGGCGCTGCCGGAGGAAACCGTCGTCTGCGTGACCGGCGACGGCAGTATCCAGATGAACATTCAGGAGCTGTCTACCGCGCTGCAGTATGACCTGCCGGTGCTGGTGCTGAACCTGAATAACCGCTACCTCGGCATGGTGAAGCAGTGGCAGGACATGATTTACTCCGGCCGCCATTCGCAGTCCTACATGGAATCGCTGCCGGATTTTGTGCGCCTGGCTGAAGCTTATGGCCATGTGGGCATGCGAGTCACCGATCCGGCTGAGCTGGAAGCGAAGCTCGCACAAGCGCTTGAGCACGTCAAAAAAAACCGCCTTGTCTTTATGGATGTGATTGTTGATGGAACCGAACACGTTTATCCGATGCAGATTCGCGGTGGCGGTATGGATGAAATGTGGTTAAGCAAAACGGAGAGAACCTGATTATGCGCCGGATATTATCTGTTTTACTGGAAAACGAGTCTGGCGCATTGTCGCGCGTGATTGGGCTGTTTTCCCAGCGCGGTTATAACATTGAAAGCCTGACCGTCGCGCCGACGGACGATCCCACGCTGTCGCGCATGACGATTCAGACCGTCGGCGACCAGAAAGTGCTGGAGCAGATTGAAAAACAGCTGCACAAGCTGGTGGATGTGCTGCGCGTGAGCGAGCTGGGGCAGGGGGCTTACGTTGAGCGTGAGGTCATGCTGGTGAAGATCCAGGCCAGCGGCTACGGGCGTGAAGAGGTGAAACGCAACGCGGATATTTTCCGCGGACAGATCATCGACGTCACGCCTTCGCTTTACACGGTTCAGCTGGCCGGCACCAGCGACAAGCTGGATGCTTTCCTGACGTCCGTGCGGGATGTGGCAAAAATTGTTGAAGTGGCGAGATCGGGTGTCGTGGGGCTGTCACGCGGCGAGAAAATCATGCGTTAATAGCGAAAAGGTCTCGTCGCTTTTCAAGCTGACCCGGTCGCCAAAGCCGGGCTTTTTTTTGCGTAATCAGCCGAACAACGCAGATAAAAGCGGTTGCCGCGAAGGCTTTTCTGCGTTTAGATGTTAAAAGATTTAACCATAACCTTGACAGGGCCATGGACTCTTTTCTTTTTTTAAGGGGCAATTGTGAAACTGGATGAAATCGCCCGGCTAGCCGGCGTGTCACGAACAACGGCCAGCTATGTCATTAACGGTAAAGCGAAGCAGTATCGTGTCAGCGACAAAACCGTTGAGAAAGTTATGGCGGTGGTTCGTGAGCATAACTACCACCCGAATGCTGTCGCAGCCGGTCTGCGCGCCGGGCGCACCCGCTCTATTGGTCTGGTGATCCCCGATCTGGAAAACACCAGCTATACCCGCATCGCCAACTATCTTGAACGTCAGGCGCGCCAGCGCGGCTATCAGCTGCTGATTGCCTGCTCGGAAGATCAGCCCGATAACGAGATGCGCTGCATTGAGCACCTGCTGCAGCGCCAGGTGGATGCCATTATTGTCTCCACCTCCTTGCCGCCAGAGCATCCGTTCTATCAGCGCTGGGCCAACGATCCGTTCCCGATCGTCGCGCTGGATCGCGCGCTGGATCGTGAACATTTCACCAGCGTTGTGGGTGCCGATCAGGATGATGCCGAAATGCTGGCCGCAGAGCTGCGGACGTTCCCCGCGGAAACCGGTGCTGTATCTTGGCGCGTTGCCCGAGCTTTCGGTGAGCTTCCTGCGTGAGCAGGGGTTCAGAACCGCCTGGAAAGACGATCCGCGCGAGGTTCACTACCTCTATGCCAACAGCTACGAACGTGAAGCCGCCGCGCAGCTGTTCGAGAAATGGCTGGAAAACGCACCCGATGCCTCAGGCGCTGTTCACCACCTCGTTTGCGCTGTTGCAGGGCGTCATGGATGTGACCTTACGCCGTGAAGGTAAACTGCCCTCCGACCTGGCGATTGCCACGTTCGGGGATAACGAGCTGCTCGACTTCCTTCAGTGCCCGGTGCTGGCGGTAGCACAGCGTCACCGCGATGTGGCTGAACGCGTGCTGGAGATTGTGCTGGCAAGCCTGGATGAACCGCGCAAACCGAAGCCGGGCCTGACGCGTATCAAACGTAATCTCTACCATCGCGGAAAATTAAGTCGCGCCATAAATGAAATGTCGGGGCGACGAAGTCTGCCCCGCGCTAATTTCTCTCATCCATATTTAACCAGACGCACACGGGCGTAAAAAAGCGTAAATTATCATCGCCCCGTCTAACGAATTATCGGCGCTGGATTTTCTTATTTGTTTACATCTTCAGCAATCGCGTATAGCAGAGCTGACGCGATGGTGTCTGGCGCTTCCTTTCAGAAATCTGCTTAAAATGCTGCCCGCGTCGCAAACTGACACTTTATATTTATCTGCGATGATATTGAGTGAGCTTTAACGCTAGTGTGCATATTCGGTTTTTTTCTTACAAATATTCATAACGTTAATTTTGCCTCGCCAGTTGTGCAGTTATTAAACCTCTCCGGTTAATTTCACTCGCTGTAAATAGAGAGCTCTTCGAGTCCTTTGCCGTGTGGCTGGCTTGACAAGCTTTTCCCTCGGCTCCGTAAACTCCTTTGGGTGGGAATTTGTGGGTTAAAGTGGTGAAGAGGGGTGAGACTGGCATGTTCCGTGGAGCAACGTTAGTCAATCTCGACAGCAAAGGGCGTTTATCGGTACCAACCCGATACCGCGACCAGCTGATTGAGAACGCTGCGGGTCAAATGGTTTGCACCATTGACATTAACTCAGCCCTGCCTGCTGCTTTATCCCTTGCCCGAATGGGAAATTATTGAGCAAAAACTGTCGCGACTGTCGAGCATGAATCCGCAGGAACGCCGCGTGCAGCGGCTGTTGTTGGGACATGCCAGTGAGTGTCAGATGGATAACGCAGGGCGATTACTGATTGCCCCTGTGTTGCGGCAACATGCCGGTCTGACCAAAGAAGTGATGCTGGTCGGGCAGTTCAACAAGTTTGAACTGTGGGATGAAACGACCTGGTATCAACAGGTCAAGGAAGATATCGACGCTGAGCAGTCTGATTCCGCGACATTATCGGAACGGCTGCAGGACTTGTCTCTATAAATATGATGGAAAATTATAAACATAAAACGGTGCTGCTGGACGAGGCCGTTAACGGCCTGAATATTCGTCCGGATGGCATCTACATTGATGGCACGTTTGGTCGCGGTGGTCACTCGCGTCTGATCCTCTCCCAGCTGGGTGCGGAAGGACGCTCTGCTGGCAATCGATCGCGATCCGCAGGCAATTGCCGTTGCACAGACCATCAATGACCCACGCTTTTCCATCGTGCATGGACCTTTCTCTGCGCTCGCGGACTATGTCGCTGAGCGCGGCCTGACGGGCAAGATCGACGGGATTCTTCTCGATCTTGGCGTCTCTTCACCCCAACTTGACGACGCTGAACGCGGTTTCTCCTTTATGCGTGATGGTCCGCTGGACATGCGGATGGATCCGACGCGCGGTCAGTCCGCCGCCGAGTGGCTACAGACCGCTGACGAAGCCGATATTGCATGGGTGATCAAAACCTTTGGCGAAGAGCGCTTTGCCAAACGTATTGCGCGCGCCATCGTTGAGCGCAACCGCGTTGAGCCGATGACCCGCACCAAAGAGTTGGCCGAGGTGATTGCGGCGGCGACCCCGGTGAAGGATAAGCACAAACATCCCGCGACCCGTACCTTCCAGGCGGTTCGCATCTGGGTAAACAGTGAACTGGAGGAAATAGAGCTGGCGCTAAAAAGCTCGCTCGACGTGCTGGCCCCGGGTGGGCGGTTATCCATCATCAGCTTCCATTCGCTGGAAGACCGTATTGTGAAACGCTTTATGCGTGAACAAAGCCGCGGTCCACAGGTGCCAGCGGGGCTGCCGATGACGGAAGAACAACTCAGGAAGCTGGGTGGCCGTCAGTTGCGAGCATTAGGCAAGTTGATGCCGGGCGAAGAAGAAGTGGCAGAGAATCCACGCGCCCGTAGTTCAGTGCTGCGTGTTGCAGAGAGGACGAACGCATGATCGGCAGAGTGACAGAGACCCTAAGCAAAGTTAAGGATTCGTTAGGAAGCAACGAGCGCCATGCCTTGCCTGGCGTGATCGGCGACGATCTTTTGCGGTTTGGGAAACTGCCACTCTGTCTGTTCATTTGCATCATTGTCACGGCAGTAACGGTGGTGACGACAGCCCACCATACACGTTTATTGACTGCGCAACGCGAGCAGATGGTACTGGAACGCGATGCGCTGGATATTGAATGGCGAAATCTGATCCTTGAAGAAAACGCGCTCGGCGATCACAGCCGGGTTGAACGGATCGCAACGGAAAAGCTGCAGCTGCAGCATGTTGATCCTTCACAGGAAAATATCGTAGTACAAAAATAAGGGAAAACGCGACGCATGAAAGCAGCGGCAAAAACGCTAAAACCAAAACGTCAGGAAGAACAGGCCAACTTTATCAGTTGGCGTTTTGCGTTGCTTTGCGGCTGCATTTTACTGGCGCTGGGTTTCCTGCTCGGACGCGTGGCCTGGCTACAAATCGTCGCCCCTGACATGCTGGTACGCCAGGGCGATATGCGCTCTCTGCGCGTTCAGGAGGTCTCCACGTCCCGCGGGATGATCACCGACCGCTCCGGTCGTCCGCTGGCGGTGAGCGTGCCGGTGAAGGCGATCTGGGCCGATCCGAAAGAGCTGAACGATGCGCGGCGGCATCACCCTTGATAACCGCTGGAAAGCGCTGTCGGATGCGCTGAACATGCCGCTGGATCAGCTGGCCTCCCGCGTTAACGCCAACCCGAAAGGGCGTTTTATCTATCTGGCGCGTCAGGTGAACCCGGCGATGGCGGACTACATCCAAAAAGCTGAAGCTGCCGGGGATTCATCTGCGTGAAGAATCCCGCCGTTACTATCCATCCGGCGAAGTGACCGCTCACCTCATTGGCTTTACCAACGTCGACAGCCAGGGGATTGAAGGCGTTGAGAAGAGCTTCGATAAATGGCTGACCGGCCAGCCGGGCGAGCGAATCGTGCGTAAAGACCGCTACGGGCGCGTCATCGAAGATATCTCCTCCGCGGACAGCCAGGCGGCGCACAACCTGGCGCTGAGTATCGATGAGCGCCTGCAGGCGCTGGTCTACCGCGAGCTGAACAACGCGGTGGCGTTCAACAAGGCGGAGTCAGGCAGCGCCGTGCTGGTGGATGTTAGCACCGGTGAAGTGCTGGCGATGGCCAACAGTCCGTCCTACAACCCGAACAACTTTACCGGCACTGCAAAAGATGCCATGCGTAACCGGGCGATTACCGACGTGTTCGAACCTGGCTCCACGGTGAAGCCGATGGTGGTGATGACCGCGCTCCAGCGCGGCATCGTCAATGAAAACACGGTTCTGAACACCATCCCATACCGTATTAACGGCCACGAGATAAAAGACGTGGCGCGCTACAGCGAATTGACCCTGACCGGGGTGTTACAGAAGTCGAGTAACGTCGGTGTTTCAAAGCTGGCGTTAGCGATGCCGTCCTCAGCGTTAGTAGAGACTTACTCACGTTTTGGACTGGGAAAAGCGACCAATTTGGGGTTGGTCGGAGAACGCAGTGGCTTATATCCTCAAAAACAACGGTGGTCTGACATAGAGAGGGCCACCTTCTCTTTCGGCTACGGGCTAATGGTAACCCCGTTACAGTTAGCGCGAGTCTACGCAACGATTGGCAGCTATGGCGTTTATCGCCCGCTGTCGATTACCAAAGTTGATCCACCGGTGCCGGGCGAGCGCATTTTCCCGGAATCCCTCGTGCGCACCGTGGTGCACATGATGGAAAGCGTGGCGCTGCCGGGCGGCGGCGGCGTGAAGGCGGCCATCAAAGGCTATCGCATCGCCATCAAAACCGGTACGGCGAAAAAAGTGGGGCCGGACGGCCGCTACATCAACAAATACATTGCCTATACCGCAGGCGTTGCGCCTGCAAGCCACCCGCGTTTTGCGCTGGTGGTCGTGATAAACGATCCACAGGCGGGTAAATACTACGGTGGCGCCGTCTCCGCGCCTGTGTTCGGGGCCATCATGGGCGGCGTGTTGCGCACCATGAACATTGAACCGGATGCGCTGGCGACGGGCGAAAAAAGTGAATTTGTAATTAATCAAGGCGAGGGTACAGGTGGCAGATCGTAATTTGCGCGACCTTCTCGCTCCGTGGGTGCCAGGCGCACCGGAGCGAGCACTGCGAGAGATGATACTGGACAGCCGCGTGGCTGCTTCTGGCGATCTTTTTGTGGCGGTGGTCGGTCATCAGGCGGACGGGCGTCGTTATATCCCGCAGGCGATTGCGCAAGGTGTGGCTGCCATTATTGCTGAGGCTAAAGATGAGGCAACCGACGGTGAGATCCGTGAAATGCACGGCGTGCCGGTCATCTATCTCAGCCAGTTGAACGCAGCGCCTTTCCGCGCTGGCGGGGCGTTTTTACCACGAACCTTCCGACCAGCTGCGCCTGGTTGGCGTGACCGGCACCAACGGCAAAACCACCACCACGCAGCTGATGGCGCAGTGGAGCCAACCTGCTGGGCGAAACCGGCGCGGTGATGGGGACCGTGGGTAACGGCCTGCTGGGCAAAGTGAGCCCGACGGAAAACACCACCGGCTCGGCGGTTGACGTACAGCATGTGCTTGCCGGTCTGGCAGGGCAGGGGGCAACCTTTGCCGCGATGGAAGTCTCTTCGCACGGTCTGGTACAGCACCGCGTGGCGGCGCTGAAATTTGCCGCGGCGGTGTTTACCAACCTGAGCCGCGATCATCTTGATTATCACGGTGATATGGAGCATTACGAAGCCGCGAAATGGCTGCTGTTCTCCACTCACCACTGTACGGACAGGCGATCATCAACGCCGACGATGAAGTGGGCCGCCGCTGGCTGGCGAAGCTGCCGGATGCGGTTGCGGTGTCGATGGAAGACCATATCAATCCGAACTGCCACGGCCGCTGGCTGAAGGCGGGCGGTGAATTATCACGACAGCGGGGCGACAATCCGCTTTGCCTCTTCCGCTGGGGCGAAGGCGAAATTGAAAGCCGCCTGATGGGCGCGTTTAACGTCAGCAACCTGCTGCTGGCGCTGGCAACGCTGCTGGCGCTGGGTTATCCGCTGGGACGTGCTGGTGACCACCGCCAGCCCGTCTGCAGCCGGTTTGCGGCCGTATGGAAGTGTTTAGCGCGCCGGGCAAACCGACCGTTGTGGTGGATTATGCCCACACGCCGGATGCGCTGGAAAAAGCGCTGGAAGCGGCGCGCCTGCACTGCACGGGGCAGCTCTGGTGCGTGTTTGGCTGCGGCGGCGATCGCGACAAAGGCAAACGTCCGCTGATGGGCGCTATTGCCGAGCAGTTCGCCGATATCCCGGTGGTCACCGATGACAACCCGCGTACCGAAGAGCCGCGCGCCATCATCAACGACATTCTGGCGGGCATGCTGGATGCGGGCCGCGCGCGCGTGGTGGAAGGCCGTGCGGAAGCCGTGACCAACGCCATCATGCAGGCACAGGAGAATGATGTGGTTCTGCTGGCGGGTAAAGGCCATGAAGATTATCAGATCGTTGGCAACCGCCGTCTGGATTACTCCGACCGCGTAACGGCAGCTCGCCTGCTGGGAGTCGTGGCATGATTAGCCCGTCACGCTGCAAACCGCTGGCCGAGGATTGCGCGGTCGCCGGCGACCTGCACGGGCAAGACCTGACCATTGATGCCGTGACGACGGACACCCGCAAAGTCACCGCAGGCTGCCTGTTTGTGGCGCTGAAAGGCGAGCGTTTTGACGCGCATGATTTTGCTGAACAGGCCAAAGAGAACGGCGCCGGTGCGCTGCTGGTCAGCCGCAGCTTAGCGGTTGACGATCTGCCGCAGGTTGTGGTGAAAGATACGCGTCTCGCGTTCGGTGAGCTGGGCGCCTGGGTGCGTCAGCAGGTGCCGGCGCGCGTGGTCGCGCTGACCGGATCCTCAGGCAAAACGTCGGTGAAAGAGATGACGGCGGCGATCCTGAGCCAGTGCGGCAATACGCTTTATACCGCGGGCAACCTCAATAACGACATCGGCGTGCCGATGACGCTGCTGCGCCTGACCAAAGAACATGAATATGCGGTGATCGAGTTGGGCGCAAACCACCAGGGCGAAATCGCCTGGACCGTGAGCCTGACGCGCCCGGAAGCCGCGCTGGTGAATAACCTGGCGGCGGCGCACCTGGAAGGCTTTGGCTCGCTGGAAGGCGTGGCAAAAGCCAAAGGCGAAATCTATACCGGCCTGCCGGTGAACGGTATCGCCATCCTGAACGCCGATAACAACGACTGGCTGAACTGGCAGAGCATCATTGGTGCGCGTAAAACCTGGCGCTTCTCGCCGAATGCGGCAAACAGTGATTTTACCGCGACCAATATCCATGTGACGTCGCTGACGGGGGCACGCAGTTCACCCTCACCACCCCAACGGGTGGCTTGGAGGTGGAGCTGCCGCTGCCGGGTCGCCACAACATCGCCAATGCGCTGGCGGCGGCCGCGCTGGCGACGGCGGTGGGCGCGTCGCATTAACCGAGGCTATCAAAACCGGGCTGGCGAACCTGAAAGCCGTGCCGGGACGCCTGTTCCCGATTCAGCTTTCGGAAAACAAACTGCTGCTGGATGACTGCTACAACGCGAACGTTGGCTCGATGACGGCGGCGGCGCAGGTGCTGGCTGAAATGCCGGGCTACCGCGTCATGGTGGTTGGCGATATGGCCGAGCTGGGCGACGAAAGCGAAGCCTGTCATACCCAGGTCGGTGAAGCGGCGAAAGCGGCGGGGCTGGACTGTGTGCTGAGCGCAGGAAAACTGAGCCAGGCGATTAGCCAGGCCAGCGGCGTTGGCGAGCATTTTGCCGATAAAGCCGCGTTGATTGAGCGCCTTTACGCACGCTGATGTCCCAACATGCGGACATGACCATTTTGGTGAAAGGTTCACGTAGTGCCGCCATGGAAGAGGTTGTGCAGCGCATTACAGGAGAAAGGAACATGTTAGTTTGGCTGGCCGAACATTTGGTCAAATATTACTCAGGCTTTAACGTCTTTTCCTATCTGACGTTTCGCGCCATTGTCAGCCTGCTGACCGCGCTGTTCATCTCGCTGTGGATGGGCCCGCGCATGATTGCCCGTCTGCAAAAACTCTCTTTCGGCCAGGTGGTGCGTAACGACGGTCCGGAGTCGCACTTCAGCAAGCGCGGTACGCCGACGATGGGCGGGATCATGATCCTTACCGCGATCGTTGTTTCCGTGCTGCTGTGGGCCTACCCGTCCAACCCGTACGTCTGGTGCGTGCTGACCGTGCTGGTGGGCTACGGCATCATCGGGTTTGTGGATGATTACCGCAAAGTCGTCCGCAAAGACACGAAGGGCCTGATCGCCCGCTGGAAGTATTTCTGGATGTCAGTAATTGCGCTGGGCGTGGCCTTCGCGCTGTATCTGGCCGGGAAAGACACGCCTGCCACCGAGCTGGTGGTGCCGTTCTTTAAAGACGTGATGCCGCAACTGGGGCTGTTCTACATCCTGCTGGCCTACTTTGTGATTGTTGGCACCGGCAACGCCGTTAACCTGACCGACGGTCTGGATGGCCTGGCCATTATGCCAACCGTCTTTGTGGCCGCCGGTTTTGCGCTTGTGGCGTGGGCGACCGGTAACATGAATTTCGCGAACTATCTGCACATCCCTTATCTGCGCCACGCGGGCGAACTGGTGATCGTCTGTACGGCGATTGTCGGTGCAGGGCTGGGCTTCCTGTGGTTCAACACCTATCCGGCTCAGGTCTTTATGGGTGACGTCGGTTCACTGGCGTTAGGCGGCGCGCTGGGCATTATTGCCGTGCTGCTGCGTCAGGAGTTCCTGCTGGTGATCATGGGCGGCGTGTTTGTGGTTGAGACGCTGTCGGTGATTTTGCAGGTCGGCTCCTTCAAGCTGCGCGGTCAGCGCATCTTCCGTATGGCGCCGATTCACCACCACTATGAACTGAAAGGCTGGCCGGAGCCGCGCGTGATTGTGCGCTTCTGGATTATTTCGCTGATGCTGGTGCTGATTGGCCTGGCAACGCTGAAGGTACGTTAATCATGGCAGATTACCAGGGCAAAAAAGTCGTTATCATCGGGTTGGGCCTCACGGGGCTCTCCTGTGTGGACTTTTTCCTCGCACGCGGCGTGACGCCACGCGTGATGGATACGCGTGTCTCTCCGCCGGGTCTGGACAAACTGCCGGAACAGGTTGAACGCCACCTTGGTGGTCTGAATGATGGCTGGCTGCTGGCAGCCGATCTGATTGTCGCAAGCCCAGGTATGGCGCTGGCGCATCCTTCGCTGAGCGCTGCCGCGGATGCGGGCGTTGAGATTGTCGGCGATATCGAACTGTTCTGCCGCGAAGCGCAGGCGCCCATTATCGCGATTACCGGTTCCAACGGTAAAAGCACCGTCACCACCCTGGTGGGCGAAATGGCGAAAGCGGCGGGCATGAACGTCGGCGTTGGCGGCAACATTGGCCTGCCTGCGCTGATGCTGCTGGACAGAAGCCTGCGCAGCTGTATGTGCTGGAGCTTTCCAGCTTCCAGCTGGAAACGACCTACAGCCTGCACGCGGCGGCGGCGACCATCCTCAACGTGACTGAAGATCATATGGATCGCTATCCGTTCGGCCTGCAGCAGTACCGCGCCGCCAAGCTGCGCGTTTATGAAAACGCCAAAGTCTGCGTGGTGAATGCCGATGATGCGCTGACCATGCCGGTGCGCGGCGCAGACGCCGCTGCGTCAGCTTCGGCATCGACGTGGGCGATTATCACCTGAACCGCCAGCAGGGCGAAACCTGGCTGCGCGTGAAGGGTGAGAAAGTGCTGAACGTGAAAGAGATGAAGCTGACTGGGCAGCACAACTATACCAATGCGCTGGCGGCGCTGGCGCTGGCGGATGCAGTGGGGCTGCCGCGCGCCTCCAGCCTGAAAGCGTTAACCACCTTTTCCGGCCTGGCGCACCGCTTCCAGCTGGCGCTGGAGCACAACGGCGTGCGCTGGATCAACGACTCCAAAGCCACCAACGTGGGCAGCACGGAGGCCGCGCTGAACGGCCTGCAGGTTGACGGTACGCTGCATCTGCTGCTGGGCGGCGACGGCAAATCAGCGGATTTCTCGCCGCTGAAGCGCTATCTCCCGGGCGATAACGTCCGTCTGTACTGCTTTGGCCGTGACGGCGGCGAGCTGGCTGAACTGCGCCCTGAGGTCGCCGAGCAAACCGAAACCATGGAACAGGCGATGCGGCTGATTGCCCCTCGCGTGAAGCCGGGCGATATGGTGCTGCTCTCTCCGGCCTGCGCCAGCCTCGATCAATTCAAGAATTTCGAACAGCGTGGTGATGTCTTTACCCGCCTGGCGAAGGAGTTAGGCTGATGCGTTTATCTCTCCCTCGCCTGAAAATGCCACGAATGCGCCAGAATTTGGATTTCGGCTGCGCCTGCGTGATAAGGCTGGGTGATGGGCTCTCGTCAAAAAGATAACGACAGCCTGGTGATGTACGACCGCACGCTGTTCTGGCTGACGATGGGGCTGGCGGCGATCGGCTTTATTATGGTGACCTCGGCGTCAATGCCGGTCGGGCAGCGTCTGGCGAACGATCCTTTCCTGTTTGCCAAGCGTGATGGTCTGTACATCATCCTGGCGTTCGGCCTGGCGCTGGTGACGCTGCGTCTGCCGATGGAGTTCTGGCAGCGGCACAGCACGGCGATGCTGATCGCCTCGATCATTATGCTGCTGATCGTGCTGGTGGTGGGGAGCTCGGTAAACGGGGCATCGCGCTGGATCGCCCTTGGCCCGCTGCGTATTCAGCCTGCGGAGTTTACCAAGCTCTCGCTGTTCTGCTACCTGGCGAACTACCTGGTGCGTAAGGTGGAAGAAGTGCGTAACAACCTGCGCGGCTTCTTAAAACCGATGGGCGTGATTCTGGTGCTGGCGGTACTGCTGCTGGCGCAGCCTGACCTCGGTACCGTGGTGGTGCTGTTTGTCACCACGCTGGCGATGCTGTTCCTGGCGGGCGCGAAACTGTGGCAGTTCATCGCCATCATCGGGATGGGGATTTCAGCGGTTGTGCTGCTGATCCTCGCCGAACCTTACCGTATTCGCCGCGTGACCTCGTTCTGGAACCCGTGGGAAGATCCGTTCGGCAGCGGCTATCAGCTGACGCAGTCGCTGATGGCCTTTGGCCGCGGTGAGCTCTGGGGGCAGGGGCTGGGCAACTCGGTACAGAAACTGGAGTATTTGCCGGAAGCGCATACCGACTTCATCTTCTCCATTATCGGGGAAGAACTGGGTTATATCGGTGTGGTATTAGCGCTATTAATGGTATTCTTCGTCGCTTTCCGCGCCATGTCCATCGGCCGGAAAGCGCTGGAGATCGATCACCGCTTCTCAGGCTTCCTGGCCTGCTCAATTGGTATCTGGTTTAGCTTCCAGGCGCTGGTTAACGTCGGGGCCGCAGCGGGTATGCTGCCGACCAAAGGCCTGACGTTGCCGCTGATCAGTTATGGTGGTTCCAGTCTGTTGATTATGTCGACGGCCATCGTGCTGTTGTTGCGCATAGATTATGAAACGCGTCTGGAAAAAGCCCAGGCGTTTACACGAGGTTCACGATGAGTGAACCGAAACGGTTAATGGTGATGGCAGGCGGTACCGGCGGACATGTGTTCCCGGGACTGGCGGTTGCGCACCATTTGATGGATCAGGGCTGGCAGGTACGCTGGCTGGGAACCGCAGACCGCATGGAAGCCGATCTGGTGCCGAAGCACGGTATCGAGATCGACTTTATTCGTATCTCCGGCCTGCGGGGCAAAGGCCTCAAGGCAATGCTGCTGGCACCGGTGCGCATTTTTAACGCCTGGCGTCAGGCGCGCACCATCATGAAGCGCTTTAAGCCCGATGTGGTGCTGGGCATGGGCGGCTATGTCTCCGGTCCTGGCGGGCTGGCGGCGTGGTCGTTACGGTATTCCGGTTGTGCTGCATGAGCAGAACGGTATTGCCGGTCTGACCAACAAATGGCTGGCGAAAATCGCCACCAAAGTGATGCAGGCGTTTCCCGGCGCGTTCCCGAAAGCGGACGTGGTGGGAAACCCGGTGCGTGTCGACGTGCTGGCGCTGCCGCTGCCGGAGGCTCGCCTGGCAGGCCGTGAAGGGCCGGTTCGCGTGCTGGTCGTCGGCGGCTCTCAGGGCGCGCGCATTCTAAACCAGACGATGCCGCAGGTTGCCGCAAAGCTGGGTGATACCGTCACCATCTGGCACCAGAGCGGAAAAGGCGCTCAGCAGACCGTTGAGCAGGCTTATGCCGAGGCAGGGCAGCCGCAGCATAAAGTGACGGAGTTTATCGACGACATGGCGGCAGCCTACGCCTGGGCCGATGTCGTGGTCTGTCGCTCAGGCGCGCTGACGGTCAGCGAAATCGCGGCCGCGGGGTTGCCGGCGCTGTTTGTGCCGTTCCAGCACAAAGACCGTCAGCAGTACTGGAATGCGCTGCCGCTGGAAAAAGCCGGTGCGGCGAAGATTTTTGAACAGCCACAGTTTACCGCCGACGCGGTCGCCACCACCCTGGCGGGCTGGAACAGAGACGCATTGCTGGAGATGGCGGAACGCGCGCGCGCGGCCGCTATCCCTGATGCGACGGAACGGGTGGCAAAAGAAGTTGAGCGCGTCGCCAAGTAAGCTTAACCGGTCCAGGTTCGTGAAGCTCGGCCCGAATCTGAATAAGCAGGTGCAAACGGGAAGACAGGTTACAGAGACGATGAATACACAACAACTGGCAAAACTGCGTTCAATCGTGCCCGAGATGCGTCGCGTCCGGCACATTCACTTTGTTGGCATCGGTGGTGCTGGCATGGGCGGTATTGCCGAAGTGTTGGCTAACGAAGGCTATCAGATCAGCGGGTCCGACCTGGCGCCAAACCCTGTTACGCAGCAGCTGGCGTCGCTTGGGGCGACTATCTATTTCAATCATCGCCCGGAAAACGTGCGCGATGCGAGCGTGGTGGTGGTCTCCAGCGCCATCTCCTCCGACAACCCGGAAATCGTTGCCGCGCATGAAGCGCGCATTCCGGTGATCCGCCGTGCAGAAATGCTGGCGGAACTGATGCGTTTCCGTCACGGCATCGCCATTGCCGGGACCCACGGTAAAACCACGACCACGGCGATGGTCTCCAGTATTTATGCGGAAGCCGGCCTCGACCCGACGTTCGTCAACGGCGGGCTGGTCAAAGCCGCGGGCGTGCATGCGCGTCTGGGCCACAGCCGTTATCTGATTGCGGAAGCGGATGAGAGCGACGCGTCGTTCCTGCACCTGCAGCCGATGGTGGCGATTGTCACCAACATCGAAGCGGACCATATGGATACCTACCAGGGTGACTTCGAGAACTTAAAGCAGACCTTTATCAACTTCCTGCACAACCTGCCGTTCTACGGGCGCGCGGTGATGTGCGTTGACGATCCGGTGATCCGCGAGCTGTTGCCGCGCGTGGGTCGTCAAATCACCACCTACGGTTTCAGTGAAGACGCTGACGTCCGCGTGGAAGAGTACAAACAGATTGGCGCGCAGGGGCACTTCACGCTGGCGCGTCAGGACAAAGAGCTGCTGCACGTGACGCTGAATGCGCCAGGGCGCCATAACGCGCTCAATGCCGCAGCGGCAGTGGCCGTCGCGACGGAAGAAGGCATTGATGATGATGCGATCCTGCGCGCGCTGGAAAGCTTCCAGGGCACCGGGCGTCGTTTCGACTTCCTCGGTGAATTCCCGCTGGAGCCGGTAACGGTAAAGCCGGCACCGCGATGCTGGTGGACGACTATGGTCACCATCCGACCGAAGTGGACGCCACCATTAAAGCCGCGCGTGCCGGCTGGCCGGACAAAAATCTGGTGATGGTGTTCCAGCCGCACCGTTTTACGCGTACGCGCGATCTGTACGACGATTTCGCCAACGTGCTGTCGCAGGTGGATACCCTGTTACTGATGCTGGATGTGTACGCCGCAGGCGAACGCCGATTCCGGGCGCAGACAGCCGTTCTCTGTGCCGTACCATCCGTGGACGCGGCAAGGTTGACCCTATTCTGGTTTCTGACCCTGCCCAGGTGGCGGAAATTCTGGCACCGGTCCTGACAGGTAACGATCTGATTCTGATTCAGGGTGCGGGAAATATCGGCAAAATCGCCCGTACCTTAGCTGAAATCAAACTGAAGCCGCAAAACCAAGGAGGATGAGCATCATGGCTGATAAGATTGCTGTCCTGTCTGGCGGCACCTCCGCCGAGCGCGAGGTTTCCCTGAATTCCGGCGCGGCGGTGCTGGCGGGCCTGCGCGAAGGTGGCATCGATGCGCACGGGGTCGACCCCCGTGAGGTCGCAGTGCTGAACCTCCAGCAAGCATGGGCTTCGATAAAGTCTTTATCGCTTTGCATGGTCGCGGCGGCGAAGACGGCACCCTGCAGGGGCTGCTGGAGTTGATCGGCAACTGCCGTACACCGGCAGCGGCGTGATGGCCTCCGCTATCTCCATGGATAAACTGCGCAGCAAACTGCTGTGGCAGGGCGCAGGGGATTGCCGGTGGCGACCATGGGTCGGGCTGACGCGCCAGCGAGTTCTGAACAGGGGCTGTCGGATAGCTGCAGCGCACGCGTCGATTGCTGAACTGGGCTTACCGGTTATTGTAAAGCCCAGCCGGGAAGGCTCCAGCGTGGGAATGTCCAAAGTCGACAAAGCTGAAGATCTTTCTTCCGCTTTAGCAGCACTGGCATTTCAACATGATGATGAAGTTCTGGTTGAAAAATGGCTTAGCGGGCCGGAATTTACCGTGGCGATGCTTGGCGAAGAAATTTTACCGTCAATCCGTATCCAGCCCGCCGGAGTCTTCTATGATTATGAGGCGAAGTATCTCTCTGATGAGACGCAATATTTCTGCCCTAGTGGTCTTGAAGCTGAGCGTGAAGCCGAATTACAGTCCCTGGTGCTTAAAGCCTGGCATGTTCTGGGTTGCCAGCGGCTGGGGACGCATCGACGTGATGCAGGACAGTGATGGACAATTTTATCTGCTGGAAGCGAATACCTCTCCGGGCATGACCAGCCACAGCCTGGTGCCGATGGCCGCGCGTCAGGCGGGGATGAGCTTCTCGCAGTTAGTCGTACGCATTCTGGACCAGGCGGGCTGATATGTCTCAGGCTGCATTGAACACGCGCAACCGCGATGACGAGGAAGAATACACCTCTTCCACGCCGCAGTAATGGAACGCGTCTTGCAGGCATCATTTTCCTGCTCGGGGTGCTGTGCACCGTGTTTGTCAGCGGCTGGATGGTCCTGGGCTGGATGGAAGATGCGCAGCGGTTGCCGCTTTCTAAGCTGGTGGTGACCGGCGAGCGTCACTACACCCGTAACGATGATATTCGTCAGTCAATACTGGCGCTGGGCGCGCCCGGCACCTTTATGACGCAGGACGTCAACATTATCCAGAGCCAGATTGAACGTCTGCCATGGATAAAACAGGCGAGCGTAAGAAAGCAATGGCCTGATGAATTGAAGATTCATCTGGTTGAATATGTGCCCATTGCGCGTTGGAATGATCAGCACATGGTTGACGTAGACGGAAATTCCTTCAGCGTCCCGGCCGATCGTGTCAACAAGCAAAATTTACCGATGTTGTATGGCCCTGAAGGCAGCGAAAACGAAGTGTTACAGGGTTTTCGCGAAATGGGTCAGGTGCTGGCGAAGGACAGGTTTACGTTAAAAGATGCTGCCATGACGGCGCGCCGTTCCTGGCAGCTGACGTTAACGAACGGCATTAAGCTCAACCTGGGACGCGGAGACACAATGAAGCGTCTGGCGCGTTTTGTCGAACTTTACCCGGTTTTACAGCAGCAGGCACAGACTGACGGCAAACGGATAAGCTACGTTGATTTGCGCTATGACTCAGGCGCAGCAGTCGGTTGGGTACCGGCTCCGGTCGAGGAACCTAATCAGCAACAGAATCAGGCACAGGTACAGGCAGAACAACAATGATCAAGGCGACGGACAGAAAACTGGTAGTTGGACTGGAGATTGGCACCGCGAAGGTTGCCGCTTTAGTAGGGGAAGTTCTGCCCGACGGTATGGTCAATATCATTGGCGTGGGCAGTTGCCCGTCCCGTGGTATGGATAAAGGTGGGGTAAACGATCTGGAATCGGTGGTGAAGTGCGTACAGCGCGCCATCGATCAGGCTGAATTGATGGCAGATTGCCAGATTTCTTCTGTCTACCTGGCCCTTTCGGGCAAGCACATTAGCTGCCAGAACGAAATCGGCATGGTGCCGATTTCCGAAGAAGAAGTGACGCAGGAAGACGTGGAAAACGTGGTGCATACGGCGAAATCCGTGCGCGTCCGCGATGAACATCGTATTCTGCATGTGATTCCGCAGGAATATGCCATTGACTACCAGGAAGGGATCAAAAACCCGGTTGGGCTGTCTGGCGTGCGTATGCAGGCAAAAGTGCATCTGATCACATGTCACAACGATATGGCGAAGAACATTGTAAAAGCCGTTGAACGTTGTGGCCTGAAAGTTGACCAACTTATTTTCGCCGGTCTGGCGGCAAGTTATTCGGTGCTGACCGAAGATGAACGTGAACTGGGTGTCTGTGTGGTCGATATTGGTGGTGGTACAATGGATATGGCGGTGTACACCGGCGGTGCGCTGCGCCACACCAAAGTGATCCCTTATGCCGGGAACGTGGTGACCAGCGATATTGCTTACGCCTTTGGTACGCCGCCGAGCGATGCAGAAGCGATTAAAGTGCGCCACGGCTGTGCGCTGGGGTCTATTGTTGGCAAAGATGAGAGCGTTGAAGTGCCGAGCGTCGGTGGTCGTCCACCGCGCAGCCTGCAGCGCCAGACGTTGGCAGAGGTGATTGAGCCGCGCTATACCGAGCTGCTCAACCTGGTCAACGAAGAGATTTTGCAGTTGCAGGAACAGCTTCGTCAGCAGGGTGTTAAACATCATCTGGCGGCGGGGATTGTGTTGACCGGCGGTGCAGCGCAAATTGAAGGTCTGGCGGCCTGTGCACAGCGCGTGTTCCATACGCAGGTGCGTATTGGTGCGCCGCTGAACATCACCGGTTTGACGGATTATGCTCAGGAGCCGTATTACTCAACGGCTGTGGGCCTGCTGCACTACGGGAAGGAGTCTCATCTCAGTGGTGAAGCAGAAGTGGAAAAACGCGCCTCAGTGGGGTCGTGGGTCAAACGACTGAACAACTGGCTGCGAAAAGAGTTTTAATTTTTTTAAGAGACCGGAGAGAATTAACGGTCTCGGGCGACAGGCACAACGGAGAGAGAAATTATGTTTGAACCTATGGAACTGACCAACGACGCGGTGATTAAAGTCATCGGCGTCGGTGGCGGCGGCGGTAACGCCGTAGAGCATATGGTGCGTGAACGCATTGAAGGTGTTGAATTCTTCGCAGTTAACACCGATGCGCAGGCACTGCGTAAGACGGCTGTAGGCCAGACTATCCAGATCGGCGGTGGTATCACCAAAGGGCTGGGAGCAGGGGCTAACCCGGAAGTGGGCCGCAATGCGGCTGAAGAAGATCGTGAAGCCCTGCGCGCTGCACTGGAAGGTGCGGACATGGTCTTCATTGCAGCAGGTATGGGTGGCGGTACCGGTACCGGCGCAGCACCTGTTGTAGCTGAAGTGGCTAAAGATTTAGGTATCCTGACCGTTGCTGTCGTGACCAAGCCTTTCAACTTTGAAGGCAAGAAGCGTATGGCGTTCGCGGAGCAGGGTATCACCGAGCTGTCCAAGCATGTGGACTCGCTGATCACCATCCCGAACGACAAGCTGTTGAAAGTTCTGGGTCGCGGTATCTCCCTGCTGGACGCATTCGGTGCAGCAAACGACGTGCTGAAAGGCGCGGTTCAGGGTATCGCTGAACTGATTACCCGTCCTGGCCTGATGAACGTTGACTTTGCAGACGTTCGCACCGTGATGTCCGAAATGGGCTACGCGATGATGGGCTCTGGCGTGGCGAGCGGTGAAGACCGTGCAGAAGAAGCGGCTGAAATGGCGATCTCCAGCCCACTGCTGGAAGATATCGATCTGTCTGGTGCGCGCGGCGTGCTGGTCAACATTACCGCTGGCTTCGACCTGCGTCTGGATGAGTTCGAAACCGTGGGTAACACTATCCGTGCGTTCGCCTCTGACAACGCTACCGTGGTTATCGGTACTTCGCTTGATCCTGAAATGAACGACGAGCTGCGTGTTACCGTTGTTGCGACCGGTATCGGTATGGACAAACGTCCTGAAATCACCCTGGTGACCAACAAGCAGACTCAGCAACCGGTAATGGATCGTTACCAGCAGCACGGTATGTCTCCGCTGACTCAGGAGCAGAAACCGGCCGCGAAAGTGGTGAACGACCCAACGCCGCAAACGGCGAAAGAGCCAGATTATCTGGATATCCCGGCGTTCCTGCGTAAGCAAGCTGACTAAGAATTTCCTGGAATTAGGGGATTCTGCGCTCTTTGTGCTAAACTGGCCCACCGTTAGTGATATACACTCTCGGTTGGATAGTTAATATGGCGAGATTATACGATGATCAAACAAAGGACACTAAAACGTATCGTTCAGGCGACTGGTGTCGGTTTACATACCGGCAAGAAAGTCACGCTGACGTTACGCCCTGCGCCGGCCAATACCGGGGTCATCTATCGTCGCACCGACTTGAATCCACCGGTAGATTTTCCGGCCGATGCCAAATCTGTGCGTGATACTATGCTCTGTACTTGTCTGGTGAACGAGCATGACGTGCGGATTTCTACCGTTGAGCACCTGAACGCCGCCCTGGCGGGGCTGGGTATCGACAACATTATTGTTGAAGTCGATGCGCCAGAAATCCCGATTATGGATGGCAGTGCTGCACCGTTCGTCTATCTGCTGCTGGATGCCGGCATCGAAGAGCTGAACTGCGCGAAGAAATTTGTTCGCATCAAAGAGACCGTTCGCGTCGAAGATGGCGACAAGTGGGCTGAATTCAAACCGTACAATGGTTTCTCGCTGGACTTTACCATCGACTTTAACCATCCGGCGATTGATTCCAGCACCCAGCGCTATGCGATGAACTTCTCTGCTGATGCGTTTATGCGCCAGATCAGCCGAGCCCGTACCTTTGGCTTTATGCGTGATATCGAATATCTGCAGTCCCGCGGCCTGTGCCTGGGCGGCAGCTTCGATTGTGCCATCGTTGTTGACGATTATCGCGTACTGAACGAAGACGGCCTGCGTTTCGAAGATGAATTCGTTCGTCACAAAATGCTGGACGCTATCGGCGACCTGTTCATGTGTGGTCACAACATCATTGGTGCATTTACCGCGTTCAAATCCGGTCATGCGCTGAACAACAAACTGTTGCAGGCCGTCCTGGCAAAACAGGAAGCCTGGGAATATGTGACCTTCGAAGACGAAGCAGAACTGCCGCTGGCATTCAAAGCGCCAAACATGGTTCTGGCGTAACGGTTCACGCCGTTTCGTAAAAAATCGACTGGTTAACCTGGTACTCTCTCCGACCAGGAAGACCAGTCGTTTTTATTTTTGCCCTTCTTCGTTTGCCCCGCTGTAATCCCGTTTCTTCGCAGAAACCCTCGTTGTCAGTGATCAAACTTTGCGCAGAAAATCGTGTTTTCCGCATTCGTAAGCCCTTTAATCCTCTGATGTCGATTGCATCACATTAGTGGTACTATCTGGGCGCTAATGGTAAGAAGGGTGCGTAAAGAAACTCTGGCTATAGCGCTTAATGGGCTGGCTTATGTGGTGGACGCAGCAGGTGAGCGGAATACTGACGCGCTGGCGACAATTTGGCAGACGTTACTTCTGGCCGCATCTCTTATTAGGGATGGTCGCGGCGAGTCTCGGCTTGCCTGCGCTCTGCAGCAAAGCGCAGTGCCCACCAGCAAGCGATCGCCAGTCAGAAAGCCTCTTTACCAGCAAACACGATGGCCTCACACGCGGTACCTTAACCTTCACCTGATCTCGCCTGGCTGGAAAGCCGCGCCGTCGCCCGAATTTCTCCGTTGATTACTGGCATCAGCACGCTATCCGCACGGTTATCCGCCATCTCTCCTTCGCGATGGCGCCGCAGGCGATCATTGCGGAAGAGGAGCACGCTGCCGGTGCAGGCTCAGCATCTTGCCCTGCTGGACACGCTCAACGCGCTGCTGACGCACCCGCGCAACCAGCCGGCCGGTCATGGTGCCGCCAGTCGCGACGCGCACTCATGTTTCGCCGCAACCGTTTCACTCTTCTGCATGCAACCTGGCTTAGGCTGCTAGTTCACGGCATTCGCGCCGGGCCTCAACGCCTCAAAGCTAAACTTAATTTCCTTTTTCAATTTTTTGCCTTTGCTGCCCGTGATTGTCGGCGTTTGAGAATTTATTATGCTAATCAAATTATTAACTAAAGTTTTTGGTAGCCGTAACGATCGTACCCTGCGCCGCATGCGCAAAGTTGTTGCCGTCATCAACGGTATGGAACCGGCGATGGAGAAGCTCTCTGATGACGAGCTGAAAGCGAAAACGGCGGAATTCCGCGCGCGTCTGGAAAAAGGTGAAACGCTGGAAAGCCTGATCCCGGAAGCGTTTGCCGTCGTGCGTGAAGCGAGTAAGCGCGTGTTCGGCATGCGTCACTTCGACGTGCAGCTGCTGGGCGGCATGGTGCTGAACGAGCGCTGCATCGCGGAAATGCGTACCGGTGAAGGTAAAACCCTGACCGCGACGCTGCCGGCTTACCTGAACGCGCTGACCGGCAAAGGCGTGCACGTGGTGACCGTCAACGACTATCTGGCGCAGCGTGACGCCGAAAACAACCGTCCGCTGTTCGAGTTCCTCGGCCTGACCGTCGGCATCAACCTGCCGGGCATGCCGGCGGCGGCCAAGCGTGAAGCCTATGCCGCCGACATCACCTACGGCACCAACAACGAATACGGCTTCGACTACCTGCGCGACAACATGGCGTTCAGCCCGGAAGAGCGTGTACAGCGTAAACTGCACTATGCGCTGGTGGATGAGGTGGACTCCATCCTGATCGATGAAGCGCGTACCCCGCTGATCATCTCCGGCCCGGCCGAAGACAGCTCCGAGCTGTACATCAAGGTCAACAAAATCATCCCACACCTGCTGCGCCAGGAGAAAGAAGACTCGGATACCTTCCAGGGTGAAGGCCACTTCTCCGTGGATGAGAAAGCGCGCCAGGTGAACCTGACCGAACGCGGTCTGGTGAAAATCGAAGAGCTGCTGGTCAGCCGAAGGCATCATGGAAGAGGGCGAGTCGCTGTACTCGCCGACCAACATCATGCTGATGCACCACGTGACCGCCGCGCTGCGCGCCCACGCGCTGTTCACCCGCGACGTTGACTACATCGTGAAAGACGGCGAAGTGATCATCGTCGATGAGCACACCGGCCGTACCATGCAGGGGCGTCGCTGGTCCGACGGCCTGCACCAGGCGGTGGAAGCCAAAGAAGGCGTGGAGATCCAGAACGAGAACCAGACGCTGGCCTCGATCACCTTCCAGAACTACTTCCGTCTGTACGAGAAGCTGGCCGGCATGACCGGTACCGCCGATACCGAAGCGTTTGAATTCAGCTCCATCTACAAGCTGGATACCGTGGTGGTGCCAACCAACCGTCCGATGATCCGTAAGGATATGCCGGACCTGGTGTACATGACCGAGGAAGAGAAGATCGAGGCCATCATCGAAGACATTCGCGAGCGTACCGCTAAAGGCCAGCCGGTGCTGGTGGGGACCATCTCCATCGAAAAATCCGAAGTGGTTTCCCACGAGCTGACGAAAGCGGGTATCAAGCACAACGTGCTGAACGCCAAATTCCACGCCAAAGAAGCGGACATCGTCGCCCAGGCCGGTCATCCGGCCGCGGTAACCATCGCCACCAACATGGCGGGTCGTGGTACCGATATCATGCTGGGCGGTAGCTGGCAGGCCGAAGTGGCGGAGCTGGAAAACCCGACGGAAGAGCAGATCGCAGCCGATCAAGGCCGACTGGCAGGTGCGCCACGACGCGGTGCTGGCGGCCGGCGGCCTGCACATCATCGGTACCGAGCGTCACGAATCGCGCCGTATCGATAACCAGCTGCGTGGCCGTGCCGGTCGTCAGGGCGATGCCGGTTCTTCCCGCTTCTACCTGTCGATGGAAGATGCGCTGATGCGTATTTTCGCCTCCGACCGCGTGTCCGGCATGATGCGCAAGCTGGGCATGAAGCCAGGCGAAGCGATTGAGCACCCGTGGGTGACCAAAGCGATCGCGAACGCCCAGCGCAAAGTGGAAAGCCGCAACTTCGATATCCGTAAGCAGCTGCTGGAATACGATGACGTGGCTAACGATCAGCGCCGTGCGATCTACACCCAGCGTAACGAACTGCTGGACGTGTCCGACGTGAGCGAAACCATCAACAGCATTCGCGAGGATGTGTTCAAAGCCACCATCGACGCGCACATTCCGCCGCAGTCTCTGGAAGAGATGTGGGACATCCAGGGGCTGGAAGAGCGTCTGAAAAACGACTTCGACCTCGATCTGCCGATCGCAGAGTGGCTGGATAAAGAGCCGGAGCTGCACGAAGAGACGCTGCGCGAGCGCATCCTGAACCGCGCCAGCGAAAACTATGCGGCGAAAAGGAAGAAGTGGTTGGCGCTGAAATGATGCGTCACTTCGAAAAAGGCGTGATGCTGCAGACGCTGGATTCCCTGTGGAAAGAGCATCTGGCGGCGATGGACTACCTGCGTCAGGGTATCCACCTGCGTGGCTATGCGCAGAAAGATCCGAAGCAGGAGTACAAGCGTGAATCCTTCTCCATGTTTGCCTCTATGCTGGAGTCGCTGAAGTATGAAGTGATCAGCACCCTGAGCAAGGTTCAGGTGCGTATGCCGGAAGAGGTGGAAGCGATGGAGCAGCAGCGTCGTGAAGAAGCCGAGCGTCTGGCACAAATGCAACAGCTGAGCCATCAGACCGACGACAGCGCAGCCGCCGCGGCACTCGCCGCGCAGACCGGCGAGCGTAAAGTGGGTCGTAACGATCCGTGCCCATGCGGCTCCGGTAAAAAATACAAGCAGTGCCACGGCCGTCTGGCCTGATAACAAAAAGGAGCCCGCGGGCTCCTTTTTCTTTGGCTGATTAGCGGGTAATCGCCATCAGCTTCTCCTCATTCAGCCGCACGCCATGGTAGGGCAGCGTAACCAGCAGCCCATCCGGCAAACCATAGCGTTTCAACAGCGCCCGGCTCTGAAACAGCAGCTGGTGATAGTTGTTGTCGCTGATCCCCGGATAGCTCTCATTCCATACCGTGGCAATGATCTGCCGTTTCGACGTGATGCGCAGCAGCAGGCAGGAGAAGAAGCGCTTCTGTGCTTCATTAAGCGGGATGGTCTTCTGTCCTGGCCACCAGGTTAAGGTGTTCTGCGCGCTGTCGAGCGTCAGGATGTCGTGAAAAACCAAATGGCGTAAGGTATTCATCTGTTTCTGTGCGTCTTGCGCCAGAAACGTGGTTAGTTTGCGTTCCATGTGTAGTCGGCCTGGCTAGAGTAAAGTGGCTGCGAGTATTCCCAACATGGCGCGGTGCGATCATTACGACCTGTCTTAATAACTGGAATCTGTGCGACAGGATCGCGGTGAAGCCGACAGCAGTTAACATCGTCCGGCGTCTGCTTTAAAATCAGCGCTCACTCACTACAAGCGGAATCCAGCTTATGAAAATACTGCAAATTGCCGTCGGGATTATTCGCAACCCGCAAAACCAAATCTTTATCACCCAGCGCGCTGCCGACGCCCATATGGCGAACAAATGGGAGTTTCCGGGCGGAAAAATTGAACAGCTGAAACGCCGGAAGAGGCGCTGGAACGTGAGCTTATGGAAGAAACCGGTATTGAAGTGACGCCGCTTGGCAAAACGCTGATTGGTCAGGCCGAATACCAGTTACGACGGACCTGCACATTACGCTGTGGTTCTGGCTGGTGGAAAACTGGGAAGGTGAACCCTGGGGAAAAGAGGGGCAGCCGGGTAACTGGGTAGAGCTTCAGGCAAGTGATGCCGAAAAATTCCCGCCAGCCAATGACGCTCTGATTGCCCGCTTAGTGGCGGGCGAGATTTAAACTCAGGGGCCGCGTGCCCCTGCCGATCACGACTGCTCTTCACTCCAGTCGTCGCTGTCCGAGAGATCGCCTTTGCTCGGAATGCGTTTCTCTTCCGCCGCCCATTCGCCCAGGTCAATAAGCTGACAGCGTTTGCAGCAGAATGGGCGGAACGGACTGACTTCGCCCCAGACAACGGTTTTGCCACAGGTAGGGCAGTTTACGGTGGTGACATCAGACATCCTGCATTCCTTAACAACAGGCCAGTTCAAAATCGAGGCGTTCCGGCACGGTGCCATTTTCGCTGTCCAGCGGCATAAAGCGAATCGCAAAGCGGCTCTTATGCCCGGAAATCTGCGGATAAAGCTGTTCGCCAAGCGACAGATTCAGGCGCAGAAGATCGGCATCATCACCGTTATCCTGGTAGAAACCATTCAGGCTGGTTTGCTTGCGGAACGGCGCTGAGTTACGGATCAGATCGAGGATCAGCGACAGCGTCTGGTGCATCGGCTCCAGGCTTGCCAGCCAGCTGTTCACCTGCGCGTCACGCTGCGCCTGTGGCATGTGTAGCCACATGTGCAGCGTCGGCAGGTCGAAGCTGCAGCAGCCGCCGGGAATGCTCAGACGCTGGCGCACCAGGCCAATCAGGCGGTCTTCACGCAACTGCTGCCCCATGCGCGGCGCGGCCATCAGCTCGCTGGATTGCTGCTTCAGCTGCTCGCGCAGCTGGCTGACGGTGTGTTCATCGACACCCGGCACATCCAGCCCATGCCTGCAATTTATGCTGCTGGCGCTCCAGCTCTTTAAGCAATTCTGTGCGGACATCGCCGCGTTCAATCACATCCAGCAGATCGCCTACATTGCGGAAGACACCGCAGTGCGGCAACGCCGAGCTGTTAACCGGCAGATGTTGCATGCAAGCTGGTTGATCAAGAAACTCGATGCGCAGCCAGGTGCGCATTTTTTCATTGAGCGGGTGCTCAAAAAGAACCACTGTGCTCATGATAGTTATTTTTCCTGTGCAACGGCTGCTGCGCAGGCGTAAGATACTGCGCGTGCAGACGGGCAACATCCGATGCAATGGCATCTGGTGCGCCGTTATTATCAATGACATCATCCGCCACGGCAAGGCGCTGAGCGCGCGTGGCCTGAGCGGCAAGAATGTGTTCAGCATGCTCCCGCGAGACGCGATCGCGCGTCATGGTTCGCTGCATTTGCGTGGCCTCGTCGACATCTACCACCAGCACCCGATCGGCCTGCGATGCTGCAGACGATTTTCAACCAGCAGCGGCACCACCCACAGGACGTAGGGCGAAGTCGCCTGCGCCTTCAGCTGCTGGGTACGGGCGTTAATCAGCGGATGCAGCAGTTGATTGAGCCAGTTTTTCTCTTGCGGCTGCTGGAAAATAATTTCCCGCAAACGCGCGCGATAAAGCGTGCCTTCTGCGGTCAGAATCGATGCTGGCCGTGGCGTTTCGCAATGGCCTTTAGCGCGGGTGTATCGGGCTCTACCACCTGGCGGGCAATGATATCGGCATCAATAATCGTGATACCCAAACGAGAAAACGCGTCCGCAACGGTACTTTTGCCACTACCGATGCCGCCGGTTAATGCAACGATAACCCCATACCCAAAAAAACCGGCAATAGCCGGAATTATTCATTATCAAACATCAGTTGATTAAAAATCTCATCTGCGGCAGCGTGATGAGAGCCCGATCACAATCGGCTTTTTACCAGGTAAATTTATAGGATTGTAGCGTAAATAAAGAGAAATTCGCAGTCTTGCGGAACAGGAATGAGTGCGTATGATAACGTCACTGGAGTCGTGAGCGCTACCCGAACTGCGGTTCGTCGTCACTAACCCCAGGAATCCGCACATGCGTATCGAAGAAGATCTGAAGTTAGGTTTCAAAGACGTTCTTATCCGCCCTAAACGCTCTACACTGAAAAGTCGCTCAGACGTTGAACTCGAACGTCAATTCACCTTTAAGCATTCCGGTCAGACCTGGTCTGGCGTGCCGATCATCGCTGCCAACATGGATACTGTGGGAACCTTTGAGATGGCAACCGCCCTGGCACAGTTTGATATTCTCACCGCCGTGCACAAACATTACAGCCCTGAAGAGTGGAATGCGTTTGTCGCGTCCGCATCTGCTGACGTAGTGAAGCATGTGATGGTTTCTACCGGCACCTCCGATGCGGATTTCGAGAAGACCAAACAGATCCTGAAGGCTAACCCGGCGCTGAACTTCGTTTGTATTGATGTGGCGAACGGTTACTCCGAGCACTTCGTGCAGTTCGTCAGCAAGGCGCGTGAGGCCTGGCCGACGAAAACCATCATCGCGGGCAACGTGGTGACCGGTGAAATGTGTGAAGAGCTGATCCTCTCCGGTGCCGATATCGTGAAAGTGGGCATTGGCCCGGGCTCCGTATGCACCACGCGCGTCAAAACCGGCGTCGGTTATCCGCAGCTCTCTGCGGTCATTGAATGTGCCGATGCGGCGCACGGGCTGGGCGGCCAGATCATCAGCGACGGCGGTTGCACCATGCCGGGCGATGTCGCAAAGGCCTTCGGCGGCGGCGCGGACTTCGTGATGCTCGGCGGTATGCTGGCAGGCCACGAAGAGAGCGGCGGTACCGTGGTTGAAGAGAACGGCGAGAAATTTATGCTGTTCTACGGCATGAGCTCTGAATCCGCGATGACCCGTCACGTCGGTGGCGTGGCAAAATACCGCGCGGCAGAAGGCAAAACCGTGAAGCTGCCTCTGCGCGGCCCGGTTGAAAACACCGCGCGCGATATCCTCGGCGGCCTGCGTTCGGCCTGCACCTACGTGGGCGCATCCCGCCTGAAAGAGCTGACAAAGCGTACGACGTTTATTCGCGTTCAGGAACAGGAAAACCGCGTCTTTAACCGCTGATGTGCCGCCATGGGCGCCGCGTGCGCCCGTTTAACGTATGGCGTCTCCCAGACCAAATACCGGCAGATACATGGCAATCACCAGCGTGCCGACAATCCCGCCAATCACCACCATCATCAACGGCTCCAGCGAAGCGGCGAGGCTGTCTGCGCGCGTCAGCGTTTGCGCTTCGTGCCACTCCGCCAGCCGCGCCAGCATCACATCCAGCGCACCGGCCTCTTCACCGACGCGGATCAGCTGAGCGCACAGCGGCGTAAACAGCGGATGTCCCTGTAGCGCCTGGTGCAGCGGCGCGCCAGCGGCAATATGCTGCTGTAACGCCACGACGGCACCGCGCCACAGTCGCGCGGCCAGTGTCACTTCCACCGCCTGCAGGCTTTGCAGCAGCGTCAGCCCGGCCTGCTGCGTCAGTTGCAGAATCGCGTAGATCTGGCTAAGCTGACCGCCGCGCCACAACGGGGCCAGCAGCGGAAGCCGCAGCAGCCACTGCTGGCTGCGCTTTTGCCACGCAACGGATCGTCGATAGGTCAGACGCGCCAGCCACCCGGACGCCACACCGCACAACAGCAGCGGCAGCGCCGCCTGCTGCAACAGTGCCGACAGCGCCATCACGCCGGCGGTAAAGGCCGGCAGCGGTGCGTCAAAGCTGGCGTACACCGCAACAAATTCCGGCAGCACAAACAGCAGCATCCCGGCGCTGACCGCCAGCGCCACCAGCAGGATGAACAGCGGATAGCGCAACGCTTTCACTACCTTTTGGCGCAGAAACTGTTGCCTGCTCTGCTGTAGTGCCAGCTGGCGGCAGCACTCGTCCAGTTGCCCGGTCAGCTCACCCACCTGCATCAGTGCCGGAAACAGCGGCGGGAAGATATCCGGCCAGGCGCGCAGCGCCTGAGAAAACGGCTCTCCGGCCATGACCCGCTGTTGCAGAAGGCTCAGCAGCACGCGCCAGCCTGCATGGGGATGGCCGCTGGCCAGTAATGTCAGACTCTCCGCCAGCGGCAGCCCGGCTTTCAGCAACGTCGCCAGCTGGCGCATCAGGTCAATTTTCTGCTGCCACTTCCAGTCGCGCGCGCGCCAGCATTTCCCGCGCTGCCAGCTCACCACCAGCATGCCGCGATCGCCCAGCTGGCCGAGCAGGGCATCCTGCGTGGGCTGCAGCGACTCGCCCTCCTGCAGCAGGCCCATGCTGTCCAGTGCCTGCCAGTGAAACTGGTAGCGATTAGCCATTGCCAAGGCCCACCACGCGCTGCATCTCCTCGAATGAGGTGTCACCGCGGCTCACCGCTTCCAGCCCGGCGGTCAGCAGCGTTTTCATTCCCTGCTCCGCGGCCAGCGTCAGCAGGTGCTCCAGCGGCATATCAGCCGAGATAGCGTTCTGCAACCTGCTGCTCATCGGCAGGATTTCAAACAGCGCCAGGCGGCCGTAATAACCCGAGAAGCAGTGATCGCAGCCGGGCGCACGCCAGGTTTGCAGCGTGCCGGGCCACATGTCGCCGGGCAGATGGGCAATCGCCTGGCCCGGCTGACGGCAGTGCACGCACAAACGGCGCACCAGCCGCTGCGCCACCACCAGCTGTAACGCCGGGCCAAGCAGATAGCCGGGAATGTCCATCTGCCGTAAGCGGGTCAGTGTTTCGGCCGTCGAGTTGGTGTGCAAAGTTGAGAGCACCAGATGTCCGGTCTGCGCCGCTTTTACGGCGATGCTGGCGGTTTCAGCATCACGGATTTCGCCGATCATAATGACGTCCGGATCCTGCCGCAGCAGCGCGCGCAGGACGCGGTTAAAGTCGAGACCGCTCCGTGGCTGTACCTGCGTCTGGTTAATCCCCTGTAGCGGAATTTCCAGCGGGTCCTCCACGCTGCAGACGTTTTTCTCCGGCACGTTGAGGGCGCTCAGGCTGCTGTACAGCGTAAAGGTTTTGCCGCTGCCGGTTGGGCCGGTGACCAGAATCAGCCCCTGCGGTTTGGCCAGCGCGTTTTTCAGCAGGCGCAGCTGTGGCACCGGCATGCCCAGCTTATCGAGCGCAATGGCGCTGTTTTCGCTTTGCAGCAGGCGTACCACCGCTTTTTCGCCCTGGCTGACCGGCAGGGTCGACAGGCGGAACGCCGCCGGTTTGTCATCCACCTCCAGACTGAACTGGCCATCCTGCGGCAGCCGACGCTCCGCGATATCCAGACCGCCGAGGATTTTCAACCGTGCCAGCACGGCGGCGGGTGGGGCATCCGGTAACTGCGGCAGCGGATGCAGCACGCCGTCAATCCGCAGCCGTACGCGCAGCCCGTGACGCTGCGGTTCAAAGTGCACATCGGAGGCGCGTCGCTGTATGGCCTGGCGCAGAATCTGATCCACCGCGTGAATGGCGGACTCGGCGCTGGCCTGTTCGCGCGGTGCCGCACTGCTTTCTGGCTGGTGCAGCAGCTGCTCCAGCCGTGCGGCGGGCCAGCATTCGACCTCGACTGCGCACTGGCTGGCAAACTGCAGCGCCTCTAACAACAGCGGGTCTGGCGCGTCCGCGACCGCCACGCGCAAGTGCGTGGCGTCATGGTGCAGTATCACGGCCTGATAGCGGGCACACAGTGCCTGCAGGGTGCTATCCGGCTTATCCATTGTTTTTTTCCTTGTCGGCAAAGCGGAACTGCTCAAGGCAGCTGTCGCGCAGGCTGGCATTGTCGCTGGTGCAGCTGCGTTGCCAGCTGAGTGCGCCTTCCGCCGCATTCCATATCGGCAACATTGCAACGGTTAACCCCGTCAGGCTCTCCTGGCCGGTCAGCGTAATGGCACCATTCACCACGCTCAGGTTCGCCACATAGCGTGAGCCTTTAGCGGCGGGAATACCGCGCTCGCCGGCCTGACACTGCGCCGGTCCGCCGCGCTCAATGGCGCACAGCTCCACGGCAGTTTTATAGGGCACCATGGTTTGCAGCATGTCGGTCAGCGCGGCACGTTGCAGATAATTTTGGTAAGCGGGCAGGCCAATGGCGCTGAGGATGGCGACGATACCGATGACAATCATCAGCTCGATCAGGGTAAAACCGCGTTGTTTATCCATAATGAGGCTCCTTGTTGTGGAGCCGCAACGGTAAAAAAGGGCGGGGAAAAGCGGAAGGGGGCGCGTTTCAATCCCGGAAAGGGGCGCGCAGACAATGTAGCGCGTTACAGGCGAAGCCACATGATGATGGAAGCCGGCTCGCAATTTGCCGCCAGCGCCGGCGGCGATGGCCTTACGTCAGACTTCGCGAAAACGCATCGACAGATCGAGCGCCCGCACGTGCTTGGTCAGCGCGCCGACGGAGATATAATCCACGCCGGTTTCGGCGATCTGCGGCAGCGTCTCGTCCGTCACGTTGCCGGACACTTCCAGCAGTGCGCGCCTCGCCATTTGTGCGTAACCGCCTCGCGCATCAGCGTCGGTTTCGAAGTTATCCAGCATGATGATGTCGGCCCCGGCTTTCAGCGCCTGCTCCAGTTCGTCCAGGTTTTCCACTTCCACTTCAACCGGCACATCCGGGTGCAGCCAGAAGGCTTTCTCCACCGCCTGACGCACGGAGCCAGCAGGCAATGATGTGGTTCTCTTTGATCAGGAAAGCGTCGGACAGGCCCAGGCGATGGTTCTGCGCCGCCGCCGCACAGCACCGCATACTTCAGCGCGGTGCGCAGGCCCGGCAGCGTTTTGCGCGTATCCAGCAGCTGGGTTTTGGTGCCAGACAAGAGCGCCACATAGCGGTTCACGGCTGTCGCCACGCCGGAGAGCGTTTGCACAAAGTTCAGCGCGGTGCGTTCGCCGGTCAGCAGGACGCGGGAAGGGCCGTCCAGTTCAAACAGCGGCTGATTGGCGCGGTATCGCCATCTTCCACGTGCCATGTTACCTGTACATCATCGCCCGCCAGCTGGATAAAGACCTCTTCAACCCAGCGTTTACCGCAAAAAACACCGTCTTCGCGGGTGATAACGACCGCGTGGGAGCCTGCGCCTCCTGCGGCAACAATTGTGCGGTAATGTCGTTGTCAGCGTCAACCTCACCGCCCAAATCTTCCTGCAAAGCGCGGGCGCCACGGTTGCCGGAATATCCATATTAATACGTTCCAGAAGCGCTTCACGTCGGTGGTCGGGGTTGTAGCGGCGAGGCGGCATGATTTTGCGCTCCACCCTGCGGATAACGTGCGCTCACCAAGTTAGCCTGATTTCCTGCCGGGAGCCATTGCCAAACACCGCCAGGCTGAAATGTTTACGAACTCCTTAACAGTTACTGAACATGCCACTAACGCATTAAGTCACAAGCAGCGAGGTGGAATCATGGTATTCTCAGCCAGATTTTGTTCAGGATAACAGGCATGAAACTGGAACACGGCTGGATCACGAGCGCACGCAAGGTGCCCTCGCCGCACCACGATTGCCGCCCGGAGGATGAAAAGCCCACACTGCTGGTGGTTCATAATATTAGTCTGCCGCCGGGTGAATTTGGCGGCCCGTGGATCGATGCGTTATTCACGGGAACGATTGATCCCGATGCCCATCCCTTCTTTGCTGAAATTGCGCATCTGCGCGTGTCGGCTCACTGCCTGATTCGTCGCGATGGTGAAGTGGTTCAGTATGTTCCCTTTGATAAGCGCGCCTGGCATGCCGGGGTGTCGATGTATCACGGGCGCGAACGGTGCAACGATTTTTCTATCGGGATCGAACTGGAAGGCACGGATACGACGCCCTACACCGATTCACAGTATCAACAGCTAGCGGCTGTGACCCGCACGCTTATCGGACTCTATCCGGCCATCGCCGACAATATCACGGGACACAGTGATATTGCCCCGGAGAGAAAAACCGATCCCGGCCCGGCATTCGACTGGACGCGGTTCTCGCGCCATGCTCACCGCGTCGTCAGAATAAGGAGATACCATGACGTTGTTTACCATGCTGCTGGTTATCATCGCTGAACGCCTGTTCAAGCTCGGCGAGCACTGGCATCTGGATCACCGGCTGGAGGTGTTATTCCGCCGTATCAAGCACTTTTCCATGCTGCGCACGCTGCTGATGATGGCAGGGGTGATGGTCATTACGTTCCTGCTGCTGCGCGCGCTGCATGGACTGTTTTTCAACGTGCCGCTGCTGGTGGTGTGGATCCTGCTCGGCGTGCTGTGCATTGGTGCGGGCAAGGTGCGTTTGCACTATCACGCCTACCTGAAAGCCGCCTCCCGTGACGATGCCCATGCGCGCGGTGCCATGGCGAGCGAGCTGACGATGATCCACGGCGTGCCGCCGGACTGCGACGAGCGCGAGTTTCTGCGCGAACTGCAAAACGCGCTGCTGTGGATTAACTTCCGCTACTACCTGGCGCCGCTGTTCTGGTTTGTGGTGGGCGGCCCGTGGGGGCCGGTCCTGCTGATGGGGTATGCGTTCCTGCGCGCCTGGCAGACCTGGCTTGCCCGTTATCTGACGCCGCATGAACGCTTGCAGTCCGGCATCGATGCCATCCTGCACGTGCTCGACTGGCTCCCGGTGCGTCTGGTGGGCGTGGTGTACGCGTTAATTGGTCACGGTGAGAAAGCGCTGCCCGCATGGTTTGCTTCGCTGGCTGACCGATCGCCATACGTCGCAGTATCAGGTGCTAACGCGTCTGGCGCAGTTCTCGCTGGCGCGTGAGCCGCATACCGACAAGATTGAAACGCCGAAAGCCGCTGTCTCCATGGCGAAGAAAACGTCGTTTGTGGTGGTGGTGATCGTGGCGCTGCTGACGATCTACGGCACGCTGGTGTAAGCCAGCGCGCCGCAAAGACTAAAGCGTATCCGCAGGCGGGATGCCGAAATCAGGCATCCCGTTTTCATGCCAGCGGACGCGTTTCAGACGGGTATGGCGGTTCGGATCGTACAGCGGATCGCCCTCAATTTCGGTGTAGTTCCGCGCGTGATACACCAGCACATCTTCCCCTTCCGGCGTTTGTGCGTAAAGCTGTTGTGGCCCGGGCCGAACTGGCGGTTTTCGTAGCTGGTCACGAATACGGGACGCGGGGATTTGTGCCAGTTTGCCAGGTGTTGTGCGGATCGGCATTCAGGTCTATCCACAGCAGCCCCATGCAGTAGTTCTCATCGGTGGCGCTGGCGGAATAGCTGATAAACAGCTTATCGCCGTGAACCAAGCACCGCCGGGCCTTCGTTAACCCAAAACCCGCGACACTCCCAGTCATACTCCGGCTTGCTGAGCATCACCGGCTCGCCTTTCAGCGTCCACGGGTTCGCCATTTCGCACAGATAAAGGTTGGAGTTCCCGGTGATGTCCGGCGCTTTTTGCGCCCACAGATACCAGCGTTTGCCCTGATGCACAAAGGTGGTGGCGTCCAGGGCGAAGGTATCGAATGGGGTTTTCACGCGGCCGTTTTCCACGCCTGCCACGTGCCGGTAAGCGGATCGCTGTCGGCACATTCAATGGCAAACATGCGGTGCTGGAACATCCCGAGCTCATCGACGCGTGCATCGCCGGGACGGCGGCGTCGCGGCAAAATAGATGTACCACTTTCCGTCGATGAGGATGCAGTTCCGGCGCCCAGATCAGCTGGCTCATGGGGCCGGTGTCGGGTTTACGCCAGACCACCACTAATGGCCCCAAGGACGCGTAATCAGGCCCTCCAGCGACGCTGCGCGGCGGATCGCCAGCCTGTCGTACTCCGGCACGGAGGCGATAAAATAGTACTGCCCCTCATGGCGTAAAATGTACGGATCGGCGCGTTGTTCGATAAACGGGTTTGGCCAGCTGATGCATTTGGCTCTCCTTATTGTGAGGTTGCTGCGGCTAACGGGTCCTGATAATCGTTCAGGTCATGGTAGTTGGTGCGACGCCCTGATCTTCCAGATCCTGCTGGATGGTGCGCATCAGGGTTTCGCGGTCCACCTTCAGCAGACGCACCACGCCCGCGGTAATTAAGTATCCAATGCCGGGAATGACGGTAAAGAGCAGCACGATCCCGTTAAGGGCGTCCGCGCTCTGCGCTTTCGCGCCCGCGTCGTAACCGTACCAGGAGAGCAGGAACCCGACCATCGCCCCGGCAATCGCCAGCCCCAGCTTCAGGAAGAAGATGTTGCCGGAGAAGCTGATGCCGGTGATGCGTTTCCCGGTTTTCCACTCGCCGTAGTCGTCCACGTCGGCCATCAGCGACCAGTGCAGCGGAGACGGGATCTGGTGCAGGATGTTCAGCAGGAAGTAGAGCACCACGATGGTGACGGTGGCTTTCGGGTCGAAGAAGTAAAAGGCGCAGGAGAAAATCGCCAGCACGATATTGGTCCAGAAGAAGACCTTCAGCTTGCACCAGCGGTCGGTCAGCACTTTCGCCAGCACGCTGCCGAGCATCATGCCGACGACGCCCAGGCTGATAAACAGCGTGGCGAAGTGGGTGCTCTGGCCCATCACCCAGGTGACGTAATACATGGTGGCCGCCATGCGGATAAAGCCGGGGCAGACGTTGCAGAGCGTCAGCAGCAGAATGCGCACCCACTGGTCGTTCTTCCACACGTCTTTCAGATCGTTTTTCAGCTCGTCGTTGGTCTGTACCGCCGGGCGCACGCGCTCGCGCACGGTGGCGAAGCAGAACAGGAACATGCAGGTGCCAATCAGCGCCAGCACGGTCATCGCCATCTGGTAGCCTTTGGCTTTGTTGTCCCCGCCAAACCAGTCGGCCATCGGCAGCAGCGTTAACGAGAGCAGCAGCGTGGCGATGCCGACCAGCACGAAGCGATACGACTGGCAGGCGACGCGCTCTTTCGGGATCGTTGGTGATCACCCCGCCCAGCGAGCAGTAGGGGATGTTGATGGCGGTATAGGTCAGCGACAGCAGGAAGTAGGTGACAAAGGCATAGATAACTTTGCTGTTATAGCTCCACTCCGGCGTGGTGAACATCAGGATGCTGAACAGCGCGTAGGGGAAAGCGATCCACAGCAGCCATGGACGAAACCGGCCATATTTGCTGCGGGTACGGTCGGCAATCGCGCCCATGATCGGGTCCGTTACGGCGTCAATCACGCGGACGGACAGCAGCAGCACGCCGACCAGCGCAGGGGCGAGGCCAAAAATATCCGTATAAAAATAGTTAACAAACAGCATGATGGCGCCAAAGATGATGTTGCATCCGGCGTCGCCCATCCCATAGCCGATCTTTTCTTTTACTGACAGGGTGTTGTTATCCATCGACAGCTCTCCGGTTTACGGTATGGAGAGAATTATTCGCTGACGAAGGGATCAGTATACCTGCGTGGGGAACAGTATCAGGGCGGTGATATGGATAAATGCGCTGTGGGCGCGAAAGTGTGAAGAGAGGTATCCCGGCACCGGCAAAAGCAGCGTGCCGGGCCCGGAGAAGCATCAGTGCGCCTTCATGGCATTACGGCTTTTCTGACTGAACAGATAGCCCACGCCCAGGATCGCAATCCAGACCGGGATCAGGTAGACGGAAATCGCCATGCCCGGCGTGATCAGCATGATCACCAGCACGGCCGCCATGAACAGCAGGCAGATCCAGTTGCCCAGCGGATAGAGCAGGGCAGGGAAGCGGGTGGTGACGCCCTGCTGCTCTTTTGGCGCGCGGAACTTCAGGTGCGCCAGGCTGATCATCGCCCAGTTGATGACCAGCGCCGAGACCACCAGCGCCATCAGCAGGCCGAACGCCTTGCCCGGCATCAGGTAGTTAATCAGCACGCACAGCGCGGTGGCGACCGCCGAAACCAGAATGGTCACCACCGGCACGCCGCGGTTGTCGACCTTCAGCAGCGCTTTCGGCGCGTTGCCCTGCTGCGCCAGGCCGAACAGCATGCGGCTGTTGCAGTAGACGCAGCTGTTGTACACCGACAGCGCGGCGGTCAGCACCACGATGTTCAGCGCGTTGGCCACCAAGCTGTCGCCCAGCTCGTGGAAGATCAGCACAAACGGGCTGGTGTCGGCGGTGACGCGCGTCCACGGCAGCAGGGAGAGCAGCACGGCCAGCGAGCCGATGTAGAAGATCAGGATGCGGTAGATCACCTGGTTGGTGGCTTTCGGGATGCTCTGTTGCGGCTTGTCGGCTTCGGCGGCGGTGATGCCCACCAGCTCCAGGCCGCCGAAGGAGAACATGATGATCGCCATCGTCATCACCAGCCCGCTGACGCCGTGCGGGAGGAAGCCGCCCTGTTCCCACAGGTTGCTCACGGTGGCCTGCGGGCCGCCGCTGCCGCTGAACAGCAGCCAGCCGCCGAACAGGATCATGCCGACGATCGCCACCACCTTGATGATGGCGAACCAGAACTCCATCTCGCCGAACACTTTCACGTTGGTCAGGTTGATGGCGTTGATCACGACGAAGAAGACCGCCGCCGTGGCCCAGGTCGGGACGTCCGGCCACCAGTACTGAATGTACTTGCCGACCGCGGTCAGCTCCGCCATGGCCACCAGGACGTACAGCACCCAGTAGTTCCAGCCCGAGGCAGAAGCCGGCGAAGCCGCCCCAGTATTTGTAGGCGAAGTGGCTGAAGGAGCCGGCGACCGGCTCTTCCACGACCATTTCGCCCAGCTGGCGCATGATCAGGAAGGCAATGAAGCCGGCGATGGCGTAGCCGAGAATCATGGACGGGCCGGCCGACTGGATAACGGATGCGCTGCCCAGAAACAGGCCGGTACCGATGGCGCCGCCCAGGGCGATGAGCTGAATATGGCGGTTTTTCAGGCCGCGCTTCAGCTGATCGCCGTGCTGTTGAGCTTCCATTTGAAACCTCGTGTTGTTGTTATTGTGCACCTGCTGTGCGCGTGTAATTAAGTGAGTAAATCCATATTCTGTATTTATTTCTTTACGGGTTTACGGCCGAAGCTATGATTCCAAGCCTGAGGCTTCCGTAGCGACCAGAATAGTGGTAAGTGCGCCGCTTTGCACCTGCTTTTGCTTTTTGTGCTGAGAGATGGCTGAAAAAGCAGCAGCATCCTCTGCGCTTCCCTTGCGCTATTCCTCTGCCTACTAGAATAGAAAGCGCGCGTCTAAACAGGTGAATTCAATATTCGCCTTGTTGAATCGCTTCAGATTGCAAAAACCCTCGTTGCACGCTAATGCAGTGTAAAGCCCCTCTTTGGGGGTAATCAACTCATTTGTGCAAATCTGTTAACATTTGCCGCGCTGAGACGCTTTTCTGCCAGATCCCGGTAAGTTAGCGCAGGGTTTACCGAGTTTCAACAGGGTCAAAATGTGCGGGGGCCATATGGACAGAAGGTGAATACTTTGTTACTTTAGCGTCACGAAATAGAAATTGGTAAGACCAATTGACTCCGGGCAAAAAGGCGTAAGACAGGGAACATGGCCTACAGCAAAATTCGCCAACCAAAACTATCTGATGTGATTGAGCAGCAGCTGGAGTTTTTGATCCTCGAAGGGACTCTGCGCCCGGGTGAAAAACTTCCTCCAGAACGCGAGCTGGCGAAACAGTTCGATGTTTCACGTCCTTCTCTGCGTGAGGCGATTCAACGTCTCGAAGCGAAAGGCCTGCTGCTTCGTCGCCAGGGCGGCGGCACCTTTGTGCAAAACAATCTGTGGCAGAGCTTCAGCGATCCGCTGGTAGAACTGCTCGCTGACCATCCCGAATCCCAGTTTGACCTGCTTGAAACCCGTCACGCGCTGGAAGGCATTGCGGCCTATTACGCCGCGCTGCGCAGCACTGATGAAGATCGCGTGCGTATCCGCGAACTGCATCAGGCCATTGAACGGGCACAGCAGTCCGGCGATTTAGACGCCGAGTCCAGCGCCGTCGTGCAGTATCAAATCGCCGTCACCGAAGCGGCCCACAATGTGGTGCTCCTCCATCTGCTACGCTGCATGGAGGCCGATGCTGGCCCAGAACGTTCGTCAGAATTTTGAATTGCTGTATGCCCGCCGGGAGATGCTCCCACTGGTAAGCAACCATCGCACCCGAGTATTCGAGGCGATAATGGCCGGGGAACCGGAGCAGGCGCGCGAAGCGTCGCACCGCCATCTGGCTTTCATTGAGGAAATCTTGCTGGACCGCAGCCGTGAACAATCGCGTCGCGAACGTTCATTACGCCGCATACAGCAACGAAAGGATTAAGCGCCAGGTACTTTTAGAGCGCGGCAACTAAACGCAGAACCTGTCTTATTGTGTCTTTGCCCAAGAGCACAATGGGACAGGTTCCAGACAAATCAACGTATTAGATAGATAAGGAATACCCCCATGTCAGAACGTTTCCAAAATGACGTGGATCCGATCGAAACTCGCGACTGGCTACAGGCGATCGAATCGGTCATCCGTGAAGAAGGTGTTGAGCGCGCTCAGTATCTGATTGATCAGCTGTTGTGTGAAGCCCGCAAAGGCGGTGTGAAGGTTGCTTCAGGTGCAGGGGCTAGCAACTACGTAAACACGATTGCCGTCGAAGACGAACCGGAATACCCGGGCAACCTGGATCTGGAACGTCGTATCCGTTCTGCAATCCGCTGGAACGCCATCATGACCGTTCTGCGCGCATCCAAGAAAGACCTGGAGCTGGGTGGCCACATGGCGTCCTTCCAGTCTTCTGCGACCGTTTACGAAGTGTGCTTCAACCACTTCTTCCGCGCAGCGAAACGAGAAAGACGGCGGCGATCTGGTGTACTTCCAGGGCCACATCTCTCCGGGCATCTACGCGCGTGCCTTCCTGGAAGGTCGTCTGACTGAAGAGCAGATGAACAACTTCCGTCAGGAAGTTCACGGCAAAGGTCTGTCTTCTTACCCGCACCCTAAACTGATGCCGGAATTCTGGCAGTTCCCGACCGTATCCATGGGTCTGGGCCCAATCAGCGCGATCTACCAGGCGAAGTTCCTGAAATATCTGGAACACCGCGGCCTGAAAGACACCTCTGAGCAGACCGTTTACGCCTTCCTGGGCGACGGCGAGATGGATGAGCCGGAATCCAAAGGCGCGATCACCATCGCGACCCGTGAGAAGCTGGACAACCTGGTGCTTCATCATCAACTGTAACCTGCAGCGTCTGGATGGTCCGGTAACCGGTAACGGCAAGATCATCAACGAACTGGAAGGCATCTTCGCCGGCGCTGGCTGGAACGTGATCAAAGTGATGTGGGGCGGCCGTTGGGACGAGCTGCTGCGTAAAGACACCAGCGGTAAACTGATCCAGCTGATGAACGAAACCGTTGACGGCGACTACCAGACCTTCAAATCCAAAGACGGTGCCTACGTGCGCGAGCACTTCTTCGGCAAATACCCGGAAACCGCAGCGCTGGTTGCAGACTGGACTGATGAGCAGATCTGGGCCCTGAACCGCGGTGGTCACGATCCGAAGAAAATCTACGCTGCACTGAAAAAAGCGCAGGAAACCAAAGGTAAACCGACTGTAATCCTGGCCCACACCATCAAAGGTTACGGCATGGGTGATACCGCGGAAGGTAAAAACATCGCTCACCAGGTTAAGAAAATGAACATGGACGGCGTGCGTTATATCCGCGACCGTTTCAACGTTCCAGTGACCGATGAGCAGGTAGAAAACCTGTCTTACATCACCTTCCCGGAAGGTTCTGAAGAGCACAAGTACCTGCACGAACGTCGTCAGGCGCTGAAAGGCTACCTGCCAGCTCGTCAGCCTAACTTCACCGAGAAGCTGGAACTGCCAGCGCTGGAAGACTTCTCTCAGCTGCTGGAAGAGCAGAACAAAGAGATCTCTACCACTATCGCTTTCGTTCGTGCCCTGAACGTGATGCTGAAGAACAAGTCGATCAAAGATCGCCTGGTGCCAATCATCGCCGACGAAGCGCGTACCTTCGGTATGGAAGGTCTGTTCCGTCAGATCGGTATCTACAGCCCGAACGGCCAGCAGTACACCCCGCAGGACCGTGAGCAGGTTGCTTACTACAAAGAAGACGAGAAAGGTCAGATCCTGCAGGAAGGTATCAACGAGCTGGGCGCAGGCGCATCCTGGCTGGCTGCTGCGACCTCTTACAGCACCAACAACCTGCCGATGATCCCGTTCTACATCTACTACTCCATGTTCGGGTTCCAGCGTATCGGTGACCTGTGCTGGCAGGCAGGCGACCAGCAGGCTCGCGGCTTCCTGATCGGTGGTACTTCCGGTCGTACGACCCTGAACGGTGAAGGTCTGCAGCACGAAGATGGTCACAGCCACATTCAGTCTCTGACTATCCCTAACTGTATCTCTTACGACCCGTCTTACGCGTACGAAGTGGCAGTCATCATGCATGACGGTCTGCAGCGCATGTACGGTGAAGCGCAAGAGAACATTTACTACTACATCACCACCCTGAACGAAAACTACCACATGCCGGCAATGCCAGCAGGTGCCGAGGAAGGTATCCGTAAAGGTATCTACAAACTCGAAACCCTCGAAGGTAGCAAAGGTAAAGTTCAGCTGCTGGGCTCCGGTTCTATCCTGCGTCACGTGCGTGAAGCAGCGCAGATCCTGGCGAAGGACTACGGCGTCGGTTCCGACGTGTACAGCGTGACCTCCTTCACTGAACTGGCGCGTGATGGCCAGGATTGTGAGCGCTGGAACATGCTGCACCCAATGGAAACCCCACGCGTTCCGTACATCGCTCAGGTGATGAACGACGCGCCGGCGGTGGCGTCTACTGACTATATGAAACTGTTCGCTGAGCAGGTTCGTACTTACGTTCCAGCCGATGATTATCGCGTACTGGGTACCGACGGCTTCGGTCGTTCTGACAGCCGCGAAAACCTGCGTCACCACTTCGAAGTTGATGCTTCTTACGTGGTGGTTGCAGCACTGGGCGAACTGGCTAAACGTGGCGAAATCGATAAGAAAGTGGTTGCGGACGCAATCACCAAATTCAACATCGATGCAGAAAAAGTTAACCCGCGTCTGGCGTAAGAGGTAAAAGAATAATGGCTATCGAAATCAATGTACCGGACATCGGGGCTGATGAAGTTGAAATCACCGAGATCCTGGTCAAAGTGGGCGACAAAGTTGAAGCTGAACAGTCGCTGATCACCGTAGAAGGCGACAAAGCCTCTATGGAAGTCCCGTCTCCGCAGGCTGGCATCGTTAAAGAGATCAAAGTCTCTGTCGGCGATAAAACCGAGACCGGCAAACTGATCATGATTTTCGATTCCGCCGACGGTGCAGCCGCTGCTGCACCTGCGCAGGAAGAGAAACCAGCGGCTGCCGCAGCTGCTGCGGCCGCCGCCGCGAGCGCGAAAGAAGTGAACGTGCCGGACATCGGCGGTGACGAAGTTGAAGTGACCGAGATCCTGGTGAAAGTGGGCGACACCGTTGCGGCCGAGCAGTCACTGATCACCGTAGAAGGCGACAAAGCCTCTATGGAAGTGCCAGCACCGTTTGCGGGTACCGTTAAAGAGATCAAGATCAACACCGGTGACAAAGTGTCTACTGGCTCCCTGATCATGATCTTCGAAGTGGCAGGTGCTGCACCTGCTGCCGCGCCTGCACAGGCCGCTGCTCCGGCGCCAGCCGCAGCACCAGCCGCTGCTGGCGGCGCGAAAGACGTTAACGTACCGGACATCGGCGGTGACGAAGTTGAAGTCACCGAAGTGATGGTGAAAGTGGGCGACAAAGTTGCCGCTGAACAGTCACTGATCACCGTTGAAGGCGACAAGGCCTCTATGGAAGTCCCTGCGCCGTTCGCGGGTACCGTTAAAGAGATCAAAATCAGCACCGGCGACAAAGTCTCTACCGGCTCTCTGATCATGGTGTTCGAAGTGGAAGGCGCTGCGCCTGCCGCAGCTCCGGCTGCGCAACCGGCAGCTGCACCGGCTCAGGCTGCCAAACCAGCTGCTGCACCTGCTCCAGCGCGGCGAAAGCAGAAAAATCAGACTTCGCTGAAAACGACGCTTACGTCCACGCGACGCCGCTGATTCGTCGCCTGGCGCGCGAATTCGGTGTGAACCTGGCGAAAGTGAAAGGGACCGGCCGTAAAGGTCGTATCCTGCGCGAAGACGTTCAGACCTACGTGAAAGACGCGGTGAAACGCGCTGAAGCTGCACCGGCTGCAGCCGCTGGCGGCGGTATCCCGGGCATGCTGCCATGGCCGAAAGTGGACTTCAGCAAGTTCGGCGAAATCGAAGAAGTGGAACTGGGCCGTATCCAGAAAATCTCTGGTGCGAACCTGAGCCGTAACTGGGTGATGATCCCGCACGTTACGCACTTCGATAAAACCGATATCACCGATCTGGAAGCGTTCCGTAAACAGCAGAACGCCGAAGCTGAGAAGCGCAAACTGGACGTGAAATTCACCCCAGTGGTCTTCATCATGAAAGCGGTTGCTGCGGCTCTGGAGCAGATGCCACGCTTCAACAGCTCCCTGTCCGAAGACGGTCAGAAGCTGACGCTGAAGAAATACATCAACATCGGTGTTGCGGTTGATACGCCAAATGGTCTGGTTGTTCCGGTCTTCAAAGACGTGAACAAGAAGAGCATCACTGAGCTGTCCCGTGAACTGATGGCCATCTCCAAGAAAGCGCGTGATGGTAAGCTGACTGCCGGCGAAATGCAGGGCGGCTGCTTCACCATCTCCAGCATCGGCGGCCTCGGTACCACCCACTTCGCGCCGATTGTGAACGCGCCGGAAGTGGCTATCCTCGGCGTGTCCAAGTCCGCGATGGAGCCGGTGTGGAACGGCAAAGAGTTCGTGCCGCGTCTGATGATGCCGATCTCGCTGTCCTTCGACCACCGCGTGATCGACGGTGCTGATGGTGCGCGCTTCATCACCATCATCAACAACATGCTGACCGACATTCGCCGCCTGGTGATGTAATCGAAAAGCCGGCCAGTCGGCCGGCTTTTTTCTGATAAGCGACAATTCAGTGAGTTTGCCCACGAAACGCGTTAGGCAAGATTGTTTTAACAATTTTGTAAACTGCTCGCGGTTAGAACGTCCCGGTGGATGAAGGGCATCAAGAGCCTGGGAAAGGGTCGCT
>JBCNOY010000007.1:0-53099 GCA_039593615.1 Enterobacterales bacterium | reverse complement strand
TCGCCTGGCTTGACCGGTTAACCAGCGGCTCCTGTAAAGGAGCCGTTTTTTTTTAATTGAAAACGTAGTGGGCGGCCGGCCCCGAGCCGATCGGGCCCCCGCTGGTTTCTGTGGCTGGCCGCGCCGCGCCGCGTACCGCCGTTCCCGGCGCGTTCCGCTACCCGGTGCCCGCTGCGCGGCGCCCCCCCCCGCTGCCGGCAGCCCCCCGCCGCGGTGTTTGGGTGTGGCCCCCGTGCGGTGATTCGCCGGTTCACCTTCCCCATCCACCCCTTTCTTGCGCAGGCGGCCTCGCCCCGCGGCGTCCGCTCCCGGGCGGGCCGGCCGCGGTTGCGCGCGGCCACGTCTCGGGGGGTGACGGGGGGGCGCGGAGCCGTTTGGCAGCGCCGCCTCCAAAGTGGCCCCCGAAGGGGATTGCGGTGGCGCGGGAGCCGCCCGCGCTCACCGGTCCCGGCTATCGGCCAGGCGCGCGGCCTTTAGAGCCGTTCGGCTTCTCTCCGGCGCAAGCGCGTCAATCTGCTTACGCGCGGATGTTGCTTTTTTGTAAACGGATTAACACTCTGCCGAAATCCTGCTATGCTGCCCGACGCGGTATCGGGCATTTACCCTACAAACTGCTGTCTCACAGGAGCGTGAAGAGAACGCCCGCCGCATATGACAATGAGAGCGAGGAGAACCGTCGTGCTAGAAGAATACCGTAAGCACGTAGCAGAGCGTGCCGCCGAGGGAATCGTACCCAAACCGTTAGATGCAACCCAAATGGCCGCGCTGGTCGAGCTGCTGAAGAACCCGCCTGCGGGCGAAGAAGAATTCCTGTTTGACCTGCTGATCAACCGCGTACCGCCGGGCGTCGACGAAGCCGCCTACGTCAAAGCCGGTTTCCTGGCCGCCATCGCCAAAGGCGAAGCCACCTCCCCCCTGGTTACTCCTGAAAAAGCCATCGAACTGCTGGGCACCATGCAGGGCGGCTACAACATCCATCCGCTGATCGAAGCGCTGGACAACGAGACGCTGGCGCCGATCGCCGCGAAAGCGCTGTCCCACACGCTGCTGATGTTCGACAACTTCTACGACGTGGAAGAGAAAGCCAAAGCGGGCAACGCCCACGCCAAGCAGGTGATGCAGTCCTGGGCCGATGCCGAATGGTTCCTGAAGCGTCCTGAGCTGGCGGAAAAAATCACCGTCACCGTGTTCAAGGTGACCGGCGAAACCAACACCGACGACCTCTCTCCGGCGCCGGACGCCTGGTCGCGCCCGGACATCCCGCTGCACGCCCTGGCGATGCTGAAGAACGCCCGCGACGGCATCGAGCCGGATCAGCCGGGCAAGCGTCGGCCCGATCAAACAGATCGAAGCCCTGAAGAAGAAAGGCTTCCCGCTGGCCTACGTCGGCGACGTGGTCGGCACCGGTTCTTCGCGCAAGTCCGCCACCAACTCGGTGCTGTGGTTCATGGGCGACGACATCCCGTACGTGCCGAACAAGCGCGCGCGGCGGCCTGTGCCTCGGCGGCAAGATCGCCCCGATCTTCTACAACACCATGGAAGATGCCGGCGCCCTGCCGATCGAGGTGGACGTCTCGCAGCAACCTGAACATGGGCGACGTGATCGACGTTTACCCGTACAAAGGTGAAGTGCGCAACCACGAAACCGGCGAACTGCTGGCGAGCTTCGAGCTGAAAACCGACGTGCTGCTCGACGAAGTGCGCGCCGGCGGCCGTATTCCGCTGATCATCGGCCGCGGCCTGACCACCAAGGCGCGTGAAGCGCTGGGCCTGCCGCACAGCGACGTGTTCCCCAACGCCGGAAGATGTGGCCGACAGCAACCGGGGTTTCTCGCTGGCGCAGAAAATGGTCGGCCGCGCCTGCGGCGTAAGGCCAGGGCATGCGCCCGGGCACCTACTGCGAACCGAAGATGACCTCCGTCGGCTCTCAGGACACCACCGGCCCGATGACCCGCGACGAGCTGAAAGACCTGGCCTGCCTGGGCTTCTCCGCCGACCTGGTGATGCAGTCCTTCTGCCACACCGCCGCCTATCCGAAGCCGGTCGACGTCAAGACGCACCACACGCTGCCGGACTTCATCATGAACCGCGGCGGCGTCTCGCTGCGTCCGGGCGACGGCGTGATCCACTGCTGGCTGAACCGCATGCTGCTGCCCGACACCGTCGGCACCGGCGGCGACTCGCACACCCGCTTCCCGATCGGCATCTCCTTCCCGGCCGGTTCCGGCCTGGTGGCCTTCGCCGCCGCCACCGGCGTGATGCCGCTGGACATGCCGGAATCGGTGCTGGTGCGCTTCAAGGGCAAAATGCAGCCGGGCATCACCCTGCGCGACCTGGTCCACGCGATCCCGCTGTACGCGATCAAGCAGGGCCTGCTGACCGTCGAGAAGAAAGGCAAGAAGAACATCTTCTCCGGCCGCATCCTGGAAATCGAAGGCCTGCCGGACCTGAAGGTCGAGCAGGCGTTCGAGCTGTCCGATGCCTCCGCCGAGCGTTCGGCCGCCGGTTGCACCATCAAGCTGAACAAAGAGCCGATCATCGAGTACCTGAACTCCAACATCGCGCTGCTGAAGTGGATGATCGCCGAAGGCTACGGCGACCGCCGTACGCTGGAGCGCCGTATCCAGGGCATGGAAAAATGGCTGGCCGACCCGCAGCTGCTGGAAGCCGATGCGGACGCCGAATACGCCGCGGTGATCGAGATCGACCTGGCCGACATCAAAGAGCCGATCCTGTGTGCGCCGAACGATCCGGACGACGCGCGTCTGCTGTCCGACGTGCAGGGCGAGAAGATCGACGAAGTGTTCATCGGTTCGTGCATGACCAACATCGGTCACTTCCGCGCCGCCGGCAAGCTGCTGGACACGCACAAAGGCCAGCTGCCGACCCGTCTGTGGGTGGCGCCGCCGACCAAGATGGACGCCGCAGCAGCTGACCGAAGAAGGCTACTACGGCGTGTTCGGCAAGAGCGGCGCGCGCATCGAAATGCCGGGCTGCTCGCTGTGCATGGGCAACCAGGCGCGCGTGCCCGACGGCGCGACGGTGGTCTCCACCTCGACCCGTAACTTCCCGAACCGTCTGGGTACCGGTGCCAACGTCTTCCTGGCCTCTGCCGAGCTGGCGGCGGTTGCGGCCCTGCTGGGCAAACTGCCAACGCCGGAAGAGTACCAGACCTTTGTGGCGCAGGTGGATAAGACGGCGGTGGATACCTACCGCTATCTGAACTTCGACCAGCTGGGTCAGTACACCGAAAAAGCCGACGGGGTGATCTTCCAGACCGCGGTATAAAATACCCCTGCCAGTGAAAAGGGACGAGCGCATCGTCCCTTTTTTTATGCGCTTTTTTCCCTCGCCGTCTCCAGGCATAATGCGAGCGCGATCCCACTTTCTTGCGCGCGCTGCGCACAAAATGCACGAAAGCGTGCCGTCTGGCGCGCCACTGGTAAGAGGCCAACATGGAATATGAATTTCTGCGTGACGTGACCGGTCAGGTCCGGGTACGCATGTCGATGGACCACGAAGCGGTGGGGCACTGGTTCAATGAAGAGGTGAAAGAGAACTTTGCGCTGCTGGATGAAGTCGAAGCCGCGGTGCGTGCAGTCAAAGGCACGCAGCAGCAGTGGCAGCGCGTCGGGCACGAATATACGCTGTGGCTGGATGAGGAAGAGGTGATGATCCGCGCCAATCAGCTGGCGTTAGAGGATGACGGCCTGGAAGAGGGCATGACTTATTACGATGAGGAGAGCCTGTCGTTCTGCGGCGTGGAGGATTTTCTCGCGGTGATTGCTGCTTATCGCCGGTTTATGGCCGGCCGTTAACGGGCGCCCGCAGCCGGGGCGCCACTGTCGTTGCGCAGGTTACACGCCGTTAATGGCGGAACGGGCGTGGGATAAAGGTTCCTCATCCACAATCGGTTCGACCTTGCCGAGCAGGAACAGGTAGTTAAGGATTCCGATCACTACCAGCACCGCCGAGAACACCAGCGCCCAGGTAAAGTGGCCGGTGGCACCAACGATAGCGCCGGTAATGATTGGCCCGACCGCGCCGCCCATATTGGAGACGGTATTCTGCAGCCCGGCAACAATTGACACGCTGTTGGTGGGCGCAACATCGCCCGGCAGCGCCCACACCTGAGATGCCGCGACGGTGGTGCCGGACTTAGCAATACACAGCAGCAGCACCGTCATGAACACGGAATCGGTGAATGGCGCGAACCCGATGCACAGCGCCATCAGCAGGCCAATCGTCAGGAACAGCTTGCGCGTGGCGGTCAGCGACAGCACTTTTTTGTGCACCATACGGTCCGACGCCCAGCCCGCCATCACCTCAATCACCATACCGCAGATCAGCGGCAGCGCCGCCACCATGCCCATTTTCAGGAAATCCATCCCTTTGTCTTTCACCAGGTAGGTTGGCAGCCAGGTGATAAAGAAGTAGGAGGTGTAATTGATGGTGAAGAAGCCAATACACATCGCCCAGATGTTGCGGTAGCGCAGCAGCTTGTACCACTTCATCGGCCGCACGTTCTTATCGCCGTGCTTCTGCGCCTGGCCATCGCGGATCAGGCGCACTTCATCGGCGCTGATCGCTTTGTGGTCTTCCGGGTTCTCGGCATAAATGAAGTACCAGGCGATGACCCAAATTAGCCCGACGGCACCAATCGCCAGAAAGGTCAGACGCCAGTCGAACAGCGCGATCATAAAGACGATCAGCGGCATGGCGACGGCCCCGCCAAATTTTGATGCGCTGTCGAACAGGCCGGAGACGGTGGCGCGCTCGCGATCCGGGAACCAGCGCGCGGTAATACCGGCGTTGCTCGGATAAGCCGCCGCTTCACCCACGCCGAGCGCCAGACGCAGCGCCAGCAGCGATTTAAAGCCGGTGGCGAGCCCCATCGCCATGGTGGCGATCGACCACCAGCCGACAGCGATGCCGAGGCCTTTTTTCTGGCCGAAGCGGTCGGCAAACCAGCCTGCCGGGATCTGCAACAGCGCGTAGGACCAGAAAAATGCCGCCATGATAAAGCCCATCATCTCTGGATTGATGTCGAGCTCGGTAATCAGGTGCGGTGCGGCGGCAGAGAGTACGGTACGATCAATATAGTTAATGGCAATGGCCAGCCACATCAGGCCGGCGATCCACCATCTGATGCGTGTTGAGCGTGCGGTGTTGGTCATAATCATTATCCACGCGAAAAGGGTGACAGAGGAGGGCGGCGTCAGGCCAGCCCGTTCATGACATTCATCGGGCGTTCGCCCTGTTTTATACACTGCACAATCTGCGTCACGCAGCGTTCGCCGATGGCGCTGATAGCACCGTCGGTATATCCGGCAAGGTGCGCCGTGGGGATAAAGTTGCTCAGGGTGAACAGCGGATGCTGCGCCAGCGGTTCCTGCACAAAGACATCCGCCGCCGCACCGGCAATCACGTTATCCTGCAATGCCTGGTAGAGATCCTGCTCATTCACCACGCCACCGCGTGATGCGTTGATGAGAAACGCGCTCTTCTTCATGTGCTTCAGGCGCGCAGCGTCGAACAGGTTTTGCGTCTGGTCGGTGAGCGGCATATGTAAGGTGATGAAGTCGCTGTGCTCCGTCAGCTGATCGAGGCTGACAAACGTCACACCGTGTTCGGCGGCGAAGGCGTCATCGGGGTAAAAATCGAAGGCGAGAATGCGCATATTGAAGCCTTTAGCGCGCAGTGCCACCTGCTTACCGATATTGCCCAGGCCGATGATGCCGAGCGTTTTGCCGTAGACGTCGGTGGCAAAAATGCGTGGCCAGTGGCCGGCGCGGGTCTCTATTGCGGCGGTGGTGATCTGGCGCGCGCTATTGAGAATCAGCGCAAAGGCGAAATCGGCAACCGCGTGTTTGTTCGCGTCCGGCACGTTTGTCACGTAAATACCGCGCGCACGGGTTGCGTCGAGGTCGATGTTATCGACGCCCACGCCGTGCTTGCAGACAATTTTCAGCTGCGGTGCCAGCGACAGCAGCGCATCGTTGACCTCGGTAAAGGCCACGATCAGGGCGACGGTGTCGGCGAGATGCGGCGCCAGCGCGCTGAGCGGTGCGTCGGCGGGCAGCGTAATCAGCTCAAAGCCCTGCTGGCGCAGTGTGTCGATCGGCGCGGCGTCGTAGCGGGCGAACGAAGGTGAAGTACAGATGACTTTCATAGCAAATGCGTCCCGGTGTTAATAACAGCAGCCATCGCTGCCTGAATCCGACCCGCCACCGTCAGATTAACCCTAACCCTGATGGCGGCAGGGGGTAGCGGCGCCTGTATTGCGCGATGAATCGCGCCGCTACCACAGCTGCGTGCGGTAAGTGCTTTAAATTTCCAGGCTTTACTGCAAATACTGATTCACGATCTGGCGGATCTTCTGCTCTTCCTCCGCAGAGAAGCGCACCGCATAGCGGCTGTCGCCGACCTCATAGCCGAGCAGCGCCACGGCTTTTTTCACCGCCGCCGGGGAAAAACCAATGCTGTAGAGATCGGTACGCAGGCCGGTGACGTTCTCCTGAGCGGCGCGCGATCCGGCGATGTCACCGGCATGGAAGCGCGCCCAGATGGCGTTAATCTCTTTCGGTGCCACGTTAGCCAGCCCGGAAATACAGGCGGAGCAGCCATCGACGAAGCCCTGATGAATCAGTGAATCCGGCCCGTTCAGTACATTGAAATGCGCAATACCTGCCGCTGCCTGCAGAAAGCCGCTCAGGCTTTCGTAGCTGCCGGCGCTGTCTTTGATGCCAATGATGTTGGGATGCGCTGCCAGCGTGCGCACGGTTTCCGGCTGCAGCGTATTACCGGTGCGCGCCGGAATGTTGTAGAGAAACAGCGGGACGTCGAGGGCGTCGGCCACGGCGCGGTAGTGATCAATCAGCTCTTCCTGTTTAAGCGGGACAAAGTAAGGGGTGATCACCGAGACGGCATCCACACCCAGCTTTGCTACCTGCCTGCCCAGCCGGATAGTCTCACGCGTCGAGATCTCGCCAATGTGCGCCACCACCGGTGCAGTGCCGTTTACTTCGTCGACGCAGGTCTCGGTCACCGCCAGCTTCTCCTGCTCGTTCAGCACGAAAAATTCCCCGTTGGTGCCGCCGCAGAAAATACCGTTACCGGCGCTAAGCTGACGCCGAATCTGTTCACGCTGCGCGGCAGGATTATAGGCTCCGTCGCGATCAAAAGTGGTGACGATGGCGGTCAGTACGCCCTGAATGGTGTTGCTCATAATTTCCCCGCTCATGCTGAGTGATTTAATGCCGGAAACAGCGTCAGGTAGACGTTGCGCACATCGTCGGCGCTGACTTTCATCGGTACATTCTTCATCAGGCGCTGCACGTCCAGCGCGGCTTCGACCAGATACGGCAGATGATCCGGCCCGATACCCAGCGCTTCCAGGCTGGCCGGCAGTTTAAGGCGCTGCACCAGCGCGGCGAAATAGGCCACCAGTGCGTGCGATTTGGCCTCTTCATCCAGTGCGCTATCGGCATCCGGCAGCAGATCGTAGGCCTGCGCGAACTTGCTCACCGCCGCCGGACGCACAAACTGCATGCACGGTGCCAGCAGAATAGCGTTGGCCACGCCGTGCGGCAGATGATACTTGCCGCCCAGCGGATAGGACATGGCGTGCACCAGATGTGTCCCGGCATGGGCGATCGCCGCTCCACCGTAGTAGGACGCCCACAACATATTCAGCCGTGCTTCCAGGTTGTCCGGTTCGGCAAAGGTCTTTTCGAGGCTGGCGAACAGCTTTTTCATGCCGATCAGCGCATAGTTATCACTCACCGGATTGGCCACGGTGGCGGTGAAGCACTCAATCAGGTGGCACAGCGCATCAATCCCGGTCGACGAGGCGATGTGCGCCGGCATGCTGGTGGTCAGTTCCGGAATCAGCGCCACGTAGTCCGGCAGCATCACCGGCGAAATAATACCGACTTTGGTCTCTTTCTCCGGGATGGCAAGGATGGCATTGGGCGTGGCTTCCGAGCCGGTGCCGGCCGTGGTCGGGATCAGTAAAGAAGCGGTACGCGTGTGCGGCTTCTCACCGGCCAGCAGCGCCGTCAGGGTTGGCGCATCGGCCACGCACAGCACTGAAAGCAGCTTCGCCACATCCAGCACGCTGCCGCCGCCAATGCCGATCACCAGATCGACGTCGCCGTGCGGCAGCGCCGCAACAATCGCCGCCACATCATGCTGGCTCGGCTCGGGCGGCACCGTATCAATCAGGCTCAGGCTGGCGATCTGCTGCTGCAGCCGGGCGATAAGCGCCTGCACCGCCGGAATACCCAGAATGTTTTTATCCGTGACCAGCAACGCCTTCTGCTTATCCTTCAGTAAATAGCTGAGATCGTTCAGAGCCTGATAGCCACTGATCACGGTGCTGTTGATATTCATGTCATGCCCTTATAACGGTTTTGCACATTATGATTAGGTTTGCTCAATGCTGTGCGGGGTGTATCCCTTTCTGAGGCTAAATTTATAGGCGATATCGATTTCAATTAATTTGATCTTGCTCACATATAATCAATCATGATTGAATATAATCAAATGCAGCACGGCAAGGGGCCGTGACAGGAGAGAGAATGACTTCATCGCCATGGAAAACGCCCGTTCTGGTGATTGCCGACGATTTTACCGGTGCCAATGACGCAGGCAGCGGCTTCGCGCTGGCCGGCGCGCGCGTCCACGTGCTGTTCAATAACCTGACGCCCCCGGATACCGGCGCAGCGGATGTGCTGGTGATTAGCACTGATAGCCGTGCGGTGAGCGCAGCGGAAGCCGCCAGCCGCACGCATGCCGCCATGCAGCCGCATCAGCAGATAGCGCAACACGGCTGGCTGTTTAAGAAGATTGACTCAACGCTGCGCGGCAATCCAGGCGCTGAGGTGGCGGCCGCGCTGCAGGTCAGCGCGAAACGGCTGGCGCTGGTGGTGCCGGCGGTGCCTAAGCTGGGCCGCATCACGCGCGGCGGGGAAGTGTGGATCCATCAACAGCGCCTGATCGACACCGAATTTGCCAGCGATCCTAAAACCCCGGTGACCAGCAGTAACGTGCTGACGCGGCTGCAGATGCAATGCGACCTGCCGGGCGAGCAGATCGATCTTGCCACGGTACGCAGCGGCACGCTGGCCGCACGGCTGGCGACCAGTCAGGGCCTGCTGGTACTGGACGCGGAACTGCAGGCGGATATCGACACTATTATCGCGGCGGCCGCGACACTGCCGGAACGTCCGCTGCTGGTCGGCGCGTCCGGGTTAAGCGATGCGCTGGGTGCGCATCTTGCTGCGCGGCCCTCTCGCCCGGTGCTGGCGATAGTCGGTTCGATGAGCGCCATGGCGCAGCAGCAAATCGCCCGGCTCGCCAGCCAGCGTGACATCCGCTTGATTGATATTGATATTTGCCAGCTGTTTGCCACACCGGCATGGCCGCAGGCGACGGCCTGGCAGCAGGCGATGGTCCAGGCGCTGCGCGAGGGCGTGCACTGTGTGGTACGCACCACGCAACAGGCTGACCAGCGCCACGCGATTGCGCAGCTGTGTCAGCAGCAGCAGATTACGCGCCAGCAGCTCGGCGAGCGCATCTGCCAGTTTCTGGCGCAGCTGACGCGCGCCGTCTGCGCACACATTCAGCCTGCCGGCCTGTTTCTTTCCGGCGGTGACGTGGCCATCGCAGTGGCGCAGGCATTCGGGGCCAGCGGCTTTCAGATTCAGGGCCAGGTGGCGGGCTGTGTACCGCACGGGGTTCTGCTTAACAGTGAATTACACCTGCCGGTGATGACCAAAGCGGGTGGCTTTGGTGATGAAAACACCCTGGCAGAAGCCATTCGTTTTATTGAGGAGAAGTCGAGTGAATAACACTATTGCGGTGACCATGGGCGATCCGGCGGGCATCAGCCCGGAAATCATCATTAAAGCGCTGGCAGAAGGGGAGCTGGCGGGCATTCCGGCGGTGGTGGTCGGCTGTGCCACGACGCTGCGTCGGGTGCTGGCGCTGAACATTACGCCGCACGCTGAGTTGCGCGTGCTGGACAGCGTGCAGGATGCGCATTTCGCACCGGGCATCATTAACGTCATCGATGAGCCGCTGGCCGATCCTGACGCGCTGCAGCCGGGCAAGGTACAGAAGCAGGCCGGCGATCTGGCCTGGCGCTGCGTGAAGCGCGCCACCGAACTGGCGCTGGCGGGCGACGTGCAGGCGATTGCCACCGCCCCGCTGAACAAAGAGGCGCTGCACGCGGCGGGCCACCTTTATCCCGGCCATACCGAACTGCTGGCACAGCTGACCCAGACCAAAAATTACGCCATGGTGCTGTATACCGACCATCTGAAAGTGATCCACGTGACCACGCACATCGCGCTGCGTAAGTTCCTCGACACGCTAAACGGCGAACGTATTCAGACGGTGATCGGCATGGCTGACAGCTTCCTGCGCCGCGTGGGCTATGACCAACCGCGCATCGCGGTCGCCGGGGTCAATCCGCACGCGGGCGAGAATGGCCTGTTTGGTGATGAAGAGATCACCACGGTGACGCCAGCAATCCAGGCAATGAAGCAGCAGGGCATTGATGTCTATGGCCCGTGCCCGCCGGATACGGTGTTTTTACAGTGCCAGCAGGGGCAGTACGATATGGTGGTGGCGATGTACCACGATCAGGGGCATATCCCGTTGAAACTGCTTGGCTTTTACGATGGCGTCAACATCACGGCGGGACTGCCGTTTATCCGCACTTCCGCCGACCACGGCACGGCATTTGATATCGCCTGGACAGGTAAAGCGAACTCTGCGAGCATGGCGATCTCGATAAAACTCGCGATGCAGCTTGCATAGGGAAATATGAAGGGACAAAGCCGTCTCGACCAGATTATGGACTATCTCAAAAGTCATAATCTGGTCACTGTTGAACAGCTGGTGAGCGCCATTTCTGCTTCGCCAGCCACCATTCGCCGCGATCTGATTAAGCTGGACAAGGAAGGGGTGATTAGCCGCAGCCACGGCGGCGTCACGCTGAACCGCTTTATCCCGACGCAGCCGACCACGCTGGAGAAGATGCAGCGTAACCTGGCGGAGAAGCAGGCCATCGCCCAGTTCGCCGCCAGCTATGTGCAGTCCGGCGATGCGGTGGTGCTGGATGCCGGCACCACCATGCTGGAACTGGCACGACAGCTGACCCATTTGCAGCTGCGGGTGATCACCGCCGATCTGCACATTGCGCTGTTTTTGTCGGAGTTTAAACAGATTGAGACCACCATCATCGGCGGCCGCATCGACGACTCTAGTCAGTCGTGCATTGGTGAGCACGGCCGGCGCCTGCTGCGCAGTATCAATCCGGACATCGCGTTTGTCAGCTGTAACTCATGGAGTATTGAGCGCGGTATTACCACGCCGACGGAAGACAAAGCCGGGCTGAAGATGGATCTGCTGGCCAACGCGCGCCGGCGCATTCTGCTGGCCGACAGCAGTAAATATGGCTCATGGTCGCTGTACTGCGCGGCACCGATTGATAGCCTGACCGATGTGGTGACCGATTCCCGCCTTGATGAAGCGGTATGCCGTGATTTGCGCGAGCGCGGCATTGGCCTGCAGCTGACCGCGTAAATGTGCCGCCCGCATCAGCGGGTGAATGACGTGCGCTGCGCTACCGCGGCGCAGCCTTCACCCACTGCTGGCGCTGAGTTACAACAACTTCAATCCCGTCGCCGGAATATTGCGTCCGTAGTAAATCTCACGCATCTCCTTCCACAACAGATTGGTAATGCGCTTGTGTTCCTGCGGGCTCAGCTCTTCAGGTTTGGTGTTGAACAGGTAATACTTCAGATCAAATTCTTTCAGCAACATCTTGGTATGGAAGATGTTTTCCTGATAAACGTTAACGTCCACCATGTCGTACAGCGCTTTCATGTCTTCGGACATAAAGTTCTGAATGGAATTGATCTCATGGTCGATGAAATGCTTCACGCCGTTGACGTCGCGCGTGAAGCCGCGCACGCGGTAATCCACGGTGACGATATCCGACTCCAGCTGGTGGATGAGATAATTCAGCGCCTTCAGGGGCGAAATCACGCCGCAGGTCGAGACTTCAATGTCGGCGCGGAAGGTACATAAACCGCCTTCCGGGTGACTCTCCGGATAGGTGTGCACGCAGATGTGACTCTTGTCGAGGTGCGCGACCACCGAACTGGGCAGCGGGCCGGGATGCTCGGAATTATCGATATCATGCGGATTGATCGGCTCTTCACTGACCAGAATCGTCACGCTGGCACCCTGCGGCTCATAATCCTGGCGCGCGATATTCAGCACGTTAGCACCGATGATTGAGCAGGTCTCGGTGAGAATTTCCGTCAGGCGGTTGGCGTTATATTGCTCATCAATATAGGCGATATAGCCATCACGTTCGGCTTCGCTATTGGCATAGCAAATGTCGTAGATACAAAAACTCAGGCTTTTGGTCAGATTATTGAAGCCATGTAGTTTTAGCTTTTGCAATTGGGTTCACCTCCTGAGGTCAGCTGAGCGCGTTTAAAAGGTATTGCGGCAGGGCAAAGCTGCCGATGTGCAGCTGTGGCGTGTAGTAACGGCAGGGCAGTCCGGCTGCGGCAAAACGTGACTGCAGCGTCGCAAGGTCCGGCTGGCGCAGCGCCGGATTGTCGCTCGCCCAGGCGAAGGTCATGATGCCGCCGTAGTAAGTCGGAATCGCCGCCTGATAAAAGCTGACGTCAGCGAAATAGTGGCTGAGTTTGCGGTGGCTGTTGACCGCTTCATCCTGCTGCAGGAAGCAGACGCCGTTCTGCGCGACAAACACGCCACCGGGATTGAGCGCCTGTTTGCAGCCGGCATAAAACGCCGAGGTGAACAGACTCTCGCCGGGACCGATTGGATCGGTACAGTCGGAGATGATCACATCAAACCGTTCCTGCGTCTGGCTGACGAAGTTAACGCCATCGTCGATCACCAGATGCAGACGCGGATCGTCGTAAGCGCCGGCGCTGTGGTTAGGCAGATAGGTTTGACAGAAATTCACCACGCCGGCATCAATTTCCACCATGGTGATGTGCTCAACGCGCTGATGCCGGGCGACCTCGCGCAGCATCGCGCCGTCACCGCCGCCGATAATCAATACGCGCCGGGCATTGCCGTGCGCCAGAATCGGCACGTGCGTCATCATTTCGTGATAGATAAACTCATCGCGCTCGGTGGTTTGCACCACGCCGTCCAGCGCCATCACGCGGCCAAACGCGGCGTTCTCAAAGATCACCAGATCCTGATGCGCGGTTTTATCGCGGTATAGCAGATTGTCTACGCTGAAATATTGGCCAAAGCCGCTATGCAGCGTCTCATGCCAGGTCTCTTTGTCGGCCATGCCGGAGCGCTCCTTATGCTGTTAACGCGCAATAATGCCAGAAAAAAGCATAACGAATTATGACCGTGCTTGCACGGTCAGGGCGTTAACAGCAGCGCAGGGCGGAGGATTATTTCACGTAGGCAAGCAGGCTGAGGGAGTCGCGCGCCAGCGACTTACATTTTTTGTCGTTGGTGATGGCGATACCGCTCAAATCTTTGTAGCTCTCTTCACCGAGGGATTTCATGTTGTAAGCGCTGTAATTGCTCAGATCCCAGCGGTTTTGCTGGGCAAAAAACACCAGTGCTTTACGAATCTGCGCGTCGGGCAGATCCTGATAGCCGCAATCATTTTTCAGATAGACAAACACCGCGGTGAGGTCAGCCAGATCTTCTGCTTCGGATTCGCTCAGGGCAAAACTGGTGGAGGAGAAGCCAAGGAGTCCCGCCAGCAGCAGGATCTTGATGCTTTTCGTCATAATCGTTCTCAACAAGGGACAATTTAATGACGTTAGCACAGTTATTGCCGGGATTCCGCTAAATTTGGCTAAATGGGCCACTGGCGCGCTTTTTATCCCGGCGGGCGCTTTCATCGCTTGACCCTCCCGCAGGGGAAAGGTTTACGCTGTGCCCCTATTCACGATAAGGATATGAATATGCAACGTCGTCATTTTCTCAAGCTGACCGCCGCCCTCAGTGCAGCCGGCGCGCTGCCCTTGTGGAGCCGCTCGCTGATGGCCGCTACGCGCCCGCTGTTGCCCATCCCGTCGCTGCTGGAGCCCGATGCACACGGCCAGTACACGCTGACCGCCATGACCGGCAGCAGCCAGTGGAACGGCAAATCCGTCCCAACCTGGGGTTACAACGGTAGCCTGCTCGGCCCGGCGCTGCGGCTGCAGCGTGAGAAAAGCGTCACCGTCAATATTCATAATCGCCTGCCGGAAGCCACCACGCTGCACTGGCACGGGCTGGAAATTCCCGGCGCGGTGGATGGCGGTCCGCAGGCGCTGATTGCGCCCGGCGCCACGCGTCAGGTGAGTTTTACCCCCGATCAACCGGCGGCGACCTGCTGGTTCCATCCGCATCAGCACGGCAAAACCGGCTATCAGGTGGCGCAGGGGCTGGCGGGGCTGGTACTGCTGGAAGATGAGGCGTCCGGCAAGCTGCGGCTGCCGATGCAGTGGGGCGAAGATGATGTGCCGCTGATTTTCCAGGATAAGCAGCTCACTCAGGACGGCACGCGTATCGATTATCAGCTGGATATCATGCGCGCCGCCGTGGGCTGGTTTGGCGATTTGATGCTGACCAACGGCGTGCCGTATCCGCAGCACGCGGTGCCGCGCGGCTGGCTGCGGCTGCGCCTGCTCAACGGCTGCAACGCGCGCTCGCTGCACATCGCCGCCAGCGATAAACGTCCGCTGTACGTGGTGGCGAGCGACGGTGGCCTGCTGGCTGAACCGGTGAAGGTGGAGAGCCTGCCGCTGCTGCCGGGCGAGCGCTTTGAAGTGCTGGTGGATACTTCAGACGGCAAAACCTTCGATATCGTAACGCTGCCGGTCACGCAGATGGGCATGACGCTGGCGCCGTTCGATCAGCCGCTGCCGCTGGTGCAGATTCTGCCGCTGCGCGTGATGGCCAGCGGTACGCTACCAGACCAGCTGGTGGATGTGCCGCCGCTGCCGGCAACGGAAGGGCTGCAGAGCCGCTGGCTGCAGCTGATGATGGATCCGCAGCTGGATCAGCAGGGCATGCAGGCGCTGCAGCAGCGCTACGGTGCCAAAGCGATGGGCAGCCAGCACGGCGCGGGCAAAGCGATGGATCACGGCAGCATGAACATGGACCATGGCGCGATGGAGCATGGCAACATGGATCACGGCGATATGACGATGGATCAGGGTAACCACGCCAGCAGCGCCGCATATGATTTCCACAACGGCAACAAAATCAACGGCCAGGCCTTCAACATGGAAAAGCCCATGTTTGCCGTGCCGCTGGGCAAATATGAAAAATGGACCATCTCCGGCGAAGGCGACGCCATGCTGCATCCATTCCACATTCACGGCACGCAGTTCCGCATTCTGTCCGAGAACGGCAAGCCGCCTGCGGCGCATCGTGCCGGCTGGAAAGACATGGTCAGCGTCAACGGCTGGCGCAGTGAAGTGCTGGTGCGCTTCAACTACGTTGCCGATACTGAAAATGCCTATATGGCGCACTGCCATCTGCTGGAGCATGAAGATACCGGCATGATGCTGGGCTTTACGGTGAGCTGACGGCCGCTTCCAGCGCCAGGCGAATATCCTCAATCAAATCATCGGCATGTTCGATGCCGATCGACAGGCGCACCGTCGCGTCGGTGATGCCAATGCGCTCCCGCACCTCCTGCGGTACGCCGGAATGGGTGGTGCTGGCGGGATGGCTGGCGAGCGACTCGGTGCCGCCGAGGCTCACCGCCAGTTTGAACAGCGCCAGCGCGTTGAGAAAGCGGAATGCCGCAGCCTGGCCGCCCTCGATATCAAAGGAGAAGGTGGAACCGGCGCCGCTGCACTGGCGCTGCCAGGTTTCTCCTGCCGGACTGCTGGCGTCGAGATAGGGCAGCCAGTGCAGTTTCGCCACCTGCGCGTGATCGCGTAGAAATGCCGCGACCTGTTCCGCATTGCTGGCGGCTTTCTCCATGCGCAGCGACAGCGTTTCCAGCGAGCGGCCAATCATCCAGCTGGAGTGCGGATCGAGTTGGGTGCCAATCGCGCTGCGCAGCGAACGCACTTTGTTGATGAACGCCCGGCTGCCCAGCGCGGCGCCGGCAATCAAATCGGAATGACCGCCGACATATTTGGTCAGCGAGTAGAGGGAGATATCCGCGCCGTGCTGCAGCGGACGCTGAAACAGCGGGCCGAGCAGGGTGTTGTCGCAGGCGAGAATCGGCCGGGAGCCCTGCTGCTGGGTGATCACCTCCGCCACCTGACGCATCAGTTGGATGTCCACCAGACTGTTGGTGGGGTTGGCCGGTGTTTCAATCAGAATCATCGCGACGCGCCCGCGCTGCCACGCCAGCTTCGCGGCTTCATACACTTTATCTTCGTCGGTGCCGTCGCTGAATCCCACCGCTTTGATCTCCAGATCGTGCAGCGTTTTGCTCAGCAGCGTTTCGGTGCCGCCGTACAGCGGCTGCGAGTGCAGGATCACTTCGCCGGGACGGGCAAAGGTCAGCAGCGTGGTGGCAATCGCCGACATGCCGGAAGAGAACAGCGCGGCGCTTTCGGCACCTTCATAAATGGCCAGCCGATCTTCGACGATCTCGCTGTTAGGATGGTTGAAGCGGGAATAGACCAGCCCGCCGCTTTTGCCCGCCGGCGGTTGCTGGCGGCCGGCAACGAAATCGAAAAATTCTTTGCCCTCTTCGGCGCTGTTAAACACAAAGGTTGACGTCAGAAACACCGGCGGCTTCACCGCACCTTCTGACAGGCGCGGATCGTAACCGTAGTTGAGCATCTGCGTTTCCGGATGCAGTTCACGCGTGCCGATCTGCGTTTTTTTACCTGATGAAGCGGCCATAGGGATCTCCAGAGAGAGCGGGCAGGATGCTTACAGTTAACGCCAGCGCAATAAATTTCGCCACGATAACGTTTGCGTTCTGTGCGCGGCGTTAGCCTGTGCGTCGACTATGATAGAATGCGCGGCTTTCTGAAAACCTTCTTAGGCGAATGCAATGAAACACACCGTCGACGTGATGATCTCTGAGCAGGAGATCGCAACCCGTATTGCCGAACTGGGCAAGCAGATCAGCGAGCACTACCGCAACAGCGGCAGCGAAATGGTGCTGGTCGGCCTGCTGCGCGGCTCCTTCATGTTCATGGCTGACCTGTGCCGCGCCATTGATGTCGCGCACGAAGTCGACTTTATGACCGCCTCCAGCTACGGCAGCGGCATGTCCACCACCCGCGACGTGAAAATCCTCAAAGATCTGGATGAAGACATTCGCGGCAAAGATGTGTTGATCGTGGAGGACATCATCGACTCCGGCAACACCCTGAACAAAGTGCGTGAAATTCTGCGGCTGCGTGAGCCAAAATCGCTGGCGATCTGCACGCTGCTGGATAAGCCGGAGCGTCGTGAAGTTGAGGTGCCGGTCGAGTTTGTCGGCTTTACCATTCCGGATGAGTTCGTGGTCGGCTTCGGTATTGATTACGCACAGCGCTACCGCCATTTGCCGTATATTGGCAAAGTTACGCTGCTGGACGAATAACCGCACAATCTTCCAAGGCTGATTCCCTCCGCCTGCGATAAGATGCGCAGCCCGTAACTCAATGACTTACGGGCTCGGCACGCGTTTTCCTGCGGCACGCAGAGTGGTAGAGTGTGGTGGGTTATCACTCTGCGCAATTCCTTTGATTTCACAACCGTTATCGCTGAATAACCCCGCACGCTCGACGCGAGCGCACTATCATTTCATATGGCTATGATGTCACTACAACAGGGTACGGACTCGCAATGACTTATGCACTGGAACTTTCCGGGCTGACCAAGACCTATCCCGGCGGCGTCCAGGCGCTGAAGGGCATCGATCTGAACGTCGAGGCGGGCGATTTTTATGCCTTGCTGGGCCCCAACGGCGCCGGCAAATCCACCACCATTGGCATTATCAGCTCGCTGGTGAACAAAACCGCCGGCAGGGTGCGCGTGTTCGGCTACGACCTGCAAAAAGATGTGGTCAACGCCAAGCGCCAGCTGGGGCTGGTGCCGCAGGAGTTCAACTTCAACCCGTTCGAGACGGTGCTGCAGATCGTCGTTAACCAGGCCGGCTATTACGGCGTGGAACGTGCCGAAGCGAACAAGCGCGCGGAAAAATACCTCAACCAGCTCGACCTGTGGGACAAGCGCAACGAACGCGCGCGCATGCTGTCCGGCGGCATGAAGCGCCGCCTGATGATCGCCCGCGCGCTGATGCACGAGCCGAACCTGCTGATCCTCGATGAGCCGACCGCCGGCGTGGATATCGAACTGCGCCGCTCGATGTGGGGCTTCCTGAAAGAGCTCAACGCCAAAGGCACCACCATCATCCTCACCACCCACTACCTGGAAGAGGCGGAGATGCTGTGCCGCAACATCGGCATCATCCAGCACGGCGAGCTGGTGGAAAACACCTCGATGAAAGGGCTGCTGTCCAAGCTGAAGTCGGAAACCTTTATTCTCGATCTGGCGCCGCACAGCCCGCTGCCGCAGCTGGACGGCTATCCAGTACCGTCTGGTGGATACCTCAACGCTGGAAGTGGAGGTGCTGCGCGAGCAGGGGCTGAACAGCGTGTTCGCCCAGCTGAGCGCGCAGGGCGTGCAGGTGCTGAGCATGCGCAACAAAGCGAACCGCCTGGAAGAGCTGTTTGTCACCCTGGCGCAGGTGGAGAAAAACCGAAGCGAAGGTAACGGCATGACGCGATCTGTGCGCCAACTGGGTCGCGCTCAAGAGTATCTGGAGCAAAGAGATCAACCGCTTTGCGCGCATCTGGCTGCAGACCCTGGTGCCGCCGGTGATCACCATGACGCTGTACTTCATCATCTTCGGCAACCTGATCGGCTCCCGCATCGGCGATATGCACGGCTTCACCTACATGCAGTTTATCGTGCCCGGCCTGATCATGATGGCGGTGATCACCAACGCCTACGCCAACGTGGCGTCGTCAGTTCTTCAGCGCCAAGTTCCAGCGCAACATTGAAGAGCTGCTGGTGGCGCCGGTGCCGACGCACGTCATTATCGCCGGCTACGTCGGCGGCGGCGTGGCGCGCGGCCTGTGCGTGGGCGTGCTGGTGACCACGCTGTCGCTGTTCTTCCCCCGCCTGCCGTTCCACGTACTCACCTGGCCGTTCGGTGGCGCTGACGCTGCTGCTGACGGCGATCCTGTTCTCGCTGGCGGGGCTGCTCAACGCGGTGTTCGCGCGCACCTTTGACGACATCAGCCTGATCCCGACCTTCGTGCTGACGCCGCTGACCTACCTGGGCGGGGTGTTCTACTCGCTGACGCTGCTGCCGCCGTTCTGGCAGGCGGTGTCGCAGCTGAACCCGATCGTCTACATGATCAGCGGCTTCCGCTACGGCTTCCTCGGCATCAACGATGTGCCGCTGGTGTTCACGATGGCGGTGCTGGTGGCGTTTATCGTGGTGTTTTACCTGCTGGCTGGTATGCGCTGATCCAGCGCGGACGCGGCTTGCGCACCTGAGGCGCAGCTCCGAATAAGAAGCCGCTGCCGGCGTCGTCCGGCGGCGGCTTTTTTTTACCCACTCTTCGCAATTCCAGACGCGTCTTGTGCTTTCAGTCTGTGGCTTTCCCCATAGTGGCCGCTGACCAAAAAAGCAGCGGGGAAGCGAAGAGTGAATCGGGTATCATGGATTGATAATTTACGCGGCATGAGCATTCTGGCGGTGATTTTTTTGCACTGCATGATTGCAGTGAACCAGCAGGCCGGGCACTTCACTGCCTTTAACGAGCTGGTGAATCAGCTGCTGGCGCCGGTGCGTATGGGGCTGATGTGCTTCGTCTCCGGTCTGTTCGTCGCCAGCGGTTTACGCCACGGGCAGGCGCGCTATCTGCGAAACAAAGTCAGCAGCATTCTCTATCCGTTTGCCGTCTGGGCGCTGATCTACGGCGGGCTGAAGTGGACCTTCAGCGCGATGGCCAATCACCCGCAGTCGCCATTGGCCATCGCGCTCGGCCATCTGAGCGGCGGCGATATCACCTGGTTTCTGCACTCGCTGTTTCTGTTCTTTGTGCTGATTATCCCGGCGCGCCGCCTGCCTGCGGCGCTGGTGCTGACACTGTGCGTTGCCAGTGCGGTGCTGCTGCCGCCGGTGCCGCCTGACTCGCTGTTTGCCAGTTTCGACAACCTGCATCTGAACAAGTCGCTGGTGCTGTTTGCCTTCTTCTACAGTGCCGACTGGCTGGTGCGAAAAGATGTTGATATTGCCGCGTTCGCGCAGCGTCGTACGCCGCTGCTGCTGTCGCTGATCGCCTTTATGCTGCTCGCGGCGTTCAGCCTGTGGGGCGGGCTGCGTCAGCATTCGCCGTGGCTGCTGCCGCTGGCGCTGCCCTCAATCCCGCTGTTCGTTGCGCTGGCCTGCCGTATCAATCTGCGGGCGGTTAACTACGTTGGCCGCCATTCGATTGTGTTTTATCTGTCGCACTATCTGGCGATTCAGGTGTGCAGTAAATTGCTGCGCCACGACGGCCACTCTGCGTGGCTGGCTGACCTGCATTTTGTGCTGGCGTTCAGCGTCGCACTGGCGTTGCCAACGGCGCTGTGCGTACTGCGGGCAAAAGGGTGGTTTGAATGGTTGTTTACGCTGAAGCGCAAAGGGCAGCCGCAGCTGGCGGGCGTATAAGGGAAAGGCGCGCTGTCCGTACAGCGCGCGGGATGATCAGGCAACCTGAACCGGAATCGCCTTCGCGGTACGCTTCATTTCGTTGTCGCCTTCGAAGTAGGCCACTTTCGGCTGCCAGCGACGCGCTTCTTCATCAGACATCATCACGAAGCTGGCGATGATCACGATATCGCCCACGTCCGCGCAGTGCGCCGCCGCGCCGTTAACGGAGATGATTTTAGAACCGCGCTCGGCGGCAATGGCGTAGGTAGAGAAGCGTTTGCCGTTGTTCACGTTCCAGATATCAATCGCTTCGTTTTCAAGGATGCCCGCTGCATCAAGGAAATCCTGGTCAATGGCGCAGGAGCCTTCATAGTGCAGGTCGGCCTGCGTGACTTTCACACGGTGAAGCTTACCTTGCAGCATTTTGCGAATCATTACGTTTACCTTTAATTATACCCGTGCGCGGCCGGTTTCCACCGCGCAGTGTGTAGCGGGTACATGCTGCCCATAAACGACGGCGTTAAACCGTCAGATCCCACTTTGATTGTCGATCAGACGCGCCTGACCTAGCCAGGCCGCCACCAGAATGACTGCGCGCTTGCTGTCGACCGTCAGCTCCAGCAGCGTATCGGCATCGCGAATTTGTACGTCGTCAGCGCGAAGCCCCTTATCGTTCAGCGCCTGTTCGGCGGTGGGCGATAATCTCTTCCACGTGCCGCTCGCCGTTGCTGAGGCGCTGCCGCCATGGTGTTCATGACCTTGCTGAGACCCGGCGCGATTTTACGCTGTTCGGCGGTCAGGTAGCCATTACGCGAGCTGAGTGCCAGACCGTCTTTGGCGCGTACAATCGGCACGCCGACAATCTCGATATCGTAACCCATATCCGCAACCATCTTGCGGATCAGCGCCAGCTGCTGGAAATCTTTCTCGCCAAAGCAGGCAACGTCCGGCTGTACCAGGTTGAACAGCTTGCTGACGATGGTGGAAACGCCGCGGAAATGGCCCGGGCGGCTGGCGCCTTCCAGCATGGTGGAAATGCCCGGGACGTCAACGTAGGTCTGGCTCTTCGGTACCCTGCGGGTAGACATCCGCCGGTGCAGGTGAGAAGACGATATCCGCAGTGGCGTTTTTTGAGCTTCTCGCAATCTTCCTGCAGGGTGCGCGGGTAGCGCGCCAGATCGTCGGCGCGGTCAAACTGCATGGGGTTAACGAAGATACTGACCACCACGATATCTGCGCGCGGGCGCTCGCTTCATCGACCAGCTTCATATGGCCGTCATGCAGGTTGCCCATGGTCGGGACCAGTGCGATACGTTTACCTTCCTGACGCCAGCGGCGGATATGCTGGCGCAGCAGCGGCAGGGTTTCAATGATTAGCACAACGAGACTCCTTAATGGAAACTGTGTTCTTCACCCGGGTAAACACCGGATTCAACGTCGGCAATATACTGCCTGACCGCAGCGCGCATGTCGCCCGCTTCGGCGAGGAAATTTTTGGCAAATTTCGGAATGTGGCCGCCGGTGATACCAAAGGCGTCGTGCATCACCAGAATCTGACCGTCGGTCACGTTGCCTGCGCCAATACCAATCACCGGAATGGACAGCGCGTCGGTGATGCGCTTCGCCAGCTCAACCGGCACGCACTCCAGCACCAGCAGCTGCGCACCTGCGGCTTCCAGCGCCAGGGCATCATCCAGCAGCGTCTGGGCTGCCGCGTCACCGCGGCCCTGCACCTTGTAGCCGCCGAAGATATTGACGGATTGCGGCGTCAGGCCCAAATGGCCGCACACCGGCACGGCGCGCTCGGTGAGCATCTTCACCGTATCCACCAGCCAGGCGCCGCCTTCAATTTTGACCATGTTGGCACCGGCACGCATCACGCTGCCGCGGCGTTTTCGAATGCCTGTTCCGGCGTGGCATAGGCCATAAACGGCAGATCGGAAAGCAGCAGGCAGGCGGGCACCACGGCGCACGGCGCGGGTATGGTAAGCGATATCCTCAACCGTCACCGGCAGGGTGGAATCATGTCCTTGTACCGTCATCCCTAACGAATCCCCGACCAGCATGACGTTGATCCCCTCTTCGGCAAACAGTTTGGCGAAGCTGTAGTCATACGCGGTGATGGTGGCGAAGCGTTTTTTTTCCTGTTTGCATTTCTGCAGTAAGGAGATGGTGGTTGGTTTCATCGCAATCTCCAGCATTTTCTGATGCGCGCAGTGTACTGGATTGCGCATTAGCAACAGGAACGATAACGACGGGCAATGCGATTTTAGGCCGCGATCAAAGGCGGTTACCAGCAAGCGAATAGCTGCTGCCGCGGTTCCGAGCTGTTGGGGTCCAGAATACCGGCCTTTAGCGGCTGGCCGTCCGGGAGGTGCAGCGCAGGGGCGACTTCAAACAGCGGCCAGAGCATAAACCCGCGGTTTTTCATGTCGTAATGCGGAACGGTGAGACGTTCAGTGTTAATCGTCTCGTGGACCAAACAGCATAATGTCGAGGTCGAGCGTGCGCGGGCCCCAGCGTTCGGCTTTGCGCACGCGGCCCTGCTGCAGCTCAATGCGCTGGGTATTGTCCAGCAGCGCTTCGGCGGCACAGTGCAGTCTCCAGCACCACGGCGGCGTTGAGGTAATCTGGCTGATCCTGCGGCCCCAGCGGCGGCGTGCGGTAGAACGAGGAGACCGCCACGATCTTGCTTTGCGGAATCTCGCCCAGCGCCTGTACGGCAGCATTCACCTGCTCCAGCGGAGAGGCTAAATTGCTGCCGATGGCGATATACGCGAGGGTCATGCTGTCCCTTCACGACGCGGCGCGCGTTTGCGCGGACGACGATGGCGGCGACGCGGTTCTGGCTCTTCATCCAGCCCGGTGAGCATGTCTTTTTGCTCCGGCGGTGCTGAGACCTGGAATTCGGCCCACCACTGCGCCAGGCGCTGCAGCTCCTGGTTGCGTTCAATTTCAGCACGCAGCGACAGCAGATCGAAGGCGGCGCGGAATTTTGGATGCTCCATCAGCTTCCAGGCGCGTTTGCCCTGACGACGGGACATGCGCAGCTGAAGCTGCCAGATGTCGCGCACCAGCGTGGTAATGCGTTTCGGAATGGCCAGCGTACGGCAGGCTTCGTCCAGCACGTCGTTCGTGGCCAGCGCGAACGCATCGTAATAGGCGAGGCCGCTCTCCTGGGCAATGCGCTGGGCCGTTTCCAGCAGCGGATACCAGAACATCGCGGCAAACAGGAACGCCGGGTTGACGCGCATGTCGTTGCGAATACGGGTATCGGTATTTTTCAGCACCTGCGCAATCATCCGCTCCATTGGGCTGTCACCGTTTTCGGTGAAGTAGCGGGTAATGGTCGGGAACAGCGGCTGGAACAGGTTGTATTCGCGCAGCAGTCAGATAGGTTTCAAAACCGTGGCCGGCCTGCAGCAGCTTCAGCGCCTCTTCAAACAGGCGAGCAGGCGGCACGTCGTTAATCAGCGTGGCCAGACGCGGGATCGGCTCGGCCGTTTCTTCGCGCTGATGCGCATATCCAGCTTGGCGGCGAAACGCACGGCGCGCAGCATACGCACCGGATCTTCACGGTAGCGCGTTTCCGGCGTGCCAATCAGGCGGATCAGGCCTTCTTTCAGGTCCTGCATGCCGCCGACGTAATCGCGCACGGTGAAATCCGCCACGCTGTAATAAAGGCTGTTGATGGTGAAGTCGCGACGCTGGGCATCTTCTTCGATAGAGCCGAAGATATTGTCACGCAGCAGCATGCCGTTCTGGCCGCGCTGTGACGTGGTGCGATCGGATGCGCCCGCTTCGTGGTGGCCGCGGAAGGTCGCCACTTCGATAATTTCCGGCCCAAACATCACGTGAGCCAGACGGAAACGTCGGCCAACGAGACGGCAGTTGCGGAATAATTTGCGCACCTGCTCAGGCGTGGCGCTGGTCGTCACGTCGAAATCTTTTGGTTTTTTGCCCAGCAGTAAATCACGCACTCCGCCGCCCACCAGATAGGCCTCGTAGCCCGCTTTATTCAGACGATAGAGCACCTTGAGGGCATTTTCACTGATATCTTTGCGGGAAATAGTGTGCTGCTCACGCGGAATAACCGACATCTGCGGCTGTGCAATAGCATCGTTCGCCATGCTCTCTTCGCGGCTTAGCACTTTACGGCAAAAATTAGCGACTCGGGTAAAAATGGTACACCTCGTAGTGTGTTTTGTTATGAAAAAAGCGGCTAATCATAGCTCAGCGCAACGCATTTGAGAATGCGTGTGCCTCATCCGGTTGTTGCGCATCATGCCGCGGAACGTGCGCTACCCAGTTAGCAACGGCCATTTTCAGCAGTTCGTCAATACGCAGATCCTGCCATTCGTTGGTTACATTCTGGTTGAGAAATCGCAGCGCGTCGATCAAAACAGGACGCGGATCGCCGTCTGGCAGGGCCGGGGCGTGGTTCTGCTTTGACAATTTATAAGCCCTGCGCATTAACCGCCAGCGGCAGATGAATGTAATCCGGCGCCGTCCAGCCAAACTGGTGATACAGCGAGATTTGTCGCACGGTCGGCTCGACCAGATCCGCCCCGCGCACTATTTCCGTCACGCCCTGAAAATGATCGTCCGCCACCACGGCCAGGTTGTAGGCGAACAGGCCATCGCGACGGTGAATAATAAAATTCTCACGCGCCAGACGTTCATCGGCATGAATTTCACCGGAGAGTAAATCGTTAAAGTGCGTCACCGGGGAGTGCTGTCTGATGCGCACGGCGGCATTTTCCGCAGGACGATTAAGCGTGCGGCAGTGGCCGTCATAGACGCCGCCTGCACTCTGGATGCGTGCGCGGGTGCAGGTGCAGTTATAGGAAAGCCCCTGAGCGCGAAGCCAGGCCAGACGTTCCCGATAGGCCTCGTGACGCTTTGACTGCCACAGAACCTCGTCATCCCAGTGAAGACCGTAATGTTCCAGCTGACGCAGAATGGTCTCTGCTGCACCGGGAACTTCACGCGGAGGGTCAATATCTTCGATGCGGACGAGCCATTTTCCCTGGCGGGCGCGAGCCTGCAGGTAGCTGCCGAGCGCGGCAATTAATGAGCCGAAGTGTAATTCACCGGAAGGAGATGGCGCGAAGCGCCCAATATAGTGTGATTCAGACATATCAACAGTAACAAGGCGGGAGAGACTCCCGCCTTTGGAGTGTGTAAACAGCGCTGGTATTAACCGGCCATCTGTTTTTCGCGGATTTCGGCCAGCGTTTTGCAGTCGATGCACAGATCGGCGGTTGGACGCGCTTCCAGGCGACGAATGCCAATTTCAACACCGCAGGATTCGCAGTAGCCAAAATCTTCGTCTTCGACTTTCTTCAGCGTTTTCTCGATCTTTTTGATCAGTTTGCGTTCGCGGTCACGGTTACGCAGTTCGAGGCTGAACTCTTCTTCCTGGGCGGCACGGTCTACCGGATCCGGGAAGTTAGCAGCTTCATCCTGCATATGCGTAACGGTGCGATCGACTTCATCCCTGAGTTGATTACGCCATGCTTCAAGAATACGCTTGAAGTGCGACAGCTGGGCTTCGTTCATATACTCTTCGCCCGGTTTCTCTTGATACGGCTCCACCCCAGCGATGGCGAGAATACTCAGGGACGATGTTTTACGGTTTTGCCCTTCTTGCATGTTGCTTCTCCTTAACACGCACTATCGATCCCCGTGTGGGGGGAAAAATCAGGTCGCTATAAATAGCAGATGCTTTTCCGGATGGCAATTATCTAAACGTAACACTTGACAAGCCTGTGAGGAAAAGCGTATTTGCGCACGCGGCCAGAACAGCTTAATCACAGCCAATCGTCTAACCCATACCATACACACTGCTGCGCATAATCGAAAAAGATAACGGCAGGCTAAGGGTCATATTATCGGCAGAAAGTTCCGCTTTATAAGCGAAAACCTCTACCCCCTGCTTTTGTGCCTCATTCAACAATTGCGCGTATTTAGGATCAATATGGCGGGCAGGGGAGAAACGTTCAATGGCTGAATGCAACACTGCAAACAGCAATACGGCGCGTTTGCCCGCCGCCGCAACACTCATTAGCTCTCGCAGATGCTTCTGGCCACGTAGCGTTACCGCATCCGGGAAGTAGCCATTTTCCTGTTCCGCTAACGTCACTGATTTCACTTCAATATAGCACTCCGGCCTGTCTTCCGCCTGTAACATGAAGTCAATTCTGCTGCCTTCATCGCCATATTTCACTTCGCTTTTATGCGTGCCATAACCGACCAGTTCGGGAATTGCGTCGCGCGAGCAGCGCTTCCTTAACCAGTTGGTTGGCGCGCAGGGTATTGACGCAAATAAAGTGCCCCTGCTGGGTTTGGGTCATTTCCCAGGTGTGGGCATATTTGCGCTTAGTATTTTCCGAGGTGGAATACCAGACCCTGTCGCCCGGCGTCGCGCAGCCCGTCATGGCACCGGTATTGGGGCAGTGCAGGGTGAAGGTGTCCCCTTCCGGGGTGATCACATCGGCGAGGAAGCGTTTGTAGCGTTGGATCAAGCGTAGCGTGCTGCAGGGGAGGACTAAACTTCATCAGAATTCCTTTCGGTGTTGCCCAGCGTCCAGCGCTGTAGCGGCGTATAGCGGGTGCGTCCCTGTGCAAAGACGGATTCATAAAGCGCGAATGTGTTGACCGGAAAGGCCCAGTGAAAACCCGGCGGCGGGATGGCAACGGCCTGACCGGCATCGCGCAGCAGGGTGATGTGCGGATGAAACGGCTGTGGGCTTTGATAACAGCCGCTGCGCGCCGCCTGCGCGCGCAGCATGTTCGCCAGCTGCAATAATCCGCGCGGCGGCTGGCGCGTCCCCAGCCAGACCACGCGCGAACGCAGCCACTGACCCGCGTCGTCGAGGTGCAGCGTAAATTCCGGCTGGGTAATACGCCCGGCCAGCTGCTGCAACGGCCCGCTGCTTTTCGGCGCTGACGTCGCCCAAAAAGGCCAGCGTCAGGTGCAGGTTAGCCGCCGCGACAGGGCGACCGGCTTCCGGCGGGAAGCGATCGGCGCGCCAGCGAACAATTTGACGCTGTAGTGCTGTGGGCAATTCAATGGCAAAAAACAGCCGTTTCGACTCAGGCATACGGAGGACTCGGTAATGATATGCGCCGATGCTACAATGTACGCCGACTAATGTTAACCCTGTGGAGCTTGTTAGTGTCCTCATTGCCGGTCGCCGTCGTTCTTCCTGACCTTCTCGCTGCCTTACGCCATGCCCCGCAGGTTTTGCTGAATGCCCCGACGGGCGCCGGGAAATCCACCTGGCTGCCGCTGCAGATTCTGAAAGACGGGAACATCAGCGGGAAAATTATCCTGCTGGAGCCGCGCCGGCTGGCGGCGCGCAACGTGGCGCAGCGCCTGGCGGAACTGCTGAATGAAAAACCGGGCGAAACGGTAGGTTACCGGATGCGCGCCGAGACCTGCGTGGGCCGGACCACGCGCCTTGAGAAGTGGTCACCGAAGGCATTCTCACCCGCATGCTGCAAAACGATCCGGAGCTGAACGGCGTATCGGGCTGGTGATCCTCGATGAATTCCACGAGCGCAGCCTGCAGGCGGATCTGGCGCTGGCGCTGTTGCTGGACGTGCAGCAGGGGCTGCGCGACGATCTCCGGCTGCTGATAATGTCGGCCACGCTGGACAATGAGCGGCTACGGCAGGCGCTACCCGATGCGCCGGTCATCAGCTCTGAAGGGCGGGCGTTTCCGGTTGATCGCCGCTATCAACCGCCTTCGCTGCAGCCGCCCATCAGCGGTTTGACGAGGCGGTGGCGCGCGAGGTGCCACAGCTTGCTGCGCCAGGAGCCCGGTTCCCTGCTGCTGTTTTTGCCGGGCGTGGCGGAGATCCAGCGCGTGCGAGCGAGCAACTGGCCTCGCGCGTCAGCGATGAGGTGGATTTATCCCCTCCCCTCTACGGCGCGCTGTCGCTGCAGGAGCAGCGTAAAGCTATCCTTCCGGCCCCGGTGGGGCAGCGCAAGGTGGTGCTGGCAACCAACATCGCCGAAACCAGTCTGACCATTGAAGGTATTCGCCTGGTGGTGGATAGCGCGCAGGAGCGGGTGGCAAGCTTTGACCCGCGCACCGGGCTGACTAAACTGCTGACGCAGCGCATCAGCCAGGCGTCGATGGTGCAGCGCGCCGGCCGCGCCGGGCGTCTGGAGCCGGGGATCTGCCTGCATTTGACCAGCGCGGAACAGGCAGAACGCGCTGCGCAGCAAAGCACGCCGGAAATTTTACAAAGTGATTTGTCGGGCCTGGTGCTGGATCTGCTGCAGTGGGGCTGCCCGGATCCTGGACAGCTTACCTGGCTTGATTCTCCCCCTGTCGTTAACCTCACCGCTGCCGGCGGCCAGGCGTCAACAGCTGCAGCGGCTCGGCGCGCTGGAGGGCGAGCGTCTGACGGCGCGCGGCCAGAAAATGGCGGCGCTGGGCAACGATCCGCGTCTGGCCGCGATGCTGGTGGCCGCGCAAGGGGATGATGAAATCGCCACGGCGGCAAAACTGGCGGCTATTCTTGAGGAGCCGCCGCGCGGCGGCAGATGGCGATCTGCGGGAGGCGCTTTCAACCAGCCATCAGCCGAACTGGCAGCAGCGGGCGCAGCAGCTTGTGCAGCAAACGCCTGAATGCAGCGTCCGGGGCGGCGTCCCGACGCCGATCTAGCTTCCCGGCGCCTGTTGGCCGCAGGCCGTTTCCCGATCGGATGGCGCAGCGGCGCGGGCGGACGGCGCGGCGCTATCAGCTGGCAAACGGCATGGGGGCGATGCTGGACAGCGATGACGCCCTGACGCGTCATGAGTGGCTGATTGCCCCGCTCCTGCTGCAGGGGGCCAGCAGTCCCGGATGCGCGTATCCTGCTGGCGATTGCCGGTGGATATCGACGCGCTGACGCGCAGCTGCCCGCAGCTGCTTCAGCAATCGGATCGTGGAGTGGGATGACGCCCAGGGCACGCTGAAGGCGTGTCGTGGAAGCGCCAAGCAGATTGGCAAGCTGACGCTGCGGGCCCAGCCGCTGGCGAAGCCGTCGGAAGACGAGCTGCATCAGGCGATGCTGAACGGCATTCGGGAAAAAGGGCTGAGCGGTGCTCAACTGGACGCCGGAGGCCGAACAGTAGCGCATGCGCCTGCACTGCGCCGCGAAGTGGCTGCCGGAACAGGGCTGGCCAGCGGTGGATGACGAGACGCTGCTGGCTACGCTTGAGCGCTGGCTACTGCCGCAGATGAGCGGCGTACGCGATTTGCAAGGGCTGAAGAGCGCTTAATGTTAAGACGAGGCGCTTTACTACAGAATTTACTGGACTGGTCATTACGTCAACGTCTGGATAGTGAACTGCCAGGGCATTACACTGTGCCGACCGGAAGCCGGATTGCCATCCGTTATCATGAGGATAATCCGCCGGCGCTGGCGGTTCGGATGCAGGAGATGTTTGGTGAGGCACAACGCCGTCCATCTGCGGAAGGGCGCGTGCCGTTGGTGCTTGAGCTGCTGTCGCCTGCGCATCGTCCATTGCAAATCACCCGAGATTTGGGGGCGTTCTGGGCGGGGAGCTATCGTGAAGTGCAGAAAGAGATGAAGGGGCGCTACCCCAAACATGCGTCTGGCCGGACGATCCGGCGAATACGGCGCCGACGCGGCGAACGAAGAAATATTCCTCCCCCCCCCGTAGGTCCCGACAGTTAAGAGGGAGATCGAAATTTAGAGATTTCTTCTGGTCATGCGCAGTGCACGAGAAAGAAAATTAGAATATCTGGCGCTTTGCGCCTGTAGCTATGCCTGGAGAAAACAACAGCATGGCGGGGAATGACCGCGAGCCAATAGGACGTAAGGGAAAACCAACGCGTCCGGCGAAAGAAAAGTAAGCCGTCGTCGCCTCAGAGATGAGGACTATGACGATGACTATGAAGACGATGATGAGGATGAAGAACCGATGCCGCGTAAAGGGAAAGGCAAAGGGCGTAAGCCTCGGGGCAAACGCGGCTGGTTCTGGCTGCTGCTGAAGCTCTTTATTGTTTTTGTCGTGCTGATGGCGATTTACGGCGTGTATCTGGATCAGAAGATCCGCAGCCGTATCGACGGTAAAGTCTGGCAGCTGCCTGCGGCGGTGTATGGCCGCATGGTCAACCTTGAGCCGGATATGTCCATCACGACAAGAACGAGATGGTAAAACTGCTGGAAGGCACGCAGTATCGCCAGGTGTCAGACAAATGACGCGCCCGGGCGAGTTTACCGTGCAGGCGAACAGCATTGAGATGATCCGCCGTCCGTTTGATTTCCCGGACAGCAAAGAGGGGCAGGTGCGCGCGCGTCTGACCTTCGACGGCGATCGTCTGGATACCATCGAGAACATGGATAACAACCGCCAGTTCGGTTTCTTCCGCCTCGATCCGCGTCTGATCACCATGCTGCCGTCGCCAAACGGCGAGCAGCGTCTGTTCGTGGCGCGTAACGGCTTCCCGGATCTGCTGGTCGATACGCTGCTGGCCACCGAAGACCGTCACTTCTACGAGCATGACGGCATCAGCCTCTACTCGATTGGTCGTGCGGTGCTGGCCAACCTGACCGCCGGTCGTGCGGTGCAGGGCGGCGAGTACGCTGACGCAGCAGCTGGTGAAGAACCTGTTCCTCACCAGCGAACGCTCGCACTGGCGTAAAGCGAACGAAGCCTATATGGCGGTGCTGATGGATGCGCGCTACAGCAAGGATCGTATTCTTGAGCTGTATATGAACGAGGTGTACCTCGGTCAGAGCGGCAACAACGAAATCCGCGGCTTCCCGCTGGCGAGCCTGTACTACTTTGGCCGTCCGGTGGAAGAGCTGAGCCTCGATCAGCAGGCGCTGCTGGTGGGCATGGTGAAAGGGGCGTCGCTTTATAACCCGTGGCGTAACCCGAAACTGGCGCTGGAGCGTCGTAACCTGGTGCTGCGTCTGCTGCAACAGCAGCAGGTGATCGACCAGGAGCTGTACGACATGCTGAGCGCGCGTCCGCTGGGCGTTCAGCCGCGCGGCGGGGTGATTTCGCCTCAGCCGGCGTTTATGCAGATGGTGCGTCAGGAGCTGCAGAGCCAAGCTGGGCGATAAGGTCAAAGATCTCTCCGGCGTGAAGATCTTCACCACCCTTGACTCCGGTGGCGCAGGATGCGGCAGAAAAAGCGGTGGAAGACGGCATTCCGGCGCTGAAGAAACAGCGCAAGCCTGAACGATCTGGAAACCGCGATGGTGGTGGTTGACCGCTACACCGGCGAAGTTCGCGCCATGGTGGGCGGTGCCGAGCCGCAGTTTGCCGGCTACAACCGCGCCATGCAGGCGCGTCGCTCGATCGGTTCGCTGGCAAAACCGGCGACCTATCTGACTGCCCTGAGCCAGCCAAACCAGTATCGCCTGAATACCTGGATTGCGGATGCGCCGATCTCCCTGCGCCAGCCTAACGGCCAGGTCTGGTCACCGCAGAACGATGATCGGCAGTTCAGCGGTCAGGTGATGCTGGTGGATGCGTTGACCCGCTCGATGAACGTGCCGACGGTGAACCTCGGCATGTCGCTGGGACTGCCGGCGATTGTCGATACCTGGCCGAAACTGGGCGTGCCGAAAGATCAGCTGCACCCGGTGCCGGCGATGCTGCTGGGGGCGCTTAACCTGACGCCGATTGAAGTGGCGCAGGCGTTCCAGACCATCGCCAGCGGCGGTAACCGCGCACCGCTGTCGGCCCTGCGTTCGGTGATTGCCGAAGATGGCACGGTGCTGTATCAGAGCTTCCCGCAGGCGGAGCGGCCGTTGTGCCGGCGCAGGCGGCCTACATGACGCTGTGGACGATGCAGCAGGGGTGCAGCGCGGTACCGGGCGGTCAGCTGGGGGCGAAGTATCCGGGCCTGCATCTGGCGGGTAAAACCGGGACCACCAACAACAACGTCGATACCTGGTTTGCCGGTATCGATGGCCGTGAAGTGGCGATCACCTGGGTAGGGCGCGACAACAACCAGCCGACGCAAGCTGTACGGGGCGAGCGGGGCGATGTCGATTTATCAGCGCTATCTGGAAAACCAGTCGCCGGTGCCGCTGATCCTGACGCCGCCGGAAGATATCACCCAGATGAACATCGACTCGGCCGGCAACTTTGTCTGCGGCGGCGGCAGCAGCACCTGGCGTTCCCTGCCGGTCTGGGCACTGGATCCGAACGCGCTGTGCCAGCAGCAACAGCAGCAGATCAGCAGCAGCAACAGCAAGAACAGCAACAGCAACAACAGCAACAGCAACAGCCGCAGGGCAAATGAGCAGAAAGACGGTGATGGCGTCGCCGGCTGGATCAAAGATATGTTTGGCCAGTAAATAAGCCATCCGGCACTGCACCGGCTTTATACCTTCAGAGCCTGTGCGGTGCCGGCGTTTTACCACCACGTGGCGGTGCCAGATACATGGCGGCGCTCCAGCCTGAGTCTTGCATAAAAGCTGAATTTAACTCCCTCTGGCGCTGCGGCGCTTTTTTCTTTTTCTGCTCGTTTTATTTCCCTGCTAACCGCATGGCTAAGCGCCTAATCCGCTGGCAACCTCACCGCCAGCTATGAATTACAGCTTGCAGTGCAATTTCCGGGCTTCTGCATAAAATGCGACGCTTATAATAATTATTATCGTTTACATTCGCCTGCATTGTTCTATTATTCATCAGAGAAATCACACTATGCATGCGACGAAGCATCTTTTCCTTGTTCTCTGCGCGCGGCGACCACCCGTCGACCGCTCGCGTTAGCGATCACCGTCGCTGCGGCGTTGGGCACGCTGGCGATGCCGGCTTTTTCCGCCGACGCCAAGCCGGCCGCCAAGGAAGACACCGTGCCGTGGTGACGGCGGATGGCGGCAGCGGCGCCGCGCAGGAAAGCGCCTGGGGGCCGGTCGGCACCTATGTCGCCAAACGCAGCGCCACCGGGACCAAAACCGATACGCCGATCGAGAAGAACCCGCAGTCTGTTTCCGTGGTGACGCGTGAAGAGATGGACATGCGTCAGCCGGATACGGTGAAAGGCGCGCTGGCCTATGCGCCGGGCGTATTTGCCAGCCGCGGCAGCTCCACGACCTATGATGCGGTGGCGATCCGCGGCTTCCCGGCCACCAACACCACCCAGTATCTGGATGGGTTGCGGTTGCTGGGCGACAACTACAGTGAAGCGTCCATCGATCCTTATTTCCTCGAGCGCGCCGAGCTGCTGCGCGGCCCGGTCTCGGTGCTGTACGGCAAAAGCAACCCGGGTGGTTTGGTCTCGATGGTCAGCAAGCGGCCAACCACCGAGCCGCTGCGCGAAATCCAGTTCAAAATGGGCACCGATAACCTGTTCCAGACCGGTTTCGATTTCAGCGACGCGCTGGACGATCAGGGTATCTATTCTTACCGCCTGACCGGCCTGGCGAAAGACAGCGATTCGCAGCAGAACATGAGCAAAGAGAAGCGCTATGCGATCGCGCCGTCCTTTAGCTGGCGTCCGGATGACAAAACCAACTTCACGCTGTTGGCCAACATTCAAAACGATCCCTATACCGGTTATTACGGCTGGCTGCCGAAGCAGGGCACGCTGATTCCGCTGCCGAACGGCGGTAAGCTGCCGACCGATTTCAACGAAGGCGAAGCCAGCAACTACACCTCCCGCAAACAGCGGATGATCGGCTACAGCTTCGAACATGCCTTCAACGATACCTGGGCGGTGCGCCAGAATCTGCGCTATATGCAGCTGGAAACCGACATGAAGAGCATCTATGGCAGCGGCGTTTATACGGCGACCCCGAGAATCAACCGATTAATCGCGCCTAATGCCGCATGTCATCAAAAGAACACCTGAACAATTTCTCTGTGGATACCCAGGCGCAGGCGAAGGTGAAAACCGGCGATATCGACCACACGCTGTTGTTCGGCGTGGACTACATGCGCATGCGTAACGATATCAATGCCGCATTTGGCTCTGCGGACGGTCTGAGCATGACCAATCCGCAATACGGGAATGACGCGGTCAATATCAACTTCCCCTACCATTACCTGAACCGTCAGGAACAAACCGGCCTGTATGTGCAGGAGCAAGGGGAGTGGAACCAGTGGCTGTTGACGCTGGGCGGGCGCTATGACTGGGCGAAGACTTCCGCTTATAACCGCGATGTGAGTTCGACGAGCCAGCAGACCGATCGCCAGTTCACCTGGCGCGGCGGCCTCAACTACTTGTTCGACAACGGCGTGACGCCGTATTTCAGCTACAGCGAATCGTTTGAACCGAATCTGGGCACGACGCAAGGGGGTAGCGCCTTCAAGCCGTCGATCGGCAAACAGTATGAAGCGGGCGTGAAATACGTGCCGAAGGATCGTCCGATCGTGCTGACCGGGGCGGTCTATCAGCTGACCAAGAACAACAACCTGACGGCGGACCCGAGCAATGCGCAGTTCAGCGTGCAGAGCGGCGAAATCCGCTCACGCGGCGTGGAGCTGGAAGCCAAGGCGGCGTTGAATGCCAACGTCAACCTGACGGCGGCTATACACCTATACCGATGCGGAATACACCAAAGACACACCTATCTGGGCAAAGGCCGAACGCCGGTGCAAGTGCCGAAACACATGGCTTCGCTGTGGGCGGATTACACCTTCCACGAAACGGCGGTGAGCGGCCTGACGCTGGGTTCCGGCGTGCGTTACGTCGGTGAAAGCAAAGGTCTGTACGCCAGCGGCGCAAATGCCAACCAGAACTTTGACGTCGCCGCGATACACCACTGTAGATGCCGCACTGAAAATACGATCTGGCGCGCTTTGGCCTGCCGGGCTCATCCGTGGGCGTCAACATCAACAACCTGTTCGATCGCGAACTACGTTGCCAGCTGCTACCGCGACTACGCCTGCTACTGGGGCGCAGAACGCCAGGTGGTCGCCACCGCAACCTTCCGCTTCTAATACTGGACAGCCGGGGGCGCCGTTCGCCGCGCCCCCGTTTAAACCAGTTGGCTGATCTATGCAGAGATACTCACCACGCAACCCGACACCACCTTTTCACTGGAAAACGTCAGCTTCCGCGTACCCGGCCGCACGCTGCTGCATCCGCTGTCGCTGACTTTCCCCCCGGGCAAAGTCACCGGCCTGATCGGCCATAACGGTTCCGGTAAATCCACGCTGCTGAAAATGCTCGGGCGCCATCAGCCGCCAGCAGAAGGGCGACGTACTGCTCAATCGGCCACAGCCGTTGAGAGCGTGGAGCAGCAAAGCCTTTGCCCGCCAAGTGGCCTATCTGCCGCAGCAGCTGCCGCAGGCGGAGGGGATGACGGTGCGCGAGCTGGTGGCGATTGGGCGCTATCCGTGGCACGGCGCGCTGGGGCGCTTTGGCGCCAGGACGATCGCGAAATGGTGGAAGAGGCGATTGCGCTGGTGGGGCTAAAACCGCTTGCGCACCGCCTGGTGGATAGCCTGTCCGGCGGCGAGCGCCAGCGCGCGTGGCTGGCGATGCTGGTGGCGCAGGACAGCCGCTGCCTGCTGCTTGACGAACCGACCTCGGCGCTGGATATCGCCCATCAGGTCGATGTGCTGGCGCTGGTGCAGCGTTTGAGCCAGGAACGCGGTCTGACGGTGATTGCGGTGCTGCACGATATCAACATGGCGGCGCGCTACTGCGACCATCTGGTGGCGCTGCGCGGCGGCGAAATGATCGCGCAGGGCGGACCGCGGAAGCGATGATGCAGGCCGGCCGGTGCTGGAACATATTTACGGTATTCCGATGGGCATTCTGCCGCACCCGCAGGGCGGCTGCGCCGGTGAGCTTTGTCTACTGATGCCTCGTGATGTTCGACATTTGCCGCTCGCCGCCTGCTGACGGCGATGGCGCTCTCACCGCTGCTGTTAACCGTTGCACCGCCGCGCGCCGGCCGCCGCCGGACAGCCAGCGCATTGTGGCGCTGGAGTGGCTGCCGGTCGAGCTGCTGATGGCGCTCGGCGTCACGCCGCTACGGCGGTGGCCGATGTGCATAACTACAACCTCTGGGTGGACGAGCCGAAGCTGCCGGCGTCGGTAATCGACGTCGGCCTGCGCACCGAACCAAACCTCGAACTGCTGACCCAGATGAAACCCTCGCTGGTCCTGCTCTCGGCAACGGGCCTACGGCCCGTCGCCGACGACAAGCTGGAGCGCATTGCGCCGACGATGGGCTTTGACCTCAACAGCGGCGATGGCAAACCGTTCACCACCGCGCGCACAGTCGCTGCAGGCGCTGGCGCCCGGCTTGGCCTAGAAAGCGCAGGCGAAAAACCACCTGGCGCATTTGCACTGGGTGGATGGAGAAGTGGCGGCCGCGCGTGAGCGGTTACGTCCGGGGCGATCGTCCGCTGCTGATGGTGACGCTGCTGGATGCCCGCCATATGCTGGTTTTCGGTAAAAACTGCCTGTTCCAGGAAGTGCTGGACAGCTTCGGCATTCGCAATGCCTGGCAGGAGCGAAACCAACTTCTGGGGCAGTGCGGTGGTGGGGATGGAGCGGCTGGCGGAGGTCGGTGACGTTGAGGTGATCTGCTTCGATCACGATAACGAACGCGATATGCAGCAGGTGACGCAAAGCGCGCTGTGGCAGGCGATGCCGTTTGTCCGGGAGCAACGCTTCCAGCGCGTTCCGGCGGTCTGGTTCTACGGCGCGACGCTGTCGGCCATGCATTTTGCCCGCGTGCTGGATAACGCGCTGGGAGGTGCAAGGCATGAATGCGCATACCGTCCCGTTTCCCGGCGCGCTGCTCGCGTGCTCAGTTTCCTTGCCGCGCGCTGGCGGCCTGACCGTTTATACAACCTGCGCCAGGCGCTGCCATTGGCGCAGTGGCAGCAGGCGATGTCCGCGCCGGATATCGACAATATCCGGCAGATGCTGTTCCACTACAGCCTGCTGCCGCGTCTGGCGGTCTCGCTGCTGGTCGGCGCCGGTCTAGGGCTGGTGGGCGTGCTGTTCCAGCAGGTGTTGCGTAACCCGCTGGCGGAGCCGACCACGCTCGGCGTCGCGACCGGCGCGCAGCTTGGCATCACCATCACCACGCTGTGGGCGCTGCCGGGCGGGGTAGCTGACCCCGCAGTTTGCGGCGATGGGCGGGGCGGTGCTGGTGGGCGCGCTGGTCTTTGGCGTCGCCTGGGGCAAGCGTCTGTCGCCGGTGACGCTGATTCTGGCCGGGCTGGTGGTGAGCCTGTACTGCGGGCGCGATCAACCAGCTGCTGGTGCTGTTCCATCACGATCAGCTGCAAAGCATGTTCCTGTGGAGTACCGGCACGCTGACCCAAACCGACTGGAGCGTGGTGCAGCGCCTGTGGCCGCGCCTGCTGCTGGCGGTGTCGCGCTGGCGCTGCCGCTGTTGCCGTCCGCTGACGCTGATGGGGCTGGATGATGGCGTGGCGCGCAACCTGGGGCTGGCGCTGTCGCTGGCGCGCCTGGCCGCGCTGACGCTGGCGATTGTCTTGAGCGCCCTGCTGGTGAACGCGGTCGGCATCATCGGGTTTATCGGCCTGTTTGCGCCGCTGCTGGCGAAGATGCTCGGGGCGCGTCGCCTGCTGGCGCGTCTGATGCTGGCGCCGCTGATTGGGGCGCTGATCCTCTGGCTTTCCGATCAGCTTATTCTCTGGCTGGCGCAGGTCTGGCGTGAAGTCTCCACCGGCTCGGTCACCGCGCTGATCGGCGCGCCGCTGCTGCTGTGGCTGCTGCCGCGTCTGCGCACGGGCACGCTGCCGCCGGCGATGAATGCCGGCGACACAGTGCCGCAGGAGCGGCAGGCCGTGCTGCGCTGGTGCCTGGCGGGGCCGGCGGGTGCTGATTCTGGCGCTGTGCAGTCTGGCGGGCATTGCGTTTGGGCGCGATGCCCACGGCTGGACGTGGGTCAGCGGCTGATATGCTGCAACAGCCCTGCTGCCGTGGCGCTGGCCGCGCATGCTGGCGGCGCTGATCGCCGGCGTGATGCTGGCGGTCGCCGGGGTGCATTATTCAGCGTCTGACCGGCAACCCGATGGCCAGCCCGGAAGTGCTGGGCATCAGCTCTGGCGCCGCCTTTGGCGTGGTGCTGATGCTGTTCTTCGTGCCGGGCAACGCGTTTGGCTGGCTGATGCCCGCCGGCAGTCCTGGGGGCGGCGCTGACGCTGCTGATCATTATGCTGGTTGCCGGCCGGCGGCGGATTTTCACCGCACCGCATGCTGCTGGCCGGGATGGCGCTCAGCACCGCCTTTACCATGTTGCTGATGATGCTGCAGGCCAGCGGCGATCCGCGTATGGCGGAGATCCTGACCTGGATTTCCGGCTCGACGTACAACGCGGCCTCAGTGGACGGCGCAGGCGCTGCAGACCGTGCTGGATTGTGGCGCATGATCACTGCTGGCGATGGCGCCGCTGTGCCGCCGCTGGATGACCATCCTGCCGCTCGGCGGCGAAACCGCGCGCGCGGTGGGCATGGCGCTGACGCCAGCGCGCGTCGCCTTGCTGCTGCTGGCGGCGTGCCTGACGGCGACGGCGACCCTGACCATTGGCCCGCTGAGTTTTGTGGGGCTGATGGCGCCGCACATTGCGCGAATGATGGGGTTCCGCCGGACGATGCCGCATATTGTGATGTCGGCCCTGACGGGCGGGGTGATGCTGGTGTTTGCCGACTGGTGCGGGCGAATGCTGCTGTTCCCGTATCAGATCCCGGCGGGTCTGCTGTCGACCTTTATCGGTGCGCCGTACTTTTATCTATCTGCTGAGAAAGCAGAGCCGCTAATACAAGTGACCCCCCCAGCGGAGGCGCTATGAATGGCGCCAACCGGCAAATACCTTACAGCTTCGCAAACACCTTACGCGCGGCGTCGATGGTGTGATGAATATCTTCTTCGCTGTGCGCCACGGACATAAAGCCCGCTTCGAACGCTGACGGTGCCAGGTAAACGCCTTCTTCCAGCATCAGGTGGAAGAAGCGCTTGAAGCGTTCAACGTCGCACTTCACCACGTCCTGATAGCAGGTCACGGTTTCGGCGTCGGTGAAGAAGATCCCGAACATGCCGCCCACGTGGTTGACCACCAGCGGGATACCGGCCTCTGCCGCCGCCAGCAGGCCGTTTGCCAGCTGCGTGGTCAGGTCGGTCAGGGTTTCGTGGATGCCCGGCTGCGCCACTTCGGTCAGGCAGGCAAAGCCCGCCGCCATCGCGATCGGGTTGCCGGAGAGCGTGCCCGCCTGGTAGACCGGGCCGGTCGGCGCCAGCGCGTCCATCACCTCGCGGCGCCCGCCGAAGGCGCCCACCGGCATGCCGCCGCCGATGATTTTGCCGAGGCAGGTCAGGTCCGGCGCGACGCCGTAATAAGCCTGGGCACCCCCCAGCGCCACGCGGAAGCCGGTCATCACTTCATCGATGATCAGCAGCGCGCCGAACTCGTCGCACAGGGCGCGCAGGCCCGGCAGGAACTCCGGCTGCGGCGGGATGCAGTTCATGTTGCCCGCAACCGGCTCAACGATGATGCAGGCGATCTCCTGCGGATACTGCTCGAACGCCGCGCGAACGGAGTCGAGATCGTTGTAGGTGCAGGTCAGGGTGTGCTTGGCGAAGTCCGCCGGCACGCCCGGTGAGTTCGGCTGGCCGAGGGTCAGCGCGCCGGAACCGGCTTTCACCAGCAGGCAGTCGGCGTGGCCGTGGTAGCAGCCTTCGAACTTGATGATTTTGTCGCGGCCGGTGAAGCCGCGCGCCAGGCGGATGGCGCTCATGGTGGCTTCGGTGCCGGAGTTCACCATGCGCACCATGTCCATGGTCGGCACCAGCTCGGTGACCAGCTCGGCCATTTTCACTTCCATCTCGGTTGGCGCACCAAAGCTCAGGCCGCGCTGGGCGGCTTCAATCACCGCGTTGCGAATGGCCGGGTGGTTGTGCCCCAGCACCATCGGGCCCCAGGAGCCGACGTAATCGATATAGGCTTTGCCATCGACATCATACAGATACGCGCCGTCAGCACGTTCGATAAACAGCGGCGTGCCGCCCACGCCGGTAAAGGCGCGCACCGGTGAGTTCACGCCACCCGGGATCAGCTCGCGTTGTGCTTCGGCATACAGGTTTTCTGACTTACTCATGGTTCGGCTCCTGCTGTTCTGGAAAAAATCTGGCGCCATTCTACGGAAGAGCGGCCGGTGAAGAAAGGCGCTCGGCCGCTTGCGCCTGCGACATTGCTATACTTTATGCCATAACTGGCGGCACACAGTGTCAAGGGCGCTACTTGATTGCACTGGACGGCTGGCAGATAATAGCGAAATTGAGGTCGTTTTCTGACCTGGACGTTTACCCGGAGTAAAAGATGAGTGACGACGTAGCCGCGCTGCCTCTGCAGTTCACCGATGCAGCAGCGAAAAAAGTAAAAAACCTGATTGCGGATGAAGAGAATCCGGCGCTGAAACTGCGCGTATATATCACCGGCGGGGGCTGCAGCGGCTTCCAGTATGGTTTTACCTTTGACGATCAGGTGAACGACGGCGACATGACCATCGAGAAGCAGGGCGTGGCGCTGGTGGTTGACCCGATGAGCCTGCAGTATCTGGTGGGCGGTTCGGTTGACTACACCGAAGGTCTGGAAGGTTCGCGCTTTATCGTGACCAATCCCAACGCCAAAACCACCTGCGGCTGCGGTTCCTCTTTCAGCATCTGATGCTGGGCTGGCTGCCGTTCTGGCAGCCATGATTTACCACTCAATCGTCACCAGGCGTGCCGTTTCACGGCGCATCGCATCGCGGTTCAATACGCTTTGTGTCACGCGCGGCTGCGCGCTGAAATGCCGGCCGCAGTCAACAGACGGCAGCGTCTGCTCACTCGGGCGTGAGATATCGCAGCGGGAGAAAATCGTTAGCGAGACGGCGATAGAGCCCGTGGTGGTTGCCGCACCGATCGGTGCAGCCACGATCAGCCCTATGGCCAGCAGCAGCGCTCTGGTCATGGTGAAATCCTGGTGATGTCAAAAGTGCGCTACGCGCTAAAAGGGCACAGAGCATACGTGGCCGCTGTGCCTTGTTATTTGATTTTCGACATAAATCGTCGAATCTTTAGTCTGGTAATGCTTTATTTTTCGTCGGATGTAAAGCTTCGCACAATTGTTTTGCCGCCAGCAGCAGGCGCGGACCCGGCCGGCTCAGCCAGTCATCGTTAAGCGCAATCACCGGCACGTTAAGCTGCGGCTGCCAGAAGCGCGCGACGCTGGCGGCGCGGCTGGCATCACCGCCAGTGACAATCGCCTGCGGGTGCCGCGTCAGCACCTGTTCCCGGCTCACCTGAGGCCAGCTTACGCTGCTGTCAGCAAAGATATTGCGACCGCCGCACAGGGTGATGACCTCATTCTGCAGCGTGCTGCGTGCGGCGGTAAACAGCGGCTGCTGGCCAAACTGCAGAAACAGCGGCACCGGCGTTTGCTGCTGATAGCGCTGACGCAGCGTCTGCAGCTGCTGGTGTAACGCCTGCGCGGCCGATGTGGCCCGCTGGGGCTGTGGGCTCCAGCGCTGCAGCGCCGCCAGCGCGTCAATCATCTGGTCGAGTGATTGCGGATCGATCCATTCCACATGGATGCCCAGACGCTGCAGCTGCTCCACCTGGCGCAGCGGATTGCCGCCGCGCCAGGCCAGCACGAGATCCGGTTTCAGCGCCACGATGCGCTCAAGGTTCATCCCCTGCCAGGTGGCCACTTGCTCAATCCCCGCGGCCTGCGGCGGATAATCCGAAAAGCTGCTCACGCCGACGGGCGTGATGCCGGCGGCAAACGCCAGTTCCGTATTGGCGGGAGAGAGCGTAATCACGCGCGGTACAGCAGAGCAAAGCCACAGCAGGCGGTGGAAGCAGAAGCAGGCCACAGCCCTGAGCAGCAGATGTTTAGCCACGTGCCAGATTCTGCACCAGGCGTTCCACCATCACGGTGGACTGTTTTGCCGCAACGGTCAGGAACTCGTCGAAGCTGAGGTGGGACTGCTGGTCTGCCACGTCAGAGATGGCGCGAACCACCACGAACGGTACGTTGAAGTTATGGCAAACGTGAGCAATCGCGGTGGCTTCCATCTCAACGGCAACCGCCTGAGGGAAGTTATGACGGATTTTCGCCAGCCCCACGGAGCCATTGATGAAGGCATCACCGCTGACAATCAGACCGCGTACCGCGTTGAGGTTGAGCTCTGCGATGCAGGTCTCTGCCGCCGCAATCAGTTTGTCGTCCGCTTTAAACCCTGCCGGGCAGCCCGGAAGCTGGCCGTACTCGTAACCGAACGCGGTGACGTCGGCATCGTGGTAACGCGCTTCGTCGGACACCACGATATCGCCCACCTTCAGCGTCGGCGCCAGGCCGCCCGCGGAGCCGGTATTCACGATCACGTCCGGCTTGCAGCGCTCCAGCAGCAGGGTGGCACCCAGCGCCGCAGCGACTTTACCGATGCCTGATTTCAGCAGAGCCACGTCAACACCGTTCAGCTGACCGGTGTAGATCTCACAACCCCCCAGAGAGAGGGTCTGACGGTTCTCAATTTTGTCACGCAGCAGCGTAACTTCTTCTTCCATTGCACCAATAATGCCGATTTTCATAGATTTACTCGCTGGTTATGGATGTATAAGGCTAAAGTGAGGCATAGTCTATCATGCGGTTAGATGGGGAAACGCACATCTCAGGAAACCGCAAATAACGGGGGAACACATGGCACCAATCGATTTTCGCACCAAAATTAACTGGCACCGACGTTTCCGTTCGCCGCAGGGCGACAAGAGCGAACATGAGATTCCTGCGTATCTTCGAAAGCGATCGCGGGCGGATCATTAACTCGGCCGCCATCCGCCGTCTGCAGCAAAAAACCCAGGTGTTTCCGCTGGAGCGTAACGCCGCGGTGCGCACGCGCTTAACCCACTCGATGGAGGTGCAGCAGGTCGGGCGCTACATCGCCAAAGAGATTTTGAGCCGTCTCAAAGAGCAGCGCTTGCTGGAAACCTATGGTCTGGACGAGCTGACCGGGCCTTTCGAGAGCATCGTTGAGATGGCCTGCCTGATGCATGACATCGGCAACCCGCCTTTCGGCCATTTTGGTGAGGCGGCGATCAATGACTGGTTTGATGACAACCTGCCGGCCGAACTGGTGGATCCGCTGGTAAGGCAGGCGCTGAGCGGATGACCGCTGCAGCGTGCGCGATTTACGCCCGCGTTAAGAGGCGGGCTGAACGATTGCGTCAGGATTTCTGTCATTTTGAGGGCAACGCGCAGGGGATCCGGCTGGTCCATTCCCTGATGCGCATGAACCTGACCTGGGCACAGGTCGGCTGCATTCTGAAATATACCGCGCCCCGCGTGGTGGATGGGGGAGACGCCCGCGTCCCACAGTTATTTAATGAAAAAACCGGGCTATTATTCCTTTCCGAAGAGGCCTATATTGAACGGCAACGTAAAGAACTTTCATTGACGCCAAACGGCCGCTTTCCATTGACCTGGATTATGGAAGCCGCCGATGATATCTCCTATTGCGTGGCCGATCTGGAAGATGCCGTTGAGAAAAGAATCTTCAGCGTCGAGGAGCTTTATCAGCATCTTTATACGGCCTGGGGCACCCATGAAAAAGGCGACGCTGTTTGCCGCAGGAGTTAACGAAAATGCGTGGGGAAAAACGCGCTCAATCACAAAAAGCGCGCAGTACGGAAGATCAGTTCTTTATGTATTTGCGGGTCAATACATTAAATAAACTGGTGCCGTACGCGGCGTCGCGCTTTATTGATAATTTGCCGCCATTTTCAGCGGGGAATTCAACCATGCGCTGCTGGAAGATGACAGCAGTTTCAGCCAGCTCCTCGAGCTTTATAAACATGTGGCGATGCGGCATGTCTTCAGCCATCCGGATGTCGAGCAGCTAGAGCTGCAGGGCTATCGGGTGATCAGCGGGTTACTGGAAATTTATGCCCCGCTGCTCCAGCTGTCCGTTGACGAATTCAGCGAGCTGGTGGAACACGAGCGCGTGCGCCGCATCCCCATCGAATCCCGACTTTATCAGAAACTCTCTACCCGACACCGTCTGGCGTATGTCGAAGCGATTGGCAAGCTGGATGGTCAGCATAAATCTCCCCAGGCCCGATTGGGTTATGGGAACATTATTATCGCTGCCGTCTTATCCAGGACTATATCAGCGGCATGACGGATTTGTATGCCTGGGATGAATATCGCAAGCTGATGGCGGTGGAATAACCCGGGAGTTTTGTAAAGACGGCCAATAAATTTTTACCTTTTCCATAAACTTATCGCCGGAACTAAGCGGTATAAAACGAATCTGAGTTACACAGCAATTTTGCGTTACCTGTAAATCGAGATTGAGAAACATGAAAAAAACCACATTAGCAATGAGTGCACTGGCTCTGAGTTTAGGTTTAGCGCTGTCTCCTCTGACTGCTACTGCAGCCGAGACCGCGTCGTCGGCAGCAACCGCGCAGCAGATGCCAAGCCTGGCACCGATGCTCGAAAAAGTGATGCCATCGGTGGTGAGTATTAACGTTGAGGGCAGCACGACCGTCAATACGCCGCGCATGCCGCGGAACTTCCAGCAGTTCTTCGGCGACAACTCGCCGTTCTGCCAGGACGGTTCGCCATTCCAGAGCTCTCCGTTCTGTCAGGGCGGTGGCGCAGGGGATGACAGCCAGGGCGGCGGCCAGCAGCAGAAATTCATGGCGCTTGGCTCGGGGGTAATCATTGATGCAGCGAAAGGCTACGTCGTCACCAACAACCACGTTGTCGATAACGCGAACAGCATTAAGGTTCAGCTGAGCGATGGCCGTAAGTTTGATGCCAAAGTGGTCGGCAAAGACCCGCGTTCTGACATCGCGCTGATCCAGATTCAGGATCCGAAAAACCTGACGGCGATTAAAATTGCCGACTCCGACGCGCTGCGCGTGGGCGACTACACCGTGGCGATCGGTAACCCGTTCGGTCTGGGTGAAACCGTGACCTCCGGTATCGTCTCTGCGCTGGGCCGTAGCGGCCTCAATGCCGAGAACTATGAAAACTTCATCCAGACGGATGCGGCGATCAACCGCGGTAACTCCGGCGGTGCGCTGGTGAACCTGAACGGTGAGCTGATCGGTATCAACACCGCGATCCTTGCGCCGGACGGCGGCAACATCGGGATCGGCTTTGCTATCCCGAGTAACATGGTGAAAAACCTGACCGCGCAGATGGTGCAGTATGGCCAGGTGAAACGCGGCGAGCTGGGTATCCTGGGCACGGAGCTGAACTCCGAGCTGGCTAAGGCGATGAAAGTTGACGCCCAGCGCGGGGCATTCGTCAGCCAGGTGATGCCGAACTCCTCCGCGGCGAAAGCGGGCATTAAAGCGGGGGATGTGATCACCTCCCTGAACGGTAAACCGATCAGCAGCTTTGCCGCCCTGCGTGCGGAAGTCGGCTCAATGCCGATCGGCAGCAAAGTGACCCTGGGCCTGCTGCGCGACGGTAAACCGGTTAACGTGAGCCTGGAGCTGCAGCAGAGCAGCCAGAATCAGGTGGATTCCAGCACCATCTTCAGCGGGATTGAAGGTGCCGAGATGAGCAACAAAGGCGCAGACAAAGGCGTGGTGGTGAACAACGTGAAAGCGAATTCACCGGCAGCCCGTATCGGCCTGAAAAAAGGCGATGTGATCATGGGCGCTAACCAGCAGCCGGTGAAGAATATCGCTGAACTGCGCAAGATCCTCGACAGCAAGCCTTCCGTGCTGGCGCTGAATATCCAGCGTGGTGATACCTCTATTTACCTGCTGATGCAGTAATCCTCTGAAGCCCCTGTTCGCAGGGGCTTTCTCGTTTCTGTGACCCTTCCCACAAGTCCATACTTCTTCCTCTCTCTTTGTGCATTCGCACAATGCAGCCGTCGCTGAACATCCCTATGCTTGAGCTCTGCTCACAGGAGGGTTCTATGGCTGGCTGGCATCTTGATACCAAAATGGCGCAGGATATCGTGGCGCGCACCATGCGCATCATTGATACCAATATCAACGTAATGGATGCCCGCGGGCGCATTATTGGCAGCGGCGATCGCGAGCGTATTGGGGAATTGCACGAAGGCGCGCTGCTGGTGCTCTCCCAGGGGCGGGTGGTCGATATCGACGATGCGGTAGCGAAACACCTGCACGGCGTCCGTCAGGGCATCAATTTACCGCTGCGCCTTGAAGGCGAGATTGTGGGGGTCATCGGTCTCACCGGCGAGCCCGAGTCACTGCGAAAATACGGTGAGCTGGTCTGCATGACGGCGGAGATGATGCTGGAGCAGTCGCGCCTGATGCATCTGCTCGCTCAGGACAGCCGCCTGCGTGAGGAGCTGGTGATGAATCTTATTCAGGCGGAAGAGCATACGCCTGCGCTCAGCGAATGGGCGCAGCGTCTGGGGATCGATCTGAACCAGCCGCGCGTGGTGGCGGTGATTGAAGTCGATAGCGGCCAGCTGGGCGTGGACAGCGCGATGGCCGAGCTGCAGCAGCTGCAAAATGCGCTGGCGACGCCGGAGCGCGATAACCTGGTGGCGATCGTTTCTCTGACGGAAATGGTGGTGCTCAAACCGGCGCTTAACGCGTTCGGCCGCTGGGATGCAGACGATCATCGTCGTCGCGTGGAGCTGCTTATCTCCCGGATGAAGGAGAATGGTCAGCTGCGTTTTCGCGTTGCGCTGGGCAACTACTTTACCGGGCCGGGCAGTATCGCCCGCTCCTGGCGTACCGCACGCACCACCATGATGGTGGGCAAGCAGCGAATGCCGGAGAGCCGCAGTTATTTTTATCAGGATCTGATGCTGCCGGTGCTGCTCGACAGCCTGCGCGGCGGCTGGCAGGCCAATGAGCTGGCGCGGCCATTGGCGCGTCTGAAAGCCATGGACAATAACGGCCTGCTGCGCCGGACGCTGCAGGCGTGGTTCCGTCATAACGTGCAGCCGCTGGCGACGTCGAAGGCGCTGTTTATTCACCGCAATACCCTGGAGTATCGATTAAACCGAATTTCGGAGCTGACGGGGCTGGATCTGGGGAATTTCGACGACAGGCTGCTGCTGTATGTGGCGCTGCAGCTGGACGAGCAGAGATGAAAGAGTGCCGGCAGCGGTCTGGCCCTCGAGCCCCAAAAAAGCGGCGAAGGAATCAAGGATTGCCGTTTTGCTTTTACTTCCGGGTTAACTTCTCAAGATCCGCTTCAATCTCGCTGATCTTATTGGTCACAACGCTTTCAAGGTGACGCAGATCGTCAAGGATCTTACGCTTGAGATCGACTTCGGTGCGGTCGCGCTGGCAGATCTGATCGAGTTCATCGATCACATAGCGCAGGTTAGGGCTGATTTCCTGTACTTCTTTGTAGCCCTGCCCTACACCGTCAGCAACAACGGTTTTACGCTGGCGTGGGTATTTAAACTTCACGCTTTTGGCGAAAAACTCTCCTTTGTCCTTGTGAAAATAGATTTTCAGAATATCGTTGTTGGCTTCCTGGCGGAGGCTGTAACGATCAATTTCATCAGGATTGGTAATGCCCAAACTTTTCAGATTATCGTACATAGCGGTACCTCCCTCTCAGATGATGAGCGCCAATTATCATCATCATTCGGCTGCGTAATAAGCGCAACGAACCGAACGCTTACGGCATACTTAATCAACTGTAGACACAAAAACCGGGATGAACAGTGCGCGACCGGAGTTAACTGGCGCGGATTATGACCTGTTTGAATAACTAACGAAAAATCTATTAATTCGCCACCCGAAACAGAATAGCGGCAGGAGGTAAAGAAAAAGCGGGGTGAATCACCCGCTTATGAATACCCGGGAGAAACTTAATCGATGGTGCGCAGCAATTCGTTGATGCCCACTTTACCACGCGTTTTCGCATCCACTTTCTTCACGATAACCGCACAGTACAGGCTGTATTTACCATCTTTTGACGGCAGGTTGCCGGAAACCACCACGGAGCCCGCCGGAACGCGGCCGTAATGCACTTCGCCGGTTTCACGGTCGTAAATACGGGTGCTCTGGCCGATGTAAACGCCCATGGAGATCACCGAGCCTTCTTCCACGATCACGCCTTCAACCACTTCGGAGCGCGCGCCGATGAAGCAGTTGTCTTCGATGATGGTCGGGTTGGCCTGCAGTGGCTCCAGCACGCCACCGATGCCGACGCCGCCGGACAGGTGAACGTTTTTACCGATCTGCGCGCAGGAACCGACGGTGGCCCAGGTGTCGACCATGGTGCCTTCGTCAACGTAGGCACCGATGTTCACGTAGGATGGCATCAGCACGGTGTTGCGCGCGATGAACGCGCCCTGGCGCACTGCCGCCGGCGGCACCACGCGGAAGCCTTCCTTTCTGGAAAAGCGCGCTTCGTCGTAGTCAGCGAACTTCATCGGCACTTTATCGAAGTAGCGGCTTTCCGCTCCGTCGATAACCTGGTTATCGTTGATGCGGAAAGAGAGCAGCACGGCTTTCTTCAGCCATTGATGAGTGACCCACTGACCGTCGATTTTTTCTGCCACGCGCAGCGCGCCGGAATCCAGCAGGGCAATCACCTGGTTTACCGCTTCACGGGTCACGGTATCCACATTTGCCGGGGTAATCTCGGCGCGACGCTCAAAAGCGGACTCAATAACGTTCTGTAACTGCTGCATTGTTTACTCTTTCCATTTCACTAAAAAACATAATCACCCTTTATCGTTTGGATTGAGGGCCTCTGTCAACCGTTGTTGCACTTCAAGCTGCAGGTCATTATTAAGGGCACGCCGGTCGGCGGTGGCGATTATAAATAAATCTTCTACTCGCTCGCCAATGGTTGTAATTCGGGCGCCATGAAGCGAAATTCCCAGATCGGCAAACACCTGGCCGACGCGGGCCAGCAGCCCCGGCTGGTCGAGCGCGATCAGCTCCAGGAACGATTTACGATCGGTGTGGGTCGGCAGGAAATTGACCTCGGTATCCACGGTGAAGTGGCGCAATTTCGCCGGCTGGCGACGCGGCTGCGGGGGTTGGCTGCCAGCTGCGCTGGGTGATCGCCTGCTCCAGCGCCAAAACGTATCCCTTCATGCCTGTCCGACGACAGCGGGCTGCCGTCCGGCTCCAGCACGATAAAGGTGTCCATCGCCATGCCGTCGCGGGTGGTGAAAATCTGCGCGTCGTGCACGCTCAGGTTACGCCTGTCCAGCTCGGCGGCGACGGCAGCAAACAGATAAGGGCGGTCCGGGCTCCAGATGAAGATCTCGGTGCCGCCGCGCGTGGCCTGCGGGCTCAGCAGGATCATCGGCTGGGACAGATCGTGCTTGAGCAGGTGCCGCGCGTGCCACGCAAGCTGGTTTGGGCTGTGGCGGACAAAATAGTTGGCGCGGCAGCGGCCCCAGATCTGATGCAGCGCCTCTTCATCAATGTTGTCCATCCGCAGCAGCGCCAGCGCCTGCAGCTGGTGATGACGCACGCGCTCGCGCATATCCGGGGTGTTCTGCATCCCGCGACGCAGCTGTTTTTCGGTGGCGAAGTACAGCTCGCGCAGCAGGCTCTGCTTCCAGCTGTTCCACAGGGTTTCGTTGGTGGCGCAGATATCGGCCACCGTCAGGCAGACCAGATAGCGCAGACGGTTTTCCGTCTGAACCGCTTCCGCGAACTGCTTGATCACCTCAGGATCCTGAATGTCACGACGCTGCGCGGTGACCGACATCAGCAGGTGATGGCGCACCAGCCAGGCCACCAGCTGCGTTTCACGCGAGTTCAGGCCGTGCAGTTCGGCAAATTTCAGCACGTCCTGCGCGCCGAGCACCGAGTGGTCGCCGCCGCGCCCTTTGGCGATATCGTGGAACAGGGCGGCAATCAGGATCAGCTCCGGGTGGGTCAGGCGCGGCCACAGCTCCACGCACAGCGGGTGGCGGGAGCGCGTCTCTTCTTTGGCAAAGCTTTCCAGCTTCAGCATCACGCGGATGGTGTGTTCATCCACCGTGTAGGCGTGGAACAGGTCGAACTGCATCTGCCCGACGATGTGCGACCACTGCGGCATATAGGCCCACAGCACGCTGTGACGGTGCATCGGCAGCAGCCCGCGGCTGACCGCGCCCGGGTGGCGGAGCATGCTCAGGAAAGCGAACGCGCTTCCGGGATATAGCACAGCGGCTCGTCAGATGGCGGCGCGCGTGGCGCAGATGGCGCAGGGTGGTGGAGTAGATCCCGGTGATGGTGCTGTTGCGCACCATGATGTAGAACATCCGCAGAATCGCCTGCGGCTCGCGGATAAACAGCGTTTCGTCGCGCAGATCGATCAGCGTGCCGCGCAGCTGGAATTCGTCATCAATGCGGCGCGGCTTCTCGGTGGCCGTCAGGGCCAGAATGGCTTCGTCGAACAGCTGCAGCAGCATCTGGTTCAGCTCGCTGACCCGGCGGGTGACGCGGAAGAAATCTTTCATCATGTGCTCAACCGGCTCGTTGCCTTCGCCCTCATAATTCAGGCGCTGCGCCACGCTGAGCTGGCGGTCAAACAGCAGGCGGTTATCGTAGCGCGTCAGCTTCCAGATGCAGGGCAAAACGGATGCGCCACAGCAGGTGCAGGCACTCGTTGAGCTCGTTGCGCTCGGCCTCGGTGAGAAAGCCGAAGCCGACCATTTCGTCCAGCGAGGTGGCGCCAAAATGGCGGCGGGCGACCCACTGCAGGGTGTGGATGTCGCGCAGGCCGCCGGGGCTGCTTTTGATATCCGGTTCAAGGTTATAGCTGGTGCCGTGGTAGCGCTGGTGGCGCTCCTGTTGCTCCTCGACCTTGGCGGCGAAGAACTTTTCTGACGGCCAGAAGCCGTCGCTGAAGATGTGTTTTTGCAGCTCCAGGAACAGCGCGACGTCGCCAATCAGCAGGCGGGATTCAATCAGGTTGGTGGCGACGGTCAGGTCCGACAAGCCCTTCCAGCAGACACTCTTCCAGGGTGCGCACGCTGTGGCCGACTTCCAGCTTGACATCCCAGAGCAGGGTCAGCAGTTCGCCGATTTTTTGCGCCTGTTCGTCCGGCAGCTTTTTGCGGCTTAAGATCAGCAGATCGATATCGGAAAGCGGATGCAGCTCACCGCGGCCATAGCCTCCGACGGCAACCAGCGCAACATCGCTGATTTGTCCAAACCCATAATCGATCCACAGCCGGCGCAGCAGGCGGTCGATAAATTCGGTGCGCGCCTCAATCAGCTGTTCTGCCGATATCGCTGCCACCGCGTCGAAAGCGCTGCCCAGCACGCAGCTGGAACTGATCAAGATGCCATGTCTTGAGCATGCCGCGCACAGGTCAGCTCGTCGTCTGGCCAGGCTGGCGGGGGAATCGGGGTCGAAGGCCTGGGTGTATAGCTACTGCTTCGGTCACGCATACCACTCATCGAAAGACATGCCTCATCGTGCGCCACCCATAAGAAAAAGCGGGCTTAAAGCCGTGAGCCGTTCAGTTAGCAGTCCGTGACACCGCAGTCGGCGCGACGCGCACGGCGCCGCGGGGGCGAGGGGAACCTAAACTGACAGCCGGCATTTGCCGGCCTTTTTATCATTCATCGTGCGTCGCGTTGTTCAGTATCGCCGGGATGGTGTCATCCTTGCGCAACGTCATAATTTCGCAGCCGTTGTCTGTTACCACAATAGTATGCTCGTACTGCGCAGACAAGCTTCGGTCTTTGGTTTTCACCGTCCAGCCGTCTTTCATGGTGCGGATGCGGTAATCACCGGCGTTGACCATCGGTTCGATGGTAAAGGTCATGCCTGCCTGCAGCACCACGCCGCCGTCATCGGCATCATAGTGCAGAACCTGCGGCTCTTCGTGGAAGACGCGGCCAATGCCGTGACCGCAGTACTCGCGCACCACGGAGAACCCCTCTGCTTCGACGAATTTCTGGATTGCCGCGCCCATGGTGCGCAGGCGAATACCCGGTTTCACCATTTTCAGCGCCAGGTAGAGGCTCTCCTGAGTGACGTGGCACAGGCGCTCGCCCAGAATGGTCGGTTTGCCAACGATGAACATTTTTGAGGTGTCGCCGTGGTACTCGTCTTTAATGACGGTCACGTCGATGTTGACGATGTCGCCGTCTTTCAGCAGTTTTTGATCGTCGCCCGGAATGCCGTGGCACACCACTTCATTAATAGAGATGCAGACGGATTTCGGGAAGCCGTGGTAGCCGAGGCAGGCGGAAATGGCGTGCTGCTCGTTCGCGATGTAGTCGTTACAGATATCGGTCCAGTTCGCCGGTGGTGACGCCCGGCTTGACGTGCGGCTCGATCATTTCCAGCACTTCCGCGGCCAGACGACCGGCGACGCGCATTTTTTCGATTTCTTCAGGTGTCTTAATAGAGATAGCCATGTAATCTGTCCATCGGTGTCGATTTTTTCGACAATACTAGTCTAAGTGTCGTCAATGGTATCAGTCAGGCACACTCCGTGCCAAATTGAGAATCATTAACAGC
>JBCNOY010000006.1:0-31083 GCA_039593615.1 Enterobacterales bacterium | reverse complement strand
GTTCGCTCTTTCTGAGAGCCCTTATTACATCAGGTATACCGTCGACATATGGTTAAGGGGCCCATTTTTAACGGCCCCTTTATTTATCTCACTTAGTCACGCACCCTGTTCGGGCTGGCGGGGCAAGTAAATTTTCCGCAACAGGTTTCTGACAGTGTGAAAGCACTGCGAGACGAACCGAGGATTTAAGAATGGCTGAAATTACCGCTTCCCTGGTAAAAGAGCTGCGCGAGCGTACTGGCGCAGGCATGATGGATTGCAAAAAAGCGCTGACTGAAGCGAACGGCGACATCGAGCTGGCAATCGAAAACATGCGTAAATCCGGTGCGATCAAAGCAGCTAAAAAAGCAGGCAACGTTGCTGCTGACGGCGTGATCATCACTAAAATCGATGGCACCTACGGCATCATTCTGGAAGTTAACTGCCAGACTGACTTCGTTGCTAAAGATGGCGGTTTCCAGGCATTTGCGAACAAAGTTCTGGACGCAGCTGTTGCTGGCAAAATCACTGACGTTGAAGTTCTGAAAGCACAGTTCGAAGAAGAGCGTGTTGCGCTGGTTGCTAAAATCGGTGAGAACATCAACATCCGTCGCGTTGCTTCTCTGGAAGGCGACGTTCTGGGCTCCTACCAGCACGGTGCACGTATCGGTGTTCTGGTTGCGGCTAAAGGCGCTGACGAAGAGCTGGTTAAACAGCTGGCAATGCACATCGCTGCAAGCAAGCCAGAATTCGTTAAGCCAGAAGACGTGTCTGCTGAAGTGGTAGAGAAAGAGTACCAGGTTCAGCTGGACATCGCGATGCAGTCTGGCAAGCCAAAAGAAATCGCAGAGAAAATGGTTGAAGGCCGCATGAAGAAATTCACCGGCGAAGTTTCTCTGACCGGCCAGCCTTTCGTTATGGATCCGAGCAAATCTGTTGCTCAGGTGCTGAAAGAGCACAACGCTGACGTGACCGGCTTCATCCGCTTCGAAGTGGGCGAAGGCATCGAGAAAGTTGAGACTGACTTCGCAGCAGAAGTTGCTGCAATGTCCAAGCAGTCTTAATGATTGAAAAGGAGCCGCCTGAGGGCGGCTTCTTTTTGTCACCCGTCACAGGAAATCAGACAGGCTCCAGTATCGCTGTGCTGATTTGCGGCATATCATGTCGCCAGAATTAACCCCCATCTTAATCGTTGACAGTCTCAGGAAAGAAACATGGCTACCAATGCAAAACCCGTGTACAAACGCATTCTGCTTAAGCTGAGTGGCGAAGCGCTGCAGGGATCGGAAGGCTTCGGTATTGACGCAAGCATCCTTGATCGCATGGCACAGGAAATCAAAGAACTGGTCGAACTGGGTATCCAGGTTGGCGTGGTCATTGGCGGTGGCAACCTTTTCCGTGGTGCTGGTCTGGCGAAAGCGGGGATGAACCGCGTTGTGGGCGACCACATGGGTATGCTGGCAACCGTCATGAATGGCCTGGCAATGCGTGATGCACTGCATCGCGCCTATGTGAATGCCCGCCTGATGTCCGCGATTCCGCTGAATGGCGTTTGCGATAATTACAGCTGGGCAGAAGCCATCAGCCTGCTGCGCAACAACCGCGTGGTGATCCTCTCCGCCGGTACGGGTAACCCGTTCTTTACAACCGATTCCGCTGCCTGCCTGCGCGGTATCGAGATCGAAGCCGATGTGGTACTGAAAGCGACCAAAGTTGACGGCGTGTTTACTGCCGACCCGGCAAAAGATCCTTCTGCCACCATGTACGATCAGCTGAGCTACAGCGAAGTGCTGGATAAAGAGCTGAAAGTGATGGATCTTGCCGCCTTCACGCTGGCTCGCGACCACAAACTGCCGATCCGTGTCTTCAACATGAACAAGCCTGGCGCACTGCGTCGCGTGGTCATGGGCGAAAAAGAAGGCACTTTGATCACGGAATAATTTCCGTTGACGATAAATACAGGTAAGATTCCGCTTTATTTTGTAGTGGTATCTTACCCGGGCGCGCCTTTGGCGTTGTCATGAATTAAACGCGACTATACTTAGCACACCTGTAGCGCTGTGCTGGCGGATAGTCTGCCTGAGACAAGTTTTCAAGGATCGTAACGTGATTAACGACATCAGAAAAGATGCTGAAGTACGCATGGAAAAATGCGTAGAAGCGTTCAAAACCCAAATCAGCAAAATCCGTACTGGCCGTGCTTCCCCAAGCCTGCTGGATGGCATCATCGTGGAATACTACGGTACGCCAACGCCGCTGCGTCAGCTGGCCAGCGTGACGGTAGAAGATTCCCGTACGCTGAAAATCAACGTGTTCGATCGTTCTATGGGCCCGGCCGTTGAGAAAGCGATCATGGCCTCTGACCTCGGCCTGAACCCAAGCTCTGCGGGTAGCTGACATCCGCGTTCCACTGCCTCCGCTGACCGAAGAACGTCGTAAAGATCTGATCAAAGTGGTGCGTGGCGAAGCTGAGCAGGGCCGTGTAGCCGTGCGTAACGTGCGCCGCGACGCGAACGATAAAGTCAAAGCGCTGCTGAAAGAAAAAGAGATCAGTGAAGATGACGATCGTCGTTCACAGGACGACATTCAGAAAATGACCGACGCTGCCATCAAGAAAGTTGATGCGGCGCTGGCAGAGAAAGAAGCGGAACTGATGCAGTTCTGATTTCTGTCGTACACTGATAAACGCCGTTCAGAGAGACTTCGGGTCTTGCTGGCGGCGTTTTGCTTTGTGTCTGGTCTACGCCGGCGCGCACCACGACTTCTCGGGACAGCACCATGAAGCATTTAACACTCCTCGGCTCAACCGGCTCTATCGGTTGCAGCACTCTCGACGTCGTTCGCCATAATCCTGAACTTTACACCGTGACAGCGCTGGTGGCCGGTAAGAATGTGCAGCGAATGGTTGAGCAGTGCCTGGAGTTTACGCCCCGCTATGCGGTGATGGATGACGAGGCGCGCCGCTGCGCGCGCTGCGTGAACGACTGAAAGCACTGCGGAGCATGCGATACCGAGGTGCTGAGTGGCCAACAGGCGGCCTGCGAGATGGCGGCGCTGGATGAGGTCGATCAGGTGATGGCGGCCATTGTCGGCGCCGCAGGATTACTGCCGACGCTGGCCGCGATTCGTGCCGGTAAGGACGTTCTGCTGGCCAATAAAGAGTCGCTGGTCACCTGCGGACGCCTGTTTATGGAGGCGGTGAAGCCAGCACCAGGCGCGGCTTCTGCCGGTCGACAGCGAGCACAACGCGATTTTTCAGAGTTTACCGCAACCTTTTCAACAGAACCTGGGGTACGCTGACCTGGAGCAGAATGGCGTCGTGTCTATTCTGCTTACCGGGTCTGGTGGCCCGTTCCGTGAAACGCCACTGTCTGAACTGCGCCGCCATGACGCCGGATCAGGCCTGTGCCGTCATCCGAACTGGTCGATGGGGCGTAAAATCTCCGTTGACTCCGCCACCATGATGAACAAAGGTCTGGAATACATTGAAGCGCGCTGGCTGTTTAATGCGTCACCGACGCACAGATGGAAGTGATGCTGCACCCGCAATCGGTGATTCACTCGATGGTGCGCTATCAGGATGGCAGCGTGCTGGCGCAGCTGGGTGCACCGGATATGCGTACGCCAATTGCCCATTCCATGGCGTGGCCGAATCGAGTGAAGTCCGGCGTGAAGCCGCTTGATTTCTGCAAGCTAAGTTCCCTGACGTTCAGTGAGCCAGACTACGACCGCTATCCTTGTCTGAAGCTTGCGATGATGGCCTTTGACCAGGGGCAGGCGGCGACAACGGCACTGAATGCAGCCAATGAAATTACCGTTGAGGCATTTCTGAATCAGCAAATTCGTTTTACCGATATCGCGGCGTTCAACAGTGAACGTGCTGGAAACGGATGGATTGGCAGGAACCGCACAGCGTGGAAGAGGGTGCTGGAGGTTGATCGGAGCGCACGCGTATATTGCGGCCGCCAAACAGGGACCGTTGCTGCCGCAAGCTTTCGATTTAAGCACCGGATTGATGCCGCAGTGGTGCTATTTGTTAGCGTTGGGCTTCAGTGATATAGTCTGCGCCACCTGATCGCAGGTATTTACGGCCCGACATTGTTTCGATGTCATCCGGTGAGGTTACACGGCTTTTTTGCCGCAGGCGTTTTATGTATTCGGAATACCGTTACAGCTATATTTCTGAGTACCGTTAAATCCTTTTCAGGGACAAAAAACGCGTTATGTTGTCTGCGAATCAACCAATAAGCGAAAATTTGCCAGCTGCATGGCTGCCGTCATGTAGCAATCATTATGGATGGCAATGGCCGCTGGGCGAAAAGACAAGGGAAAATACGAGCCTTTGGGCATAAAGCTGGGGCGAAATCTGTTCGCCGCGCCGTTTCTTTTGCCGCCAACAACGGCATTGATGCGTTAACGCTCTATGCTTTTAGCAGTGAAAACTGGAATCGACCAGTGCAGGAAGTGACCGCGTTGATGGAATTGTTTGTGTGGGCGCTGGACAGCGAAGTAAAAAGCCTGCACCGCCACAACGTCCGCCTGCGTATCATTGGCGATACCAGTCGTTTTAACTCACGTTTGCAGGAACGGATTCGCAAAGCAGAAGCGCTGACGGAAAATAATACCGGTCTGACGCTGAATATTGCGGCGAATTACGGCGGACGCTGGGATATTATCCAGGGCGTTCGGCATCTGGCCGAACAGGTTCAGGAAGGGCTGTTGAGACCCGACCAAATTGATGAAGAGGCGCTGAGCAAGCAAATCTGCATGAATGAACTGGCACCTGTGGATTTGGTAATTAGGACCGGTGGAGAACATCGCATAAGTAACTTTTTGCTATGGCAAATTGCCTATGCTGAACTTTACTTTACGGATGTTCTTTGGCCCGATTTTGATGAACAAGACTTTGAAGGTGCGCTGCATGCCTTTGCCAATCGAGAGCGTCGTTTCGGCGGCACCGAGCCTGGTGGCGACAACGCCTGATGGGGGTAGCTTTTGCTGAAGTATCGCCTGATTTCCGCTTTTGTATTAATACCCATTGTCATTGCGGCGCTGTTTTTACTGCCCCCGGTGGGATTCGCTATTGTCACGCTGGTGGTGTGCATGCTCGCCGCGTGGGAATGGGGACAGTTTAGCGGCTTTACCTCGCGCACGCAGCGAGTATGGCTTGCGGTACTGTGTGGCTTTATCCTGGCCATAATGCTGTTTACGTTGCCTGAATATCACCATGATATTCATCAGCCCCTGGTGGCCGGTTCCTTGTGGATATCGTTGGCCTGGTGGGTGGCCGCGCTGTTGCTGGTGCTGTTTTATCCCGGCTCCGCGGCGTTATGGCGCACATCCAAAAGTGCTGCGACTGATTTTTGGTTTGCTCACCATTATTCCTTTTTTCTGGGGCATGGTGGCGCTGCGCCAGTACCACTACGACGAAAACCCACTACAGCGGCGCCTGGTGGCTGCTGTATGTGATGATTCTCGTCTGGGGCGCGGATTCCGGCGCCTACATGTTTGGTAAACTGTTCGGCAAACATAAGCTGGCACCGAAGGTCTCTCCGGGCAAAACCTGGCAAGGATTCATCGGCGGCCTGTTTACGGCAGCGATCATCTCCTGGCTCGTTTGCGCCGCTGGGCCCGAATGTAGAAGTGGCACCGTCAATACTGCTGGTGTGCTCGATTTTTGCTGCGCTGGCCTCCGTGCTGGGCGATTTAACCGAAAGTATGTTCAAGCGTGAAGCAGGGATTAAGGACAGCGGACACCTGATTCCGGGGCATGGCGGTATACTGGATCGCATTGATAGCCTGACAGCGGCTGTTCCCGTGTTTGCCTGCCTGCTTTTGCTGGTATTCGGGACGATTTGACGGAAGGTTTTATGCTGAGCATTCTCTGGAATCTGGCGGCGTTCATAGTTGCGCTGGGTGTACTGATTACCGTGCATGAATTTGGCCATTTCTGGGTTGCTCGCCGCTGTGGCGTGCGCGTAGAGCGGTTTTCCATCGGTTTTGGTAAATCACTCTGGACGCGCACCGATCGCCACGGCACGGAATTTGTCATCGCCCTTATTCCGCTGGGCGGCTACGTCAAAATGCTCGACGAGCGCGTCGAGCCTGTCGCGCCTGAGCTGCGACACAGCGCATTCAACAATAAAACCGTTGGACAACGCGCCGCCATCATCGCTGCCGGACCGGTAGCCAACTTCATCTTTGCGATCTTCGCCTACTGGCTGGTGTTTATCATCGGCGTCCCTGGCGTACGTCCGGTGGTCGGTGAAATTGCCCCCAACTCCATCGCGGCGAGTGCGCAAATTACATCCGGGATGGAACTTAAAGCGATTGATGGCATCGAAACGCCTGATTGGGATGCCGTGCGACTGCAGCTGGTTGCTAAAATTGGCGATCCGCAGACCACCATCAGCGTATCGCCGTTTGGGTCAGAAGCCCGTCAGGACAAAGTGCTCGATTTACGCCACTGGCGTTTCGAGCCGGACAAAGAGGATCCCGTCGCTGCGCTGGGCATTCGTCCACGCGGCCCGCAGATCGAGCCGGTATTGGCCGAAGTCCAGGCCAATTCGGCGGCGAGCAAAGCGGGTTTGCAAGCGGGCGACAGGATCGTTAAAGTCGATGGTCAACCATTAACAGAGTGGATGACCTTTGTTACTCTGGTGCGCGATAATCCGGGAACGTCTCTCGCGCTGGAAGTTGAAAGGCAGGGCAGTCCGCTTTCGCTGACGCTGATCCCGGATACGAAGTCGGTCGGCAAAAAGGCAGAAGGGTTTGCAGGCGTTGTGCCAAAAGTGATCCCGCTGCCAGATGAGTACAAGACAATACGCCAGTATGGGCCGTTCAGCGCCATCCTTGAAGCCACGGATAAAACATGGCAACTGATGAAGCTGACGGTCAACATGTTGGGGAAATTGATAACCGGTGATGTGAAACTGAACAACCTCAGTGGGCCAATTTCGATTGCTCAGGGGGCTGGGATGTCAGCGGAATTCGGGGTGATTTACTATCTGATGTTCCTCGCGCTGATTAGCGTGAACCTTGGGATAATCAACCTGTTCCCGCTTCCCGTTTTAGATGGTGGGCATCTGCTGTTTTTGGCGATTGAAAAGCTGAAAGGCGGACCGGTATCCGAGCGAGTTCAAGACTTTAGTTATCGCATTGGCTCGATTTTGCTGGTGCTGTTAATGGGGCTTGCACTTTTCAATGATTTCTCTCGGTTGTAAGAGAGTTTGTTAGGAAGAACGCATAATAACGATGGCGATGAAAAAGTTGCTCATAGCGTCGCTGCTGTTTAGCAGCGCCACCGTATACGGTGCTGACGGGTTCGTAGTGAAAGACATTCATTTCGAAGGCCTGCAGCGTGTCGCCGTTGGTGCGGCCCTCCTCAGTATGCCTGTACGCCCCGGCGATACGGTTAATGATGATGATATCAGTAACACCATCCGTGCCCTGTTTGCCACCGGCAACTTCGAGGATGTCCGCGTCCTGCGCGATGGTGATACGCTGCTGGTACAGGTAAAAGAACGTCCAACGATCGCCAGCATCACTTTCTCCGGCAACAAGTCGGTGAAAGATGACATGCTCAAGCAGAACCTTGAAGCATCCGGTGTTCGTGTGGGCGAAGCGCTGGACCGCACAACCCTCTCAGACATTGAAAAAGGGCTGGAAGACTTCTACTACAGCGTCGGTAAATACAGCGCCAGCGTGAAAGCGGTTGTTACGCCGCTGCCGCGCAACCGTGTTGACCTGAAGCTGGTCTTCCAGGAAGGGGTTTCCGCGAAGATCCAGCAGATCAACATTGTCGGCAACCACGCGTTCAGCACCGACGAACTGATCTCCAGCTTCCAGCTGCGCGATGAAGTGCCGTGGTGGAACGTGGTAGGCGATCGCAAATACCAGAAACAGAAACTGGCGGGCGATCTCGAAACCCTGCGCAGCTACTATCTGGATCGTGGTTATGCGCGTTTCAACATCGATTCGACTCAGGTGAGCCTGACGCCGGACAAGAAAGGCATCTACATTACCATCAACATCACTGAAGGCGATCAGTACAAGCTTTCCGGTGTTGAGGTGAGTGGTAACCTGGCGGGGCATTCTGCTGAAATCGAATCGCTGACCAAAATTCAGCCGGGCGAGCTGTATAACGGCACCAAGGTCACCAAAATGGAAGACAACATTAAGAAGCTGCTGGGCCGCTATGGTTACGCCTACCCGCGCGTACAGACTCAGCCGGAAATCAACGACGCGGATAAAACCGTTAAGCTGCACGTGAATGTTGATGCGGGCAACCGTTTCTACGTGCGTAAAATCCGCTTCGACGGTAACGACACCTCCAAAGATTCCGTTCTGCGTCGCGAAATGCGTCAGATGGAAGGCGCATGGTTGGGCAGCGATCTCGTCGATCAGGGTAAAGAGCGTCTGAACCGTCTGGGCTATTTCGAAACGGTGGACACCGAAACCCAGCGCGTACCGGGCACCCCGGATCAGGTTGATGTCGTTTATAAAGTGAAAGAGCGTAACACCGGTAGCTTCAACTTCGGTGTGGGCTACGGTACCGAGAGCGGCGTCAGCTTCCAGGTCGGCGTGCAGCAGGATAACTGGCTGGGTACCGGCTTACTCTGTCGGCATCAACGGCACCAAAAACGACTACCAGACCTACTCTGAATTCTCTGTAACCAACCCGTACTTCACCGTTGACGGTGTGAGCCTGGGCGGTCGTATCTTCTATAACGACTTTAAAGCGGACGATGCGGATCTGTCCTCCTACACCAACAAGAGTTACGGTGTGGACGGTACGCTTGGCTTCCCGATCAACGAATACAACACCCTGCGTGCGGGCTTAGGTTACGTGCATAACGACCTGTCCAACATGCAACCGCAGGTGGCGATGTGGCGTTATCTGGACTCGATGGGTCAGTCGATCAGCAGCAGAATGATAACGGTGGTTTCTCGGCGGATGACTTCACCTTCAACTACGGCTGGACCTATAACCGTCTCGACCGTGGCTACTTCCCAACGGAAGGTTCTCGCGTCAACCTGAACGGTAAAGTCACCGTTCCGGGCTCCGATAACGAGTTCTATAAGGTGACGCTGGATACCGCGTCCTACTTCCCGATCGATGACGACGATCACAAGTGGGTGGTTCTGGGTCGTACCCGCTGGGGCTATGGTGATGGTTTAGGCGGCAAAGAAATGCCGTTCTATGAGAACTTCTATGCCGGTGGTTCCAGCACCGTGCGTGGCTTCCAGTCCAACAACATTGGTCCGAAAGCGGTTTACTACGGCGGGAACGACCAAAGCTCGTACGAGCTGTAATCCGCCACACGACTCCGAACGGCAAAAAAATTCTGTAGCTCTGATGATGCGGTGGGCGGTAACGCCATGGCGGTGGCCAGCCTGGAGTTCATCACGCCAACGCCGTTTATCAGCGATAAATACGCGAACTCCGTCCGTACGTCCTTCTTCTTGGATGCGGGTACCGTGTGGGATACCAACTGGCAGAATACCGCCGAAATGCGCGCGGCGGGCATTCCTGACTACAGCGATCCGAGCAATATTCGCATGTCTGCCGGTATCGCATTACAATGGATGTCACCGCTGGGGCCGTTGGTCTTCTCTTACGCCCAGCCGTTTAAGAAATACGATGGAGACAAAGCGGAACAGTTCCAGTTTAACATTGGTAAAACCTGGTAATAACTCCGCCAGCAACAGGAATGCAGCAGTCGTAGTACGGCATCGCGCCGGCGCCAGACGGGAGCCGGACGATGCAAACAACTCGTACCTCGTCATGGCACAAATGGGTGATGGTAAGGAGTTAATTGTGAAAAAGTGGTTATTAGCTGCAGGTCTCGGTTTAGCAATGGCAACTTCAGCTCAGGCAGCAGACAAAATTGCAATCGTCAACATGGGTAATTTGTTCCAGCAGGTTGCACAGAAAACAGGTGTTTCTGCGACAGCTGGAAAACGAATTCAAAGGCCGTGCAAGCGAACTGCAGAGCATGGAAAACGATCTGCAGTCCAAAATGCAGCGTCTGCAGCGTGATGGTTCTACCATGAAAGCCAGCGACCGCAGCAAGCTGGAAAAAGACGTAATGGCACAGCGCCAGACGTTCTCCCAGAAAGCGCAGGCTTTCGAGCAGGATCGTCAGCGTCGTTCTAACGAAGAACGCGGCAAGCTGGTGACTCGCATTCAGACCGCTGTTAAAACAGTGGCTGCCGATCAGAGCATCGATCTGGTTGTTGATGCGAACGCCGTTGCTTTCAACAGCAAAGATGTTAAAGACATCACTGCTGATGTTCTGAAACAGGTTAAATAAGTAATGCCTTCAATTCGACTGGCTGATTTAGCTCAGCAGTTGGATGCAGAATTACACGGTGATGGCGATATCGTCATCACCGGCGTTGCGTCCATGCAATCTGCTAAAGCTGGCACGATTACCTTCATGGTAAGCCCTAAGTACCGTGAGCAACTGGCTCAATGCCAGGCGTCAGCTGTTGTTCTGACGCAGGACGATCTTCCATTTGCCACTGTAAGCGCGCTGGTAGTGAAAAACCCCTACCTGACGTATGCGCGCATGGCTCAAATTCTTGATACCACGCCGCAGCCGGCGCAGAACATTGCTGCCAGCGCAGTGATTGATCCGAGCGCGAAGCTGGGGAACAACGTCGCCGTTGGGGCGAATGCGGTTATCGAATCCGGCGTTGTGCTGGGCGATAACGTGGTCATTGGCCCAGGCTGCTTCGTTGGGAAAAATACGAAAATCGGCGCGCGGAACCCGTTTGTGGGCCAATGTGACCGTTTATCATGAGGTTGAAATTGGCGAAAACTGCCTGGTCCAGTCCAGCACCGTGATTGGTTCTGATGGCTTCGGTTACGCTAACGATCGCGGTAACTGGGTGAAGATCCCGCAGCTTGGTCGCGTCATTATTGGCGATCGCGTGGAGATCGGCGCCTGTACCACCATTGACCGCGGCGCGCTTGACGACACCCTCATTGGCAATGGTGTTATCATCGATAACCAGTGCCAGATTGCGCATAACGTTGTGATTGGCGACAATACCGCGGTTGCCGGTGGCGTCATCATGGCGGGCAGCCTGAAAATTGGCCGTTATTGCATGATTGGCGGTGCCAGCGTGATTAATGGCCATATGGAAATTTGCGACAAGGTGACCGTGACGGGAATGGGCATGGTAATGCGTCCTATCACTGAACCTGGCGTCTACTCCTCCGGCATTCCGCTTCAGCCCAACAAGGTATGGCGTAAAACCGCAGCTCTGGTGATGAACATTGATGATATGAGCAAGCGCCTCAAAGCCCTTGAGCGTAAGATCGATCAACAAGACGACTGAGTACATCCCGGCTCTACCCGCTTTCATAATAAAGCAGCGTACCTTCCTTCACCTCGGGGTTAACCAGAGTGCGGCAGCAGGTATCATGGTAAGCGAAACGCCACTGAACTGTTTATCTTCCGGCCTGTCGAAGCTCATTTTGAGGTAACGGCGCAGGCCGTGTTATTATTGCCATCAGTACATTTTAGGACAGGAAGAGTATTTTGACTACTGACACTCATACTCTGCATATTGAAGAGATTTTAGAACTTCTGCCGCACCGCTACCCGTTTCTGCTGGTAGACCGTGTGCTGGATTTTGAAGAAGGTCGTTTTCTGCGCGCAGTGAAAAATGTTTCCGTGAACGAGCCGTTTTTCCAGGGGCACTTCCCTGGTAAACCTATCTTCCCGGGCGTGTTGATTCTGGAAGCGATGGCGCAGGCTACCGGTATTCTGGCGTTTAAAAGCGTCGGTAAACTGGAGCCGGGTGAGCTGTATTACTTCGCCGGTATCGATGAAGCGCGCTTTAAGCGTCCTGTCGTGCCTGGCGATCAGATGATCATGGAAGTCACTTTCGAAAAAACGCGTCGTGGCCTGACTCGCTTCAAAGGCGTAGCGCTGGTTGACGGCAAAGTTGTTTGCGAAGCGACGATGATGTGTGCCCGTAGCCGGGAGGCCTGATACGTGATTGATAAAACCGCCTTTATTCATCCTACCGCTATTGTGGAAGACGGTGCCATCATTGGTGCTAACGTCCACATTGGCCCGTTTTGTATTGTTGGACCCCATGTCGAAATTGGTGAGGGTACAGTACTGAAATCTCACGTTGTCGTGAATGGTCACACGACCATTGGCTGCAATAATGAGATCTATCAGTTCGCCTCCATCGGCGAAGTTAACCAGGATCTGAAATATGCTGGTGAGTCGACCCGTCTGGAAATTGGCGATCGTAACCGTATTCGCGAAAGCGTCACCATTCATCGTGGAACAGTACAGGGTGGTGGGTTGACGAAGGTGGGCAGCGATAACCTGTTTATGGTGAATGCGCATATCGCGCACGACTGTACCGTGGGTGACCGCTGTATTCTTGCCAACAACGCAACGCTGGCAGGACACGTATCGGTTGATGACTTCGCCATTATTGGCGGCATGACCGCAGTCCATCAGTTCTGCATTATTGGTGCGCACGTGATGGTCGGTGGATGCTCCGGTGTGGCGCAGGACGTCCCACCGTATGTGATTGCGCAGGGCAACCATGCCACGCCGTTTGGCGTGAACATCGAAGGCCTCAAGCGTCGTGGTTTTAGTCGCGAAGCGATTACTGCCATCCGCAACGCGTACAAACTGCTGTACCGCAGCGGTAAAACGCTGGAAGAGGCGAAACCGGAGATTGCCGAGCTTGCGGCGAAGCATCCGGAAGTTGATGCGTTTATGCAGTTCTTCGAACGCTCAACGCGCGGCCTGATTCGGTAATGATCGACAATCGTCCTCTTACGATAGCCCTCGTCGCCGGAGAAACCTCCGGCGATATTCTTGGTGCCGGTCTTATCCGCGCGCTGAGATCGCGTGTCCCCAATGCCCGCTTTGTCGGTGTTGCGGGGCCGCGTATGCAGGCTGAAGGGTGTGAAGCCTGGTATGAGATGGAAGAGCTTGCGGTGATGGGTATCGTTGAGGTACTTGGCCGTCTGCGCCGCCTGTTGCAGATCCGCGCTGATTTGACCCGTCGCTTTAGCGAGCTGCAACCGGATGTCTTTGTCGGTATCGATGCGCCGGATTTCAACATTACCCTCGAAGGCAATCTGAAAAAGCAGGGTATCAAAACCATCCATTATGTCAGTCCGTCCGTCTGGGCGTGGCGACAAAGACGCGTTTTCAAAATTGGCAGAGCCACCGACCTGGTGCTCGCATTTCTGCCTTTCGAAAAAGTGTTTTATGACAAATTTAACGTGCCGTGCCGTTTTATTGGCCATACCATGGCCGATGCGATGCCGCTGGATCCGGATAAAAGCGCAGCGCGCGATCATCTGGGGATTGCCCATGATGTGCACTGTCTGGCGTTACTGCCTGGCAGTCGTGGCGCTGAGGTGGAAATGCTGAGCGCCGATTTCCTGCGTACCGCGCAGTTGCTGCGTGAACGCTACCCCGATCTTGAAGTGGTGGTACCGCTGGTCAACGCCAAACGGCGCGAACAGTTTGAGCGGATTAAGACGGAAGTCGCTCCCGATCTGCCAGTGCATATGCTGGATGGTATGGCGCGCGAGGCAATGATCGCCGCCGATGCGGCCTTGCTGGCTTCCGGCACCGCCGCGCTGGAGTGCATGCTGGCGAAATGCCCGATGGTCGTGGGCTATCGCATGAAGCCATTCACATTCTGGCTGGCCAGGCGGCTGGTGAAAACGCCTTATGTTTCGCTGCCAAACCTGCTGGCCGGACGTGAACTGGTGAAAGAGTTGCTACAGAATGAGTGCCAGCCGCAGGCGCTGGCCGAAGCACTGGCGCCGCTGCTGGCTAATGGTAAAACCAGCCACGAAATGCATGACATTTTCCGCGAACTGCACCAGCAGATTCGCTGTAATGCCGATGAGCAGGCGGCTGACGCAGTACTGGAGTTAGCACAATGATGGAGTTTATTTATCCGCACGCGCATTTGGTTGCCGGTGTGGATGAGGTTGGGCGCGGGCCTTTAGTGGGTGCGGTCGTGACGGCGGCGGTGATCCTCGATCCGAAGCGTCCAATCATTGGCCTGAATGATTCGAAAAAACTCTCTGAAAAACGCCGTCTGGCGTTGAGTGAAGAGATCAAAGAGAAAGCGCTGTCCTGGAGTCTGGGGCGCGCCGAACCGCACGAAATTGACGAACTGAATATTCTGCATGCCACTATGCTGGCGATGCAGCGCGCAATTGCCGGGCTCTCTATCGTCCCGGAATTTGTACTGATTGATGGCAACCGTTGCCCAACTTTACCAATGCCTTCGCTGGCAGTCGTGAAAGGCGATAGCCGGGTGGCGGAAATCAGTGCGGCATCGATTATCGCAAAAGTCACGCGAGATGCCGAAATGGCTGAGCTTGATCTTCTTTTTCCGCAATATGGTTTTGCGCAACATAAAGGCTACCCAACGGCTTTCCATCTGGCGAAGCTGGCGGAACATGGCGCAACTGCGCATCACCGGCGCAGCTTTGCGCCGGTTAAACGCGCGCTGGACCTTGTGTCCTGACTCCTGACTCTTGTGAACGTGAAATAACCAGGCTGGGATCTGAAAATGGCTGAACCACGTTTCGTACACCTGCGGGTGCATAGCGACTACTCCATGATCGATGGGCTGGCGAAGACCGGGCCGCTGGTAAAAAAGGCGGCCTCGCTTGGCATGCCCGCGCTGGCGATCACCGATTTTACCAACCTGTGTGGGCTGGTGAAGTTCTACGGAACGGCGCACGGCGCCGGGATGAAACCCATCGTCGGCGCAGATTTTCATGTGCAGAGCGATCTCATCGGCGATGAACTGACGCAAATCTCCGTGCTGGCGATGAACAACACGGGTTACCAGAACCTGACGCTGCTGATTTCACGCGCCTATCAGCGCGGCTACGGCGCCGCTGGGGCCGAGGATCGATCGCGACTGGCTGGCCGAGCTGAACGAAGGGCTGCTGCTGATCTCCGGTGGCCGTATGGGTGACGTCGGCAAATGCCTGCTGCGCGGCAATAGCGCGCTGGTGGATCAATGCGTCTCGTTCTATGAAGAGTATTTCCCGGATCGCTATTACCTGGAGCTGATCCGCACCGGCCGTCCGGATGAAGAGAGCTATCTGCATGCCGCGGTGGCGCTGGCCACCGCAGAAGCGCGGGTTTGCCGGTGGTGGCCACCAACGACGTGCGCTTCCTTGAGGAAGGCGATTTCGACGCGCATGAGATTCGCGTGGCGATCCACGATGGTTTCACGCTGGACGATCCCAAACGGCCGCGTAACTACACTCCGCGCAGCAATACATGCGCAGCGAAGAGGAGATGTGCGAGCTGTTCTCCGATATCCCGGAAGCGCTGGAAAACAGCGTCGAGATCGCCAAGCGCTGCAACGTCACCGTCCGCCTCGGCGAATACTTCCTGCCGCAGTTCCCGACCGGCGACATGACCACCGAAGATTTCCTGGTCGCGAAATCGAAAGAAGGGCTGGAAGAGCGTCTGGAGTTCCTGTTCCCGGATGAGGAAGTGCGTGCACAACGCCGGCCGGAGTATGACGAGCGTCTGGACATCGAACTCAAGGTCATCAACCAGATGGGCTTCCCCGGCTACTTCCTGATCGTGATGGAGTTTATCCAGTGGTCGAAGGACAACGGCGTGCCGGTCGGCCCGGGGCGTGGCTCCGGTGCCGGTTCGCTGGTGGCCTATGCGCTGAAAATCACCGACCTCGATCCGCTGGAATTCGACCTGCTGTTCGAACGTTTCCTCAACCCGGAACGTGTCTCGATGCCCGACTTCGACGTCGACTTCTGCATGGAGAAACGCGACCAGGTGATCGAGCACGTGGCCGAGATGTACGGCCGCGATGCGGTATCGCAGATCATCACCTTCGGTACCATGGCGGCGAAAGCGGTTATCCGCGACGTGGGCCGCGTGCTGGGCCATCCGTACGGCTTTGTCGATCGCATCTCTAAGCTGGTGCCGCCGGATCCGGGCATGACGCTGGAAAAAGCCTTCGAGGCCGAACCGCAGCTGCCGGAAATCTACGAAGCCGACGAAGAAGTCAAAGCGCTGATCGACATGGCGCGCAAGCTGGAAGGCGTCACGCGTAACGCCGGTAAGCACGCCGGTGGCGTGGTGATCGCGCCGACCAAAATCACCGACTTTGCGCCGCTGTACTGCGATGAGAACGGGCCAGCACCCGGTGACCCAGTTCGACAAGAACGACGTGGAATACGCCGGGCTGGTGAAGTTCGACTTCCTCGGCCTGCGCACGCTGACCATCATCAACTGGGCGCTGGAGATGATCAACCCGCGGCGCGAAAAGCAGGGGCAACCGCCGATCGATATCGCCGCCATCCCGCTGGATGACAAGAAAAGCTTCGACATGCTGCAGCGCTCGGAGACCACCGCGGTGTTCCAGCTTGAATCGCGCGGCATGAAAGATCTGATCAAGCGCCTGCAGCCCGACTGCTTCGAAGATATGATCGCACTGGTGGCCCTGTTCCGTCCGGGGCCGCTGCAGTCGGGCATGGTGGATAACTTCATCGACCGTAAGCACGGGCGCGAAGAGATCTCCTACCCGGACGTTCAGTGGCAGCATGAAAGCCTGAAGCCGGTGCTGGAGCCGACCTACGGCATCATCCTGTACCAGGAACAGGTGATGCAGATTGCCCAGGTGCTGTCCGGCTATACCCTCGGCGGCGCGGACATGCTGCGCCGTGCGATGGGTAAGAAGAAGCCGGAGGAGATGGCCAAGCAGCGCCGGTCCCTTTGAAGACGGTGCGAAGAAAAACGGCATCGACGGCGAACTGGCGATGAAAATCTTCGACCTGGTGGAGAAATTCGCCGGGTACGGCTTTAACAAATCGCACTCCGCCGCCTATGCGCTGGTGTCGTATCAGACGCTGTGGCTGAAGGCGCACTATCCGGCCGAGTTTATGGCGGCGGTAATGACCGCCGATATGGACAACACCGAGAAGGTGGTGGGGCTGGTGGATGAGTGCTGGCGCATGGGGCTGAAGATCCTGCCGCCGGATATCAACTCCGGGCTCTATCACTTCCACGTCAACGACGACGGGGAGATCGTTTACGGGATCGGCGCGATCAAAGGCGTGGGTGAGGGGCCGATCGAGGCGATCATCGAAGCGCGCAACAACGGCGGCTACTTCCGCGAACTGTTCGATCTTTGCGCGCGCACCGACACCAAAAAACTGAACCGCCGCGTGCTGGAAAAACTGATCATGTCCGGCGCGTTCGACCGGCTGGGGCCGCACCGCGCCGCGCTGATGAACTCGCTGGGCGACGCGCTGAAAGCGGCGGATCAGCATGCGAAAGCGGAAGCCATTGGCCAGGCGGATATGTTCGGCGTGCTGGCGGAAGAGCCGGAGCAGATTGAACAGTCTTATTCCAACTGCCAGCCGTGGCCGGAACAGGTGGTGCTGGACGGCGAGCGTGAGACGTTAGGCCTGTACCTGACGGGTCACCCGATCAACCAGTACATTAAAGAAATTGAGCGCTATGTCGGCGGCCACGGCTGAAAGACATGCATCCGACAGAACGTGGTAAAATCACCACGGCGGCGGGGCTCGTGATTGCCGCGCGGGTTATGGTCACCAAGCGCGGCAATCGTATCGGCATCTGTACGTTGGATGACCGTTCCGGGCGTCTGGAGGTGATGTTGTTCACCGACGCGCTGGATAAATACCAGCAATTGCTGGAAAAAGACCGCATACTTATCGTCAGCGGACAGGTCAGCTTTGATGACTTTAGCGGGGGGCTTAAAATGACCGCCCGCGAAGTGATGGACATTGACGAAGCCCGGGAAAAATATGCTCGCGGGCTTGCTATCTCGCTGACGGACAGGCAAATTGATGACCAGCTTTTAAACCGACTCCGTCAGTCTCTGGAACCCCACCGCTCGGGGACAATTCCAGTACATCTCTACTATCAGAGGGCGGATGCGCGTGCGCGGTTGCGCTTTGGTGCAACGTGGCGTGTCTCTCCGAGCGATCGTTTACTGAACGATCTGCGTGGCCTCATTAGGTTCGGAGCAGGTGGAACTGGAGTTTGACTAATACAGGAATACTATGAGTCTGAATTTCCTTGATTTCGAACAGCCGATTGCTGAGCTGGAAGCGAAAATCGATTCTCTGACAGCGGTAAGCCGTCAGGATGAAAAACTGGATATTAACATCGACGAAGAAGTGCATCGTCTGCGCGAGAAAAGCGTAGAGCTGACGCGCAAAATCTTTGCCGATCTCGGCGCATGGCAGGTTGCCCAGCTGGCGCGCCATCCACAGCGTCCTTACACCCTGGATTATGTCCGCCTGGCGTTTGACGAATTTGACGAACTGGCAGGCGATCGCGCATACGCCGACGACAAAGCTATCGTCGGCGGTATCGCGCGTCTGGACGGACGCCCGGTGATGATCATTGGTCATCAGAAAGGCCGTGAAACCAAAGAGAAAATCCGCCGTAACTTCGGTATGCCAGCACCGGAAGGCTACCGTAAAGCCCTGCGTCTGATGGAGATGGCTGAGCGTTTTAACATGCCGATCATCACCTTCATCGACACCCCGGGTGCCTACCCGGGCGTGGGCGCGGAAGAGCGCGGTCAGTCTGAAGCCATCGCGCGCAACCTGCGCGAGATGTCTCGTCTGAAGGTGCCGGTCATCTGTACCGTTATCGGCGAAGGCGGCTCCGGCGGCGCGCTGGCGATTGGCGTGGGCGATAAAGTGAATATGCTGCAGTACAGCACCTATTCCGTTATCTCGCCGGAAGGCTGTGCGTCCATTCTGTGGAAGAGCGCCGACAAAGCGCCGCTGGCCGCAGAAGCGATGGGCATCATTGCGCCACGCGTCTGAAAGAGCTGAAGCTGATCGATTCGATCATCCCGGAACCGCTGGGTGGCGCGCATCGTAAGCCGGAAGTGATGGCGGCTGCGCTGAAAGCGCAGCTGCTGGCCGATCTGGCCGATCTGGACGTGCTGAGCAAAGAAGATCTGCTCAACCGCCGTTACCAGCGTCTGATGACCTACGGCTACGCGTAAGCTTCGAAAAGCCTATCACAAAAGCCGCACAACGGTCCGGCTTTTTTTATGCCTGTTTGTACCTCAATGCCACAGGGGGGGCCGCGGCCCGGCGCGTTCCGGACATTCACCCGCCGGACTTGCTTCGCTAAGCTTATTGCTTGCCACAACCACAGGAGGTGAGCCCATTGAATATCATTGCCATCATGGGGCCGCACGGCGTCTTCTACAAAGATGAGCCGATTAGGGAGCTGGACGCGGCGCTGAAGCTGCAGGGTTTCCAGACCGTTTATCCCAACAATGCCAGCGACCTGCTGAAGTTCATCGAGCATAACCCGCGCATCTGCGGGGTGATCTTCGACTGGGATGAATACAACCTCGAGCTGTGCAGCGAGATCAACCAGCTGAACGAATACCTCCCGCTGTATGCCTTTATCAATACCCACTCACCCCATGGACGTCAGCGCCAATGATATGCGTATGGCGCTGTGGTTCTTCGAATATGCCCTCGGCGTGGCGGACGATATTGCGACCCGCATTCAGCAATACACCGATGAATATCTCGACAACATTACGCCGCCGTTTACCCGGGCGCTCTTCACCTACGTGAAAGAGGGGAAATATACCTTCTGCACGCCGGGCCATATGGCCGGGACGGCGTATCAGAAAAGCCCGGTGGGCTGCCTGTTCTATGATTTCTTCGGCGGCAATACGCTGAAAGCGGACGTGTCGATTTCGGTCACCGAACTGGGCTCGCTGCTGGATCACACCGGCCCGCATCTGGAAGCTGAAGAGTATATCGCCCGCACCTTTGGCGCCGAGCAGAGCTATATGGTGACCAACGGCACCTCGACCTCGAACAAAATCGTCGGCATGTACGCCGCGCCTGCGGGCAGCACCCTGCTGATTGACCGTAACTGCCATAAATCGCTGGCGCACCTGCTGATGATGAGCGACGTCGTACCGATCTGGCTGTCACCCACGCGTAACGCGCTCGGTATTCTTGGCGGCATTCCGCGCCGGGAGTTCACCCACGACAGCCATCGAGCAGAAAGGTCCACGGCACCCCGCGCGCCAGCTGGCCGGTGCATGCGGTGATCACCAACTCCACCTATGACGGTCTGCTGTACAACACGGACTGGATCAAAAAGACGCTGGACGTGCCGTCGATCCACTTCGATTCCGCCTGGGTGCCGTACACCAATTTCCACCCGATTTACGCCGGCAAAAGCGGCATGAGCGGCGAGCGCGTGCCGGGTAAAGTGTTCTTCGAAACGCAGTCGACGCACAAAATGCTGGCGGCGTTCTCGCAGGCTTCGCTGATTCATATCAAAGGCGAGTACGACGAAGACACCTTCAACGAAGCCTTTATGATGCACACCACCACCTCGCCGAGCTATCCGCTGGTGGCGTCGATCGAAACGGCCGCGGCGATGCTGCGCGGCAATCCGGGCAAGCGCCTGATCAACCGCTCGGTGGAGCGCGCGCTGCATTTTCGCCAAGAGGTGCAGCGGCTGAGCGAGGAGGGCGACGGCTGGTTCTTTGATATCTGGCAGCCGGAAGAGATTGATGAGGCGGAATGCTGGCCGGTCTCGCCCGGCGAAGACTGGCATGGTTTCCGGGATGCCGATAGCGACCATATGTTCCTCGACCCGGTCAAAGTGACGATCCTGACGCCGGGCATGGACGAGCAGGGCAAGATGAGCGGAGGAGGGGATTCCGGCCGCGCTGGTGGCGAAATTCCTCGATGAACGTGGCGTGGTGGTGGAGAAGACCGGGCCGTATAACCTGCTGTTCCTGTTCAGCATTGGCATCGATAAAACCCGGGCGATGGGGCTGCTGCGCGGGCTGATGGAGTTCAAGCGCGCCTACGATCTCAACCTGCGGGTGAAGAACATGCTGCCGGATCTCTATGCGGAGGATCCTGACTTCTACCGCAATATGCGCATTCAGGATCTGGCGCAGGGGATCCATCAGGCTGATCCGTCAGCACGATCTGCCGCGTCTGATGCTGCAGGCGTTCGATGTGCTGCCGGAGATGAAGTTGACGCCGCACCAGGCGTGGCAGCGGCAGGTGCAGGGGGAGGTGGAAACCGTGGAGCTTGAAAATCTGGTCGGGCGGGTATCGGCCAACATGATCCTGCCTTATCCGCCGGGCGTGCCGCTGGTGATGCCGGGTGAGATGATTACCGAAGAGAGCCGGGCGGTGCTCGATTTCCTGCTGATGCTCTGTTCGATCGGGCGCCACTATCCGGGCTTTGAAACCGATATCCACGGTGCCAAACTGACGGAGGACGGGCGCTATCTGGTGCGCGTGCTGCGCGACGAGCCTGCGCGCTAACTTCAGATAATTGCCTCTTTTCAGCGCCGCGCCGGGCACGTAGGCTAAGCGGCTCAGAATACTTTCGGAGCCGCTATGCTGCAGATAAAACAGATCCACCACATCGCCATTATTGCCACCGATTATCAGCGCAGTAAGGCGTTTTACTGCGACGTGCTGGGCTTTGAGCTGCTGGGTGAATACTATCGCGCTGAGCGCGACTCATGGAAAGGCGATCTTGGCCTTAATGGCGTCTATACCATTGAGCTGTTCTCGTTTCCTGCGCCGCCGCCGCGCGTCAGCGGGCCGGAAGCGTGCGGGCTGCGCCATCTGGCGTTTTGTGTGGATGATGTCGAACAGTCGGTTGCCGCGCTGGCAGAAAAGGGCGTGGTGTGCGAGCCGATCCGCATCGATGCTCTCACCGGTAAAGCCTGCACCTTCTTCCCCGATCCGGATGGTTTGCCGCTGGAGCTGTATCAGGCGTAAAATAGCGCGCGCAGTGAGCCGCAATCCGGCGGTTCACCTCAACGGAATGCGTGCATGTCCTTTTCTCATCTTGCTGCGCTGCTGCCAGCCGATGCCCGCTGCGTGCTGGCATTCAGCGGCGGGCTCGATTCCAGCGTTCTGCTGCATCAGTTAGTGAACTGGCAACGCCAGCAGCCGCAGCTGCACGTGCGCGCATTACACGTGCATCATGGTTTAAGCCCCAACGCCGATCGCTGGGCGGCGCACTGCCAGCAGCAGTGTCAGCAGTGGCACATTCCCTGCGAGGTGCTGCGCGTGCAGGTGGACGCTCGCGCCGGTGGGATCGAAGCCGCAGCCCGCACGGCGCGCTATCAGGCGTTATTCACACACCTGCAACCCGGTGAGTACTTACTTACTGCTCAGCACCTCGATGACCAGGCTGAAACGCTGCTGCTGGCGCTGAAACGCGGCAGTGGTCCGGCGGGTCTGGCGGCGATGCCGCAGCAGCGGCAGGTTAACGGCCACTGGCATCTGCGCCCGTTGCTCAACCTCAGCCGTCAGCAGCTGGAAGCTTACGCTGTCGGGCACCAGCTGGACTGGATTGACGATGAGAGCAACGCTGACCGTCGCTACGATCGCAATTTCCTGCGCCAGGACGTGCTGCCGCTGCTGCAGGCGCGCTGGCCGCACTTCAGCGCGGCCAGTGCCCGCAGCGCAGCGCTGTGCGGTGAGCAGGAGCAACTGCTGGATGAGCTGCTCAGCGAGCAGCTGGCGCAACTGACCGATGCCCAGGGCGCACTGCATTTCCCGCCGCTGCTGGCCTGTAGCGAGGCGCGACGGCACGCGCTGCTGCGGCGCTGGATTGGCGAACGCGGTGGCGCAATGCCTGCGCGCGACGCGCTGCAGCGCATTACCGACGAGGTGATGCACAGCCGTGAAGATGCGCAGCCGTGTCTGCGCTTTGGCATGCACGAACTGCGGCGCTACCGGGAGCTGCTTTACTGGCTACCGGGACAGCACTCACTGAGTCAGCACTCGCTAACCTGGCAGCCGCTGACGCAGCCATTAATTTTGCCTGATGGGCTGGGTGAACTACGCGCCAGCCTGGCGCAGGCGGAACTGCGCCAGCCGGCGGGGAATGAACAGGTTATTGTGCGCTTTCAGGCCCACGGCTATCACCATGTTGTCGGGCGGGCTGGTGGTCGCGAAATGAAAAAACTGTGGCAGGAGCTGGGCGTCCCGCCGTGGCAGCGCGAACGCATTCCGTTGATTTACTACAACCAGACGCTGATTGCTGCGCCGGGGCTGTTTGTCACCCGCGCAGGCGCGGCGGGCGAGACGCAAGGCTGGCAGGCGATCTGGTCAACACCCTAAAAAGGAACAGCAATGATGAAACAGTGGATTGTCGCGGCGCTACTGGCTGCTGCGCTGCCGGCGTTTGCGCAGGGCGACGTCAAGGCTGGCGCGCAGAAAGCCGCCAGCTGTATGGCATGCCATGGCGCGGAAGGTAAGAGCGCGGTGCCGCTTTACCCTAATCTGGCCGGGCAGCATGCACCTTACCTGCTGCATTCGCTGCAGGCCTACAAAAAAGGCGAGCGCAGTGGCGGTCAGGCAGAGGTGATGAAAGCCTTTGTGGCCGGGTTGAGCGATCAGGATATGGATGATTTAGCGGCGTACTACGCTTCGCTGCAGCCTTAAGCGAGGTGGGCGGGAATAGCTTTCCCGCCCGGGGAGAGATTATTCGTCTTCGCTGACGATAACGGTGCCCAGCTCAGGATGGCTGAAGCTGGCGATGTGGTCGAGACGCAGCTCGCGCGTTTCACCGGAGAGGTCGACCGCAAGATACTCGACGTTTTTACGTGAGACCATGTCCACGGCTTTCGCTTTCAGCTGGTCGCCGTTTTTGAGCTCCAGCGACAGCGTCCAGTGTTTGGTACAGGCGAGCTCGAGGTTGTCGTAGTCATCACAGTTGATGGGTTTGTAGGCTTCATTCGTCAACATAGTCGCTCACCAATAAGTTTGCAGCGGCATACGCTGCCTGTTCCCTGACAGAAGAGTTTAGCGCAGAATTAGCGGCAATATCATTGAGTGCTTTCAGTGCGCATCCGATCGCGTCTGGCACATACCCCAGGTCGCCGCTGCCAATCCCGGCATACTTCTGGCGAACTAACTCACAATACTTTTGCACATACACCTCCTCAGCAGAGCATCAATACTCTGGTTGATATGCGACTATATCACAGGGGTTCGCTGGAAATCAGCCAGGGGGCGCAGGGAAGGTGGCAAAGAAAGGGCAAAAAGTGACAGCCAGCACTGGTCTCAGCCAGACTGGCGGCGCACAAAAGGTTAAGTTGATGAACAGGTTATTTCCGGATACAACCGCGCTGATAACGGCAGGTGGCAGATGATTGTGCTGTCACGTAGTGTTTCAATTGCGGACAATGAAGTGGAGCTCAGTGCCATTCGCGCTCAGGGCGCGGGCGGCCAGCACGTCAATAAGACGTCGACCGCTATCCATCTGCGCTTCGATATTCACGCCTCGTCGCTACCGCCGTTTTATAAACAGCGGCTGCTGGAGGCGAACCACCATTTGATCAGCGCCGATGGCGTGGTGATTATCAAAGCGCAGGAGTATCGCAGTCAGGAGATGAACCGCGAAGCGGCGCTGCAGCGGCTGATCAACCTGATACGCGAGCTGACAACGGTGGAGAAAGTGCGCCGCGCGACGCGCCCGACGCGGGCGTCCAGAGAGCGGCGGCTGGAAGGTAAATCACGACGCAGCAATGTGAAGGCGCTGCGCGGCAAGCTACGCTAAAAAAAACGCCTCCGGCAGGAGGCGTCAGGGGATTACTTGTTGAGGGCGCGGCTGAGGAAGTCGACGATGTCGTGCTGCTTGATCATCTGTTTCTCGCCGCTGCGACGGTATTTGTATTCAATCTCGTCGCTGTCGAGGTTGCGGTCGCCGATCACGACGGTGTGCGGGATACCGATCAGTTCCATATCGGCAAACATCACGCCCGGACGCTCTTTACGGTCATCCATCAGCACTTCGATGCCCTGCGCGCGCAGCTCGGCGTACAGCTTTTCGGCCAGCTCCTGCACGCGGTAAGACTTGTGCATGTTCATCGGCAGAATCGCAACCTGGAACGGCGCGATGGCTGTCCGGCCAGATGATGCCGCGCTCGTCGTAGTTCTGCTCGATCGCCGCAGCCACCACGCGCGTCACCCCGATACCGTAGCAGCCCATGGTCAGGATCTGGTTACGGCCATCTTCACCCTGAACGGCGGCGTTCAGCGCGTCCGAGTATTTGGTGCCCAGCTGGAAGATGTGACCCACTTCGATGCCGCGCTTGATCATCAGGGTACCCTGACCGTCCGGGCTTGGATCGCCTGCGACCACGTTACGGATGTCAGCCACTTCCGGCGTCGGCACGTCGCGATCCCAGTTGATGCCGAAGTAGTGTTTACCGTCGATGTTCGCACCAGCGGAGAAGTCGCTCATCGCGGCTACGGTGCGGTCAACAACCACCGGCACCGGCAGATTGACCGGACCGAGAGAACCTGGACCAGCATTGACGACGGCGCGGATTTCCGCTTCCGTGGCGAACGTCAGCGGGCTGGCGACCTGCGGCAGCTTCTCGGCTTTCACTTCGTTCAGCTCGTGATCGCCACGCACCAGCAGGGCAACCAGCGGGTGGCCGCTCCCTTCGGTGGCTTTCACCAGCAGCGTTTTCACGGTTTTTTCGACCGGCAGATGGAACTGCTCAACCAGCTCGGCGATGGTTTTCGCGTTTGGCGTATCAACCAGCGTCATCTCCTGCGTTGCCGCAGCACGCGGTTCTTTTGGTGCCAGCGCTTCTGCAAACTCGATGTTGGCCGCGTAATCGAGGAGTCAGAGAAGATCACATCGTCTTCACCGCTCTGCGCCAGCACCTGGAACTCATGGGAGGCGCTACCGCCGATGGAGCCGGTATCGGCCTGCACAGCGCGGAAATCCAGACCCATGCGGGTGAAGATTTTGCTGTAGGCGCGCGTACATTGCGTCGTAAGTCTCCTGCAGGGATTCCTGAGAGGTATGGAAAGAGTAGGCATCTTTCATCAGGAATTCGCGAGAACGCATCACGCCGAAACGCGGGCGAACTTCGTCGCGGAACTTGGTCTGGATCTGGAAGAAGTTCAGCGGCAGCTGTTTGTAGGAGCTCAGCTCGTTACGGATCAGGTCGGTAATGACTTCTTCATGCGTCGGGCCGAGAACGAACGGACGCTCGCCGCGATCGACAAAGCGCAGCAGTTCAGGGCCATATTGCTCCCAACGGCCGCTCTCCTGCCACAGGTCGGCGGGCTGAACCACCGGCATGGACACCTCGATCGCACCGGCGTTGTTCATCTCTTCACGCACGATGTTTTCGACTTTTTTCAGGACGCGCACGCCGGTCGGCAGCCAGGTGTATAACCCGGAGGCCAGCTTGCGGATCATCCCGGCGCGCAGCATCAGCTGATGGCTGATCACTTCGGCGTCGGCAGGCGTCTCCTTCAGAGTGGAGAGCAGATATTGGCTAGTACGCATGTTGTTACGGTTCCATTTCGACGATTGGAACAGGCTGAAACACCAGCCTGACACAAAAAAAGTGGTTTAGTTTACCAGTGTGGCAAAGATGCCAAAAGAGAGGAGAACAAAATTACCTGGGTTCAAGGGCAAACACTTCAAAACCTGCCCCGGTGACGCGCCAGCGAACGTTAAAATCCAGCAGCCAGACGGCGTACGTTTTGCCTGCTTCCTCTTCTTTACGATAGGCCGGACGCGGGTCCTGTGCCAGCACTTCGGTGATGAAATCCCGTAAGCGAGGATAGCGTTTCTCCAGTTGACCGAGCTGCGAGGCGAGCTCAGGGGTAAAATACACCGGCATATCCGCCTGTGGTGCGTCCTGGGCATAGCTTGCACGCGCGTCCGGAAGGGCTTCGGCGAAGGGCAAATAGGGTTTGATGTCGATCACCGGCGTGCCGTCGACCAGGTCCAGGCTACCTAACTCAAGTATCACCTGATCTTTCTGGCAGCGTATGCCTTTCAGTTCAACCAGCGACATGCCGACCGGGTTGGGGCGAAAGGTCGAGCGCGTGGCAAACACGCCCATTCTCGCATTGCCGCCAAGACGCGGCGGGCGCACGGTAGGACGCCAGCCGCCTTCCATCGTCTGGTGAAACACGAACACCACCCACAAATGGCTGAACGCCTCGAGGCCGCGTACCGCATCGGCCTGATTGTAAGGCGCAATCAGGTGAAGCTCACCGCGTCCCGCTGGTGACCAGACCGGGCTGGCGGGGGACGGCGAACTTCTCTTTATAAGGAGAGTGGATAACGCCTATCTGCTCGAACTGAAATGCACTCATTTCGCCGTGATGTTCAGCGCAGAACCGATGCAAACCGCCTGACGGTAGCAGCCCGGCGTGCCGCTGGTGACTTCACAGCTGTGCAGCAGGACCGCGTTGGCTTTCATTTTTGCGGCATTAATCTGCATGCGTTTACGCGCTGTCGGAATATTCGGTGGTGAGTCCTGATTGGTCGCCTGACAGGATTCGCCGCTCACTTCGCCCAGTTCACGGAACGGTTTACCGACGAGTTCGTCTGCTTTCGTGATAATGCGAACCGGCGCAGGGCGAACCACTTTCGGTTTGCGCTGAGGTTCGCTGGTTGATTGCTGCGGGCGAGACGGGAGCAACTGCTTAACGGGAGATCTGCTTAGCATAGAACAGCCGCTCAGCATGAGTGCTAAAAGACAGATCGGTAAAGCACGCATAATATTTCCTCAATGGATAATCAAAACGTCAGATATTGAATCAAGGACGACCAGAAATAACAAGTCAGCTGCCACATGCTGAAATAGAAAGGGCGGCCGAAGCCGCCCTGCACCGCATGAAAGGGATAATTACCAGCCTTTCACAGCGCCGCCGTTAAAGACTTTGTTGGCGGCTTCGTAAACTTCGTCTGACTGATAAGCCTGAACGAATTTCTTCACGTTTTCCGCGTCTTTGTTGTCTTCGCGGGTAACGATCAGGTTAACGTACGGGGAGTCTTTATCTTCAACGAAGATACCGTCTTTGGCCGGCGTCAGGCCAATCTGGCTGGCGTAAGTGGTGTTGATCACGGCCAGAGCAATCTGCGGATCGTCCAGAGAACGTGGCAGCTGCGGTGCTTCCAGCTCAACAATCTTCAGGTTTTTCGGGTTCTCGGTGACGTCCAGAACGGTTGGCAGCAGGCCAACACCGTCTTTCAGTTTGATCAGGCCCACTTTCTGCAGCAGCAGCAGGGAACGACCAAGGTTGGTTGGGTCGTTAGGCACGGCGACCTGAGAGCCCGGCTGCAGTTCGTCCAGCGATTTGATTTTCTTAGAGTAACCGGCAATCGGATAAACGAAGGTGTTGCCGACCGGCACCAGTTTGTAGCCGCGATCTTTGATCTGCTGATCCAGGTATGGCTTGTGCTGGAAGGCGTTCGCGTCGATATCGCCTTTGCTCAGCGCTTCGTTCGGCAGCACGTAATCGTTGAAGGTCACCAGCTCAACGTCCAGGCCATATTTCTCTTTCGCCACTTTCTGAGCAACTTCCGCAACCTGCTGTTCTGCACCCACGATAACGCCCACTTTAATGTGGTTTGGATCTTTTTCGTCCTGACCGCAACCCACCAGTGCCAGAGAGCCGATCAGCGCGCCTACTGCTGCGAAAGGTCTTTAATTTAAACGCCATGTTTTATCCTTAACTCGTAGAGTTTGTGTTGTGTGTAACGTTATTTATGCGTAACAGCCCGGACGATGCGATCGCCAGAGAACTGGATTAAATAAACCAGAACAACCAGCAATACCAGAACGGTATTCATCACGGTAGCGTTATATCCAATATAGCCGTACTGGTAACCAATCTGACCCAAACCGCCCGCGCCTACGGCACCGCCCATTGCGGAATAACCCACCAGGGTGATCAGCGTAATGGTTGCCGCATTCACCAGCCCCGGCAGCGCTTCCGGCAGCAGCACTTTGCGGACGATCTGCATCGGCGTGGCACCCATCGCGCGGGAAGCTTCAATCAAACCGGTTGGGATCTCCAGCAGGGCGTTTTCCACCATACGGGCGATAAACGGCGCAGCGCCCACGGTCAGCGGAACGATGGCCGCCTGCAGACCGATAGAGGTTCCGACGATCACGCGGGTAAACGGAATCATCCACACCAGCAGAATAATGAACGGGATGGAACGGAAGATGTTCACCAGCGCAGAGAGCGTACGGTACAGCTTCGCGTTCTCAATGATTTGACCCGGACGCGTCACGTACAGCAACACGCCGACCGGCAGGCCAATCACAAAACCAAAGAAGCCAGAGACAAAGGTCATTGCCAGCGTTTCCCAAACGCCGCGAACCAGCAGCCACATCATCGCCTCAGACATAACCCAGTACCTCTACTTTTACGTGATGTTCTTGCAGCCAGGCAATGGCGGCCTGGGTTTCTTCTTGTGTGCCGTGCATTTCCGTCAGCATGATGCCGAACTTCACGCCACCGGCGTAATCCATCTGCGCGCTGATAATGTTGTTGTTCACGTTGAAGCGACGCGCGGTTTCGGACAGCAGCGGCGCATCAACGGACTGACCGGTGAACTCCATGCGCAGCATCGGGACGCTGTCAGCTGCGGGTTCGGTTTTCAAACGCTCCAGATAATCTTCCGGAATATCCAGATGCAGCGTGGACTGAATGAACTGCTGGGCCAGCGGCGTTTTCGGATGCGAGAACACTTCACTTACCGTGTCCTGCTCGATCAGTTCACCGTTGCTGATGACCGCCACGCAGTCGCAGATGCGTTTCACCACATCCATCTCGTGGGTAATCAGGAGGATCGTCAGGCCCAGGCGACGGTTGATGTCTTTCAGCAGTTCCAGAATCGAACGCGTGGTTGCCGGATCCAGTGCGCTGGTGGCTTCATCGCACAGCAGCACCTTCGGATTGCTGGCCAGCGCACGGGCAATGGCCACGCGCTGTTTTTGCCCGCCGGACAGATTTGCCGGGTAGCTGTCATGTTTGTCGCCCAGACCCACGAGGTCGAGCAGCTCGGTGACGCGACGCTTCACTTCTTCTTTCGGCGTGTTATCCAGCTCCAGCGGTAAGGCAACGTTGCCGAACACGGTGCGGGAGGCCAGCAGGTTAAAGTGCTGGAAGATCATGCCAATCTGACGACGCGCTTTGGTGAGTTCTTTCTCTGAAAGGGCGGTAAGTTCCTGGCCGCCAACTTCTACGCTGCCCTGGGTTGGGCGCTCAAGCAGGTTAACACAACGGATCAGCGTGCTTTTACCTGCACCCGATGCGCCAATGACGCCATAAATTTGACCAGCAGGAACATGCAGGCTGACGTTGTTCAGCGCCTGAATGGTTCGGTTCCCCTGCTGGAACACTTTGGTGATATTGGAAAGTTTAATCATTAGATTATTTTTATCGTATGTAAGTTAGCCGTGGCATTTTCTTCTGCCAGATACGGGTGATGACCGTAAACAAAACGGATGTTAAGGCATCCAGACGTCTAAATCAATCCAACTCTGTACGATGAGCACTTTATTGCGCTGCGATTCATGAGATACTAGTCGAACATGCCTTTTTCAGGAGCAAACCGGTGGCAAAATCAGTACCCGCAATTTTTCTCGATCGTGACGGCACTATTAATGTGGATCACGGTTATGTCCATGAGATTGATGAGTTCGAGTTTATCGAGGGCGTAATAGATGCCATGCGCCAGCTGAAAGAGATGGGCTATGCGCTGGTGGTGGTGACGAACCAGTCCGGTATTGCACGCGGTAAATTTACCGAAGCGCAGTTTGAGAAACGCTGACGGAGTGGATGGACTGGTCGCTGGCCGATCGCGGTGTGGATCTCGACGGCATCTACTATTGTCCGCATCACCCGCAGGGAACCGTAGAAGAGTATCGTCAGACCTGTGATTGCCGTAAGCCGCATCCGGGGATGTTGATCTCTGCGCAGGAGTTCCTGCACATTGATATGGCGGCTTCTTATATGGTGGGCGATAAACTGGAAGATATGCAGGCAGCTGCAGCAGCAGGTGTAGGGACCAAAATATTAGTGCGCACCGGCAAGCCTGTGACGCCAGAAGCTGAGAAAGCGGCAGCGGATTGGGTGATTAATAGTCTGGCCGAGCTGCCAAAAGAGATTAAAAAGCACCAAAAATAGCCTTTCTGGTGAAAAGATGAGCGGTTGAAATAAAAATGCATTTTTCCGCTTGTCATTCCTCGGCGGCC
>JBCNOY010000005.1:0-560580 GCA_039593615.1 Enterobacterales bacterium | reverse complement strand
TAAAAGCCCTGAGTTCTAACGCTCAGGGCTTTTTTCTTATCTGACGTTTAATTATTGCGAAATCAGCAAAAATCCTCTGCGTTTTAGCGATCTTTTTCTCTATAACGCCGCCAGCGATAATCGTCCTCAGTTTACGAACATAACGATTGAGGAAAATTATGACTCTCCCTGCATTTGGTCTGGGCACTTTCCGCCTGAAAGACGACGTTGTTATCGCATCAGTTAAAACCGCACTCGAACTGGGCTATCGCGCAGTTGATACGGCGCAGATCTATGAAAACGAAGCTGCCGTTGGACAAGCTCTCGAAGAGAGCGGTGTACCGCGTAATGAGCTGTTCATTACCACGAAAATCTGGATTGAGAATCTCAGCAAAGACAAGCTGATCCCAAGCCTGAAAGAAAGCCTGAAAAAACTGCGTACTGACTACGTCGATCTGACGCTGATCCACTGGCCATCACCAAACGATGCCGTCTCCGTGGAAGAATTCATGCAGGCGCTGCTGGAAGCGAAAAAGCAGGGCTTAACCCGCGAAATTGGGATCTCCAACTTCACGATCCCGCTGATGGAAAAAGCCATTGCCGCTGTAGGCGCAGAAAATATTGCGACCAACCAGATTGAACTGTCTCCGTACCTGCAAAACCGCAAAGTCGTGGACTGGGCAAAACAGCACGGGATCCACATCACCTCATACATGACGCTGGCCTATGGTAAAGCGCTGAAAGATGAAGTGATTACGCGTATCGCGGAGAAACATAACGCGACTGCCGCGCAGGTTATTCTGGCATGGGCAATGGGTGAAGGTTATGCCGTGATCCCATCTTCAACTAAACGTGAAAACCTGGCGAGCAACCTGTTGGCAACGGATCTTCATCCTGGATGCTGACGATAAAAAAGCGATCGCAGCCCTGGAGTGCAACGATCGCCTGGTCAGCCCGGAAGGCTTAGCTCCTCACTGGGATTAAGTTTGACCCACCCTCTGTAACCTGAACCCTGACACAGCTCCTCCGGGAGCTGTTTTTATATGTTCACTCAGAAAATCAATAAAGGCACGAATGCGCGTACTCACCGCTCTGTCACTGTAATACACCGCGCTAAAAGGCATTTCGACCGGCAGGCGTCTTATCGGCCATCAACTCCACCAGTTCACCTCGCGCAATCTCCTTATCAATCATATAGTCTGACAAGCAGGCGATACCATTGCCTTAAGGCACAGCTGCTTCAGCGTTTCCCCGCTGTTAGACGACAATCCGCAAGTAATTTCATGAAGTTGACCATCATGGCAGGCGACAGGCCAGGTGTTCAGCGATACCGGCTCCGTAAAGCCCAGGCACAGATGCTGCTTCAGTTCTTCAACCGTCTCCGGTTTACCATGTTCAGCAATATACTCTGGCGACGCGATAATTTTTCGGTAGCTGGCAAACAGAGGGCGGGCACGCAAGCTTGAATCGGTCAGCGTTCCCGCCCGGATAGCCACATCCACTTTACGCTCGATGAGGTTGATAAACGTCTCTGAGGAGACCAGAGAGAGCGTCATCTCCGGATAGCGTTCGCGGAAAGGTTTAATCAGCGGCATCAGAAAGTGAAGCACCACCGGCGTGGCCGCATCAATGCGCAGCAACCCACGCGGCGTGCTGCCGGGGCTTCCATAATCTCGGTCTCCGCTGCGGCCATCTCCTGCAGTACCGACTGCACGCGGCGAAAATAACGCTCTCCTTCTTCCGTCAGGCTCAGCTGCCGCGTCGTTCGGTTGAGCAGGCTCACCCCAAGCTTCATCTCCAGCTTTTTTACCGAGCGGCTAATGGCTGAGTTAGCCTGCCCCAGCTGTTCGGCCGCGCGGCTAAAGCTGCCGCTTTCGACGACGGCGACAAAGATTGTCAGCTCTTCCGACGTTGCTTTCATTGTTGCACCACCCGCAAAATTCTATTGATATTTTGACCATTTTTGTTATTTAAGCACTGGCGCATACTGCCTGTCATCTTAATCCTGATGATACGGAGTATTTTATGCCACTGGCGCTTCTTGCCTGACGATCAGTGCCTTTGCAATTGGCACGACCGAATTTGTTATCGTGGGGCTGGTTCCCACCATTGCTAACCAGCTTGCGATCTCGTTGCCCTCCGCCGGATTGCTGGTGTCCATCTATGCCCTGGGCGTTGCCGTCGGTGCCCCCGTGCTGACGGCCCTGACCGGACGCTTTCCGCGTAAGCAGCTGTTAGTTGCATAATGGTGCTGTTCACCGCCGGCAACGTGCTGGCCTGGCAGGCGCCGGACTACACCACGCTGGTCATCGCTCGTCTGTTGACCGGCCTTGCACACGGGGTGTTCTTCTCGATTGGTTCCACTATTGCAACCAGCCTGGTACCCAAAGAGAAAGCGGCCTCCGCCATTGCGATCATGTTCGGTGGGCTGACCGTTGCACTCGTCACGGGCGTACCGTTGGGCACGTTTATCGGACAACACTTCGGCTGGCGTGAAACGTTCCTGGCCGTCTCCTTACTGGGCGTCATTGCCCTGGTGACCAGCCTGCTGCTGGTGCCGTCGAATATTCCTGGCCGGGCCAGCGCCAGCCTGAGCGATCAGCTGAAGGTGCTCACGCATCCGCGTTTGCTGATCATCTACGCGGTTACGGCGCTGGGCTATGGTGGCGTATTCACCGCCTTCACCTTCCTCGCGCCGATGATGCAGGACCTGGCGGGCTTCTCCCCCAATGCCGTGAGCTGGATTTTGCTGGGATACGGTATTTCCGTTGCGATTGGCAATATCTGGGGCGGCAAGCTTGCGGATAAGCATGGTGCGGTACCGGCGCTGAAATTCATCTTCGCCGCGCTGGTCGTTCTGTTGATGATTTTCCAGTTCACGGCTTCGGCATACAGTACGCCGCGCTGGTCACCGTGCTGGTCATGGGGATCTTCGCCTTTGGTAATGTGCCCGGGCTTCAGGTCTACGTTGTACAGAAAGCCGAGCTTTATACGCCCAATGCGGTGGATGTGGCTTCCGGCCTGAATATTGCCGCTTTTAATATTGGTATCGCGCTGGGCTCCATCATTGGTGGGCAAACCGTGGAACATTTCGGATTAACCCAGACGCCATGGATTGGCGCGGTGATTGTCCTGGTGGCTTTCCTGCTGATTGGCCTGAGCGGACGTCTTGATAAACCCGCCCGCGTCGCGCGTACATCATTGGATAAGCCACACAAAAGCCTGCCGCATGGCGGGTCTCAGAAATTGCCGTTACAAGACTGTGAGGCGAATTCCGACAATCAATAACAGCAATTGAAACCCCGCCCTAAAGTCCCTATAACAGTAAACAGCCGTTTCCGAACCGTTGTAGTCATGTTAATCAGCCAGGCTGTTTCCAAAAGTGCGAAAAAATACCTATGCCATGCGTTATGTAGCCGGAATGCCCGCGGAGAGGATCTTGCCTCCGGGGTCATTTGCGAGCATAAGCCAGGCATTACCCGCCGGCACACCGTTAAGCAGCGATGAAAAAATCCGTGTACTGGTGTGGAATATCTTTAAGCAGCAGCGTGCGGAGTGGTTATCGGTACTCAAGAATTTTGGCAAAGATGCCCATCTGGTTCTGCTCCAGGAGGCGCAAACCACGCCTGAGCTGGTTCGGTTTGCTACCACTAACTATCTTGCCGCCGACCAGGTACCCGCCTTTGTTCTGCCTCAACACCCCTCGGGCGTGATGACGCTTTCAGCAGCACATCCGGTCTATTGTTGTCCACTGCGCGAACGTGAGCCTATTCTGCGCCTGGCGAAATCGGCGCTGGTGACGGTCTATCCGCTGCCGGATACCCGAATGCTGATGGTCGTGAATATCCACGCGGTGAACTTCAGCCTGGGCGTGGATGTGTACAGTAAGCAGTTACTTCCGATTGGCGATCAGATAGCGCATCACAGCGGGCCCATCATTATGGCCGGCGATTTCAATGCCTGGAGCCGTCCGCGCATGAATGCGCTGTATCGCTTTGCGCGCGAAATGTCGCTGCGTGAAGTTCGTTTTAGCGATGACCAGCGCAAAAAAGCCTTTGGTCGTCCTCTCGATTTTGTCTTCTATCGTGGGTTGAGCGTGCACGATGCCTCCGTGCTGGTGACGCGCGCCTCCGATCACAACCCTCTACTAGTCGAATTCAGTCCCGGCGAACCGGCTAAACCCCCGTTACAGCCAAGTGCTGCACGCCAAAGCGAAGATTCACGCGCGAGCCGCATCCTGCTCAATCCACCGACCGCTCAGGCGGTGCGCGGCGAAACGAAGATAACGAGCGTTGATACGCGGGAGTGTGCTCGGACTGCGGGAAGCGCAAAAAGCGGGATAAACAAAAAAGGCACCGAGGGGAATCGGTGCCTTTTTATCTTTCGATCGTGTTATCAGGAGTCTGGCGTCGCGCTGTTCTTCACAAACAGCGTCAGCTGGTCGCCTGGTTTCAGATTGTCAGTATCATTGTTCCAGCGCATCACATCTTTGATGTTCACGCCGTGACGTTTTGCGATACTGGACAGCGAATCACCCTTACGCACGCGATAGGTAATGCTATCGCTGTTGTTGGCCAGCGCTGCGACGCTGCCAGCTTTGCTGCCAACCGTCAGATTCTGACCCACTTTCAAGCCCGATCCGCGCAGATTATTCCACTGCTGCAGATCTTTCGCATCACGCCAAGACGTGATGCAATGCCCGAAAGCGTATCACCTGAACGAACCTTATAGCTACTGCGGCTGTTAGACTGATGAGGCATCCGCGATCAGCGTTGACTGAACGGCGGCGATTTCACCCGAAGCTAAAGACTCACGTAACTGCTCAGCATGTTTCTGCGGAACCATTACATACTGCGGGCCACTTGCCCCCAGGGTTGAGCCTTTAACGCCAGCATTAAAGGTTTTCAGTTTACTTACCGACATACCCGTCATATCAGCAACCTGTTGAATATCAACCGGATTGCTGAGGCGAACACGCGCCAGTGCACGACTTTCGTCTGGTGTTGGCAGTTGCACACCGTAACGCTTGCTGTTCTTGAGAATATCGCTCAGTGCCAGCATTTTCGGTACGTAAATCTTTGTTTCCTGTGGCAGTGAGAGCGACCAAAAATCGGTGGATTTACCCCGTGCTTTATTCGCTTTCATTGCCTTCAGTACACGACCTTCGCCGCTATTGTACGCTGCGACCGTTAACAGCCAGTCGCCGTCAAACATCTTGTTCAGACGTTGCATCATGTCGAGAGCGGCTGTCGTTGAAGCGACAACATCGCGACGCGCATCATAGTTGCGGGTCTGTTTCAGACCATAGTTTCGCCCGGTGCTCGGAATGATCTGCCAAATGCCTGCGGCATTGGCGCCAGACGTCGCGTGTGGGTCAAAAGCGCTCTCCACTATGGGTAGGAGTACCAGCTCCATAGGCATGTTACGTTTCTTAACTTGCCCGGCTATCCAGTACATATACGGCTCTGCCCGTAACGTTACATCGTGGAGATAGCTCTTATTACTTAAATACTTCTGTTTCTGTTCGCGAATCCGGGTATTTTCCGGAATTCCCATCTTTAGCTCGTCGCCAATGGAGGTCCACAAGTCTTGATCCTGCGCGAAAGATGTTCCATCGTCCATCCAGCGCGCCGAACTTGCAAACTTCCCTGCTTCCCCTTGACCAGCTGCAGAAAGGCTCTGTGCGTGCTGTTGTACGTTGCTGCCGTCCTGCCTGGACGACTGGCAACCTACAAGCAGGACAGAGGCGAGTAATATCGCTTTTGCCTTCATGTGTGTGTCAATAGTTGCTTAAAAGACGAGCGATGATAACGGCGAAATTTTGAAAAGGCAACCCGCAATTATCTGAAGTTATCTTTCTTTGCCCGTAACCATGCAAATCGCTGTTCTGGTTGTTGCAAATTTGTTTCTTGGTTAATTTTATTAATTAAATCAATATCATCTGTTCGTAAAAATAAATTAATTTGGCGCTCGTTTTTCAGAATTACGGGGAGTGTTTTTTGATTTTTTGCACGTAACTCCTTCACTTTGTGATAATAATCCTGAATCGCTCGATCCTCAGGCAACAGGCTGACAGCAAACTTCATATTTCCTAATGTATACTCATGCGCGCAACAAATAACGGTATCGGCAGGGAGTTGATTAAGCTCTTGAAAAGACTGATACATTTGTGCTGGTGTGCCTTCAAACAGTCTTCCGCAGCCTCCGGAGAACAGCGTGTCGCCGCAAAAAAGATAAGGCTTACTGTAGAAACACAGATGTCCCAAAGTGTGACCCGGTGTAGCAAATACGGAAAACTCCCACTCACGTATGAGGATTTTTTCGCCTTCTTCGACTACTTGCGTGAGTCCCTTATCTTGTGCCTCCTGCCGGTCCGTAAACCACAAGATGCGGAAAGTGGGCGCGCAGTTCAGGCACGCCGCCCGTGTGATCGTGATGGTGATGCGTCAACAGAATGGCTTCCGGCTGCCAGCCGTTCTCTTTTATTGCGCGCAGTACGGGGGCGGATTCTCCGGGATCGACAATGACGCATCGACGTTCATCGTCCACCAAAACCCAGATGTAATTGTCCTGAAAAGCGGGAATACTGATAAGATTCATACATTACCTCTAATAGCGTGGCGAAAGGAAAATGTGTTGAGATGAAACCGGCAAAGACACCCCAAATCCTGACTCGCGCCGCGCACGTTGGGCGGAATTGCCCTGGGGTGAATACTATCGCGAAGCGTTAGAGCAACAGCTGAAGCCCTGGCTCGGCGAAAATGTATGGCTTTCACCTGCTTAAGATTGGCAATCTCAGCGCGGAAATCAATACCGAAAGCTGCGCTATCTCGCATCAGGTCAACGTCGGCGCTGGAGGGCGGATGGGCTGTTCAGGTGAACGCCAGCGCAACGTTCATCTGCCGTTTGCGGAAAAATCCGTTGATGCGTGTTTGCTCGCACACACGCTGCCCTGGTGCAGCGATCCGCACCGTCTGCTGCGCGAAGCCGATCGCGTGCTGATTGATGACGGCTGGCTGGTACTGAGCGGATTCAATCCGCTGAGCCTGATGGGCCTGCGTAAGCTGGTACCGGTGCTGCGCCGGACGCCGCCTTACAACAGCCGGATGTTCACCATGATGCGCCAGCTCGACTGGCTGTCGCTGCTGAACTTTGAAGTGCTCTGCTACGGCGGTTTTCAGGTGCTGCCCTGGGCGCGGCAGGGGGGCGTCTTGTTGAGCACGCATTTGCCGGCGCTGGGCTGCATGCAGTTTATCGTCGCGCGTAAGCGAACCATTCCCGCTGACGCCCAGCAACCCAGTGAAGCAGAGCAAATCGGCGAAAACGCCCAGTTACGGCCAGACCGTCGGCGCCACGCGGCAGTACAAAAAGCCCTGATCAGGATTCAGGCTGATAGCCCGCGTCCTCATGCGCAGGGTTAGCGGCCGCCGCACGCGCCAGCTCGTCACAGCGTTCGTTTTCCGGATGGCCGGCGTGGCCTTTAACCCACTCCCACTTAATCTGGTGCTGGCCCAGCGCAGCATCAAGACGTTTCCAGAGATCGACGTTCTTGACCGGTTTCTTATCGGCGGTTTTCCAGCCGCGCTTTTTCCAGTTATGGATCCACTGGGTGATCCCCTGGCGCACGTACTGGCTGTCGGTGCTTAGCACCACGTCACAATGTTCTTTTAACGCCTCCAGCGCCACAATGGCCGCCATCAGCTCCATCCGGTTGTTGGTGGTCAGAAAATAGCCTTCGCTAAAAGTTTTTTCGTGCTGGCGATAGCGCATAATCGCGCCGTAGCCGCCGGGACCTGGGTTGCCGAGACAAGATCCATCGGTGAAAATTTCTACCTGTTTACGCATCTCTGGTAGACTTCCTGTATTTGAAACGTTCAGTTAAACGATAAGTCTGACATAAATGACCGCTATGAGCACTGCAATTACTCGCCAGATCGTCCTCGATACCGAAACCACCGGTATGAACCAGATCGGCGCGCACTACGAAGGGCATAAGATCATCGAGATCGGCGCCGTTGAAGTGGTGAACCGTCGTCTTACGGGGAACAACTTCCACGTCTACCTCAAGCCCGATCGGCTGGTGGATCCGGAAGCGTTCGGCGTTCACGGTATTGCCGATGAGTTCTTGCTGGATAAGCCGACGTTTGCGGATGTGGCTGACGAGTTCCTGGAATACATCCGCGGCGCCGAGCTTGTCATCCATAACGCCTCGTTCGATATCGGCTTTATGGATTATGAATTCAGCAAGCTTAATCGTGATATCCCGAAGACGAACACCTTCTGTAAGGTGACAGACAGCCTGGCGCTGGCGAGGAAGATGTTCCCCGGCAAGCGTAACAGCCTGGATGCGCTCTGTTCGCGCTACGAGATAGACAATACCAAACGAACGCTCCACGGGGCGTTGCTCGATGCCCAGATCCTGGCCGATGTCTATCTGACGATGACCGGCGGGCAGACGTCAATGAAGTTCAGTATGGAAAATGAGTCTCAGCAGACGCAGGGCGAAGCGGGTATTCAGCGTGTTGTCCGTCCGGCAAGCAGGCTGCGGGTTGTTTTAGCCAGTGATGAAGAGCTGCTTAACCACGAATCCCGTCTTGATCTGGTGCAGAAGAAGGGCGGCAGCTGTCTGTGGCGCGCCTGAAAAAACGCCGGAATGCCTGTAAAATCATCGTTTGGGCGATTTTTGCAGCAAACGATTCAAAACGTGAGAAAAAGCGTTGACGAGATCGGAGGCGCACCGTAATATGCGCCTCGTTCCCCAAACGGGAACAGTGGAGCGGTAGTTCAGTCGGTTAGAATACCTGCCTGTCACGCAGGGGGTCGCGGGTTCGAGTCCCGTCCGTTCCGCCAATCTCTTTAAAGAAGCCGATGCAGCAATGCATCGGCTTTTTGCTTTTCTAAATCATACCCATCTGGCGTACGGTCGCCATTCATGGCGACCGTCAGCGCATTAATCCTTCTGTACCGCCACTTCCGCACGATAGGTGGCTTGCGGCACCTCACGTTCAGCGCGCGCCAGCCAGCGGTAGGTCACGCCGCCGAGGAAGACGCCGATAAACCAGCTGAAGTTTGCCACCTCATGCAGGGCCGGGATAAAGCTAATGACCAGGCCCACGGCCACGGACGGGATCAGCGCGCCAATGGCTTTCGGGTTAAAGCCGTTGCGGTACCAGTATTTGCCCTTTGGCGTGTCGTCGAACAGGTCGTCAACCGACACCTTGCCGCGTTTAATCAGGTAGAAATCGGCAATCAGAATGCCGAACAGCGGGCCGATAAACGCCCCCAGCACGTCCAGGGTGTAGTGGATAAGCTCCGGCGAGTTGAACAGGTTCCACGGGGTGAGCAGGATCGAGCCGACGGCGGCAATCATGCCTCCGGTGCGGAAGCTGATTTTCTGCGGCGAGCAGTTAGAGAAATCAAACGCCGGCGAGACGAAGTTCGCCACGATGTTGATCCCGATGGTGGCGGTGATCATCGTCAGCAGGCCAATCGCCACGGCCAGATCGTTGCCCACGCGGCTGACGGTCTCAATCGGGTCGGTGATCATGCGGCCAAACAGCGACTGGGTGCCGGAGACAATCACCACGGTGACGATGGAGAACAGCAGGAAGTTAAACGGCAGGCCCCAGCGGTTGCCGCGGCGGATCTCGCCCATGCTTTTGCCGTAGCGGGAGAAATCGCCAAAGTTGAGCAGCGGGCCGGAGAAGTAGGAGACCACCAGCGCGGTCGCGGTGATCATCTGCCAGGTCTGCTCGCCCGCGCTCAGGGATTTGCTGGCGAGGGTAAAGGAGATCCCGTCAAAACCGGTCTTGTATACAATCCAGCCCGCCAGGGCCAGCATCACCACATAGACCGCCGGACCGGCGATATCAATAAAGCGCTTGATGGCGCTCATGCCGTGCCAGAAGACCATCGCCTGCAGGACCCACATAATGGCAAAGCAGATCCAGCCCAGATGCGACAGGCCCAGGAATGCGCCGGTAGTGAGTGAAGAGAGCGACGGCCAGAACTTCAGCGCCACCAGCATCAGCGCGTTGGCGGCGAGATAGGTCTGAATACCGTACCACGCGAAGGCAATCAGCCCGCGGATCACCGCCGGAATATTGGCCCCGAAGACGCCAAACGCCTGACGGCTGATCACCGCGTAGGGCACGCCCGCCATCTGGCTCGGTTTGGCCACCAGGTTGGCGCACAGCTGCACGATGCAAATCCCCACCAGCAGGCAGAGCAGCACCTGCCAGCTTGCCAGCCCGAGCGTAAAGAAGCTCGCGGCGACAACATAACCCCCCATGCTGTGAACGTCCGACATCCAGAACGAAAAGATGTTGTACCAGCTCCAGTTCTGGTCACGCGTCGGTGCCAGATCCTCATTGCAAAGACGTGGGCTGTAAACCGCACCGGAATCAGCGGCCGTACCTTGCTGTGCGTTTTGACTGTTTGGCATGAAACCTGCTCCTGTGAATGAAAACCCGTTGAGTGGGAGTGCAGACGGTATTGCAGGATCCAGGCCAAAATAATAAATCTTGTATGCAATATTTTATTTTTATGTATACGATTCGATAACGGAAAGTAAAATTCGGAGTGGTGAATGAACAACATAAACGCCCTGCAGACCGCGCCAGACCTGCATGATAAAGACGAATCCATCTTCCAGGCGCTGATGACCGCGATTGTCGAACACCAGCTGCTGCCGGGGAGCAAATTGCCGGAAGAGGCGCTGGCCGAGGTCTTTGGCGTGAGCCGCACGGGCATCCGCAAGGTGCTTCAACGACTCGCTGCTGTGCAAATGGTCACCCTGACGCCCAAGCGTGGTGCACACGTTGCCAGCCCGACGGTGGAAGAGGCGCGGCACATCTTCCGCACCCGCGCCCTGCTGGAGGTCGCTAACCTGCCGGACGTGCTGGCGCACTGCCAGCCGCCGCATCTTGCCGCGCTGGAGGCCATTATTCGTCAGGAGCAGCAGGCGCACGAGGCCTATGACGGCCCGGCGGCGATCCGCCACTCCGCCAATTTCCACATTCAGCTGCAGGCCATCTCCGGCAACCAGGTGCTGACTGAGATGGTGACCGGCCTGAGCCAGCGCTCTTCGCTGGTGATTGCCACCTGGGGCGCGCCGTGGCGTCAGGGCTGCCGCTGCAACGATCACGAACAGCTGGTGGATCTGCTGCGCCAGAAGGCGCTCCAGCCGCTAAGCGATGCATTAATGCACCATTTTGAACATATCGTCGCCAGCCTCTGCTTCGAGCGGGCGGGCGAGTGCCTGCCTGATTTTGCCCGGCTGTTTGCCGGCCACAAGGAGTCGTAATGTCTGTCTGTATACAAGTGATCAACCCCAACACCAGCCTCGCCATGACGGAAACCATCGGCGCGGCGGCCCGCGCGGTGGCGGCGCCGGGAACGGAGATCCTCGCGGTCTGCCCGAGCGCGGGCGTGCCGTCGATCGAAGGCCACTTTGATGAGGCCATCGCCGCCGTCGGTGTGCTGGAACAGGTCAAACGCGGCAGAGAGCAGGGCGTGGACGGTCACGTGATCGCCTGCTTTGGCGATCCGGGCCTGCTGGCGGCGCGCGAGCTGGCGCAGGGGCCGGTGATCGGCATCGCCGAAGCCGCCATGCATATGGCGACGCTGGTGGCGACGCGCTTTTCGGTGGTCACCACGCTGCCGCGCACGCTGATCATTGCCCGTCATCTGCTGCACCAGTATGGCTTTCAGGACCATCACTGCGCGGCGCTGCACGCCATCGATCTTCCGGTGCTGGCGCTGGAAGACGGCAGCGGTCTGGCGCAGGAGAAAGTGCGCGCGCGCTGTATACAGGCGCTGAAAGAGGATGGCTGTGGCGCCATCGTGCTGGGCTGCGGCGGCATGGCGACGCTGGCGCAGGAGCTGACCCGCGAGCTGCGCGTGCCGGTGATCGACGGCGTCAGCGCGGCGGTGAAGATGGTGGAATCGCTGGTGGCGCTGGGGCTGTCGACCAGCAAGCACGGGGATCTGGCGTTCCCGGAGAACAAAGCGTTAAGCGGGCATTTTCAGGCATTGAATCCATTTTAATTTTTTGGGGGTGGCAATGGGGCTTTTTGAACAGGATTATCCGCGGGATCTGCGCGGCTACGCGGGCAACCCGCCGCACGCGCGGTGGCCGAATCAGGCGCGCATCGCCGTGCAGTTTGTGCTCAATTACGAAGAAGGGGCAGAAAACCACGTTCTGCACGGCGATGCCGGATCCGAACAGTTCCTGTCGGACATCATTGGCGCGGCCAGCTACCCGGACAAACACATGTCGATGGACTCTCTCTACGAATACGGCAGTCGCGCCGGGTTCTGGCGGATCCACAGTGAATTTCAGAAACGCGGCCTGCCGCTGACGGTCTTCGGCGTGGCGATGGCGCTGGCGCGTCACCCGGAGATCGTCGAGGCAATCAGGGCGGCGGATTACGACGTGGTGAGCCACGGCTGGCGCTGGATCCACTATCAGCACATGGATATCCAGCATGAGCGCGAACACCTGCACAAGGCGGTGCAGGTGCTGACCGACCTGTTCGGCAAGCCGCCGACGGGCTGGTACACCGGACGCGACAGCCCCAACACGCGCCAGCTGGTGGTGGAGCACGGCGGCTTCGACTACGACAGCGACTACTACGGCGACGATCTGCCCTTCTGGACGGAAGTGGCCTGCAGCGACGGCACCCGTAAACCGCACCTGATTGTGCCGTATACGCTGGATGCGAACGACATGCGCTTTGCGACCGCGCAGGGGTTTAACACCGCCGAGCAGTTTTATACCTATCTGAAGGACAGTTTTGACGTGCTGTACGAAGAGGGGGAAAGCGCGCCGAAGATGATGTCCATCGGCATGCACTGCCGCCTGCTGGGGCGACCGGGGCGTTTTCGCGCGCTGCAGCGGTTCCTGGATTATATGCAGCAGCACGAGCGGGTGTGGGTCTGTACCCGCCAGCAGATTGCCGACCACTGGCGGGAGGTGCATCCGTTTAGGCGCTGCCGTGAGCGGCCTTACCTTTCACGGATGTGTGCCCTCTCTTGTCAGGAGAGGGCAACACTCGCGCCCGCCTCAGCTTACACCATCAAACTCACCTGCGCCGCCACGATGCGCCACCCGTAGGCAAACCGCACCCACGTCTGCTGCTGGCGGCCAATGCGTTCTGTGCCCTCCCGGGTAAACTCGGTGCTGCACACGGCATAATCCTCCCCGAAAGTGGTGATGACGGTGTGGCGCAGCGTCCGCTGCAGCCCGGCGGCCGGGCGCGCCGCGCGAAAGGCGCGGATTTCATCAATCCCGTACAGGTTTTCCCCCGCCCCCAGCCGCACCGTGTTTTTGTCGTGCCAGAACAGCTCGTCCAGCACCGCAACGTTGTTGCTCACCAGCGCGTCCTCATAGCGGTAAAACGCGGCCGTCACCTCGGCAACCACCCCCGGACGATCGATAATGTTCATCGTGATCATCATGATGCATCCATCACCGAGGTTTGTCGGCATCGGTGATACCGCTGCTCCTCCAGTATCCAGCCGCGGCGCGCAGGCAGGCCTGCTCGTTAAACGGCGCGGCAATCAGCTGCAGGCCAATCGGCGCGCCCTGCGCGGTGCGCAGCGGAACGGTGGTCACGGGCAGGCCCAAAAACGAAATCGGCTGGGTCAGCATCCCCATGCTGGCGCGAATGGGCAGCGGCTGACCGTTAATCTCCATGGTTTGCTCGCCCGATGCCAGCGTGGCGCTGCGCGGCGTGGCCGGGGCGATCAGCACGTCGGCCTGCGCGAACAGGTTTTAAACGCCTGCCGGGCGTGACGCGCGAAACCGCTGGGCCTGAATGTACCAGGCGGAGGGGATCATCGCCCCGGCCAGCAGGCGTTCGCGGGAGTGCGGTTCAAAACGCTCTGGCTCGCGGCGAAGCGCGGGCAGGTACTGATTTCCCCCTTCGGCGGCGCTGATGATAAACGCCGCCGAACGCGCCAGCTCGGCGTCCGGGAACTGCAGCTCATCCTGCACGTCGAGCGCCTTCGCCACCCGCGCCACGGCCTCTCTGGCGTCCGCGTCGCACCAGGTGGTGAAGTAGCCGCCGAGCACCGCGCAGCGCAGGCCGTCAAGCCCGCGATCGAGCAGGGGGCGCGTCTGTGCCCGGTTCCGCGGAGCTCTCTGCCTGAAAACCGTCGCTGGTGTCCCGTCCCTGCAGGGCGTCATACACGGACGCCAGGTCGCACACGCGGCGGGCAAAGGGGCCGATATGATCCAGGCTCGCGACAAACGGATGGCTTCCTGCAGCGCGACAGGCGGCCAAAGGTGGGCTTCAGGCCGTAGATGCCGCACAGGGAGGCCGGAACGCGAATCGAGCCGTTGGTGTCGGTGCCGAGCGAAAAGTGCACCAGCCCGGCAGCCACCGCGGCCGCTGAACCGCCGGACGACCCGCCCGCAATGCGCGCCAGGTCGTGCGGGTTACGCGTCGTGCCGTAGTGGCTGTTCTCGGTGGTAAAGCCGTAGGCGTAGGCGTCCATATTGACCATCCCGGTCAGCAGCCCGCCCGCGCTGCGCAGCTGGCGCACCGCAAAGCCGTCAGCGGCGGCGGCAGGGCGCTGGCTGAACAGCTCGGCCCCGGCGAGGGTGGTGTGACCGGCAACGTCGAACAGGTTTTTTACCGCATAGGGCACGCCCGCCAGCGGCGGCAGGGGGCGCTTTTCCCGTCGCAGGGTATCAATATTATCGGCTTCGGCGAGCATGCGTGCTTCCGTCACGGTGGTCCAGGCGTTGATCTGCGGGTTAACGCGCGCAATCGCCTCCAGCGTCTGGCGGGCGATCTCGCGGGCGCTCAGCTCGCCCGCGCTCAGCGCCTGCTGGATCGCGCTGATACTCATCTCGTGTAGCGTCATGCTTTATACACTCCTGCAATCTCCAGACGGTCGTCGAGCGGCAGCGCCATCAGCGGGGCGGCCATGCTGGCAATGCGGCTGAACTGCAGCTGCAGCTCGGCGCGGCGGGCGTCATCCAGCTCCACGCCGAGTACGGTTTCCATCTGCGCCAGATACGCCTGCCAGTCGGGTTGGCGTGTCGTCATTGTTTTCTCCTCAGAATCCGGCGGCCGCTGCCGTTGCTGCGCGGGTCAAATGCCCCTTCGAACAGCCCGTTGGGGTGGCGGACAATGGCGCCCGCGTGGCCCATCGCTTCACTAAAGTCAGGGAAAAGCTCCACCTCGTGGCCGAGTGCCTGCAGGCGCGCGACCGTCTCGGGTGAAAAACGTCCTTCAAGCTTTAAGGTGTCCGAGGTTTGTCCCCAGGTGCGCCCCAGCAGCCAGCGCGGGCGGTTAATGCTCTCCTGCAGGGGCACGCCCTGAATCACGTAGCGGGTAAAGAGCGCTGCCTGGGTTTGCGGCTGTCCGTCGCCACCCATCGATCCGTAGACCATCACGCGACCGTCCTTCAGACGCGCCGCCGCCGGGTTCAGGGTGTGGAACGGCTGTTTGCCCGGCGCGAGGGCCAGAAGATGGGCGGGATCGAGGCTGAAGGATGCGCCGCGGTTCTGCCAGACGATGCCGGTATCGGGCAGCACCACGCCGCTGCCGAACTCGTGATAAATGCTCTGGATAAACGACACGGCGAGCCCGCTGCTGTCCATCACCCCCATCCACACCGTATCGCCGGGGCCTTTTCCGGTGCCCCACGGCGCGGCGCGACCGTCGTCAACCCTGTCGGCAAGCGCCTGCAGGGCGGCGGGATCCAGCAGTTCCTGAACATCGGTGTTCAGCGTGGCGCGGGTCGGTGATGTGGGCATCCCGCAGGCCAAAGGCCAGCTTGGTGGCTTCAACGATGCGGTGAAGGGTGTCGGCATCGTCGGCGTCGGTCTCCGCCATGTTCAGGCGGTCGGTAATGCCGAGTATCGCCAGCGACACCAGCCCCTGCGTCGGCGGGGCGTGGTTAAAGATCTCCCCCTGCTGATGCTGCAGCTTCAGCGGCGTGGTGCGCCGGGCGGCGTGCGCGTTGAGATCGGCCAGCGTCACGGGGAGAGGCCCAGCGTCTCCATGCCGCGCGCCAGAACTTCCGCCAGCGGGCCGCGATAAAAGCTGTCCAGGCCGTCCTCGCACCAGGCGCGTCAGAGTCGTGGCCATGGCGGGCTGGTAAAAGCGGCTTCCGACCTGCGGCGGCTTGCCGTCTGCGCCACCAGCCAGGTTTCCGCGAAGCCGGGAACGTCCTTCAGCTCGTCGAATTTACTGCTGGCCGTGGCGTGGGCCTGAGAGGCCGTGACCGGCGTGCCGTTTTGCGCATAGTCAATAGCGTCGGCCAGCAGGCGGGCCAGCGGCAGCGCCTTGCCGGTCATCTCGCGCGAGACCTTCAGCGCCTCGTCCCAGCCGCTGACGGTGCCGGCGACGGTCAGCGCCGCACGGGGGCCGCGATGGGGGATCTGCGCTCAGCCCGTCGTAGGCGGCCAGCGTCGCGCGCGAACCCGCCGCGCCGCTGGCATCGATGGCGATGGGATCGCCTTCCGGGCGGCACGATAAGCCAGAAGCCATCGCCGCCCAGCCCGTTCATATGCGGATAGACCACGGCGATGGTCGCCGCCGCGGCGACCATCGCTTCGATGGCGCTGCCGCCTTCGCGCAGCACCGCCAGCGCGCTCTGGCTGGCGAGGTGGTGGGGCGCAACCGCCATACCGTGCGTGGAGACATTACTTTGCATCATAGTGAACTCGTCCCCGGATATCCTGTAGCGGCGCGATTTAGCGCGCTGGATAGGGAAAGTCACAAGGCTGCAACTAATTGCGCCGCTACCAGTCTGTACCAATGGTAAAGCAAGAGCCGTTCCAGTTTTGGTGTTACGCCAGCCTGGCATCGATTGAATGATAGCAATGTGATGAAACAAAAGTTACAGAGGCGCTATGGAACAGCTTGATGAACGTCTGAAGGCACTATCCGCCTCATTGTCGCCGCAGGAGCAGCGGGTGGCGGATTTTATTTTCGATCATTTTGACGACCTCATTAGCTACAACAGCGCCGAGCTGGCGCAGCTGAGCGGGGTGTCGAAAGCCACGGTGAGCCGTCTGTTTAAGCGTCTGGGCTATGAGAAATATAAGGACATGCGCGAAGAGCTGCGCACCCTGCGCCAGAGCGGGATGCCGCTCACCGATAATCGCGACGCGGTGCAGGGCAACACGCTGCTGGCACGCCACTACAAGCAGGAGATGGCGAACCTGACCCAGTGGGTCAATGCCCTCGACGCGCAGCAGTTTGCCGACGCCATGGCCTGCATGGTGAAGGCGCGGCGCATCGTTATTATCGGCATGCGTAACGCCTATCCGGCGGCGCTCCACCTGCGCCAGCAGCTGCTGCAGGCGCGCGGTCAGGTGCTGGTCCTGCCGCAGCCGGGGCAGAGCCTGGGCGAGGAGCTGGTGGATTTAACGCCGGACGATCTGGTGGTCATGATGGCCTTTCGCCGCCGCCCGCGCATCATCCGCCCGCTGATGCAGCAGCTTCAGAGCAGCGGTATTCCGGTGCTGCTGATGTGCGAGCCGCAGGCGCACAGCCTGTTTCCGCTGGCGAGCTGGCAGCTCTGCGCCCCGCTGGACAGCGTCTCGGCCTATGACAGCTATTCCTCGGTCAACAGTCTGATCAACCTGCTGGCGAACGCCTTCCTGCATGAAATTCTCGATAAAGGCCGTCCGCGCATTCACGAGATTGCCTCCCTCTACCAGCAGCTGGACGAACTCGAACAACGATAATGGGGCATCAGGCTGGTGCTTTGCATTAAAATGGTGCGTAATGGCGGGGCGAAAATGGAGAGCATTTCCGCCCCGTCCGCATTTTATCAGGCTTTACAAGAATATTTCCCGCTTCGCCTTATCTGGCACATTAGTTGCAAAATCACATTCAAAGAATCTTTTGTTTCATGTTAACGTTACGGGGAAGCACCATGAAAAAATTGTTGATTGCACTGGCCGGGGCCGCATGCCTCTTCACACAGCTGCCGGCAAAGGCTGACCAGCTTCAGGATATCGAGAAGCGCGGCACCATTCGCATTGCCGTTCCGCAGGATTTCCCGCCGTTTGGCTCGGTGGGGACCGATCTGCAGCCGCAGGGCTATGACATCGACATGGCGCGCTATCTCGCCAAACAGATGAAGCTCAAGCTGCAGCTGGTGCCGGTGACCAGCGCCAACCGCGTGCCGTACCTGCAAACCGACAAGGTGGATCTGGTCATTTCCAGCCTGGGTAAAAACCCGGAGCGCGAGAAGGTGATCGACTTCAGCCGCGCCTACGCGCCGTTCTTCCTCGGCGTGTTTGGCCCGAAAGGGGCTGAACTGAAGGATGCCGCCGCGCTGAGCGGAAAAACCATCGGCGTGACGCGCGGGGCGGTGGAGGACATGGTGCTGACCGGCGTCGCGCCGAAAGACGCGGACGTGAAGCGCTACGAAGATAACAACACCACGCTGTCGGCCTATCTCTCCGGCCAGGTGCAGTATGTGGCGACCGGCAACCTCGTGGTGGCGGCCATTTCGCGCCAGAACGCGGAGAAAGCCCCGGTGCCGAGCTTTATGCTGAAAGATTCGCCGTGCTTTATTGGCCTGAAGAAGAACGAACCGGCCCTGAAGGCGAAAGTGGATGCGCTGATTGAGCAGGGCATTAAGGACGGCACGCTGAACGGCCTGTCCGAGCAATGGCTGAAGGCCCCGCTGCCGGCAAGCCTCGGCGTTTAAGGCTATGGCTGAGCAACTCGATTTTTCAGCGCTCTGGCCGTACTGGCCGGAGCTGCTGGCGGGGCTGTGGGTCACCGTTCAGCTGACGGTGATGGCGACCGTCGGCGGGCTGGCGATAGGGATTTTCGGGGCGGCGATCCGCAGCGGACGCACGACCTGGTTCAGCCGGATCTGGGGCGCGTACGTGGAAATCATCCGCAACACGCCGTTTGTGGTGCAGCTGTTTTTCATCGTCTTCGGCCTGCCGAATCTGGGGCTGAAGATGACGGCGGGGGAAGCGGCGCTGCTGGCCATGGTGGTCAACCTGGGCGCCTACAGCACCGAGATTATCCGCGCGGGCATTCAGGTCACGCCGAAAGGGCAGTGGGAAGCCGGGCGCGTGCTGGGGCTGACCCGCCTGCAGACCTTTATCCGCGTGGTGCTGCCGCCCGCGCTGCAGCGCATTTACCCGGCGCTGGTGAGCCAGTGCATCATCGTGATGCTCGGCTCGTCGGTGGTGTCGCAGGTCTCGTATGAAGAGCTGACCTTCGCCGCCAACCTGATCCAGTCCAGAACGTTTCTGAGCTTTGAGGTCTATCTGGTGACAACCGGGATTTACTTAGCGCTGTCGATTACCCTGCGCCAGCTGATGATGGCGGCAGGACGCAAATGGCTGGGGGTGCAGGCATGATGACCACCTTTACCGACTGGGACATTATTCGCAACCTGCTGCTGGCCGGGCGCTGGACGGTGCTGCTGTCGCTGGTGGCGTTCGTCGGCGGGGCGGCGGTGACGCTGCCGCTCCTGCTGCTGCGCCTCACCGGCGGGCGCGCGGTCAAGCGCATCATCCGCGGCTATATTGAGCTGTTTCAGGGCACGCCGCTGCTGATGCAGCTGTTCCTGGCCTTCTTCGGCGTGGCGCTGTTCGGCATCGACGTTTCGCCGTGGACCGCCGCCTCGCTGGCGCTGACGTTCTACACCAGCGCGTTTCTGCTCGATATCTGGTACGGCAGCATTCGTGCTTTACCGAAGGGGCAGTGGGAAGCCTCGCGCTGCCTGGGGCTGACCTTCGGCCAGACCCTGTTTCGCGTGGTCGCCCCGCAGGCGCTGCGCATCGGCATTGCGCCGACGGTCGGCTTTGCCGTGCAGGTGATCAAAGGCACCGCGCTGGCGTCGATTATCGGTTTTGTCGAGCTGACCAAGGCCGGGACCATGCTGACCAACGTGACCTATCAGCCGTTTAAGGTCTTTGCGCTGGTGGCGCTGGGCTACTTTATTCTGTGTTATCCGCTGTCGCGCTACAGCCGCTATCTGGAGACGAAATTCAATGCCTCTCATCACCATTAATCAGGTGCAGAAGTACTACGGCGATAACCACGTGCTCAAGGGCGTCGATCTGGATATCGACATGGGCCAGGTGATCTCCATTATCGGGCGCAGCGGATCGGGCAAAAGCACGCTGCTGCGCTGCATTAACGGCCTGGAAGGCTATCAGGACGGCAGTATCAAGCTGGGGGGCATGACCATTACCGACCGGGATTCCCAGGCGCGTGAAATCAGCCGCTCGGTCGGGATGGTGTTCCAGAGCTTCAACCTGTTCCCGCACATGACGGCGCTGGAGAACGTGATGCTCGCCCCGCGTCGGGTGCTGAAAAAAAGCGCCGCCGAATGCCGGGCGCTGGCGCAGCAGATGCTGGAGAAGGTTGGCCTTGGCGATCGTCTGGATTACTACCCGTCGAGCCTCTCCGGCGGCCAGCAGCAGCGCGTGGCGATAGCCCGCGCGCTGGCGATGTCGCCGAAAGTGTTACTCTGCGACGAGATCACCTCCGCGCTGGATCCGGAGCTGGTGGGCGAAGTGCTCAAAGTGCTGGAGCAACTGGCGGCCGAGGGGATGACGCTCATACTGGTTACCCATGAAATGAATTTTGCCCGCGAAGTGGGCGACCGCGTGGTGTTTATGCACCAGGGGAAAGTCTGGGAGCAGGGCGACAGCAAAACGCTGTTCGCCAACCCGCAGACCACGGAACTGAAGCAGTTCATCTCCTCCGTGCGCGGCCTCAACTGATAAGGACTGACAAATGGATATCGCACGCTTTCCGCAAATCAACCCGCCCCAGCGCCTGCTGATGGGGCCGGGCCCGATCAACGCCGACCCGCGCGTGCTGCGCGCCATGTCGAGCCAGCTGATCGGCCAGTACGATCCGGCCATGACCCACTACATGAACGAGGTGATGGCGCTCTATCGCGGCGTGTTCCGCACCGAAAACCGCTGGACGATGCTGGTGGACGGCACCTCCCGCGCGGGAATTGAAGCCATTCTGGTTTCCGCCATTCGCCCGGGCGATAAGGTGCTGGTGCCGGTCTTTGGCCGCTTTGGCCATCTGCTGTGCGAAATTGCCCGCCGCTGCCGCGCGGAGGTGCATACCATCGAGGTGCCGTGGGGCGAGGTGTTTACCCCGGACCAGGTCGAGGATGCGATTAAGCGTATTCGTCCGCGCCTGCTGCTGACCGTGCAGGGCGACACCTCCACCACCATGCTGCAGCCGCTCGCGGAGCTGGGCGCGATCTGCCGCCGCTACGACGTGCTGTTTTACACCGACGCCACCGCGTCGCTCGGCGGTAACGCGCTGGAGACCGACGCCTGGGGGCTGGATGCCGTCTCGGCCGGGATGCAGAAGTGCCTCGGCGGCCCGTCCGGCACGTCGCCGATCACCCTGAGCGCGCGGATGGAAGAGGCGATCCGCCGCCGCAAGTGCGTGGAGGAGGGCATTCGCACCGACGCCCACCGCGACGGCGACGAGGAGATGATCTACTCCAACTACTTCGATCTCGGCATGGTGATGGACTACTGGGGGCCGGAGCGGCTGAACCACCACACCGAAGCCACCACCGCGCTGTTTGGCGCCCGCGAATGCGCGCGGCTGATCCTGCAGGAAGGGCTGGATAACGGCATCGCGCGCCATAAGCTGCACGGCGATGCGCTGCTGAAGGGGATTCAGGCGATGGGGCTGGAGACCTTCGGCGATCTGAAACACAAGATGAACAACGTGCTGGGCGTGGTGATCCCGCAGGGCGTCAACGGTGACCAGGTGCGCAAGCTGATGCTGGAGGATTTCGGGATTGAAATCGGCACCTCGTTTGGCCCGCTGCACGGCAAAGTGTGGCGCATTGGCACCATGGGCTATAACGCGCGCAAGGACTGCGTGATGACTCACCCTGAGCGCGCTGGAGTCGGTGCTGAACTACCTCAAATTCACCACCACGCAGGGGGCCGCCATGCAGGCCGCGTGGGACCACTATCGCCGCGAGACGGCGCAATGAGCCCGGCGGCAGAACGGGTGATGGCGCGCGCCGACGCGCTGGCCGCCATCAGCGAAACCCCGGATGCGCTGACACGGGTCTATCTCTCCACGCAGCATCTGCAGGCCAACCAGCGGGTCGGGGAGTGGATGCGCCAGGCGGGCATGACCGTCTGGCAGGACAGCGTGGGCAATATCTGTGGACGCTATGAGGGCGCGCAGGAGGGGGGCGCACCGGCGGTGCTGCTCGGCTCGCATCTGGATACCGTGCGCAACGCCGGGCGCTACGACGGCATGCTCGGGGTGCTCACCGCCATCGAAGTGGTGGATAGCCTGCACCAGCAGGGTGTGCATCTGGCGCAGGCCATCGAGATTGTCGGCTTTGGCGACGAAGAGGGAACCCGTTTTGGCATCACCCTGCTAGGCAGCCGGGGCCTGACGGGCACCTGGCCGCAGGGCTGGCTGGAGACGTGTGATGCTCAGGGCATCAGCGTGGCGCAGGCGATGGTGCAGGCGGGGCTCGATCCTGCCCGCGTGGCGCTGGCGGCACGTCATCAGGACGATTTTAGCGCCTATCTGGAACTGCATATCGAACAGGGGCCGTGTCTGGAGCAGGAAGGGCTGGCGCTGGGCGTGGTGGAAGCCATTAACGGCGCGCGCCGCCTCAACTGCCGCTTCACCGGCGAGGCCGGGCACGCGGGTACCGTGCCGATGAGTCACCGTAAGGATGCCCTGGCCGCCGCCGCCGAATGGATGGTGCTGATTGAAAACACCACCCGACAGCAGGGCGGCAACCGGTGGCGACGGTCGGTGAACGCTGCGCTGCCTGCCCGGCGCGGTCAACGTCATCCCCGGCGAGGTTGCGCTCTCGCTGGATATTCGCGGCCCGCAGGATGCCCCGCTTGACGCGCTGCTCGCTAACCTGCTGGCGCAGGCGCAGGCCATTGCCGCTCGTCGCGGGCTGAGCTTCAGCGCCGAGGAGTTTTACCGGATCGCCGCCACGCCGTGCGATGCGCGTTTGCAGCAGCTGCTGGGCCAGGCCGTGGAATCGGTGCAGGGGCGCTCGTTATCGCTGCCCAGCGGCGCCGGGCATGACGCCATCGCCCTGGCGGAACGCTGGCCGGTGGGGATGCTGTTTGTGCGCTGCAAGGGCGGGGTCAGCCACCATCCGGCGGAATCGGTGCAGGTGGCTGATGTGGCGCTCGGTGTACAGGCCTATCTGCAGGCGGTGTGCGATCTGGCGCGCAGCTAAAGGAGCCGCGAAATGGATCTGAACGATTTTAATCAGGCGAGCACCGCGCAGGCGCAGGCGGCGATTGCCCACTGCGTGGCGATTCCCGCCTGGCAGCAGGCGCTGGTGGCGGCGCGGCCGTTCGCCAGCCTGACGGCGCTGTACACCACGGCGCAACAGCTGGCGCTGGCGTGGCAGGGCGACGCCTTGCGACAGGCGCTGAGCGCCCATCCGCGCATCGGCGAAAAAGCGCAGGGCGCGGGTAAAGAGGCCGCGCTGTCGCAGCAGGAACAGGCGGCGATGCAGCAGGCTAACGGCGCGCTGCAACTGGCGATGCTGGCCGGTAATGAGCGCTATGAGCAGCGCTTCGGCCGGGTGTTTCTGATTCGCGCCAAAGGGCGCAGCGGCGAGCAGATGCTGGCGGAATTACAGCGCAGGCTCAACAATGATGAAGAGACTGAGCAGCAGGAAGCACTGGCGCAGCTGCGGGAAATTACCCTGTTACGGCTTAAGGAGAGCATCACATGAGCACTATCACTACCCATATTCTCGACACCGCGCTGGGCAAACCGGCGATTGGCGTCGCGATGTCGCTGGAGCAGAACAGCCCTGAGGGATGGCTGCCAGTGGCCGAGGGCGAAACCGACAGCGACGGGCGCATCAAAGATCTCACGCCTGAACCGCTGGCGCCGGGCCACTATCGCTTAACCGCGGAGATCGGTGACTATTTCGCCGCCGACGGGCGTGATGCGCTGTACGTCAGCGCGCAGATTGATTTTGTGATTGGCTCCGCCGGCAGCCATTATCACCTGCCGTTCCTCATTTCCCCGTGGTCGTGGTCGACCTACCGCGGGAGTTAATCCAGGTCGCCATAAATGGCGCAATGCTTGTCTGTTAAATTGTAAATCCGCTTAACAACGGTTGCGTTTTGGTAGCGGCGCAATTTATTGCGCGATGAATCGCGCCGCTACGAATCTTGTGCGACTTGCAGTACCGGCTTCATACCCTCTCAGGCCCGCTGAAATTCGTGCTCTCTATCACAAACCTCGCGCTTGAAAGCCAGTAACTATCAAAACCTTCGGTCCATCCAAATATATTCTGCAACACGGTGCGGTTATCTTAACCGGACAACGTGAAGCCAATGGAGCCGAGAAATGAGCACGCCCGAAAATAATGATAATGCAGCCGCCTCAGGAAAATGCCCCTTTCATCATGGAGCATCGGAAGAGAAAAGCGTTTTAGCGCGTGGCGCCGGCAGCGGCACCACCAACCGCGACTGGTGGCCGAATCAGCTGCGCGTCGATCTGCTGAACCAGCATTCCAACCGTTCCAATCCGCTGGGTGAGAATTTCAACTACCGCGAAGAGTTCAAGCAAGCTGGACTACGCCGCGCTGAAAGCCGACATCCGTAACGCTGCTGACCGACTCGCAAGCCTGGTGGCCTGCCGACTGGGGCAGCTACATCGGGCTTGTTCATCCGCATGGCCTGGCACAGCGCCGGCACCTACCGCACCGTCGACGGCCGCGGCGGTGCCGGGCGCGGCCAGCAGCGCTTTGCGCCGCTGAACTCCTGGCCGGACAACGTCAGCCTCGACAAAGCGCGTCGCCTGCTGTGGCCGGTCAAACAGAAGTACGGCCAGAAAATCTCCTGGGCCGATCTGATCATCCTGGCGGGCAACGTGGCGCTGGAAAATGCCGGTTTCCGCACCTTCGGTTTTGGCGCCGGCCGCGAAGATGTCTGGGAACCGGACCTGGACGTGGACTGGGGTGACGAGAACGAATGGCTGAGCGCATCGCCATCCGGAAAGCCTGGCAAACGCGCCGCTCGGTCCGCCACCGAAATGGGCCTGATCTACGTGAACCCGGAAGGTCCGAACGCCAGCGGCGATCCGCGCTTCCGCGGCCCCGGCGATTCGCGCGACCTTCGGCAACATGGGGATGAACGATGAAGAGATCGTCGCGCTGATCGCCGGCGGTCACACGCTGGGCAAAACGCACGGCGCCGCTGAACCGGCCGAGCCACGTGGGCGCCGATCCGGAAGCCGCGCCGCTGGAAGCGCAGGGCCTGGGCTGGAACAGCAGCTTCGGCAGCGGCGCGGGCGCCGATGCCATCACCTCCGGTCTGGAAGTGGTCTGGACGCAAACGCCGACGCAGTGGAGCAACTACTTCTTCGAGAACCTGTTCAAATACGAGTGGGTGCAGACCCGCAGCCCGGCAGGCGCGATCCAGTTCGAAGCCGTGGATGCGCCGGAAATCATCCCGGACCCGTTCGATCCGGCGAAAAAACGCAAGCCGACCATGCTGGTCACCGACCTGACGCTGCGTTTCGATCCGGAATTCGAGAAGATTTCGCGCCGTTTCCTCAACGATCCGCAGGCGTTCAACGAAGCCTTCGCCCGTGCCTGGTTCAAACTGACGCACCGCGATATGGGGCCAAAAGCGCGCTACCTCGGCCCGGAAGTGCCGAAGGAAGATCTGATGTGGCAGGATCCGCTGCCGCCGGCCACGCATCAGCCTGACGGCGGATGATATCGCCGATCTGAAAGCGAAAATCGCCGCGTCGGGCCTGTCGGTCAGCGAGCTGGTGTCGGTGGCCTGGGCGTCGGCCTCGACCTTCCGCGGCGGCGACAAACGCGGCGGCGCCAACGGCGCCCGTCTTGCGCTGGCGCCGCAGAACGGCTGGGCGGTCAACGCCAGTGTCACCCGCGATGTGCTGCCAGTGCTGCAGACGCATTCAGCAGGCGTCGGGCAAAGCCTCGCTGGCCGATATGATCGTGCTGGCGGGCGTGGTTGGCGTTGAGCAGGCGGCAGCAGCGGCAGGTGTATAGGTGAACGTGCCGTTCACACCGGGCCGCGTGGATGCGCGTCAGGATCAGACGGATGTCGAGTCCTTCAACGTGCTGGAGCCGCTGGCCGATGGTTTCCGTAACTATCGCCGCGTGCAGGGTGGTGTCAGCACCGAAACCCTGCTGATCGACAAAGCGCAGCAGCTGACGCTGACCGCGCCAGAACTGACGGTGCTGGTCGGTGGCCTGCGCGTGCTGGGTGCCAACTTCGACGGCAGCAAGCACGGCGTGTTTACCGATCGCGTCGGCGTGCTGAGCAACGACTTCTTCGTCAACCTGCTGGATATGGGCACCGCGTGGAAAGCGCCACCGATGAGAGCGCGGAACTGTTCGAAGGCCGCGATCGTCAGAGCGGAGAAGTGAAGTACACCGGCACCCGCGCCGATCTGGTGTTCGGCTCCAACGCGGTGCTGCGCGCGCTGGCCGAAGTCTACGCCAGCGGCGATGCGAAGCAGAAGTTCGTTAACGACTTCGTCGCCGCCTGGACCAAAGTGATGAATCTGGATCGCTTCGATCTGCAATAAACTGACGTGAATAACGCGAACCCCGGCCTGGCCGGGGTTTTTTATTACTTCAGCGTATATTCATCCGCGTCGCGCCAGGCCGGGAAGCGCTCGCGATAGTCCTGCAGCGCCTCCAGTGACAACTCGGCGTCGAGGCGCGCGCGGGCGAAGGGTTCAGCGGCCGCGAGGATCTCACCCTGCGGCGAGATGATCCGGCTGTCGCCGCTGTATTGATGCTGATTGCCGTCACTGCCGACGCGGTTACACCCGGCTACATAGGCCTGATTCTCAATGGCGCGCGCCAGCAGCAGCGCCTGCCAGTGCAGCGCGCGCGGTGCCGGCCAGTTGGCGACGTACAGCGCCAGATCGTAATCGTTCTGGTTGCGCGACCACACCGGGAAGCGCAGGTCGTAGCAAATCTGCGGCAGAATACGCCAGCCGCGCCAGTGGAACACCTCGCGCGTTTCACCGGGCACATAGTGCTGGTGCTCACTGGCCATGCGGAACAGATGGCGTTTGTCGTACTGGTGCAGCGTGCCGTCGGGCTCCACCAGCAGGAAACGGTTTACCGCGCCTTGGTCGCTCTGAATCGCCGCGCTGCCGCCGACCAGCGCATTCAGGGCTTTGGCATGACCGTGCAGCCACGCCACTACCTGATCCTGCGGCAGCGAACTGGCCGCCGCCTCCATGGCGAAGCCGGTGGTAAACATCTCTGGCAGCAGGATGACATCGCGGCCCGTCATGCCCTGCAATACCTCATCAAAATGGCGCAGGTTGGCCGCGCCATCCATCCAGCTCAGGGTTTCCTGTAATACGGTAAGTTTTAAAGCTGACATAAACGCTCCGCAGCGGCGTCGAGCGTCGCTTCCTGTTTAGCAAAGCACAGGCGAATCAGCTTGTGCGGGAAAGGGTCCGCGCAGAACACCGACAGCGGAATCGCCGCCACGCCCACTTCGCGGGTTAACCACTGGCAGAAACTGACATCATCCAGATCGGAAATGGCGCTGTAATCCACCAGCAGGAAATAGGTGCCGGCACAGGGCAGCACCTTAAACCGGCTGGCGGCCAGCGCCTGCGTCAGGCGGTCACGCCGGGCGCGGTAGAAGGCCGGCAGCTCATCAATATGGTCCGGCTGCTGGCGCAGCATATCCGCAATCGCCAGCTGCGCCGGGGTATTCACTGAAAAAGTCAGATACTGATGCACTTTGCGCAATTCGGCGCTGATCGCCGCCGGTGCGACGCAGTAACCCACTTTCCAGCCGGTCATATGAAAGGTTTTGCCGAAGGATGAGACGGCGATGGCGCGCTGACGCAGGTGCGGCATGGGCCAGCACGCTGGCATGGCCCTGCTCATCAAAACAGATGTGCTCATAGACTTCATCGCTGAGCACGTAAATTTCCCGTTCGGCAATCGCCTGCCACAGCGCGGCGTAGTCGCTGGCGTGCCACACGGTGGCGGACGGATTATGCGGCGTGTTGACGATCACCAGCCGGGTGCGCGCGCTGAGCAGGCTGCTGAAGGCCAGCCAGTCGACCTGAAAAGCGGGCGGCTGCAGCGCGATGCGTTTCAGCACGCCGCCGGCCAGCTCAACCGCCGGCGCATAGCTGTCGTAGCTGGGATCGAAGCAGATCACTTCGTCGCCCGGCCGCACCAGCGCGGTGATCGCGGCATACAGCGCTTCGGTCGCGCCCGCCGTCACGGTGATGTCGCTGTTGATATCCGGCCGATAACCGTACATGTCTGCGGTTTTATCGGCGATGGCCTCGCGCAGCGGCAGGGTGCCAATCATCGGCGCGTACTGGTTAGCGCCTTCGCTGACGTGATGCGCCAGCCGCTCCTGCAAATAGCGCGGGCCGTCAAAATCGGGAAAGCCCTGTGACAGGTTAATGGCGTTGTGCTGCTGCGCCAGGGCGCTCATTTGGGTAAAAATGGTGGTGCCGAGCGCCGGTAGTTTGCTCTCGGGGATCAGGTTGGGCTGCGTCATTATCGGGTGCCTTAAGCGCGAATGTCGTTGCGGAGTAACCTTGTGCAGCAGCCACTATAAACAGGATGTTAACACTTGGCAATCGAGACGCTTAGACGTCTAAACGCGAATGGCGCAGGCGCTGAGCGTGCTTATCCGCTGCCGCAGGCCATAAAAAAAGCCTCCGGCTGGAGGCTTTTTACGGTTACGCCGCTTCGCTGGGGCGGGCGCTCGGTTTGGGTTTGCTGTCCGGCTTGGCGGCCGCCAGCGCATCCGGCGCAAAGTCGTCCACGTTGATGGAGCGCAGACGGCTCTCTTCGGCTTTCACCAGAATTTTCGCTTCGTCGACGCTGATCTTGCCTTCTTCCAGCGCGCGTTCCGCCAAACGATCCAGACGGGTGAACGGCAGGTTTTTGCCGACCGCCTTGCACAGACGTTCGTGAATCGGATCGGCGGCCATCACGTCCAGCAGCGCCTCTTCCAGCAGACCCACCGGGTTATGCTCCCTCGGCGTCAGATACTGACCGCGCCCGATACGGGAGCGGGTTGCGCTCGGAACCTGCAGGATCTTCGCCACCTTGTGGTCCAGCTTGTCGGACGGCGCCAGGTGGTGACGACCGGTCGGGAAGATCACCGCGCGCAGGGCGCCCGCCACGAAGCGGTTCGGGAAGTTTGCCAGCAGATCGTCAATCGCCTGTTCAGCCTGATACATCGCATCCTGCACGCCCCAGTGCACCAGCGGCAGATCCGCTTCCTGACGGCCTTCATCGTCGTAGCGTTTCAGCACCGCAGAGGCCAGGAAGATCTGGCTCAGCACATCCCCCAGACGGGCAGAGATACGTTCGCGACGCTTCAGGCTGCCGCCCAGCACCGCCATGGAAACGTCAGACAGCAGCGCCAGGTTGGCGCTCAGGCGGTTCAGATGCTGATAGTAACGTTTGGTCGCATCGCCGGTCGGCGTGGCGCTGGTAAGGCCGCGCGTCAGGCCCAGCCAGAAGCTGCGCACCTTGTTGCTGCCCACGTGACCGATATGTTTGAACAGCAGCTTATCGAAGGCATCCACGTCGTTGTTCTGCGCGGCGGCCATCTCTTCCAGCACGTACGGATGGCAGCGGATTGCGCCCTGACCGAAGATCATCATGCTGCGGGTCAGGATGTTTGCGCCTTCCACGGTGATGGCAATCGGTGCGCCCTGATAGGCGCGCGCCAGGAAGTTGCCTTCGCCGAGCATAATGCCTTTACCGCCTGCGATATCCATCGCGTCAATGATCGACTGCTGGCCGCGGTGGGTACAGTGGTACTTCACGATGGCGGACAGCACGGCCGGTTTTTCGCCCAGCATAATGCCGTAGGTAATCAGCGAGGCGGCGGCGTCCATCACGTAGGCGTTGCCCGCGATACGCGCCAGCGGCTCTTCGATACCTTCCATCTTGCCGATGGAGATTTTGAACTGACGGCGGATGTGCGCGTAGGCACCAATCCCCATCGCCACCGACTTCAGACCGCCGGTTGAGTTCGACGGCAGGGTAATACCGCGGCCCACCGACAGACATTCCACCAGCATACGCCAGCCCTGACCGGCCATTTTCGGACCGCCGATGATGTAGTCAATCGGCACAAAGATATCCTGGCCACGGGTTGGACCGTTCTGGAACGGCACGTTCAGCGGGAAGTGACGACGACCAATCTCAACGCCTGGGGTAGAGGTCGGGATCAGCGCACAGGTAATGCCCAGATCTTCTTCGCCGCCCAGCAGTCTTTCCGGATCAGAGAGCTTAAAGGCCAGACCCAGCACGGTGGCGATAGGCGCCAGGGTGATATAACGCTTGTTCCAGGTCAGGCGCATGCCCAGCACCTGTTCGCCCTGCCATTCGCCCATGCAGACCACGCCGGTATCCGGGATCGCACCCGCATCGGAGCCTGCTTCCGGGCTGGTCAGCGCGAAGCAAGGGATTTCCTGACCGCGTGCCAGACGCGGCAGGTAGTGATCTTTTTGCTCTTCCGTACCGTAATGCTGCAGCAGTTCGCCCGGGCCTAAGGAGTTAGGCACGCCAACGGTAATCGCCAGGATCCCGGAAACGCCTGCCAGCTTTTGCAGCACGCGAGCCTGAGCGTAAGCGGAGAACTCCAGACCGCCGTACTCTTTCTTAATGATCATCGCGAAGAAGCGATGCTCTTTCAGGTACGCCCACAGTTCTGGCGGCAGATCGGCCATTTCATGGGTGATCGCGAAGTCGTTCGCCATGCGGCAGGCTTCTTCCACCGGGCCGTCAATAAACGCCTGTTCTTCTGCGGTCAGGCGCGGCTGCGGGTAGTTGTGCAGCTTTTTCCAGTCCGGGTTGCCCCGGAACAGATCGCCTTCCCACCAGGTGGTGCCCGCGTCAATCGCCTCTTTCTCGGTGCGCGACATCGGCGGCATCACTTTGCGGAAGCCTTTGAACACCGGCGCAGAGATCATTGATTTACGCATCGGCGGCAGAGTTAAACGGCAGAAGAATGATGGCAAGAGGGACTAAAAGCCAGATATTCCAGAGACCTGCGACGCCAAGCGCAGCCGTCCAGGCCAGAAGAATCAGGCTGCTCAGGAATAAACTTACGCGGTGATAGAACAACACACCGAGCAGAACAACGGTTGCGAGAATGCTCAAAATCATCATAAAGAAAAGCTCCCTTGCTTGTAGGAGGTCTGACCACTTGTGATGATTATGGTTGTAGTGGATGAGATTTCCTTTAGCAATGTGTTTACAAAATAATTACAACCTGGTTCACATTGTTCGCGTTTTACCCGGCACAAAAAATCAAAACGCCGGACGTTCGCATGGCTTTAGCTTCTCGCTTTTCGCGCTATGGCCCATTCCGGTACACTCCACTGTGTTATTTCATCAATACTGAAGGATTATCCTCATGTACCAGGATCTTATTCGTAACGAACTGAACGAAGCGGCGGAAACGCTGGCGAACTTTCTGAAAGATGATGCCAATATTCACGCTATTCAGCGCGCGGCGGTCCTGCTGGCCGACAGCTTCAAAGCCGGTGGCAAAGTGCTCTCCTGCGGTAACGGCGGCTCCCACTGCGACGCGATGCACTTCGCAGAAGAGCTGACCGGTCGCTATCGCGAAAACCGCCCGGGCTACCCGGCGATTGCGATTTCCGACGTGAGCCACCTCTCCTGCGTAAGCAACGACTTCGGTTACGACCACGTCTTCTCCCGCTACGTTGAAGCGGTAGGCCGTGAAGGCGACGTGCTGCTGGGGATTTCCACCTCCGGCAACTCCGGCAACGTGATCAAAGCGATCGCCGCCGCGCGCGCCAAAGGGATGAAAGTCATCACCCTGACCGGTAAAGATGGCGGCAAGATGGCCGGTACGGCGGATGTTGAAATTCGCGTTCCGCACTTCGGTTATGCTGACCGCATTCAGGAAATTCACATCAAAGTGATCCACATCCTGATCCAGCTGATCGAAAAAGAGATGGTTAAGGCTAATGACGTCGCTGCGGCTCCGGCGCGCCCGCGGGAGGTTCTGATAAGGAGGTGATGCGTATGTGCGAACTGCTCGGGATGAGCGCCAATGTGCCAACCGATATCTGCTTTAGTTTCACCGGGCTGGTGCAGCGCGGTGGAGGAACCGGGCCGCATAAAGACGGCTGGGGCATCACCTTCTACGAAGGCAAAGGGTGTCGCACGTTCAAAGATCCACAGCCCAGCTTTAACTCGCCGATTGCCAAACTGGTGCAGGACTATCCCATCAAGTCCCGCTCGGTGGTGGCCCATATTCGCCAGGCTAACCGCGGCGAAGTGGCGCTGGAAAATACCCATCCGTTTACCCGCGAGCTGTGGGGCCGCAACTGGACCTACGCGCACAACGGGCAACTCACGGGCTATAAGTCGCTGGAGACGGGCAATTTCCGCCCGGTTGGCGAAACCGACAGCGAAAAAGCCTTCTGCTGGCTGCTGCATAAGCTGACGGAGCGCTATCCGCGCACGCCCGGCAACATGGCCGGCGTGTTTAAATACATCGCGACGCTGGCGACCGAGCTGCGCGAGAAAGGCGTGTTCAACATGCTGCTCTCTGACGGGCGCTATGTGATGGCGTTCTGCTCGACGAATCTGTTCTGGATCACCCGCCGCGCGCCGTTTGGCGTGGCGACGCTGCTGGATCAGGATGTGGAGATAGATTTTCAGCAGGAGACCACACCGAACGATGTGGTCACTGTGATTGCAACGCAGCCGCTGACCGGCAACGAAACCTGGCAAAAGATTATGCCAGGCGAGTGGGCGTTATTTTGCCTCGGGGAGCGCCGCGAAGGGGTGATTTGACGCCAGCTGCGGCGTGGTCATGACCGGCCGCTCGTTCCGTTCAGCGGCTTAGCTGACCGCGCTAACGGCCATCTACGATAGAGACCACCGGCGGCTTGTGGGTCTGCTCAAAGTAGTCGTAACCCGGCTTCAGCTGTTGCCAGAAATCCGCGTAGTATGAGTACTTGTGACGCTGCATGTTGGCGTCGGTCATGCGGAACGGATAGATGCTGACCTGCACGTTCGGCTGCCCAAAGACCAGCGCGGCGGTCACGAACTGGAAGATCTCATCAATGCCGGAATCGGTCATCGCATAACAGCCGATAGACACGCAGGCACCGTGGATCATCAGGTATTTACCTTCATAACCGTGGGCGCGGTCATAGGCATTCGGGAAGCCGATGTTGATGGCTTTATAGAAGCGGCTGTCCGGCTTGAGCTGGCTGCGCTGAACGTTGTAAAACCCTTCCGGACTTTTAAAATCGCCCTGACGCTGTTTTGGCCCCAGCCCGCCGGAGTAGTTACAGATTTTATAGCTGTCGAGCAGCTGATATTTCTCGCCCATTTTGACATACAGATCGAGAGTGCGCTCTTCCTTGAAGATCTGAATATAAACCGGCGATCCCATTAACTGCTGCTTTATATTCTTTGCTTACCGGCGTAATTGAACTGTTGCTGCCCATTAAGCCAGCGAACGAGACGCACGGGATCAGAAGCATCGCAAAAAACAATGCGATTTTGCGCATTCAACTGTGTGTACCTTGAAGTGAAGCGAGGAACATTGCTGACGGCAACACGTGCGTCCACTGTATTGCATTATCGGAAACAAAAAAAAAACACCCACTTTTTGGCGATATCCGCTACCGCAGCGCAACATTATCATTGTCTGGCGTTTAATCAAGCCGGAGTCCGAGAAAATGGTGCAATCCTAAAGGGAATACGACCACAAATTTGTAAACTTTAATCGCACGCGCCACAAATATTGCCGTTGTTCCCCATTTCAATGGAATCTGCTGTATACTTATCCAGTGTTCGGAGAGGGCGTACGCATGCGCAAAATCATTCATGTCGATATGGATTGCTTTTTCGCGGCGGTCGAGATGCGCGACGACCCCGCCCTGCGCGATATCCCCATTGCCATTGGCGGCAGCCGCGTTCAGCGTGGCGTTATCAGCACCGCCAATTATCCGGCGCGCAAATTTGGCGTGCGCAGCGCAATGCCCACCGCGATGGCGCTGAAACTTTGTCCTCACCTTACTCTTCTGCCCGGCCGCTTTGATGCTTATAAAGAAGCGTCAAATCAGATCCGCGCGATCTTTTCCCGCTATACGACGCTGATTGAGCCGCTGTCGCTGGATGAAGCCTATCTGGATGTTACCGACAGCCCGCACTGCCACGGTTCGGCCACGCTGATGGCGCAGGAGATCCGCCAGACTATTTTTAATGAAACACAACTGACGGCTTCGGCGGGCGTGGCGCCGATGAAGTTTCTCGCCAAAATCGCCTCCGATCTCAATAAACCCAACGGCCAGTACGTGATTACGCCAGCGGGCGTTCCGGACTTTCTGCTGACGCTGCCGCTAAGCAAGATCCCCGGCGTCGGCAAAGTGTCGGCGGCAAAACTGGAGACGATGGGGCTGCGCACCTGTGAAGATGTTCAGCGCAGCGATCTGGCGATGCTGCTTAAACGCTTTGGTAAATTTGGCCGCGTGCTGTGGGAGCGCAGCCAGGGGATTGATGATCGGGAAATCAGTGGTGGAGCGCGAGCGCAAATCGGTGGGCGTGGAGCGCACGCTGGGCGAGGATATTCACCACTGGGAGGAGTGCCTGGAGATTATTGATTTTCTCTATGCCGAGCTCGATCGCCGTCTCAGCGCGATCCGCCCGGATATGCTGATTGCCCGCCAGGGCGTAAAGCTGAAGTTTAATGATTTTCAGCTCACCACCCAGGAGCATGTCTGGCCACGCTTAAATAAAGAGGATCTACTGATAACGGCGCGGAAAACGTGGGATGAGCGTCGCGGCGGGCGCGGTGTGCGGCTGGTAGGGCTGCATGTCACGTTACTGGATCCGCAACTGGAGCGGCAACTGGTGCTGGGACTGTAACGCCGCGCCCGCTTCAACTCTCTTCGGGACGTTTCGTACATCGTTCCACTAATGAATCGCCAACAATGCACGCTTTTACACTCCTCACTCAAGGTGCAACATGGCAAATTATTACTCAACCCGCCCGACCATTACGTCAATCTATGATGATGTTGGCGAGACCGGCGTCGTTTCACGCGGCGGGTTCACTGACGACGTGCGTCCACGCATTACCGGTAAAGCGAATCCGGGCGCGATGATTTACCTCTATGACAACAATCGGGTTATTTACCAGTTTCAGGCCGGGCGCGACGGGACCTTTGACGTGACCCTTGGCTATGACTTACCGCAGGGAGCACACAGTTTCCGGTTATCCAGTCAGGGCCAGTACAGCGAGCCTTATGCGATCAACATCTCTTCAGTCAACGTAGAGTCGCCGAAAATCCTCTCACTGTACGATAACGTGGGTGAAACCGGTAATGTGCTGCACGGTGACAAGACCGACGATCGCCGCCCGCTGATCAAAGGCAGCGGCACGCCGGGGGCCACCGTAACGCTGCTGGATAACGGCACGGTAATCGGCCAGACCCGCGTTGATGCCAAAGGCAACTGGAGCCTGCAGCCGTCGCGCGATTTTGCGTTAGGTGAACATAACCTGACGGTGCAGAGCCAGGGCATGACCAGCAGCGGCTTTAAGGTCGAGGTGGTGCCGGTGAAAACCATCAAACCAGAAATTCTGGAAATCTTTGACCGCGTGGATGAAACCGGCCTGCTGAAGCCTGGAGATGATACCGACGACCGTCGTCCGCTGCTGAAAGGCGTGGGCACGCCGGGTGCGGTGGTGTGGCTGATGGATAATGGCCGCGGCATTACTTATACCGTGGTGGATAAGCAGGGCAACTGGACGCTGCAGCCGTCTAACGATTTGGCATTGGGTAAACACCACCTCGCGGTTTACATCAATGGCGTGGTCAGTGAACCGGTTGAACTCAACGTGGTGATCCGTGAAGGGTCTGAGCCGGTGATCGTGGCTATTCATGACAATGTGAATGAAGTGGGGGTGGTTGAGCCAGGTAAAGACAGCGACGATCGCCGTCCGATTGTCAGCGGCACCGCGCTGCCGCACACCACCATCTGGCTGCTGGATTCCGGCGGTATCCTCGGCAGCGCGCGTTCGGATGCGCAAGGTAACTGGAGCATCAAGCCGGATATCGAATTACGTTATGGTCTGAATAAGCTCTGGGTCAGCAACGGCGACTCGGTAAGCGACATCTATCCGATTAACATTGTGCCCATGCAGGGTCAGGCACCGGAGATCCACGCGGTGTATGACGATGCGGGCTACGATTCAGATAATGTTGCGCAGGGGCGTAAAACGGATGACGCACGGCCAACCCTGAGCGGTAAAGGCATTCCGGGCGAAACCGTCACGCTGCTGGCCAACGGTATTCAGGTGGCGAATGCTATCGTAGATGCCAACGGTCACTGGAAGATGGAACCCTACAGCGATCTGGATCCGGGCAGCTACAGTCTGGTGGTCGATAGCAACGGTAAGAAGAGCGCGCCGTGGAAAATTGATATCGTGGCGGAAACCCGTATCTGGAGCCTGTACGATGATGTGGGTCTTTCTGGAACAATTGGCGACAACGGTGTGACCGATGATACGCGTCCGAATATCAGCGGTATTGGGCAGCCAGGTAGTCTGGTTGAACTGGTCTCAGGTGGTACGCTATTGGGCACAGCCATCGTCGGTGAAAACGGCACATGGTTTATTGAACCTGGGCGTGATATGCGGCTGGGTTCGCACAAACTGATCGCTATCAGTCAGGGGTTCTACAGCAAGCCTTTCTATGTTGATATTGTTGCCGCGATGGAAGATGCGCCGGACATCTTATGGCTTGAGGATCATGTCCGTAACTACGATTACATGGCTGAAAACGATAAGTTTTACGATCGTCGCCCGACTATTATCGGACAAGGCCGCCCGGGCCAGATGGTAGAAATTTACGATAATGACGTGTTGATTGGTAGCGCTGGCGTGGGTGCGGATGGCATGTGGCGTTTCCAGCCGCATAGCGATCTGGCCGTGGGTAAACATGAACTGGTCGCGAAAATGGCCGGCATTGCGAGTAACACTATGCCGATCAATGTGATTGAGTTGAAAATTACCCAGGTATTTGATGACGTTAACGAGCCGGCGCTGTTGCAGCCAGGCGATATCACCGATGACAGCAAGCCGCAGTTTAAAGGCACTGGCCTGCCGGGCGAATTCATTTATCTGCTGGATAACGGCGAGAAAGTCGGTTCCGCTAAGGTAAATAGCAAAGGCGAGTGGACGCTGGAACCCAAATGGCACCTTGAGCCGGGTGAACATAACTTTGAAATTCAGGGGCGTCATCTGAAGACCGAAGCGTTCAGCCTGGTAGTTGAGGAGCCGGTTGAAGAGGACTTCACGATGCTGGCGCTGGATGAAAGCTCGCTGACGCTGACGTCGCTGCTAAGCGATGCCGCGCCGCAGCTGTTCAGCGAGTCGCCGCAGCCTGCCTCTCCCGCCACGCTCAGCCTGGATAACCTCGATCTGCGCGTCGAGAGCGGCGTTCAGCTGGCACGCAGTGAGACGCTGCCGTCACTGGAAATGCTGCCGCTGGAAGAGAGCTACAGCGCGGTCGCCTGACGCGGCACCGTTACCGTAAATAAAAAATCCTGCCCGGGGGCAGGATTTTTTTTATCGCAACGGCGTTACGCTTTTTCCGGTACTACGTTCAGCAGCTCGGTCAGCAGCGTCCAGTACTGACCGACGCTTTCGATATGAACCTGCTCATCCGGCGAGTGCGGACCGGTAATGGTTGGCCCGATGGATACCATGTCCATGTCCGGATACGGTTTTTTGAACAGACCGCATTCCAGACCGGCGTGGATCACCTGAATGTTCGGCGTCTTGTTGAACAGACGCTGATACAGTCTCACGCACCAGCGCCATCACCGGCGAGTCGGCATCCGGCTGCCAGCCCGGGTAGCCGCCTTTCGGCTGCGGTTTTCGCGCCCGCCAGCGTGCCCAGAGATTCCAGCATGCTCACCACGTACTCTTTACCGCTGTCGATCAGGGAGCGGATCAGGCAGATGATTTCCGCGCTGTCGTCGCTCATGGTCACCACGCCCACGTTCAGCGAGGTTTCCACCACGCCTTTCGCCACGTCAGAGTTGCGGATCACGCCGTTTGGCGTCGCGTTCAGCAGCTGAACGAAGCGGTCGCGAGACTGTCGGCGGTCAGCGCGCCTTGATGCGTGGAGACGGATTCCAGCACCACGGTCAGGTTCTTCTCTTTCGCCGACAGTTCGTTTTTCAGGATATCCAGGTATACGGTGGAGAGTTTTTTCAGCTCGTCGGCTTTTGCCGCTGGCAATGGCCACGGTGGCGAAGGCTTCGCGCGGGATCGCGTTGCGCAGGGTACCGCCGTTGAAGTCCACCAGACGCAGATCCAGCTCAGCCGCATGGCCGGCCAGGAAGCGCGCCAGCAGCTTGTTGGCGTTGCCCAGACCCAGATGAATATCGGCGCCGGAGTGGCCGCCTTTCAGCCCTTTCAGCGTCAGCTTGAAGGTCTGGAAACCGGCAGGTACCGCTTCGCGGGTGCAGCGGCAGGGTAGAGATGAAATCGATCCCGCCCGCGCAGCCCATGTAGATCTCGCCTTCTTCTTCGGAGTCGGTGTTGATCAGGATGTCCGCCTGCAGCCAGTTCGCCTGCAGACCGAACGCGCCGTCCATGCCCGCTTCTTCGGTCATGGTCAGCAGCACTTCCAGCGGACCGTGCTCAACGCTGTCGTCAGCCAGCACCGCCAGCGCAGAGGCCATACCGATGCCGTTATCCGCGCCCAGCGTGGTGCCGCGCGCTTTCACCCAGTCGCCGTCGATGTACGGCTGAATCGGGTCTTTGGTGAAGTCGTGAACGGTGTCGTTGTTCTTCTGCGGCACCATGTCCAGGTGCGCCTGCAGCACGACCGGTTTGCGGTTTTCCATGCCTGCGGTGGCGGGTTTGCGGATCAGGATGTTGCCAACCTGGTCGCGTTCAGCGTGCAGACCTTTTTCCTTCGCCCAGCCCATAATATGTTCGGCAAGCTGTTCTTCATGGTAGGAAGGGTGTGGAATGGAGCAGATTTTGGCAAAAATATCCCACAGCGGCTGCGGAGATAGTTGAGACAGTTCAGACACGATAAGTCTCCTTGTCGAGGCGCTGCAAACAGGGTTGCAGGTCACAGGGTTAGCAGGTTAATAGTTACCACAAGTCAGGCTTGCGAGATGAAACTGAGAATACCACTTTTTCTCTGCCGGGTGCTAGCCCCGATAAAGCATGCTAAAAACCTGCAACCGATGTGACGGGTGCTAAACACTGGTTTTTAGTGCGTCAGATCTCTATAATCTCGCGCAACCTATTTCCCCCTCGAACACTTTTTAAGCCGTATAAAAACACGCTGGGACACTTCACATGAGCGAAAAATACGTCGTCACCTGGGACATGTTGCAGATTCACGCACGCAAACTGGCTGCGCGTCTGATGCCTTCCGAACAGTGGAAAGGCATTATTGCCGTCAGCCGCGGCGGTCTGGTACCGGGGGCGCTGCTGGCACGTGAGCTGGGTATTCGTCATGTCGATACCGTCTGCATCTCCAGCTATGACCATGACAACCAGCGCGAGCTGAAAGTGCTGAAGCGCGCGGAAGGCGACGGTGAAGGTTTCATCGTTATTGATGATCTGGTGGATACCGGCGGTACCGCGGTGGCTATCCGTGAAATGTATCCGAAAGCGCATTTCGTCACCATCTTCGCCAAACCGGCTGGCCGCCCGCTGGTTGACGATTACGTGATTGATATCCCGCAGGATACCTGGATTGAACAGCCGTGGGATATGGGCGTGGTCTTCGTACCGCCGATTTCAGGCCGTTAATACCAGTACGTAACTTTACAACGCCCGGTTATGCCGGGCGTTGTGCTTTCTGCGCCTCGCGCCCGTGCGGCGGGTACACTACACTCCAGTTAATAGCCATCATATGACGTACCTGCCGCATGGACGAAGCTGTTGTAACCCAATGGCCCAGGCGAATCTCACCGAGGCACTTTTCAAACCCCGTTTCAAACACCCTGAAACGTCGACGCTGGTGCGTCGCTCCAGCACCGGGACCCTGACGGCGCAGGTGCATAATGCCCTGGAAGGCGATACCCAGCGCGGCTGGTATCGCATGCTGAACCGCCTGATGTGGGTCTGGCGCGGTATCGATCCTCGTGAAATCCTTGATGTGCAGGCGCGTATCGTGATGAGTGAAGCCGAGCGCACCGACGAGCGAACGCTGCTGGATACGGTGGTGGGCTACCGCGGCGGCAACTGGATCTACGAGTGGTCCAAACAGGCGATGCTCTGGCAGCAAGCGAGCAACGCAGGACGCCGATCACGCTGCAGGCCGGCCAGCACTGGCTGCATGCCGCCAATCTGTACAGCCATTGCCGCGTATCCCCACATCTGAAAGGCGATGAGCTGGCGGAGCAGGCGCAGGCGCTGGCGAATCGCGCTTACGAAGAGGCGGCTCAGCGCCTGCCGGGCGAGCTGAAATCCCTGACCTTTCCGCATTCGAGGCGGCGGGTCAGTCCGGTCACCGGGTTCCTGCATATGCCGGAAGGTGAAGGCCCGTTCCCGACCGTGCTGATGTGCGGCGGGCTGGATTCGCTGCAGATCGACTATTACAGCCTGTATGAGCGTTACTTCGCACCAAAAGGGATCGCCATGCTGACGCTGGATATGCCCTCAATCGGCTTCTCCTCCAAATGGAAACTGACTCAGGATTCCAGCCTGCTGCACCAGCAGGTGCTGAAAGCGCTGGAAAACATGCCGTGGGTTGACCACACCCGCGTGGCGGCATTTGGCTTCCGCTTTGGCGCCAACGTGGCGGTGCGTCTGGCTTACCTGGAGCCGCAGCGGCTGCGCGGCGTGGCCTGCCTGGGGCCGGTGGTGCATCACGCCCTGCTTGGCGATCCCGCAGCGCCCAGCGGCAGCGTGCCGGACATGTATCTGGACGTGCTGGCCAGCCGTCTGGGCATGGCATGATGCATCCGACGAAGCGCTGCGCGTGGAGCTCAACCGCTACTCGCTAAAAACGCAGGGGCTGCTGGGACGCCGCTGCCCAACGCCGATGCTGTCCGGTTACTGGAAAAACGATCCGTTCAGCCCGGAAGAGGAGTCGCAGCTGATCGTCACCTCCTCGGCGCAGGGCAAGGCGCTGGCGATTCCCGCCACGCCAGTGTTTGCCAGCTTTGACAAGGCGCTCAATCAAATTTGCGACTGGCTGGCAAAACAGTTGCAGCGCTAACTGGCGAAATACGCAGACTCTGCTACAACTTATCTTCGGGAAAATACGTGCGGTGGCGTTTTGCCGCCGCGCTGCGTTTTATACGGTTTATTTGAGGGAGAGAGTTAGCAATGACGTTACCGAGTGGACACCCGAAAAGTAGACTGATTAAGAAGTTCATGGCTCTTGGCCCGTATATTCGAGAAGAGCAGTGTGAAGAGAATCGCTTTTTCTTTGATTGCCTGGCTGTATGCGTCAACGTGAAGCCTGCGCCCGAAAAACGCGAGTTCTGGGGCTGGTGGATGGAAATGGAAGCAGAGGAAAAACGCTTTACGTATAGCTACCAGTTTGGCCTGTTTAATAAAGACGGCAACTGGAGGCGACCACCATTAAAGGCAAAGAGAACAATGAGAAAGTGGAGAGCACGCTGCGTAATTTCCACGAGCGCCTGAAAGCCACGCTGCATGAGTTGAAGCCTGGATCTCAGGTCGAGCCCGCGGAGGAGTTTTCCAGAGAAGAGCCGGTTAAACTCAGTGCCTGAACCTGAGTCAGACCTGAATAAGAAAGAGCCGGTGATGAGCCGGCTCTTTTTTTACAGACACAGACAGGGTAATGCTGACGCTTAGAACTGGTAGGTCAGACCCACCGCAACGATGTCATCGCTGCTCACGCCCAGTTTATTTTTGTCGTCAATCTGGTTGATTTTGTAATCAACCATCGCGGACATGTTTTTGTTGAAGTAATAGGTCGCGCCAACGTCAATATATTTCACCAGATCTTCGTCGCCAATACCTTCGATGTCTTTGCCTTTAGTCTGCACATAGCCCAGGGACGGACGCAGACCGAAGTCGAACTGATACTGCGCGACCACTTCAAAGTTCTGCGCTTTATTCGCAAATCCGCCAGAGATTGGCGTCATGTTGCGGGTTTCAGAGTACATCGCTGCCAGGTAAATGTTGTTCGCGTCATATTTCAGGCCCGCAGCCCAGGCTTCGGCTTTCTCACCACGGCCCAGACGCGCCGCCAGGGTTCTGCGCGTTGGTACGGTCAGAGAGGAGATCGCCGCCGATCAGGCTGACACCGCTGCCGCCGAAGTCATAGCTCAGAGAGGTACCAAAACCGTCACCGTTCTGCTTAGGACTCTGCTGACGGCCGTTCGCTGGTTTTCGTTTTTGCCCTGGTACTGCAGGGACATGTCCAGGCCGTCAACCAGACCGAAGAAGTCGGTGTTGCGGTAGGTAGCAACGCCGGTCGCACGCTTGGTCATGAAGTTATCGGTCTGCGCGGAAGAGTCGCCGCCGAACTCAGGGAACATGTCGGTCCATGCCAGCCACGTCGTACAGGGCACGCCGTAGTTACGACCGTAATCCACAGAACCAAAGTTTTTCAGCTTCAGACCCGCAAACGCCAGACGGGTTTTCTGACCAGAGGTTAGCGTCGGTGTTGGTTTCTGCGCGGTTACCCTGGCAAATTCAGATTCCCAACGACCATAGCCGGTCAGCTGATCGTTAATCTGCGTTTCGCCTTTGAAACCGAAACGAACGTAAGTTTTATCGCCGTCTGTGGCTGCATCGTCGCTGAAGTAGTGCATGGCTTTCACTTTGCCGTACACATCCAGCTTGTTGCCGTTCTTGTTATAAACTTCCGCTGCGTGAACGGATGCAGAAGCAACAACGCTCATTACCATTAATGCCAGAGTGCTCTTTTTCATTTTGATTCCTGATTTAACTAACGCGCTAATATTCGCTGGGCATATGCCCCGTGAAAAACAGGAAGGGTTTTATCGCTCTGAAATTAAATATTTATGACAAATTGAGAATAATTTTAAAAAGTTGTGTTTTAGTGTGTTTGCAATAAAAACGTCAAAATTTACCGTTACGCTTGCTGATCCCGCGCAACAAAAAAGTGGCCTGATTGCACTGACGGTTGGCAATCGCCGCGACTCCTGTTACAACGTCTGACGACTATCGATATTTCTTATTTTTTCTTAAAAACGGCAGAGAATCATGAGTGACAGCCAGACGCTGGTGGTAAAACTCGGTACCAGTGTTTTAACAGGCGGATCGCGCCGCCTGAACCGCGCCCACATTGTGGAGCTGGTACGCCAGTGCGCTCAGCTACACGCCGCAGGGCATCGTATTGTCATTGTGACCTCCGGGGCGATTGCCGCCGGGCGCGAACACCTGGGTTACCCCGAACTCCCCGCGACGATCGCCTCCAAACAGCTGCTGGCCGCCGTGGGGCAGAGCCGACTCATTCAGCTCTGGGAACAGCTGTTCTCTATCTACGGCATCCACGTCGGGCAGATGCTGCTGACGCGCGCGGATATGGAAGACCGAGAGCGCTTCCTCAACGCCCGCGATACCCTGCGCGCGCTGCTGGACAACAATATCGTGCCGGTCATTAACGAGAACGATGCCGTTGCTACCGCTGAAATCAAAGTGGGCGACAACGATAACCTCTCTGCGCTGGCGGCCATTCTGGCCGGTGCCGATAAACTGCTGCTGCTGACCGATCAGCAGGGGCTGTTCACCGCCGATCCGCGCACCAACCCGGAAGCCGAGCTGATTACCGACGTTCACGGTATCGACGATGCGCTGCGCGCCATCGCCGGCGACAGCGTCTCCGGCCTGGGAACGGGCGGCATGGGGACCAAACTGCAGGCCGCCGACGTGGCCTGCCGCGCCGGCATCGACACCATCATTGCCGCGGGCAGCCGCCCGGGCGTGATTGGCGACGTGATGGAAGGCAACCCCGTGGGCACCCGCTTCCACGCGCAGGAATCCCCGCTGGAAAACCGCAAGCGCTGGATCTTCGGCGCGCCGCCTGCGGGCGAGATCGCCGTTGATGAAGGGGCGACTGCCGCGATTCTGGAACGAGGCAGTTCACTACTGCCGAAAGGCATTAAAAGCGTGACAGGCAACTTCTCCCGTGGTGAAGTGATCCGCATCCGTAACCTGGAGGGGCGCGATATCGCCCACGGCGTAAGCCGCTATAACAGCGATGCGCTGCGCCGCATCGCCGGTCACCACTCGCAGCAGATCGACGCCATTCTGGGCTATGAATATGGCCCGGTTGCCGTGCACCGCGACGACATGATTATCCGTTAAGGAGCCAGAAGATGCTGGAACAAATGGGCGCCGCCGCGAAGGCCGCCTCTTACAAACTGGCGCTCCTTTCCAGCCGCGAGAAAAACCGCGTGCTGGAAAAAATCGCCGATTATCTGGAAGCGCAGTCCCAGGAAATTTTGCTCGCCAACGAGCAGGATTTACTGGAAGCGCGCCGCAACGGCCTGAGCGAAGCGATGCTCGACCGTCTGGCGCTGACCCCGGCGCGCCTGAAAGGCATCGCCGACGATGTTCGTCAGGTCTGCAATCTGGCCGATCCGGTAGGGCAGGTGATCGACGGCGGGCTGCTGGACAGCGGCCTGCGCCTGGAGCGCCGTCGCGTGCCGCTCGGCGTTATCGGCGTGATTTATGAAGCGCGCCCGAACGTGACGGTGGATGTCGCCTCCCTGTGCCTGAAAACCGGTAACGCGGCTATTCTGCGCGGTGGGAAAGAGACCTGGCGCACCAACGCCGCGACGGTGAAAGTGATTCAGCAGGCGCTGGAAGAGTGTGGCTTACCGGCGGGTGCGGTGCAGGCGATTGAGAGCCCGGACCGCGCGCTGGTCAACGAAATGCTGCGCATGGATAAATACATCGACATGCTGATCCCGCGCGGCGGCGCCGGCCTGCACAAGCTGTGCCGCGAGCAGTCGACGATTCCGGTGATCACCGGCGGTATCGGCGTGTGCCATATCGTGGTAGACGACAGCGTGAGATTGCTCCTGCGCTGAAGATTATCGTGAACGCGAAGACCCAGCGTCCAAGCACCTGTAACACCGTGGAAACGCTGCTGGTGCATCGGGGATCAGGCCGAGCCTCCTTCCTGCCGGCCCTGAGCAAACAGATGGCAGAGAGCGGCGTGACGCTGCATGCTGACGCCAACGCGCTCGCGCTGCTGCAGGATGGCCCGGCTAACGTCGTTCCCGTCAACGCGGAGCAGTACGACGACGAGTTCCTGTCGCACTGGATCTGAACGTGAAAATCGTGAGCGATCTCGACGACGCGATTGCGCACATCCGTGAGCACGGCACGCAGCACTCCGACGCCATCCTGACGCGCACCCTCGCTGCGCAATGCCGATCGCTTCGTGAACGAGGTGGATTCCTCGGCGGTGTATGTGAACGCCTCCACCCGCTTCACCGACGGCGGCCAGTTCGGCCTCGGCGCTGAAGTGGCGGTCAGCACGCAGAAACTGCACGCGCGCGGTCCGATGGGCCTGGAAGCGCTGACCACCTACAAGTGGATCGGCTTTGGCGACGATACCCTGCGCCGTTAGTTTTCTCTCCGGCATCATGATGGGCACCTGACGCGGTGCCCTTTTTGATCGCTTTCGATCCAGTTATTTCCAGAGCTTTTCGTTTTATTCCTGTCATCTGTGGCGCGCCTGCGGCTTTTCGCCCATTTTTTGCTGTGGGTGCTGGTCTCAGCGTTACAGAACAATCCTGAAAACCCCTGTCAGAACAAGCTGTCAGAGATTCATTACTGGTTTCCACCAGGGCGAAGAGGATAATGATCGTCCAGCTTTATTGATAAAAGCGGTTGGGTAGTAAACTAGCGGTAATATAAAATGAACTGGTAGCAAAAATGAAAATAACATTCAGTCTTTTACTGATGGCAGACTATTAACTGATGGTTAAAAAAGAGAGTACGAGACAAGCTTTTACTGCCAGGCTGATTGCCGCATGCGAGAGCGCGGGAATTGTCGGACATGGACGGAACAAACAGGTCGCTCAGGCACTGCAACAACGGGGATGCAGGATCTCAACTCCAGGGGTCTGGAAATGGTTTAACGCGCAATCCATTCCGGATGACAGTAATCTGCTGGCGCTCAGCCAGCTGTTAGGCGTGCGCGTGGAGTGGCTGCAGTTCGGCATGGAAAAACCGGATGTGGCGCTTGCCCGTCAGCGCCTGATCGATCCGCAGCACATGTTCCGCGTCGAAAGCCTGGATATCGGGCAACGCAGCGCACAGGGTATTGTCGCGCGCGACGAACTGGTCGAGACCATTCAGGCGATTGAATACGGTCTGGATGAGGCGCGCGTGCTGTTTAACGGCCGCCCGGCCGAAAATATCCGGCTGATTGCCCTGAACAGTGACTCCATGGCCGGTACCTTCGCACCGCGCGATCAGCTGTTCGTTGATATCAGCGTGCACCGCTTCGACGGCGACGGTATCTATCTGTTCAATCTCGACAACCAGCTCTACCTCAAGCGGCTGCAGTTACAGCACAAGAAGGTGGCGGTGATCTCCGATAACAAACGCTACGAGACCTGGTATCTGACGCTGGACGAAGCGGCGTCGCTGCAGGTGATTGCCCGCGTCATCATGAGCCAGGCGCGTGACTATCAGATTCTGGGCTGAGCAGCAGTGCGCTAACCGGCAAAAAAATAATCCGGCTGAAATCAAAAATTTAACTGTCGGTAAATAAAAAATTAACTGTCAGTGTTTGCCAATGCATTAGAACCTGTTAATAATTTGACCATAGATGGATGACATCTCTGCTCCCGGACGAGCCCGCTCTTAAACAATTGAGGCGCTGCACAAGCGCGAGACAACCCACCCAAAGTCAGTGAATTTTGGGATGGGGTGGATACGCACTTAGCAGCGTCGTCAGTTGTCCTCTGCTTTCACTCTCCTCTGCTTATACCTGGCCGTTTTTTACGGCCGGGCAAGCCAGTTGCGGGTGATTGCAGAGGGGCCACGGACGTCCCGGTCTGTGCCGAATCGCCGTGCTCACCACCCCATCGCCAAAGACTCATTCACAGGAGGAGTTATGGCGATTATTCAATATGGCAAATCAGTCTTTAGCGGAAACGCGCGCACCCGTCGCCACCGGCGGCGTCAGCCGCTCAGCCGCCTGAAGCGCAGCATCGACAGTGCCCTGGGCCTGGAGTGTGATGAGATCACCCTGCGCACCGCCGAGCGCATCTGCCAGCGGGAAATCCGCTCCCGGGTAGACCGCGCAGTACTGGCGCCCACCCGGCCCTGCAACGACAACCCCAGCTTTGATAACTGCTGTTTGCCCCACGTTCATCTGTATGCCGTGCGTTAATTCTCTGCTGTTTTCCCAGTTCTGAACGGAACGTTTCACCTTCCCTCACTGTTTAGTTGCGCTTGAGCGTTGCGCTTAACGGCTGCCTGTCGCCCGGCGCAACCGATCAGCGAGGTTTATGTATTGTGGTTATTTGCGCAGCTTTTCATGCCGTTGCGCCCGTCAAAGAGGAACCGTTATGAGCCAAATCATTGCCATTTTGAATTTCGAAGAGGGATACCGCGAAGCGCCTTACCTCGACACGCAGGGGTTTCCCACCGTTGCGGGCGGTATTCGCATCGGGCCGAAAGGCGCGTCGCTCAGCCACTATATCTTCCGCGTACCGCGCCGCGTTGGCGACGTGTGGAAGCAGTGCATCGTTGAAGGCAAGGTGCAGGAGATGCAGCAGCGCGCACTGGTGCAGCAGGCACTGAGTCAATGCAATGAAGCGCGCAGCGATGTGCTGATCAGCATGGCCTACCAGATGGGCGTCGACGGTCTGGCGCTGTTTCGCGGCATGCTCACCGCGGTGACGCAACGCGATTTCGACGCGGCGGCGAACGCCATGCTCGACAGCCTGTGGGCGCGGCAAACTGCGGGGCGCGCCCGGCGTCATGCCGAAGTGATGCGCACGGGCACCTACGACATCTACAGGGGGCTGTTATGAACATGCGCTGGCTGTTGTTCATTATCGCCGTGCTGGCGGCCATCATCCTGCTGCTGTTGCTGCAGCGCTTCACCACGCTGGAGTTTGTTAAACACGCGCGCCTGCTGTTTAAAACCTGGTCGGTGTGGCTGGCGTCGCTGGGTTCAATGCTCAGCGCCTGGGTGCAGTCGTTTCCCTCGTCAGCGCTGGATGCATGGAACGCACTGCCGGCGGATATCAAAGAGATCCTGCCGCACAACTATCTCGGCCTGATCGGTGCCTTCATGGTGGCGATGGGCGTACTGGCGCAGTTCGTGCGTCAAAAGAACCTGGTGGAGCAGAGAAAAACACTGGAGGACAAACCATGAGCTTTCTTCTTTCTCAGCTTGCCGGCAGCTGGCACTGGCTGGCGGCGATTGGCGGCGTGATTGCCGCGCTGATTGCCAGCTACGCCGGCGGCAAAAAAATCGGCAAGGTGCAGCAGCAGGCGAAAGCTGATGTTGCGCAGGCCGAAAAGACCGCCGCGCAGGCGGTTGAAGTTAATCAGCAGCAGCAACAGCTGCGTGAGGAGGCCAGACGTGTGGAAACCCGTAACGGTAATCTTGATGACGCTGCTGCTCGTGACAAGCTGCAGCAGTCGAAATACCACCAACCCTGAGGCACCCGTCGTTATCGACTCCGCCTGTTCGTTATTTTCCCCGATTTACACCCACGGCAATGACGCCGAACGCATGGACATTCGCACCGTGCGCGCCATCAACAACCACAACGATCTCTGGGATCAGCACTGCCGTCCAGCGGCGCACTGACGCTGTTCTCACGCTTTGTATTGCAAACCTGAAATGCCGAGGAGGCTAAGATGATCGAAGTTAACTCTTTTGCTGAACTGCGTACCACTGTGCCGGCCAAAAACGGCGACCTGGCGTTCCTGCGCCGCTACAACCCGGACTCTACCTTCCGTGGCGGCGGTGATTTCACCGGCTTTATCGGCACCACCACGGCCGCCGATGACGGCGGTACGCTGGCGGTCGGCAATGGCTTTTACTGGAAACGCGTGATCAACGATCCGGCTGACGTCAACGTCTACCACTTTGGCGCGAAAGGGGACGGTTACGCCAACGACACCGATGCCTTTAACCGCATGCTGGCGTGGACGCAGGGCTACAGCGGGAATATCCGTGACCTGCCGGTGCGTTTTCCAGGCGGTAAATTTTTGATCAACCCGATCGACATCAGCGCCACCGAGATCGCCTTTTTTGGCCTGCAGGGGGATGACGTGGAGCTGGGTTCGCTGCCGCGCACCACCATCATCTCCGACAAAAGTGCCAACACGGTGTTCAAAGTGAAGGCGCGGCGAACCGCGATCAAAGGCATTACCTGGCACGGTCAGGCATCGGCCGACGTCACCACCAACAAAGGTACCATTACCGCCGAGATGTGTACCAACGTGCAGCCGTTCTTCGAAAACACCTGCATCGAAGGCACCACGTTAAATATTTACTGTTTCCGCGCGCAAAACAGCGGCGGCACGGTGATTAAAGCGCTGGATACGCTCGACAGTAAATTTGACCAGATCTACACGCTGTGGACCTATGGCCGGGTGTTTGACATTGGCTGGTCGAACTCGCCAAACGGCAAGTGGGACCACTCAACGGCTATCGAGATCTGCAACTGTAACTTCCAGACCGGCTACGGCGACGCCACGCTGTACATGCCGCGCGTGACGCAGGGCATCATGCGTAACGTGTGGATTGAGCACACGCGTAATCCGGGCGATCTGTCGGACGGTGCCTGGAGCATTGATACGCTGAACATTGAGGATTGCGGCACGCCGTTCAATCTCAATAATGCGCGCGTCATCATGCGCCAGATTGGCCTGCAGTCCGGAGCGAAGATCTCGAACGATATGGCCGGCACGCGCTGGCTGTCGACCTTTGACTACGGCTATCGTCGCGAAGAGCATCACGGCACGCTGATCACCGGCTCATTCCGCGCGGGCTACTACAGCGGCCACAAAGTCACCAACAATACCGACACCGATAACTGGTATCGCCTCGGCCAGCTGTTCTTCCCGACGGCGAATCAGCAGTGGGTGATGGAGCTGATTGGTAAAGCCGACGCCACCCAGCCAACCGGAACGGCCGCCTCGCCGGTCAATCTGGCGGGCACCGGGAAAACGTGGATTAACCTGCAGCGGCTGGAAACGGTATGGGCTGACGCCTGCCATATGGGGCAGCCGGCGGTGCTGGATATTCGCTACAGCCGCGTCGGCACCACCTATGCCGTGGTATGGGTGAAGCTGCGCGCCAACAGCGGCGACACGCTGATTAACCTGAAGACCACCGGTCCGACGCGTTTTGAAGCCGGCTCCTGCTCGCTGTTCCAGCCTGATTTCTCGGTGGTGACGGATACCACCAAAATGGGCACCCTCAAACCGGCGGCGCGCTTTGGCCTGCACAATGGCGTCGCGGGTATTGGGGCTAACGAGAAAGGCGTGCTTACCGTCGCGACGGCAGCAGGTACGCCGACCAATAAAACCACGCCGACGGGCTTTGTGCTGGTCAATATCAACGGTGTCGATCGTAAGCTTCCTTATTACGATTGAAGCCAGCACCTTTTGGCGAGGCTGCGGCCTCGCCTTTTTTGTGTGCCCGGCGTGAGAGGGCGCTGATCGCGGCGGTTATTCCGCGTCAAAATCCAAGGCCAGCCCGGCTGATGCTGAAAAACGCAGCACTTAACCGGCACCATCTTGACTCATCCCCCCGATTTTTCTATGTTTACTCCCCGTAGTTCCCACCCAATGCCGGTATAGCTCAGTTGGTAGAGCAGCGCATTCGTAATGCGAAGGTCGCAGGTTCGACTCCTGTTTCCGGCACCAGTTCTATTTCCTAAAGCGTCCGAATTAATCCATAACATCTTGCCAAGAAAAGTTTTTTCCCAATTTATAGTCCGTAATATTCCATAATCATCTGGTAGAATCCGTTGAGCAATGTGGACAGGATTGTGAGTAACTCTGTTCGTTTAGGATTTCTATACACATGCCTCTCAATGATTTGCAAATCCGTCGCGCTAAGATTCAAGATAAAGCTTATACCTTGAGTGATGGACTTGGTCTTTCTCTTCTCGTCGAACCGAATGGCAGTAAAAGTTGGAGGTTTCGCTATCGTTTCTCTGGAAAGCCAAAAATGATATCGTTCGGCGTTTACCCTTCAGTCACACTTGCTGATGCGCGACAACTCAGGGACGAAGCACGCAGACAGGTTTCAAATAACATCAATCCCAGCGAGTTTCGCAAGCAGAATAAACGCGAATCTAAAGTCCGAACTGCAAATACATTCGAAACGTTGGCTCGCGAATGGCATAGTTTGAAACGTGCAAAATGGTCTGCAGGCTATGCCAGCGATGTTATGGAGGCTTTTACTAAAGATATATTTCCCTTTTTAGGAGCTAGAGCCATTGCCGAAATCAAGCCCATAGAACTGCTTGATGTGTTCCGTAAAATTGAATCACGAGGCGCGCTGGAAAAAATGCGCAAAGTTCGCCAGCGATGTGCTGAGGTTTTTAGATATTCAATAGCTACTGGTAGAGCTGAGTACAATGCCGCCGCTGACCTTTCGACTGCGCTTATTGCTCACCAGTCTAAAAATTTACCCTACTTGAATGCTGAAGAAATCCCCGCTTTTTGAATGCACTTAACGCCTATAGTGGTAGTATTCTGGTAGTTCTAGCGGATACTAACAGGTGTTAGAACTATCGAGCTTAGAGCAGCAGAATGGAAAGAGATCGATCTTGATCAAGCATTATGGGAAATTCTTGCTGAAAGGATGAAAAAACGTCGCTCCCATCTTGTGCCGTTGTCACAACAGGCGTTAGATTTGATAAAAAGAATCCACACCATGACCGGGAATTATGGGTATGTTTTTCCCGGTCGTAATGATCCTAGAAAGCCAATGAGCGAAGCGAGCATCAACCAGCTTATAAAGCGGATAGGTTATGGTGGAAGGGTTACTGGACATGGTTTCAGACATACCATGTCTACAATATTACAGGATAATGGCTTTGATTCCGCGTGGATTGAAATGCAGTTAGCACACGTAGATAAAAATAGCATTCGTGGCATCTACAATCACGCACAATATCTTAAACAAAGAAGGGAAATGCTCGAGTGATATTCTCATTTCATATTTAAGGAGGATGATGATGCATATAGAAACGGTGTTTTTGAAAGGTTATAGGAATTATCGCGATGCTGTTGTTAATCTAAACATTTCCACTTTAATTATTGGCGCAAATGATGCAGGTAAAACTAATCTTATAAATGCTATTAGGCTTCTCCTCGATAAAAGTATATCTGAATTAGATTTAGAACCAAAGTCTAATGATTTTCATTGCGGTAGTAGAGGAGAAGTGGCGGATGAGCTTAGCATTACGCTGAAATTTATAAAGGCTGATAAAGATGCAGTTGTTTCAAAATTAGCGGGTTATATAAGTGACGAAAGAGTTACTTACATAAGCTATAGGGCTTTAAGACAAGACTTAAGTTATAGGCTGTATATAGGCCATGACTTGAATCAACTTGAAGAAATTAACTCGCGGTTTTATCTCAAATATCTTAGTTTGCGATATATAAAGTCGCAGCGTGACTTGGATAAATATATTAATCTTGAAAAAAAACATTTATTAAGACTGGCACAGGAAAACAGAACTAAAGAGCAAATTGAGGAAGATGATGCATCCTTAACAGAATTAAATAACCTTTTAAGTGATGTTAACTCAAAGGTAAAAGATATTAGCTATGTTAAGGCTGCTACCGCTGAATTAAATAACGAGTTGAGGAAGCTTTCATACAATTATGAAAGAATGGATATTGAACTCGATTCCGGAGCTATAGGGCTCGATCAATTTATCGAAAAATTGGAGCTCAGTTCAAGTTCAAATGGATATAAACTTTTGTTAGGCGGTGATGGTCTCAATAATCAGATATTGTTAGCTTTGTGGAAGTCAAAAAGCGTTAGGGAATATGACGAAAATAACGAGGTGGTGATTTATTGTATTGAAGAGCCTGAGGCACATCTTTACCCACATCAACAAAGAAAGCTATCAAATTACCTGACAAATAAACTACCTGGTCAATCTATAGTAACAAGTCATTCACCACAGATAGCCGTAAATTATAAACCTGATTCAATCGTAAAAATTTACTCAAAGCAAGGTGTTTCATTTGCAGCCAGTAATGGATGCTCTAGATGTATTAGCGATGCTTGGGATGGCATGGGATATCGTATAAGCATCATTCCTGCAGAAGCCTTCTTTGCCAATATTATTTTCTTGGTCGAAGGACCTTCTGAAGAGATATTATACAGGCAGCTTGCCAAGTCATTAGGTATAGATCTGGACTATTACAATATAAGCATATTATCAGTTGATGGAGTTCAATTTGAGGTTTATAAGAAAATACTTGATGCATTTAATATCCGCTTTGTGATTAGGACTGACAATGACTCATCTAAAGTACCGAATAAAGACGAATTTCAATATGCTGGTTTGAATAGAGGTTTGCAGCTTTGTAATATCGATGGCATTCCTAATGAATTTTTACCAATATCTAAGGAACAGTTAAATGCCAAATGGCAGCAATATTCACAAGTGCTAAATGATAAAGGGGTTTTTATTTCAAAAGTTGACCTTGAGGCTGATTTGTGTGAAGAGTTTTTAAACCATGTTAAGGATTATACTGGAAAAGATAGTGCTGAAGAAGCAGCTAATTATTTGAGGGGTAAAAAAGCTATACGCATGCGTGAGCTACTTGCGTTAAAGAAGGATAACTTAGCCGTTTTGGGGGGTGGTGAGTTAGTCAAACCACTTAAGATGGTTATTTCTATCGCTAAAGGGGAACTGTGATGGAATTGACTCGTGAGCAGAAAAATGCAATTGAATGTACTGGGAATATGGTACTCACTGCGTGTCCAGGGAGTGGTAAAACAACAGTCGTAGTGGAAAAGATTGCAAAGGATATAGTTAATCTAAAAGATTTTGAAGGCGTTATTGCTATATCTCACACCAAAAAGGCCAGCAGTGAATTGATGGATAGAGCAAAAAAGCGCATGTGTGATATTAAGTGTAGTTTCTTTGGAACTATGGATAAGTTCTACTTAAAGGAGATCATACATAACTTTCTTCCTCACTTATTCGGCAGAAGGAAAGATTTAACCTTGTTGAAGGTAAAAGATCTTTCTATTGAGGACAAAGAAACAGTGTCTTTCATGCTTGCTGAGGAATATTTTATTCCTCGTGACGATAAACAAGCATTGGAAGTTATTCTGAATTTGTATAAAAAGGGGTGCTTTGTCTTAGAACTATCACCTCTTCTTTCTCTATATTTGCTAGAGAACTCATATGCATGTCAGGAGTATATAAAAAAAAGATATAAATCACTTTACATTGATGAATATCAGGATTCTGGGTTTATTCAACATGAAATATTTAAGAGGATGGCGATCCTTGGTCTTAAATCTGTTGCTGTAGGGGATGTTGACCAATCGATACATGAGTATGCAATGAAAAGCTCTAAGTATCTAAAGCAATTGAAGGAGGGGGAGGGAGGATTTGAATGTTATGAATTAACTTACAATCATAGATGCCATCATTCGATAGTCAATTATGCGTCTAGATTAATTAATTCTAAGTGTGATTTAATTGAATCTAAAGATATTCAGGTGTATAGAGTAAATATTGAAGGTTACTTTAAAGAGATAGCTGCTTGGATTGACTCTACAATTGAAGATGTTAAAAAAAGTTTCGATATTTCTTGTAACAGGAAGATTGCGGTTTTTGCTGTGAGCAATAAAAGTGTCAGTTACTTCTCATCATGTCTAAAAACTAAGAATAGAATATATATCGAAGACAAGCTCTCTGATATTGGTGGGGATGTTTCAAGGCTGGTTAAAGATATATTGCAATATAGATTTAATGAAGATCTTACCGCTCAAGAAATTATAGATGAATATATGAAGGGGAGTTTATCTAGGCGTGAGATGTTTGAATTAAGGAAGATCATTAAAAGTATCCGGACGGTAGAAGAGAAAGATGTAATTATTACCATCAAAAAAATCATCGCTGAGCTTGGTGGACATGCCTTGAATGAAAGTCATATTGTTGGTATAGAGGAAGTTTTGTATACTGATGCTGTCCGTAAAAGCTATCAAAAAATGGATGATGATGAAATTCAAATTATGAATGTTCATAAATCTAAAGGCCTTGAGTTCGACTGCGTATATCATTTGGATTTATATGATCATGTTCTGCCAAAAAGAGAATATATTACTGGCAATTTTGATGTTGTTTTTAAAAATGAACGGCAATGTTTGAATCTGCATTATGTGGCGATAACACGCGCTAAAAAATTTGTGGTTTTAGTTACTTCAACACAGCGTCATAATTCTAAGGGGAATATTGTTCAAGCCTCACCGTCACAGTTTTTTCTTCGTGAAGGGCTTGGCGATCTTTACAAAACATTGTGACTTAAATTCAGAGGCAAACACCATTAATACCCCATAGCGCGCGCTTGTACCCCCGCCACGCCTGCCCGCTTCATGCAGTGGTTTTCATGCACCTGCATGAATGGTGCCGCGCCGCACCCGGCATGGCCTGAGCGGGCATAAGCGGGGTGCAAAAACTCATGCGTTTTCATGCAGCATAGACATGCACTCGTGAGCAGGGAGGCCAGCCAGGAAAAGAGGCGCGAAAAAAACCGGCGCAGTGGCCGGTTCAGACTTCAGCAGGCGGATTACAGGTGGGTGACTGTTGCCGGTTAGACAGTGTACTAGCAGAACCGTAGCGTCCCAGCGTCTGCGGCTGTCGCGCCGCGTTCAGCTTTCTCGTTGCGGATTCTGACTCCGCACTAGTTAAATCAATACCTTATCTAATATTGTTACCGTCCCGACTCAGCCTGGGTGACAGATTTGTGCCTTTAACACTCATAAACATGGCGATTTTTGCGTGCGCAGAAAGGTGATGGGCGTCAGGATAATCACAATCTAAAAGAGGCGCATTGCTCTGGCGCTACACCCTGCGCCGCAGTGCTATTCACTGCAGCGCTCACCTCATCCTTAACCAGCAATCAGCGCCCGTGGTTCCAGAAACGCGCTGATACCCGCCTGACCCATTTCCCGGCCGATGCCGGAGTGGCGGAAGCCGCCGAACGGCGCGCGCGGTTCGTGTGCCAGCGTGTTGATCATCACGCGGCCGGCGATCAGCTGCTCTCCCACCTGGCGTGCATGCTGTTCATCGGTGCCGATCACCAGTGCCGACAGGCCGTAATCGCTGTCGTTGGCCATGGCGATGGCTTCGGCTTCATCGCGGTAGGTCAGGATGCTCAGCACCGGGCCAAAAATCTCTTCGCGCGCCAGCGGCATTTCATTGGTGACATCGCTGAATAGCGTCGGGCGGATATACCAGCCGTGGTGCAGCCCGTCCGGGCGGCCGCTGCCGCCGGTCAGCAGGCGCGCGCCCTGTTGTTCACCAAGCGCAATATAGTGCTGCACGCGCTGCCACTGTTTCTCGTTGACCATCGGTCCGATGGTGGTGCGCGCGTCAGCCGGATCGCCGGAGACCTCCGCAGCGACCGCCGCCGTCAGCGCCTGTTCGAACTCGGCCTTGCGCTGCTCCGGCACCAGAATACGCGTGCCGGCAATACAGGCCTGGCCGCTGTTGATAAAGCCAGCCTGAACCGCCAGCCCGGCCGCCTGCGCGGCATCGGCATCCGGCAAAATCAGCGTCGGTGATTTACCGCCCAGCTCCAGCGTGACGCGTTTAAAAGTGTCGGCGGCGCTACGCAAAATCGCTTTGCCGGTGGCGGTCGAGCCGGTGAAGGAGATTTTCGCCACCTGCGGACTGCGGCTCAGGGCTTCACCGACGCTGGCACCGCGTCCGGTGACGATATTAAACACCCCCGCAGGCAAACCGGCGGTGTGTAGCGCCCTGGTGATCACCTGGGTCTGCAACAGGCTGAACTCGCTGGGTTTGATCACGGCGGTACAGCCTGCGGCAATCGCGGTTGCCAGTTTATGGCAGATAAAGCCCGCGTTGCTGTTCCATGGTGTGATCAGGCCGGCAACGCCGAGCGGCAGCATCTGCACCTGCGCGCGGCCTGCCTGTTGTACAAACGGGTAGCGTTTCAGCTCTTCAATTACCTGCAGAATCACATCAGCCGGATAGCGGCTCATCCACTCGGAGCGTGCGGTGGGCGCGCCGTACTCCTCAAGGATCGCCGCGCGCAGCTCGCTTTCGGCACGGTTAACCGCATGGTACATCTGTTCCAGCAGGGTGATGCGCTGCGCCACCGTGGTCGCGGCCAGGGCGGGAAACGCCGCCGCTGCCGCCGCAATCGCGCGTTCAGCATCCTGCGCATCTGCCAGACGCGCTTTACCGATTACGCTGCCGTCGGCAGGTTTGATAATATCCAGCCATTCATCGCCGTCAGGAGTGACAAACTGGCCGTTGATATAGATGTGTTCAATCATGTGCATGGCTATGCTCCTTTGCATGTTGCGTGGCGGCAAAGTAGCACGCACCACCGGCGGCGATAATCCGCCTCCGCCTGCAAAGGGTATTGCGCGAAACGGAATAATTGATGAACCGGACAGGTCTGACTGAACTGGAAATTGTGCTGGCGGTCGCGCGGCGCGGCACCTTTAAAGCGGCGGCCAGCGAGCTGGAGATGTCGCCTTCGGCGGTGACCAATGCGGTTGCCGCGCTGGAGAAACGGCTGGGCGTGCGGCTTTTCAACCGCACCACGCGCAGCGTCGCGCTGACCGATGCCGGACGGCGTTTCAGCGAGAAAATTGTGCCAGCGCTGGCGATGATCCGCAGCGCGGCTGAGGAAGCCGGCAGCGATCCGGGCGATCCGGCCGGTATGCTGCGTCTCAACGTGCCGCCGGAGAGCAGCGCGCTGTGGTACGCATCGATATTGCTGCCGTTCCTGCAGCGCTATCCGCGCATTCGCGTCGATATTTACAGCCAGAAAGAGCGGGTGGATATCGTGGCCGACGGCTTCGATGCCGGCATTCGGCTGGCAGAGGACGTGCCGGGCGATATGATTGCCGTCAGGCTGACGCCGGAAATGCGCATGATTGTGGTGGCCGCGCCAGCCTACCTCGCACACGCGGGCACACCGCAAACGCCAGAGGCGCTCGATCAGCATCAAACCCTGTGTATGCGCATGGCGGACGGCAGCGTTTACCGCTGGGAGCTGAGCCAGCAGCAGCAGCGTTATCGGCTGCAGGGCGAGCCGCGTATGGCGGCCAGCGACATGAGCGCCATCCACCAGGCGGCGCTGGCGGGTCTGGGCATTGCCTGCATGACGGAACAGCAGGTCGCGGCGGATGTGCAGGCGGGCCGACTGGTGCACCTGCTGCCCGGCTGGCAGGTGCCTCTCGGTGCGCTCTGCCTCTACTATCCGGGACACCGGCTGGTGCCGCCGGCGCTGCGGGCGCTCACCGACTTTGTGCGTGCGCAGCGTGATGCTTCTGCCTCACCTGAAGCCGGATGACGTCCTTTATCAGGCGTTCAGTAACTTCAGCACCTGCTGCGGCAGCTGATTAGCCTGCGCCAGCAGGGCGCTGCTGGCCTGCTGCAGAATTTGCTGGCGCGACAGGCTGGAGACTTCCGTAGCGTAATCCGCATCCTCAATACGGGAGCGCGATGCCGCAATGGCGGCGGTCGCGTTACCCTGCAGCGTTTGCGCCGAGAGCAGCCGGTTAGCAACGGCGCCCAGACGGGTGCGCTGACTGTCGATTTGCCCGATGGCGCGATCCAGCGTGGCGAGCGGATCGTCCGGATGCTTCAGGCGGATCTCTGAACCGGTCTCGGCCACGCGCAGCGTCGTAAAGTTGGTGGAGGCATCGGTCACTGACGACAAAGCCGCCTGGAAGTAAATCTGCACGTCACCCACGCCCTGCAGGGTTTTCAGCATCAGGTTGCCGCTGCTGTCGCTGCGGACGAAGGTGGCGGTTTTATCCAGATTGCCGTTCGGCACATCCATGTAGTAATTGCCGTCGGCGTCGAGTTTCAGCACATCATTACTGCTGTTGCCGTCGACATCGGTATAGCGCACATCCACATTGGCCGGATCGAGTGTGATGTAAGAGGTGCCGGTCACGCTGTTTACCGCACTGAAGCTGTTAATGCTGCTGGCGCTGGTCGCGACGATGCTCAGGGCATTACTGGTGCCATCCGAGGTCGCGCTGACGGCGGCGTTGTAATACTGGTAGCTACCGCCGCCGTTATCCACTTCCATTACATACTGCCCGCCGCTGGTGCGCAGCAGACGGCCATTGCTCACTGCATTGCCGCTGGCATCGCTGAAACTGAGGCTGGCGGTGCTGGTGTCGATCGCCGGCGTGTCGGTCACCGTGGTCGGCAGGGTGGCGAAATCGCTGTCGGATTTGGCGGCACCGCCGGTCATGCGTGCCGTTACCGCGCCGCTGCTGCCAAAGCTGAGCGTGGCCGGATACCAGCTGTTGTTCTGCTCAATATAATACTGGCCATTATCCTGCGTTAACGTGGCTGCGGGCGTGGTGCTCAGCGCGCTGCCACTGCTGTCCTGATAATTAACCGCCGGGATGGTGCGCGACGCAATGCTGCTGACGTTGCTGTACAGCGGCGCCGGATTGCTGCGGCTAATCGAGACGTTACCGGCAGCCGTGGCGGTGTCCCAGCGCGCACTGACGGCGGCCAGATAATAGACCGGCTTGCCGTCGGCGTCGCTGCTCTGCACGTACTGGCGGTTATCACCACTGCTGCGCACCAGCTGCGGTGAGCCGCTGGCGGGCAGATAGTTCACGGTAATTGCCGGGTTGCTGAACGCCATATTGGTGGCGATGCCGGTAAGGGTGGTGACATTGGTAACTTTGCCGCTGATGCCGCTGATCACCAAATCCTTAAGTCCCAGCGCCTCCACGCTGAAGCCGGGTGCCGACAGGTCGAGACTGATTTTCTCGTTGTCATTAGCGCCAACCTGGAATCCCAGCTTACCGGCGCTGCCATCCAGCAGCCTGATGCCGTTAAAGCTGCTGGTGGTGTTGAGCCGGTCAATCTCTTTCAGATTGAGGTTAATCTCCGCCTGAATGGCGTCTGAGTCGCTCTGCGAATTGGTGCTGTTTAATCCCTGAACCGCCAGCTGGCGAATCCGCTGCAGGCGGTTATTGATCTCATCCAGCGCGCTTTCCGCGGTTTCGACCAGTGACAGGCCGTCACCGGTATTACGCTGCGCCACCGCCAGGCCGTTCTGCTGGCTGCTAAAACGGTTACCAATCGCCTGACCTGCCGCATCGTCACGCGCGCTGGTGATGCGCATACCCGACGATAAATGGCGGATCGCATCGCCCAGCGCCGCGCCACTTCTGGCAGATTGCTTGCTGGCGTTGAGGGCAGAGAGATTGGTTTGCAGGCTGATCATTTCCGGGCTCACTGATAAATACACTGATAGCGTTATCGGCATTTACCGGCTTTCTTTAAAAAAATATTTGGCCTAAGTCACGTCAGCGAAGCGCTGATTGTTAAAATAAGCAGCATGAAATCGCGCTAAGTTGAGTTTGTGATGCAGTAAGGATCTGTATTTTTCTGCACGGCGCTAATTTATAGAGACAGGGCTTGACGACTACTAAAAATAGCAGGTCAGCACAATGAATAAAGGTTATTACTGTTTAAGCGAGGCGGCTAGGGCGTAACCCATTGCGATAACAACCGCTTAGGACGCAACTGGACTTATCCGCCGGTTTCCCTGCTCTTATTCCTGGTCAGCAGCGCGCGTCGCCCTTATCAATCGCTGCGGTTGCGCTTTATCCATGCTTATCAGTTAGCGCGAAATAAGGCGGCGGGGCGAGTGAGTAAATTCCGTTTTGGTCTGGAAGGCATTGACCTTATAACTGCGCCTGGTAAGAATGCGGTAAAAGTTTTGAATCAGATCGCAATTTTGGGCCTTGTGCCATTTGCAGTCCGGCTGCGATAGCCGGACTGAATTAACGCCACTTGCACCCCGCGCCGCGCAACACACATCGCGGCGTAATAAAAGTGCAGGGCATACAGCAAATATCGTTAATGTCGTGACGCTCGTTGCGAAGGCCCGTCGAAAGATGCACCTTTTCAACCGCGGTCGGCAGTTCCCGTTCTCCTGATGCGGCAAAAAATAGCTGGAGAGGTAGCGCCGATCAGGATAACGAATAAACCTCTATCTGATAAATGTTTTACCCGGCAGCAACGCAATAAATACGTTGCTGTGCAGGAGGTGTTGGGGCTAACTGGCTGATAAATAACTGAACTCTGCGGAGTGCAGCGCCCCTTCTTTACGCCTGAAAATGCACCAAAGAGAATTCCAGCACGCTGGTCGCTGTAAGCCAGGGGCGGTAGCCTGCGGTTTTTACCCTTTAAATCGCCAGATAAACCTGACCTGAATATATAGCGAAATTCTTATCTGGCGCCAGCGAAAAATAGTCTTATTCCGGCGGTCATATTTTGCTGAGGAAACTCTGAAAACAGCGGTGTATTAATGTTAAGCCGGATGAAAGCATAGGCCGTTAAACGTTAAGCATTAACGGTTCAGTATCAATTTTTATTTTGTCACGGCGGGTTCAACCCCCAATAAATTATGTTTTGAGGTCATATGCAAACTCCCGTTAACGACGTGCTGATTAGCGTCATTGTGCCGGTGTATAACGCCGCAGCTTATCTGGAAAGATGCATCGACAGCCTGCTGCAGCAGGATGAGATTCGCTTTGAGGCCATTTTTATTAATGACGGCTCCAGCGATGACTCGCTGGCGATCCTGCAGCGTTACGCCGGTTATCCGCAGTTCCACCTTATCAGCCAGGCCAACGCGGGCGTCTCGGCGGCGCGCAACCGGGGCATTCGCGCCTCGCGCGGCCGGCTGCTGTGTTTTTTAGACGCCGATGACTTTCTGCCGCCCCAGGCCTTCTCGACGTATGTGCGGCTGATGAGTGATGAAACGGCGATGGTGGTAGGCGAGTCACAACACTTCAACCCGGACGGCGCACCGCTGGATTTTCCCGCCAACCGTGAACAGGCGCACACGCTGCCGGTGTCGGCGGCGATTAACGATCTGCTCTATTACCATCCGCGCCACGGTATCTGCGACAAGGTGTTTCGCGGCGATGTCATTCGTCAGCACCGGCTGCGGTTCAACGAAGAGATCGCCAATTTCGAAGACCTGCTGTTTGTCATGAACTACCTGCATCTGCAGCAGGATCGCCAGGTAGTGATGACGCAGCGGGTGGTTTATCACTACGTCAAATCCACGCACTCCGCCACGCGTTCGGCGCTGCGGGAAAAACATTTCTCTTTTGCCCGCTCGTTCAGCGGCATGAAGGCGTTTTTATCGAGCCAGCATTATCGCTGCTATTACCACCTCTATTTAAAAGTCACGGCGTCTTACATCCACAAAGGGCTGCACAGCGACAGCCTGAGCCGCGCCTTTATTGATGAATACATCACGCTCTATCGCCGCAGTTTCCGCAGCTGGTGCTCTGCCGGACCGCTACTTAATCCGTGGAGCCTGTATTTTGCGCTGTTTTTCATTAGCCCGCGCCTGGTTTCACGGCTGCGCCGGCTGGCAGAGAAATAATCGCACCGGAGGCGTTGTGAAAGACAAATTAAAAAACTCCATGTGGATGATTGCCGAAAAGCTGATTGCGGTATTCGGCCTGATCTTTGTCACCTCCTACGTGGCGAAATACGTCGGGCCCACCACCTTCGGCATTATCTCCATCGCCATGCTGGTATTTCAGTTTATTCAGACCATCGCCCTGATGGGCAGCGATGTGATTTTGCTGAAACGCATCGCGCAGAATCATCACTCCGGCCTGCGCCTGATGATGGCGACCTTCCTGCTGGTACTGGTGCTGTATTGCGTGCTGTCGATTGTTGGCATGGCGATTATGGAAGAGGAGTGGAGTGCCGACGCGCTGGTCTTTATCTGCGCGGCAGCCATTGCCTGCCTGTTCTCATCCATTGACCTGGTCAATATTTACAACGAAGCGAGGCTCAACGCGCGTCTCAATGTGATTGCCAACGTCATTGGCTTGGCGATCAGCCTGACGGTGCGCTTTCTGATCTCCTATTACCAGCTGGAACCGGCCTGGCTGGCGATCCCGATTGTGCTCGCCACCTTTATTCCTTTCACCATCAAGTTAACGCTGTTTCTGCTGTATGAGCGGCGTGCACCGCTTCCGGCGCTGCGCCACGTGAAAAAGTATTCGCGCTACATGCTGGTGTCCGGCATGTCGCTGATCTTCTCTGCGATTGCCGTTGCGCTCTATACCCGCGTGAATCAAATCAGCGTCTCTTATTTTCTCGGCGTGAAAGAGGCGGGCATTTTTTCCGTGGCGCTGACGTTGTCGACCGCCTGGGTATTTTTACCCAGTGCGCTGCTGGCGTCGTTTTATCCGGCGTTTTTTGCTGAGCGTAATGACCAGCAGGCGATCGTCAAAGCGCAGAAACTGCATCTGCTGGTAATTGGCGTTTCCGCTGCGGTAATTGTGGCGATCTGGCTGCTGTCGGGCTGGTTTATTCGTGACTTCTACGGTGAGCAATATCTTGATGCGGTCGCGCCAACGTTATTACTCAGCCTCGGTGCGATGTGCGCGGTGCTGAGCAGCGTCATGGATCGCTTCATCATTAAATATAACGGCTATCGCTATCTGGTGAAGAAAACCTTCGCGGTATTAGTGATTTGCCTGCTGTCGTCGCTGCTGCTGGTGCCACATTTCGGTTTAACCGGTGCCGCCATGAGCGTGGTATTAACCGAGTTTTTATCGTTCTCCCTGCTGAATTACTTTTTCCCGGCACAGCCGGTCATGCGTATTCATCTGATCTTTTTCAACCCCAGGAAACTATGGCAGCTCTTTAGCACTATCAAAACCTCAGACAGTAAAGAGAGTTTATCATGAATGAAAAAAAGCTATTTAGTATTATCATTCCCGTCTATAACGCGCAAAACACTATCCGGCGTACGCTGCAAAGCGTATTAAATCAAACCTTCAGTAGCTATGAAATAATTGTTGTCAACGATGGCAGTCGCGATAACAGTGCCCGGATTTTGCAGGAGTTTGCTCACTATCCGCAGGTTACGGTGCTTAATCAAATTAACGCAGGCGTCAGTGCGGCTCGTAATAGCGGGCTGCAGCAGGCCAGCGGAGAATATGTCCTGTTTCTCGATGCGGATGACTGGGTTGACGATAACTTCCTGATGAGTTTCAAACTCAATCTCAATGCCTGGCCGGCCGAAGCGGTGGACTTAATGGTTGGCAATCTCAATGACAACCGTATCGGCAAAGTCTCGCAGGCGGGATTCTTCAGCCAGCAGGATATTCCTTACGTGCTGGGCGAGCTGGAGATGAGCGACAACATTGGCTATCTGCATAATAAATGTTATCGCCGCCAGATTATTGACGATCTTCATCTGCGCTTCATGGAAGGCGTCTCGATGAGTGAAGACCTGCTGTTTAACCTGAAGTTTTTCAGCTGCGTCAGTAATTTTCTGATCACCCCAGGCGCGGCTTATCATTATGAGGATGTGGCGGGATCGCTGTCGAAACGTAAAGTGCAGTACAGCGAACTGAAAGTGCGTAAACAGTCGCTTACCGATTTGTACGATTCGATTGTGGAAAAGTACGCGTCGGGTAATCTCGACCATTTTTTAAAAGCAATCTCGAAACGCGTGCTGGCACTGGATATGCAGATTGTCACCGCTATGTATCACGCCTCGTTTTCACCTGCCGATATTGCGCAGGAAATTAATCAAATCAAGCGCGGAAAATATTCTAAGGGTATTTTTACGCTGCTGAATAAAAATGAAAAACTGAAGTACATGATTATGAATTTGAATACTATCACAGCGTACTATTTCCTTTATGCCCTCTACAGAATGCGGGCGTTCTGATTTTCAATTCTCCCGGCGTTATCCTCTGGCGACGTGCTGCGTTGCCCGAGGCTAGCTGCCGGGGGAGTTTCCTCCTCAGCGCTCTGCTGCTGGCAACATCCCCGCATTTCATTCTCCCGCTCATGTCCACTTCGCGCTGAGTCTTGCACTCCTGACGCTTCTCAGGTCAAATAGCGCCCAGGCAATCGATTGCGTGCGTGTTTCGTGCGTTATTGTTGCTTTTATCGCCATCTCGCGCATTTTTACCGCCTTTGTGATGCATGTCTTGCGTTGCGGCAATCCACGCCGGGCAAAAACGGGTAGCATAGGCGCGTTTTGTGAAGCGACCGCACGCTGCAGGCCGCCGCGAATTTTTAGCCGTCGTTCCGGCTGCATTTGAGACAATTTTGGAGAGACAGATGGATAACTCACAAACCGGTACCCTCGGTACGGTGGAGGCGGCAGCAACCGGCTGGCGCAAGAGTGATACCGTGTGGATGTTGGGCCTGTACGGCACCGCCATCGGCGCAGGCGTCCTGTTTCTGCCGATTAACGCCGGCGCCGGCGGTCTGATTCCGTTGATCATCATGGCCATCCTCGCTTTCCCGATGACCTTCTTTGCCCACCGCGGCCTGACCCGCTTCGTGCTGTCCGGCAAAAATCCCGGTGAAGACATCACCGACGTGGTAGAAGAGCACTTCGGCGTCGGCGCCGGTAAGCTGATTACCCTGCTGTACTTCTTCGCCATCTACCCGATCCTGCTGGTTTACAGCGTGGCGATCACCAACACCGTCGACAGCTTCATCGCGCACCAGCTGGGCATGACATCGCCGCCGCGCGCCATCCTGTCGCTGATCCTGATCGTCGGCATGATGACCATCGTGCGCTTCGGCGAGCAGATGATTGTGAAAGCCATGAGCGTCCTGGTGTTCCCGTTTGTGGCGGTGCTGATGCTGCTGGCGGTGTATCTGATGCCTCACTGGCACGGCGCCGCGCTGGAAACCGTATCGCTGTGCGGCAAAGGTACCGGCATGGGCGACGGCAGTATCTGGATGACCCTGTGGCTGGCGATCCCGGTGATGGTGTTCTCCTTCAACCACTCGCCGATCATCTCCTCTTTCGCCGTGGCCAAACGCGAAGAGTACGGCGCAGGCGCCGAGAAGAAGTGCTCCCGCATTCTGGCCTATGCGCACATCTGATGATGGTGCTGACCGTGATGTTCTTCGTGTTCAGCTGCGTGCTGAGCCTGTCGCCCGCCGATTTGGCGGCAGCGAAGGCGCAGAACATCTCTATTCTGTCTTACCTGGCGAACCACTTTAACGACCCGATGATTGCCTGGATGGCGCCGATTATCGCCATCGTCGCCATCACCAAATCGTTCCTCGGCCACTACCTGGGCGCCCGTGAAGGCTTCAACGGCATGGTGGCCAAGTCGCTGCGCAGCCGCGGCAAAACCATCAGCGCCGCAGAAAATGAATCGCCTGACCACGCTGTTTATGCTGCTGACCACCTGGGTGGTCGCCACCCTGAACCCAAGCATCCTGGGCATGATCGAAACCCTGGGCGGCCCGATCATCGCGATGATTCTGTTCCTGATGCCGATGTACGCCATCCATAAAGTCCCGGCCATGCGCAAGTACAGCGGCAAAATCAGCAACCTGTTTGTGGTGCTGGTGGGGATTCTGGCGATTTCGTCCATCGCTTATTCGCTGATGAATTAACAGCAGGGCGCGGTGCGCCGGACCCGATGCGCACCGCCATGACAATGCCAGCGACACTGAACGGCCCCGTCTGACGCATGCAGAACGGGGCTGTCTGTTTTAAACCGCAGCGGTTTTAAACACGCTCATCGACTGCGCCAGACGATCGGCCTGCTCCTGCAGCGCCTGAGACGCAGCGGACGCTTCCTGCACCAGCGCGGCGTTCTGCTGCGTCACCGCTTCCATCTGCGTAATGGCCTGATTGATTTCACTGATGCCGCTGCTCTGTTCGCTGCTGGCGATGGTGATTTCGCTCATGATCTCCGCTACGCTGCTTACGCTGTTGACCACCTCACCAATGGTTGAACCGGCGTGCGTCACCAGACGGCTGCCTTCATCCACCTTCGCCACCGAGTCTTCAATCAGCACTTTGATCTCTTTCGCCGCGGAGGCAGAACGCTGCGCCAGGTTACGCACTTCGGTAGCGACAACGGCAAATCCGCGACCCTGTTCACCGGCGCGCGCCGCTTCGACCGCCGCGTTGAGCGCCAGGATGTTGGTCTGGAAGGCGATAGAGTCAATCACGCTGATGATGTCGACAATCTTCTTCGAGGAGAGGGCAATCGCCTCCATCTTCACAATCACCTGCTCCATCACTTCACCGCCTTCTTTGGCGACGCCGGAGGTTTTCGCCACCAGCGAGTTGGCTTCGCGCGCATTGTCGGCGTTGTGCTTCACGGTAGCGGTCATCTGCTCCATCGCGGAGGCCGTCTCTTCCAGCGAGCTGGCCTGCTGTTCAGTGCGCGAAGAGAGATCGATGTTGCCGCTGGAGATCTGGTTGGACGCCACGGCGATGGTGTCGGAGCCGGCGCGTACATCGGAAACAATGGTCAGCAGGTTATCGTTCATTGCCTGCAGAGCCTGCATCAGCGCGCCCGTTTCATCTTTGCTGCGTATTTCAATGCGCGAGCTGAGATCGCCGGCAGCGACTTTGCTGGCGATGGTCACCGCTTCATTCAGCGGATGCACAATCGAACGGGTCAGCAGCCAGCCCATCACCACGGCAGCGAGAATGGCGAGCGCGGAGAACACAAGCGTAACTTCAATCGCCGTGGTGCCATCATCAATAATGCCGGCGCCTTCCTGCTGGAGCTGCGAGGACTGGGAATCAGCAAACGCCACCGCCAGGTCGAGGTAGGCATTTTGCACGGCGGTAATTTTTTTCAATACGTAGTAGCTGGCGTCATCGGCTTTACCGGCCCGCACCAGATCCAGTACCTCATTTTTCTGCTGTTCAAACTGCTGACTGGCAGCCAGCAGGCTGGCAATTTTCTTCTTGCCCACGGCGGTAATCTGAATCGCTTCGATCTTCTTCATCGCCGCGTTGGTACGGGCGGTGGCGTCTGCCAGCTGCTGAAAGCGCTGCACGTTGAATTGTGGTCGGGTGGTATCGATGACGATGCCGCGCAGGTATTTGATCTGATCGTTGACGCCATCGCGCACGTCAAAGCCGAGCCGCACTTTTACATAGCGATCTTCCACAATCGAGGTAATGCCGCTCTTGATGTTGTTGATCTTCATGATTGAGGTGATACCAATCACCACCAGTAGTGCCACCACTAAACCAAAGGCGATGCCCAGGCGGACGCCGACCTTCATATTCTTTAAGCTCAACATTGGATCTCCCCGCAATGCCAGAATGCTGTTGTATTAAAACGGAAACGCAGACGACGAGTCTGCAATATGTCGATGATGTGTAAAGGAAAGATTTTTTGCCATTGCGACGAGACGGGTCTGGCGCCACCAGCGCAGGCGCTAAAGTTATCGGTTGCTAATGTTTTAACTTTAATTTTTTAGGGATTTGTCACAAAACGGTTAAGAGGGCTTAAGGTTGATTAATCACTGGTCGTAATTAGCTGGCGTCACGGCCTATGTCGGTGCGCAAAATTGCGCACCCTACAAAAACGCGCAGAGGCGGATGGGATATCTGCATTATCCCGTCGCACAAACCGTAGCGGCGCGATTCATCGCGCATTTCATTTCCCGCACCGTGGCGGAATGCGCAATAAATTGCGCCGCTACCACCCGTGCGGTTATCAGCGGCATCACATAAAGGAAGATCAGTCACCCGTGCGCTTATCAGCGGCATCCTATGAAAGGAATTTCTACGCGATAAGCCACGCCATAATGATTCATGGCGGATGGGATATCTGCATTATCCCGTCGCACAAACCGTAGCGGCGCGATTCATCGCGCATTTCATTTCCCGCACCATGGCGGAATGCGCAATAAATTGCGCCGCTACCCCCCGTGCGGTTATCAGCGGCATCACATGGCAGGAATATCAGTCAACCGTGCGGTTATCAGCGGCATCACATGGAAGGAATATCTGCGTGACACGTCGCGCCATCATGATTCATTGCGGATGGGATATCTGCATTATCCCGTCGCACAAACCGTAGCGGCGCGATTCATCGCGCATTTCATTTCCCGCACCATGGCGGAATGCGCAATAAACTGCACCCTGCAAAAAACGCGCAGAGGCTCTGTAGGGTCACCATTCATGGTGACCAGGGACGATTAACTGTCCGGCAATACGTAATAAATACGCCGTTACGGTAATGCAGCGGATGGCGAGCGGGCACAAAAAAGGCGCGAATATCGCGCCTGAGGGGAAAATCGGGGCAAGCGCTTAGCGCTTCTTCTCCAGCACGCGATAAATCACGCTGGAAAGCTCGTTGATTTCAAACTTAGCGACGTAACCGTCAGCGCCCACTTTGCGCACGTGATCTTCGTTGGCGCTGCCAGAGAGCGAAGAGTGAATCACCACCGGAATCTGCCGCAGCGCGTCGTCGCGCTTGATGTTGCGCGTCAGGGTAAAGCCGTCCATCTCCGGCATTTCGAGGTCGGTCAGCACCAGCGCGATTTTGTCGTGAATCGACTCGCCGTTAGCCTGTGCTTCTTTCTGCATCTCGCTGATTTTAATCCACGCTTCAAGCCCGGTATTGTGCATGATGGCCGGAATGCCCATGCTTTTCAGCCCCTGTTCCAGCAGCTGACGCGCCACTTTGGAGTCTTCAGCAACAATCGCTACCTGGCCGGGTTTAAGGTTGAAATTCTTCGCCGTCTCTTCGCTCGGCTCAACACCACGCACCGACGGAATGATGTCATACAGAATCTGCTCGACGTCGAGCACCAGTGCCAGATTGTTGCTCTGACCGTCGGTGTCCAGACAGGCGATGCTGGTGATGTTACGGCTGCCGATGCCCGCTTCCGCCGTGTGCACCTGATTCCAGTCGAGACGCACAATGTTCTCCACCGATTCCACGGCAAATGCCTGGGTGCTGCGCGCATATTCGGTGACCAGCAGCAGGTTGAGGCCGGTTTCCGGTTTACAACCGGTTACGGCCGGCAGGTCGATCACCGGAATAAACTGGCCGCGAATACTGGCCATGCCGAGCAGCGGTGAATTCATGCCGGCGGCGCGGGTAATCGTCGGCATTGGCACAATTTCACGCAGTTTAAATACGTTGATGCCGTACAGCTCAGACTTGCCTTTCAGCCGATCGGAACCCAGCCGGAACAGCAGCAGTTCGAATTTGTTAGAAAGCGCAAGGTTGGCGCGTTCATCGATCTCTTTCTGAAAATTATCCATTGTGGCCTCGGGGCAGAATCTGGGCGGAGTAAAGGGCAGGGCAATAGCGCCATGATTAACTTATCGGCAGCGGAGGAAAAAAATGAAGGGAAGGGCGATGAAAATTTAGCGTAAGGGCGATCGCCCTCACGCTCACGACAGTTACTTCAGCAGAATCGCGCGCACACTTTTGCCTTTGATCTTGCCCTCTTTCAGCTTGATCAGCGCTTTCTTCGCCTGTGTGGCGTCGATGGCGACATACGCATGGGTCGGGGTGAGATCGATTTTACCGATCTGATCGCCGCTGAAACCGGCTTCACCGGTCAGGGCGCCCAGAATATCGCCGGGACGCATCTTGGCTTTACGCCCACCGTCAATGCACAGCGTCATCATCGCCGCCGGCAGCGGCTGTGCGCCTTTGCCTTTCAGCGTGCTGGCCGGCTGCCAGTTGAGCTTCTGCTGCAGGTAATCTTCCAGCGCATGGGCGCGCACCATTTCGTCGGCCGCCACAAAGCTGACCGCCAGCCCCTGTTCGCCGGCGCGGCCGGTACGGCCAATACGGTGGATGTGCACTTCCGGATCCCACGCCAGCTGGAAGTTAACCACCAGCGCCAGCGATTTAATGTCCAGGCCGCGCGCGGCGACGTCGGTGGCGATCAGCACGCGGATGCTGCCGTTGGCAAAGCGAATCAGCACGCGTTCGCGATCGCGCTGTTCCAGATCGCCGTGCAGCGCCAGCGCGCTGATCTGGCGATCGTTGAGCGCGGCTGCAATCTCATCGCATTCCCGTTTGGTGTTACAGAACACCACGCAGGAAGCCGGTTGCTGCTGGCTGAGCAGGGCGCTGAGCAGGTTGATACGCTCGCTGGCGCTGGCTTCAATAAACTGCTGCTCAATCGCCGGCAGTTCCGACTGCGCTTCGGTCGCTACTGCCAGCGCATCGCGCTGAAAGCGCTGACTCAGGCTGGCAATGGTATCGGGCCAGGTGGCGGAGAACAGCAGCGTCTGACGCGAATCCGGCGTAAAGCCAATGATGGCTTCCATATCGTCGCGGAAACCCATCTCCAGCATGCGATCGGCTTCGTCCAGCACCAGGCTCTGCAACTGACTTAAATCGAGATTGTCACGCTTGAGATGATCGAGGATGCGCCCCGGCGTGCCGACCACAATATGCGGCGCATGCACCAGCGAATCGCGCTGCGCACTCATTGGCTGGCCGCCGCACAGCGTCAGGATCTTGATGTTGCGGGTGAAGCGCGCCAGCTGACGCAGCACGTTGCTGACCTGATCGGCCAGTTCGCGCGTCGGGCACAGCACCAGCGCCTGGGTATGAAAACGCCCGCTGTCGATGCGGTTCAGCACGCCAATACCGAAGGCGGCGGTTTTGCCGCTGCCGGTTTGCGCCTGCGCCCGCACATCGCGTCCGCTAAGGATGGCCGGCAGGGAAGCGGCCTGAATCGGCGTCATGGCGTCGAAGCCCATCTCGCGCAGGTTGTCGAGCTGGCTGGCAGGCAGTTGCGTCAGGGTAGAAAAAGCAGTCACAGGAGCATCTCAGGTAGTAGCAGGAATAGCGGCGGCCAGTCTGGCAGAAAGGCGGGCTATCGGCAACGGCAATTGCGGTAATAATCACGTTGTGAAATTAGTCAGTCGTTGCGCTTTGTCAGGTCAATGATGAGGTGCAACTATCGCAAAGTTTTAATGAATGTTCCGAATTTCACACCAGGCAGCACGAACGGTAAAAACGCTTTTTCGAGGGAAAAAATGATATTAGCGGCAGGTAAGCGGCAATATCGCCGCATGTTACGGCTATTTTCAGTAAGATTTCGCTTATATGTTACCTGTTACGCGGAAAATCTGAGTAAAAATCCTAACCGCTTTGCTTTATATTTAGCGCGCCATTTGGCAATTAATAATTACTTCAGAGGTCACCTCATTGAGTCACTATGTCCAGGGACAAAACGAAGACGTTCTGAAAATCGTCGGCCGCGCCGTGCTAACGCTGCATCTGCATGGAGAGACGTTATCCTCCGATAAAGTCAGCTCCATGATTGCCTGTTATGCGGAAGAAGAGCCTGTTAATGACGATGAGCACCAGCGCCTGTATGCGCTGGCGATTCAGATGTTGTCTTAAATCCAGCATTATCATCGGGCTTGCCGCGCCGGTGTCACCTTCCAAAGCCTCCTGCGGGAGGCTTTTTTCTGGCCGGGTCTGGCGTGCTGGTGCTGGCTGCGATGCGCCTTCAGGCGCTGAATACCGGCGTGCCGCGCTGGAACGTAGCGCGCACCGGCGCAATGCGCGCCACGGCTTCCGCCGAGCAGCTGGCGTCGACCAGCATCATACTGGCTTCATCCTGCAGCTGCGGCCACTGGCGCTCACCGCTATTGGCGAGCGGCAGAATGCCGCCGGTGACGATATGCAGCGCGCGGCTCAGGCCAAACTCGTCCGAGCCGCGGTACAGCTGGGCGTACAGATTGGCTTTCTCCAGCATGTCGCCGGTGCCGAACGGCGACCAGTGGTCGATCACGCTGTCGGTGCCGGTCATCACGAACACGCCGGCTTGCCTGCAGCTGCGGCAACGGCATCATCAGGCTGCCAATCGGCACCGTGGAGGCGATGGTCATCTGCTGCGCCGCCATGCCGGGTGGCGATCTCATCCAGTCGCCTTGCCTTCCAGCGTGGCCAGCGCGAAAGCGTGGCTGAGGGTGACTTTGCCTCTCAGCTGCGGGGTTTCAGGCCACGGTGGCGATCATGTAGTTAATGGCGGCCACGCCGGCCGGGCTGGTCTCATGCAGGTGAATGTCCACGCCTTTGTCGGTAGTCGAGCGCGATCTGGAACATCGCATCCAGCGATTTCTCCATCGCGCCGTCGACGTTGGTCGGATCCAGCCCGCCGACGTACTGCACGCCCAGCTGCATCGCCTCGCGCATCAGCGCATCGACCCTGGAGTGCAGCAGGCCGTGCTGCGGGAAGGCGACGATTTCACAGCTGAAATCCGCCCGGTGGTTGGCCAGCGCCAGTTGCAGGTGCTCCAGGCTTTTCAGGCCGCTGACCGGATCGATATTGCAGTGGCTGCGCGCCACGGTGCTGCCTTTGGACTGCAGCAGGGCGATCAGGTTTTCCGCCCGCTGCTGCGAGGTGGGCAGCAGTTTCGGTATCAGCGTCTGCTCCAGCGCGATCATGTCCATGATGGTCTTGCCCTGGCGCGGGCGCGGCGCCTGCCACGGGCCGCCGTAGAAGGTTTTATCCAGGTGGATGTGCATGTCGCGCGAACGCCGGCAGCAGCAGCTGGCCCTGCGCCTGCATCCCACTGCGGCAGGGCAGGCTGGCGCGCCTGGCCAGCGGCGCTAATGGCGCTGAACTTGCCTTCTTTAATGGTGATGTCGTACAGCGCGGTGCGGGTGCCGATCACCGTTTCGCCGTCGTATTCAAAACCGTCTTCCAGCCGCACATCACTCAGGCAGTAGTGGCGATCGGTCAGGGTCATCGGTGCCGGTGTGGACGAGCCCGGCGGTGTGTCGGGGCGGGCGGCGCTGCTCATGCCAGCCATCATCAGGCTGCCTGCGGCAGTAAGGCGCACGCCGTGGCTGAGGAAATCACGTCGGCTGGAAGCGGTCAGAGGGTTTTCCACGTTCGGACCTTAACTCCAGAGCAAAAGGAGAAAAACCCCCAATCTGGCAGAACCGACGCCGCCGCGCTGCGATATTTCCCACTGCCTGGCTATTCGATGGAAAAGATCAGCGTCTGCCACTGTTTATTTCAGCTGGCAGAATTGCACCAGCCGCAGCGGCCAGCGCCTGTTGCAGCGCATCCTGCGGCTTACGGCAGAACAGCGCCAGCTCGAAATGGCTGATCACTGGTAAACCCTCAGCGCTGCCCAGCACGCGGTGACCGGGCAGGCGGCAGCTGACGGGCAGCAGGGTCACGCCCAGCCCGGCGGCGCTGGCGCTGGCGGCAGGGCCACCAGGCTGGCGCTGCTGTAGCCGATGCGCCAGCTGTGGCCGAGGGCATCCAGCGCCTGGCACAGCTCGTCGCGGTACAGGCCGCTGAGCGGAAATACCGCCAGCGGCACCGGCGATTGCTCGATGGCCGGGAAGGCCAGGCTGTCCAGCCACAGCAGCGGTTCCGGCCGCGCGGCGCGCGGCGATCGCCGCCCGCGCTGCTTCACCAGGATCAGATCCAGCTCTTCACGCGCCTAGGCGCGATGCAGATCGACGTACATGCCGCTCATGACGTCCAGCCGCAGGTGCGGGTGCTGGCGGCTGAATCCGGCCAGCAGCTCGGCGGTGGGGGCGGCGAAATCTTCCGGCATGCCGATCCGCAGCACGCCGTCGCGCCACTTATCGCTCAGCGCGTCGTGGGCTTCCTCATTCAGTGCGATGATGCGGCGCGCGTAGCCCAGCAGCTTTTCGCCCTTCTTCGGTCAGCAGCACCTGATGCGAGGAGCGCTCAAACAGCGGCTTGCCCAGCATCTCTTCCAGCCGCCGCACCTGCTGGCTGACCGTCGACTGCGACAGATGCACCCGCTCGGCGGCGCGGGTAAAGCTGGCGGTCTCGCACACCGCCACAAAGCTCAATAGCTGCTGCGGCGTAAACATTGGCTGACGATTCATTTATCCACTGCCCATCATGGTGTTATTTCATTTCCAAATAGCTACTGTAACGCAACGCTGCTGCGATGCGCGTGACAACGCACTTTTCACTTGCAGGATCAGGGTTATGAACCGGTTACATGCCAATACGTTAATCACCCTCCCCACCTCCCCGGTTCCACCCGCTGTTGCTGGCGCTGGTGCTGGCCGGGCTGAACATGCGCCCGCTGCTGACCTCGGTCAGTCCACTGCTGGGCCAGCTGCGCCACAGCCTGCATTTGTCAGGGCTGGCCGCCTCGCTGCTGCCGGCGGTGCCGATGGTGATGATGGGCGCGGTGGCGCTGTTGGCAGCGCCATCAATCGGCTGATCAGCGAACGCAGCGCCGTGGCCTTAAAGCCCTTGCTGCTGGCGACGGGCTGACGCTATTGCTGCTGGCGCTGGCAGCGCGCGGCGTGATCGACAGTGGCAGCGGGCTGGTGCTCAGCGCGCTGTTCGCCGGCATCGGCGTCGGCGTGGTGCAGATGGCGATGCCGGGACTGATTCGACAGCGTTTTAGCCGGCGCAGCGCGGCGGTCACCGGGCTGTGGGCGGGCGCGCTGATGGGCGGCGGCGGACTGGGCGCGGCGCTGTCGCCGTGGCTCAAGCGCGGCACGCTTGGCGTACCGCTGGCGCTCAGCGGCTGGGCGCTGCCGGTGCTGCTGGCTATCCTGCTGGTGGCTTCGGGTCGCCGCGTGCCTGCCGCGCCGGATGCCGCGGCAGGTAACGCTGCCGCCGCTGTGGCGTAAGCCGCGCGCCTGGTCGCTGGCGCTGAGCTTTGGCCTGGTCAACGGCGGCTATGCCACCTGCGTTGCCTGGCTGCCGGATGCGTATCACCGGCTGGGCTGGTCGGCGCAGGCCGGCGGCTCGCTGCTGGGCGTGATGATTCTGAGCCAGGTTGCCGGCGCGCTGCTGATGCCGCTGCTGGCGCGCGGTGCCGATCGTCGTCCGCAGCTGATTGTCAGTCTGCTGTGTCAGCTGGCCGGGATGAGCGGGTTTCTTTTTGCGCCACTGCTGGCGCCGTGGCTGTGGGCCGCCATCGCCGGCTTCGGTCTCGGTGCCGCGTTCCCGCTGGCGATGGTGCTGGCGCTCGATCATCTGCCGCAGCCGCAGGCGGGCGCGCGGCTGGTGGCCTTCATGCAGGGCGCAGGATTCATCATCGCCGGCTGCATGCCGTTTATTGCCGGTCAGTTGCAGGTGCTCACCCATAGCTTTGCCAGCGTATGGCTGATGCAGGGCATCGTGACGCTGGGGCTGATCGGACTGAATCTGCGTTTTCATCCGCGCAGCTATGCGCACGCCTTTGGTGCGGCAGCGCGCTGATTGGTCCTACCAATGTTATAAAAATGTAGCCAGATGGTCACATAACACTAAAAATCACGCCTGCCGCGTTGCTTTGGGTTAACAATGCATTAACTATCTGGAGCCAGAAAGCCCGTCAGCCGCAATGTGGTCCTACCAATTGTGGTGCGGAACCGGGCAACAATCTGCGGCGCACGCCTGCTTTTGCCGATGCGCCGCATCCCTCTGGTGACCTCTGGAGAAACGGCATGCAGGTGTGGCAACAAAACTACGACCCGGCCGGCAATATCTGGCTGTCGAGCCTGATCGCATCGCTTCCGATCCTGTTCTTCTTCTTTGCGCTGATTAAGCTCAAGCTGAAGGGCTACCTTGCCGCGACGTACACCGTGGTGCTCGCCCTGCTGGTGGCGCTGTTCTTCTACAACATGCCGGTGGACCAGGCGCTGGCCTCGGTGGTCTACGGTTTCTTCTACGGCCTGTGGCCGATTGCCTGGATCATCGTGGCGGCGGTCTTCGTCTACAAGATCTCGGTGAAGACCGGGCAGTTCGACATCATCCGCGCCTCGATCCTGTCGATCACGCCAGACCAGCGCCTGCAGATGCTGATGGTCGGCTTCTCCTTCGGTGCGTTTCTGGAAGGCGCGGCCGGCTTTGGCGCACCGGTGGCGATCACCGCCGCGCTGCTGGTCGGCCTGGGCTTCAACCCGCTGTATGCCGCCGGCCTGTGCCTGATCGTCAACACCGCGCCGGTGGCCTTCGGCGCGATGGGCATTCCGATCATCGTCGCCGGCCAGGTCACCGGGCTGGACAGCTTCGAGATCGGCCAGATGGCCGGTCGCCAGCTGCCGTTCCTGACCATCATCGTGCTGTTCTGGATCATGGCGATCATGGACGGCTGGCGCGGCGTCAAGGAGACCTGGCCGGCGGTGATGGTGGCCGGCGGCTCGTTCGCCATCGCCCAGTACCTCAGCTCCAACTTCCTCGGCCCGGAGCTGCCGGACATCACCTCGTCGCTGGCTTCGCTGGTCTGCCTGACGCTGTTCCTGCGCCGCTGGCAGCCGGTGCGCATCTTCCGCTTCAAAGAACCCGCGCCAGAGGCTGCGCCCTCAGGCGAGGCGCAACGCCCCATACACGCTTGGCGCAGATTGTCCGCGCCTGGTCGCCGTTCCTGTTCCTGACCGCCACGGTTACCCTGTGGAGCATCCCGCCGTTTAAAGCGCTGTTCGCCCCGGGCGGCGCGCTGTACGACATGGTGATTAACGTTTCGGTGCCGTTCCTCGACAAGCTGGTGGCCCGCATGCCGCCGGTGGTGCGCGCCGCCACGCCGTATGCCGCGGTCTATAAATTCGACTGGTTCTCCGCCACCGGCACCGCGATCCTGCTTGCCGCGGTGCTTTCCGTGGTGTGGCTGCGCATGAAGCCTGCGGCCGCGGTGCAGACCTTTGCGGCGACCATTAAGGAGCTGACGCTGCCGATCTACTCCATCGGCATGGTGCTGGCCTTCGCCTTCATCTCCAACTACTCCGGGCTGTCGTCCACGCTGGCGCTGGCGCTGGCGCACACCGGCCAGGCCTTCACCTTCTTCTCGCCGTTCCTCGGCTGGCTGGGGGTGTTCCTGACCGGTTCCGATACCTCGTCCAACGCCCTGTTCGCCGCGCTGCAGGCGACCACCGCGCAGCAGATCGGCGTGTCGGACGTGCTGCTGGTGGCCGCCAACACCACCGGCGGCGTGACCGGCAAGATGATCTCGCCGCAGTCCATCGCCATTGCCTGCGCGGCGGTGGGCCTGGTCGGTAAAGAGTCGGACCTGTTCCGCTTTACCGTGAAACACAGCCTGATCTTCACCTGCATGGTCGGCGTGATCACCACGCTGCAGGCCTATGTCTTAACCTGGATGATCCCATGATAGTGATGCCCAGACGCCTGTCCGACGAGATTGCCTCTCGCGTGCGGGCGCTGATTGAAGAACAACAGCTGGAAGCGGGCATGAAGTTGCCCGCCGAACGCCAGCTCGCCGCCCAGCTTGGCGTGTCGCGCACGTCGCTGCGCGAGGCCCTCGCGCAGCTGATCAGCAGTGGCGTGCTGATCAGTAAACGCGGCGGCGGCACCTTTGTGCGCTGGCAGCATGACGACTGGTCCGAGCAAAACATCGTTCAGCCGCTGAAAACGCTGATGGAGAACGACCCGGACTACAGCTTCGACATCCTTGAAGCGCGTCACGCCATCGAAACCAGTACCGCCTGGCACGCGGCCATGCGGGCAACCGACGCCGACAAAGAGAAACTCATCGCCATGCCTTTGAGGCCCTGACGCAAATGAACGACTGCGACGATCCCGAACTGGCCTCGCAGGCGGACGTGCGCTTTCCACCTGGCCATTGCCGAGGCCTCGCACAACGTGGTGCTGCTGCAGACCATGCGCGGGTTCTTCGACCTGCTGCAATCCTCCGTGAAGCAGAGCCGCCAGCGCATGTATCTGGTTCCGCCGGTGTTTGCCCAGCTGACCGAACAGCACGAGGCGGTGCTCAACGCCATTCTGGCCGGTGATGCCGAGGCCGCGCGCAAAGCGATGATGGCGCATCTCGGCTTCGTGCACACCACCATTAAACGCTGCGATGAAGACGAAGCCCGCCAGGCGCGCATCACGCGGCTGCCTGGCGACAGCGCAGATTACCCGCAAGGAAGAACAAAGCATGATCATTTCAGCAGCCAGTGACTATCGCGCCGCGGCGCAACGCATTCTGCCGCCGTTCCTGTTCCACTACATCGACGGCGGGGCGTATGCCGAATACACCCTGCGCCGCAACGTGGAAGATCTGTCGGAGGTGGCGCTGCGCCAGCGCGTGCTGAAGAATATGTCTGACCTGAGCCTGGAGACGAAAGCTGTTCAACGAAACGCTTTCGATGCCGGTGGCGCTGGCGCCGGTCGGCCTGTGCGGCATGTACGCCCGCCGCGGTGAAGTGCAGGCGGCGCGCGCCGCAGCGAATCGCCAAAGGCATTCCGTTTACCCTGTCCACCGTGTCGGTCTGCCCGATCGAGGAGGTGGCCCCGGCCATCAACCGCCCGATGTGGTTCCAGCTGTACGTGCTGCGCGATCGCGGCTTTATGCGCAACGCGCTGGAGCGCGCCAAAGCGGCGGGCTGCTCCACGCTGGTCTTCACCGTCGATATGCCGACGCCGGGCGCGCGCTACCGCGATGCGCACTCCGGCATGAGCGGCCCGAATGCCGCGCTGCGCCGCTACTGGCAGGCGGTCACCCATCCGCAGTGGGCGTGGGACGTCGGCCTGAACGGACGTCCGCACGATCTGGGCAACATCTCCGCCTACCTCGGCAAACCGACCGGGCTGGAGGATTACATCGGCTGGCTGGCGAACAACTTCGATCCGTCCATCTCCTGGAAGGACCTGGAGTGGATCCGCGAATTCTGGGACGGCCCGATGGTGATCAAAGGCATCCTCGACCCGGAAGATGCCCGCGATGCGGTGCGCTTTGGCGCCGACGGGATCGTGGTCTCCAACCACGGCGGACGCCAGCTCGACGGCGTGCTCTCCTCCGCCCGCGCCCTGCCGGCCATTGCCGATGCGGTGAAGGGCGATATCACCATCCTGGCCGACAGCGGCATCCGCAACGGGCTGGACGTGGTGCGCATGATTGCGCTGGGTGCCGACAGCGTGCTGCTGGGACGCGCGTTTCTCTATGCGCTGGCGACGCACGGCCAGGCCGGCGTGGCGAATCTGCTGAACCTGATCGAAAAAGAGATGAGGGTGGCGATGACGCTGACCGGCGCGAAAACCATTGCGGACATCACCCAGGATTCGCTGGTGCAGGCGAATGCGCTGCTGAGCGAAGCCGGGCTCAGCCCGGCGCGCCCACACGCGGTGCGCTAAGCCAGGCAAAGCGCCGGCTCTTGTCTATACTGAATAGCTGTCTGACTAACAGGAGGAATGACATGACCATTCATAAGAAAGGATCGGCCCATTGGGAAGGCGACATCAAAGGCAAAGGCACGGTTAGCACTGAAAGCGGCGTGCTCAGCAACCAGCCATACGGTTTTAACACCCGTTTTGAAGGCGAGAAGGGCACCAATCCGGAAGAGCTGATTGGCGCGGCACACGCGGCCTGCTTCTCCATGGCGCTGTCGCTGATGCTGGGCCAGGCCGGTCATCCACCGAAAAGCATCGACACCACCGCCGATGTTTCACTGGACAAAAAGGGCGACGGCTTCGCCATCACCAAAATTGCCCTCAACAGCACCATTGCGCTGCCGGGCATCGATGATGCCAAATTTGATGAAATCATTCAGAAAGCCAAAGCCGGCTGCCCGGTGTCTCAGGTGCTGAATGCCGAAATCACCCTCGACTATACGCTGAATAATTAATCGCCCTCACGGGTGACCAGCGGTAGACTATGCGATGCGCCTGAGGGCGCATCGTTGCTTTCTGCTGTCTGGAGGAGACGTGGCAAAAAAACTGGCTGCGACAAAACACTGGAAGATGATTGTGGTGTTGCTGTGCATCTGCGGCGCGCTGATGCTGATTCGCTGGGCGGCGATGATATGGGGCTAAAGGATTGGGTATGCCGCCACAAGCTCGGGGTGCTGGTGATGATTATTCTGGTGCTGGAACTGGTGCACTACCTGCTGACGGCCTCGTGGCTGCCGTGGCAGTTCTGACGCCTCAGGCATATTCGCCGTCATGCTCATGCTGGCGCAGATTGCGCACGCTGCTGCGCGCAATGCGGTAGGCCTTGCGCGGATCGCCCGCGACAAATTCAAAGGTGGGCGAATAGTAAAACGGCAGCCAGCCGCCGAAGCCGCTCTCCCACTCCCAGCGCACCGGACAGGGCCAGAGAATGCCGTCATACAAAATGTAATAAACCCAGCGTCCGTTGGGACGACGGGGGCGAGTTTTTTTCATGGGATTCACAACTGTAATAGTGTAAAGCAGCTTATATTTTGAACGCTGCAGGCCCAGGTTGCAATGCCGTCTGGCTGTTTTTTATGCAATTGATGACGTACTGGCACCGAATTAACGGTGCACTTCCCCACAAAGCAGCACCACGTTCGGCCGGACTTTATGGATGCGATCGGCCATCTCTTCGCAGGCCACTTTCGTGGGGTAAATCCGCTCCGACACCGGCAGGGCATCACAGGCATCGTGGCCGCAGGCGCTCACTAACAAGACAAAACCAATCAACATAACCGACTCCTTCTGCACCATTCCCGTGGTACGGAATGCGTGGCTGTGTGTTCCTTTTTTTGATCCAGTATAGCTAAACGCCTCAGGCGTCAATGAACAGCCTGAGCGGCTTTTTTGTCCGAACAGAATGATGATAACCAGCGCCGCGCCCATTAGCAGCACAATCTGGGCTAAACTGTGCGGCACTGACAACAATAAGGAGTGATATCTGATGTCTCATGAAATTGCCCATCCGGCCAGCAGCCCAAAACAGGCCGCCCTGCAACTGGTCATCGAACTGGTGCGCGCCGGTAAACTGAGCCCGCTGCACGGCGATGCCTCCAATATGATCTCCATCTACGAACAGTTCAAGGCACACTTCGAAGCCGACAAGCAAAAAGATTCCGCCATCTCCTGACGTTCTGCCCCCGGTGGCGCGCTGTGTCTGGCCGCGCCATTGTTCCACGACTTTCACATAATCTCTTCCGTTTATTATTGCATCCCGATTAAATTTGCAGCGCGCTTTTTGATATTTCTCACAGATCCGTAACGCAAATCTGAAACCGGTTGCAGAAAATCTTTAGCGCGGGTATTCGTTAATTAAACCCCACACTGAGGATTGAATGATGCCAAAGATTCTACTCTGCTGCGCCGCCGGGATGTCCACCAGCATGGTGGTGCAGAAAATGGAGAAGGCCGCCAAAGAGAAGGGCGTCGAGGTTGAGATAAAAGCCGTTGGCATTGAAGAGTTTAACGATCAGATCGCGAACTTTGACTGTTGCCTGCTCGGGCCACAGATCAAATACAAACTGGCGGACTTCCAGCCGCTGGCGCAGCAGCTAAATAAGCCTATCACTGTGATTAATAGCATGGATTACGGCATGATGAATGGCGCGAAAATATTAGATGATTCGCTAAAGCTGATTCACGCCTGACGATTGTTCCGAAAATAAAATAATTGTTTACGCCTGTGCGCCAATGCACAGGCTTATTCTGTTGTTGCCTGATGCAAGGAGCTCGCCGATGAGCAGCATAAGCGAATCGTTATTTGGTGTGATTGAAAACCGCATCAGCCCGCTGGCCGGACGCCTCTCCAGCCAGCGCCATGTGATTGCCATCCGCGATGGATTTATCGCCTCGATGCCGTTTCTGATTGTGGGCTCGTTTATGCTGCTGTTTGCCCACCCGCCGTTCTCAGCTGACAGCTCATGGGCGTTTGCCCAGTGGTGGCTCGGTATAGTGCGCGCGCATGAAGCGCAAATCATGATGCCGTATAACATGACCATGGGCATCATGGCACTGTATATCGCCAGCGCCATCGCCTACAACCTGGCGAACAGCTACAAGATGAACGGCTTTATGGCGGCCAGCCTGGCGCTGATGGCGTTTCTGGTGGTGGCCGCGCCACAGAGCAACGGCACACTGCCGGTTGGCTCACTCGGCGGCGAGGGCATTTTCACCGCGATTCTGGTGGCGCTGTTCGCCACTGAGCTGATGCACTTCCTGCAAAAGCACAACATCGGCTTTAAGCTGCCGGAGCAGGTGCCGCCCAAAATTCGTCAGTCGTTCGATCTGCTGATCCCGATCATCGCCATCTTCATCACGCTGTTTCCGCTCAGCCTGTGGGTGCAGGCGCAGTTTGGCCTGCTGCTGCCGCAGGCGATCATGGCGCTGTTCGCACCGATTATCTCCGCCTCGGATTCGTTACCGGCGGTGCTGGTGGCGGTGCTGCTGTGCCACATGCTGTGGTTCGCCGGCATTCACGGTGCGGTGATTGTCGGCGGCATTCTGCAGGCGTTCTGGCTGACTAACCTCGGTCTCAACCAGCAGGCGCTTAACGCAGGTGAGCCGATCACGCACGTGTTTATCGAGCCGTTCTGGCAGTTTTTCATCGTTATTGGCGGCTCCGGTTCCACCATGGGGCTGGTGCTGCTCTACCTGCGCAGCCGCTCGGCGCATCTGCGCTCGATTGGCAAGCTGAGCATTGTGCCCAGCATGTTCAACATCAACGAGCCGGTCATCTTCGGTTCGCCGGTGGTGATGAATCCGATTCTGTTCATTCCGTTTATCTGCGCGCCGTTAGTCAACGCCACGCTCGCCTGGACAGCCACCAAAACCCACCTGATCAACCACGTGGTGTCGCTGGCCCCCTGGACCACGCCGGCACCGATCGGGGCGGCCTGGTCGACCGGCTGGGACTGGCGCGTCATCGTGCTGATTGCCGTGCTGGTAACCATCGCCACGCTGATTTACTACCCGTTTTTCAAAATTTATGAGCGGCAACTGCTGCAGCAGGAGCTTGAGCAGGCCGCCGCAGCGCAACCGGTTAAGGAGGCATGATGGAAATTGATGAGAGCACGGTCATGGAACTGATTATTCAGGCGGGAGAAGCGCGCTCCTGCTCAATGGAAGCGCTGCGCGCGGCACGGCGCAAAGAGTGGCCACGCGCCGATGCGTTGCTGAGCGAAGCCAGCGAGGCGGCCAGAGCCGCGCACCGTATCCAGACCGAATTGATCGGTGCCGACGAAGGCTGCGGCAAAATTCCGGTCAATCTGATCATGGTACATGCGCAGGATCACCTGATGAACGCCATGCTGTGCCGTGAACTGGCGGAAGAGATCATCCAGCTGCGGCGCGAGCTGGCTGCGGACTAACAAGGAGGCAGTATGCAACATCCTAACCCCGGTGCGTTTCCGCACGGCTTTCTGTGGGGCGCTTCAACCTCGGCGTATCAGGTTGAGGGTGCCTGGAACGAAGACGGCAAAGGGCCGTCGGTGATCGATAAAGGTCATTTTCCTGAGGGGATGACGGATTTCACCGTCACCAGCGATCACTATCATCGCTTCCGGGAAGATATCGCGCTGCTGGCGGAGCTGGGCCTGAAAACCTATCGCTTCTCCATCGCCTGGAGCCGCATCTATCCGCAGGGAGACGGCGAGCTGAATCCGGCGGGCATTGCGTTTTATCAGCAGCTGATTGATGAAATTTGCCGCCACGGCATTGAGCCGCTGGTCACGCTCTATCACTTCGACCTGCCGTGGGCGCTGCAGCTGGATGGCGGCTGGTCAAACCGGCGCACCGTGGCCGCCTTTGAGCGCTTCGCCATCACCTGTTTCGAGCACTATGGCGACCGGGTGAAATACTGGCTGACCATCAATGAACAGAACATGATGATCCTCAAAGGCGAGGTGATTGGCACGCTGCCGGCCGGCACGGTGGATGCGCAGAAGACGCTGTATCAGCAGAACCACCATATGATGCTGGCGCAGGCCAAAGCGATGATTGCCTGTCACCAGCGCTTGCCGCAGGCCAAAATTGGCCCGGCACCGAACATCTCCTGTATCTATGCCGCCAGCGCCAGACCGGAAGATGTGCTGGCCGCCGATAACTTTTCAGCGATCCGCAACTGGCTCTACCTCGACCTGGCGGTGCACGGCCATTACAACAACGTGGTGTGGGCGTTTCTGCAGCAGCGCGGCTGGCTGCCGCACATTGAGGCGGAGGATATGGCGACCATCGCCGCCGGCCAGCCGGACTTTATCGCCTTCAACTATTATGCATCGGCCACCGTCAGTGCTGACATGCCTGAGGTCGCGCGTGGTGAGCTGAACAGCAAGCAGCAGGCCGACCAGCAGATGGCCGGCATCGACAAATCGGTGTACGTCGGCTGCAACAATCCGCATCTGCAGCAGAATCAGTTTGGTTGGTATATCGATCCGGTCGGTTTCCGCATTACCGCGCGGGAGATCTACGCGCGCTATCGCCTGCCGCTGATTGTCACAGAAAACGGTCTCGGTGCGTTCGACACGCTGGAGGCGGGCAACAAAGTGTATGACGACTATCGCATTGCCTATCTGCGTGAGCATATCACTCAGCTGCGGCTGGCAATTGCCGATGGCGTCGAGCTGTTTGGCTACTGTCCGTGGTCGGCCATCGATCTGGTCAGCACCCACCAGGGCATCAGCAAACGTTACGGCTTTATCTACGTTAACCGTGATGAACACGATCTGCGCGATCTGGCGCGTTATCGCAAGAAGAGCTTTTTCTGGTATCAGCAGTTGATCCGCAATAACGGTGCACAGCCTGATGCGGAGGTGGAATACTAACGCGCGGCGCGGCGGCATCCCGGCTGGGTCGCCGCCGCGCCAGCAGCGTGATTAGCGGTGTTGTCCCGCCATCAGCACATATTTTACCTGCACATACTCTTCAATACCGTAATGGCCGCCCTCGCGGCCGTAGCCGGAGTGCTTGATACCGCCAAACGGCACTGACGCCGTTCCGACCGAGCCGGAATTGAGGATCACCATGCCGGCTTCCAGTTTTTTCGACAGGCGGAAAGCGCGGCCAACGTCCCGCGTCCACGCATAGGCCACCAGACCGTATTCGGTATCGTTAGCGCAGCGAATCACCTGCTCTTCATCACTGAAACGGTACAGGGCAAATACCGGTCCGAAAATCTCGGTGTTGTGCACGGCAAACGAGGCGTCCAGATCGCACAGGATGGTCGGCTCATAGAACAGCCCGCCTTTCGCGTGTGGCTTACCGCCGAGGCGCAGCGTCGCCCCCTGTGCTACCGCATCATCCACCAGTGCGGTGACTTTATCGAGCGCCATGCGGTTAATCAGCGGGCCAACCACAAATTCCTGCTGCATACCCTGATCGACACGGATCTCACTGACTGTTTTCACCAGTTGCTGCACAAAGGCATCGTAAATCGCGTCATGCACAAAGATGCGGTTAGGCGAAATACACACCTGGCCGGAGTTACGCAGTTTGGCGCTGACCAGCCCGGCCACGCTCTCTTCCAGCGGGCTGTCGGCGAACACGATAAACGGCGCGTTGCCGCCCAGCTCCATGGTCATCTTTTTCAGCGTGGCCCCGCACTGCTGCGCCAGCAGTTTGCCGACGCGGGTAGATCCCGTGAAGGAGATTTTGTGGATGCGCGTATCGCTGGTAAAAGCTTCGCCGATGACTTGCGGATCGCCAGTCACCATCTCAAACACGCCAGCGGGAATACCAGCCTGACGTGCATACTCCAGCAGTTTATACGCGGTAAGCGGCGTCTCTTCTGCCGGTTTGATGATCATGGTGCAGCCCGCGGCCAGCGCGGTAGCGATTTTGCGGGTGATCATCATAAACGGGAAGTTCCACGGCGTGATGGCCGCGGTCGGGCCGACCGGTTCTTTTACCACCAGCACGGAGGCGTTAGCATCGTGCGACGGCAGGGTATCACCGTTGACGCGTTTGGCCTCTTCCGCATACCACTCAATAAAGCCGAGACCGTACTCGATTTCGCCCAGCGCTTCGCCCAGCGCTTCGCTCAGGCATTTGCCGTTCTCCCTGACCATCAGTTCAGCAAACAGGTGCTTATCGGCGCGTACCAGATCGTACCAGCCACGCAGCAGGTCGCTGCGCTGTTTCGCGCTTTTTGCCGCCCATGCCGGAAACGCGGCACAGGTGCGATCGATAGCGGCCGCGACCTCGTCGTGGCGCATGAACGGTGCTTCGCCGACGAGGCTGCCGTCGGCAGGATTGGTGACTTTAATCATTCCAGTGTGCTCCAGTGTCAGAATCAATGTGACAACCTGGCAGTCAGCGCTATCGGGCTGGCTGCCGCTGTGCAGAAATGATGCGCGTCTGGCCTTTTCGCCACAATCGATTAAAATTGCTCCATCATTGAGAAAAACTGAACGGTTAACTGATGCGTGATTTGCCACCCCTGAATGCCTTGCTGGCGTTTGAATATGTCGCCCGTAGCGGTAGCGTGCGGGCAGCGGCTGATGGCCTGTCGGTGACGCCAGGCGCGGTGAGTCGTCAGATTCGTCTGCTGGAAGAGTACTTTGGCACGGCGCTGTTTCAGCGTCAGGGGCGCGGGCTGGTACTGACACTGCCCGGCAATGCCTATTTTCTGCAAATCAGCCAGCACCTCGACGGTATTCGCCAGGCGAGCGCCACGCTGCAGCGCAATGCCGGCCGCACGGTCATCCGGCTGCACTCCTTCACCACCTTCGCCACCCGCTGGCTGATTCCGCGGCTGGCACAGTTTCAGCTGGCGCATCCGGCGATTGACGTGCGCCTGACGACCGCGTCGGAATGGGACGATACGGTGGATTGCGACGCGGCGATTCGGCTTGGTGACGGTACGTGGCCGCAGCAGCACGCCACGCCGCTGGTGAAAAACGTGCTGGTGCCGGTGTGCCGTCCGACGGCTGACCGGCGCGCCAGCATGCATCTGGCCGGGCTGGCGCAGCATACCCTGCTGCTGGTGCGCGGACGTCCTGATGACTGGCAGCGCTGGTGCGAAGCATTTGGCGTGGAAATGGACGCGCTGCCGCACCGGCGGCAGATGGAAAGTTCGGCGCTGGCCTATCAGGCCGCCATTGAAGGGCAGGGGATTGCGCTGGCGCAGCGCGTGCTGGTGGAAGCGGAGCTGAAGGCAGGCACGCTAATCGCCATGGAGGATTACCAGCTGGACTGTGGCCGGCACACCTATTACCTGGTGCGCCCGCAGGAGAGCGTTAAGGCTGCTACGCTACAGCAGCTGGAGCAGTGGCTGGTCACGCAGGATGCTGGCGAGGCGTTATGAGCGGCGAAATGGTCCATCTGCCACGGAAGCGCGCTCAATCAGCCGTCCGCTGAAGGGCGGCAGGGGCGCAATCGCTTCGCCCTCCAGCATCGCCACCAGCTGCGCCAGCGTGTGCTGAATCATCTCCGCCACCGGCACGTGAACCGTCGTGAGCGGCGGCAGGAAAAATTCGGCCATGCGAATATCATCAAAGCCCATCAGCGATACATCCTGCGGCAGTCGTTTGCCCGCCGCATTCAGCGCCAGCGCGGCACCAATCGCCATATCGTCATTGCTGGCCATCAGCGCACTGAAGGGTACGCCGGCACTCAGCAGCTGGCGTGCCGCCGCCTGACCACTCTCCGGTGTCCACGCGCCCGGCAGTACGCGCGCCGCTTCATACGGCAACTGATGATCGGCCAGCGCCTGCTGATAGCCAGCCAGACGCGCGGCGGCGGTGGGCGATCCCGCCAGTCCGGTGATAAACGCGATGTCATGGTGACCGCGCGCAATCAGGTAGTTCACCGCATCACGGGTATTTTGCTGGTGCGAAGCCCACACGCAGTTCGCCGCGTGCTGCGTCAGACGGCGGTTAACCACCATGATCGGGATATCGTGCTGGTCGATGATCGCTTCCAGCGCGGCGGTGTCGAGAAAACGCGGGTAGATAATGATGGCATCGCAGCGCAGATCGAGCAGAAACTCGATTGCCGCGCGCTCATCGTCAGCGCTGGTTTTGCCATCGGCGAGGATCAGCTGGCGGCCATAGTTATTGGTCAGGGTGGCCGTCTGGTACAGCAGCTCGCTGAAATAGGGGCCGTTAAACAGCGAATGGGTGACGATCAGGCCGATATTCTGCGATTTTTGCGTCGCCAGACTGCGCGCCAGCAGATTCGGGCGGTAGCCGGTTTCCTCTATCGCCTGAAACACTTTCTGCTGCGTGGATTTGCTGACATAGCGGTTGCCCGCCAGCACGCGCGACACGGTGGCTTTAGAAACGCCCGCTTTGCGGGCCACATCCAGCATAGTAATCATCAGCGCTTCGACCATCATTCCTGCAGGCTAAAAAGCGATAGTACCTGAAAATGCAGGGAAATTAATGGCATCGTTAGCAAACAGTGAGGGGGATCAGGCGTAGAACCAGGCGGGCAGGATGGCGATCAGGTTATTCAGCGTATGCAGAAAAATCGGCAGCGCCAGGCTGTTGCTGCGCAGACGCGCGTAGCACAGCAGCAGCGAGAACAGCGTCAGCGCAACGATGGTTTCCCAGTGCACGTACTGCGTGTGCAACGCGGCGAACAGCAGCGATGTGAGCAACATGCAGGCAAAACGGCTTTTGGGCGCCCACAGCAAAAACGCCTGCAGCAGAAAGCCGCGGAACAGCACCTCTTCAAACACCGGCGCCAGCAGCACGGCGGTGAGCAGCAGAATCAGCATTGAGCTGCGTCCCTGCTGGCTCTGTTCAATCAGCCAGCCTTCCGGCTGCAGGAACTGCGTCTGCGCCACCATCAGCACAAACAGCGCGCCGATAAACAGCAGTGCCTGGCCGGGACGCAGAAAGCCCAGGGGAATGTCGCTGCGGCGCTGGCAGTAGAAACGGTACAGGGGATAAATCACGGCAAATTCAAACAGGCACAGCACTGGCACCAGCAAGCCGTTATTGCGCAGCGTCCCGTAATTGGGAAACAGCGTAATCAGCATGGTCACGAGGTAATAAACCACAAAGCTACCGACGTAAAACAGGGTCAACGTAACTTTGTCGGATTGGGTGTCCATAGGCGACTCAGCGGGCAGAGGAAGACGCATAGTAGCAACGGCGATCGGTGCTGTCGAGGTGCGTTTGCGGAGATTTTCGCCGGTTCAGATACGCCACAATCGCGGCGCTAACCGACCGTCTCATCACAGGCGATGCGCGGCATGGTAGCTTGCGCTTTCATCGCAGGCGAGCAGGCGGAGAGGGAACCGAATCACTTATCTGGCGCGGAGGATGCCGCTGGCACCGTTTGGTGCACAACGGCAGAGAGAAAATTAACGAGGCTTAACGCACCCGGACGGCCACGAAGGTCATCACGATGGCGAAGCCGATAAAAATAGCCAGTTCCATCATTATCTCCTCAGAAAAGTCTTAGATAATTGTAGCGTCTGCGCGGGTGATTTTTAGACACGGCGTGCGATTAATCCGAAAATGTGAGCAGAAAATCGCGCCTTTTGTCACGCAATGCGACCAGTCTGCTGGAAAAATTTTCGCATCGGCGGCACGCTTTGTTACTCTCAGGAACCGCTTGTTCATTATCCAGGAGGAGAAAATTGTGAACCATTATGGAAAAGCGCTGCTGCTCACGGCGATGCTCGCCTTAACGGCCTGTCAGTCAGCCAGTAAAACTGACAGCAGTCACGCCGTCAGCCACGATCCGGAAACCGACCAGTGCGGTGCCTCGCAGTATCAGAACTACCTCGGCCAGCCGCTGAGCGCGCTTGATACCCAGCGCTTTGCCGTACCGGTGCGCGCGATTCCGTGGAACGGTGCCGCCACCATGGACTTCAATCTGCGCCGCCTGAATTTCCTCGGCGATCAGAACGGGAAAATTTCCCGGGTTTACTGCGGGTAACACCAAACGGACACGGCATTGTCATCGGGCTGTCACGGCGGCGGGCGAGGATAGCTGCGCATTACGGAGATTTCCTCGTCACTCTCGAATATGCAATGCTCGTCTTGTTTCTTCCCGCTACGGCGGGAATTTTTTTCGCTATAACCTGCCTGCTGCGCCATATTGCCCCCGCCATAGCGCGCGATGAATCGCGGCTCTGCGACGCCAGGCGTACAGGCAGCAATAACAGACTGACCTTACAGGAGTGACGATGAAATACCTGACCCGAACGCTGTGTTTGACGCTGCTGCTCAGCCCGCTGGCGCAGGCCTCAAGCGAGGCAGCATGGCAGCAACACGATAAAAACCTGCAGCAGGCGTGTGTGCAGGCCAGCGGTCTGAAAGCGGTGAAAGTGGTGGGCAAGCCGATCATGTACGACGACAGCGTTGGCTACGATGCGCTGTTGCTCGAAGGCCGTTATCCGCAAAAGCACATGAAAAATCAGCTGGGGCGGGAACTGTGCCTGTATCAGCGTCAGAGCGGTAAAGCAGTGGTCAGCGAAGCCGACCAGCTGCGGGTGGTGAAATAATCTCCGGGGCCGCTATTTTTGCGGTCCTGCTTCTAACAGCTGCGCCAGCAGGTTGCGGTAACTCTGCAGGCGCTGTTCATCGCCTTCCACTTCCAGCCGGGTAATCACGCGGGCAATCACCGCTTTATTGGTGGCGGGCTGGCCATCATCCATCAGCTCGCGCATGATGGCGGCCAGCAAATCGCTCTCGTGCGGCGCGTGCCAGGCGGGGCTGTTGAAATAGTCGGTAATCGCCCGACTGGCGCTGTCATGGTGCGTTCTCATAGCCGACCTCCGCAGAGACAACGAAGCCTGCCACCCACGACGGGCAGCAACTGAAAACCTGAATTAAGCATGCGGACTGTCCAGGACGGGCAGCGCCTCGCCAGTGATAACTGGTGATTTTTTAAACATAGATGCGGTGTGGAATATTGTCAGTAACGAATCGTCATATTTTTTCACGTTTGCCGTCTTTCGCGATGCGCTTATCGGGCCTTATGCCAGGTAACCGCACATAAAGACACTACAAAAGTGAGGCATTGCCCTATTTGCTGTGAGCAGAATCACGCCCGGCAGCGAAAAACTGCGTTTTCATCCTCATGCCATGTTTTGCCGTCCGGTAATGTTACGAGGTTGTTAGACTGAACCCTCGTTTCATTTTTTCTGACATCTGCGCTCATGCTACGCTCCATCGAATCCTGGAAGATCAATCTGATATCCGTCTGGTTTGGCTGCTTTTTTACCGGCCTGGCCATCAGTCAGATCATTCCTTTCCTGCCGCTTTACGTGGAAGAGCTGGGTATCCGTGGCGGCAACGCGCTCAGTATCTGGTCAGGCCTGACCTTCAGTGTCACCTTTATTGTTTCTGCCGCCGTGGCGCCGCTGTGGGGCAGCCTTGCCGATCGCAAAGGGCGCAAGCTGATGCTGCTGCGCGCTTCGTTTGGCATGGGCGCGGTGATTCTGCTGCAGGCGTTTGTCACTCAGGCGTGGCAGCTGTTGCTGCTGCGCGCGCTGATGGGACTGACGTCCGGTTATATTCCCAACGCCATGGCGCTGGTGGCCGCGCAGGTGCCGCGTGAGCGCAGCGGCTGGGCGCTGAGCTGCGTGTCGACCGGACAAATTGGCGGCGTGATCCTCGGACCGATGATTGGCGGTCTGCTGGCTGACTGGCTGGGCCTGCGCATGGTGTTTATCGTTACCGCGATACTGCTGATGGTCAGCTTTCTGGTGACGCTGTTTCTGATTAAGGAGACCGGCTACACGCCGGTGAGCAAGCAGGACAAACTGAGCGGGCGTGAGGTGATGCGCAGCCTCGATAATCCACGCCTGATGTTCTGCCTGTTCGTCACCACCATGGTGATTCAGATGTGTAACGGCTCGGTGAATCCTATCCTGACGCTGTTCGTGTGTGAGCTGGCGCCGGATGCGCAGAATATCGCGTTTCTCAGTGGTGTGATTGCCGCGCTGCCCGGCGTGTCGGCACTCATCGCCGCACCGCGTCTCGGCAAACTCGGCGATCGCATCGGTACCCAGCGTATTTTGCTGGCGACCATGATCGCCTCGCTGCTGCTACTGATTGCCATGTCGTTTGTCACCAGCGCCACGCAGCTGGGCGTCCTGCGCTTTCTGCTCGGCTTTGCCGATGGCGCGATGATGCCGGCGGTGCAAACCCTGCTGGTGCGTCATTCACGCGATAACGTCACCGGCCGTATTTTTGGTTATAACCAGTCGTTCATGTACCTCGGTAACGTCGCCGGACCGCTGCTGGGCGCAGCGGTCTCAGCCGCCACCGGTTACCGCTGGGTATTCTTCGCTACTGCGGTCGTCGTCCTGCTCAATGTGCTGTTGCTGCAGCGCTTCTATCGCCGGCCAAAAACCGAGCTGAAACCCCTTAGCCCGGCGGCCGCCACTAAGCCGGCTGACGCAGCGTCAGCGCATAGTGCCAGCGCCGCTGAGAAAGCAAAAACTCCGGGCTGACGCTCGGGCTCCACGAATCGTCGCCGCCCACGCCCATGTGGAAGCCGTCGAGATGCAGCCAGCAGCCGGCTTCGTCCTGCAGCAAATGACGGTGCGAGGTGGCTGCAGGCCATCAGCTGTTGCAGGCCGTAGCGGCTGAGCGAGAAGGGAAAGTCGCCGCCGATCCGCCAGCTGCCGTATCGCAGGCTGCGCGTGTCGCAGCGCAGGCCATTCTCGCCGGGGAAAATATACGGCGTGTGCTGAGCGCCGCCAGCGGCAGCCGCCAGCGCCCGTGAAAACTGCGCCGCCAGCTGGCGATCCGGGTAGTTTTCATGCGGCCCCAGTCCCAGCCAGCTCACCTGGTGCGGGACCTGAGCCAGCTGGCAGCGCAGGCCGATGCGCGCGGGCGGCGGCAGATCAGCGGCCTGTTGTACATCGACGCTGATAGTCAGTTCGCCATCGCCGCTGATGCCATAACGCTTATGGCTGGTAAACAGGTGCTGACCCTCACCCAGTACGCGATGCCCGTGTTCGCTCACCACCCGCACGCCGTGCTGCAGCGCTTCGGCCTGCAGCCGCGTGCAGCGTTCCTCCAGCCGGTACAGGCCCGCCAGCTTCCAGCGTTCGACCCAGGCGTTGGGATCGATATGGTCCGCCTCGCTGACGCCGATGTCGTTATCGATCGGCGCGCGCGCAAAGCCGTCGCGCAGCGGCGTCAGCAGCTGCGGCTGCTCATTCTGCCACCACTGCGTCAGGTGGCCGCTGCGGCGACAGAAGTGCCAGCGCTGGTCGCTGTGGGTGAGGGTCACCGCCACCAGATTGTGATTGGTTTCCAGCTGGGGGGCGCAGGCGCTGAGCGGCGGCAACGTAACCGGCAGTGCGGCCGGCAGCGCCCACTGATCCCAGGCGCAGCGGTGGTGCGCTTCGGACCAGTCGGTGGCCTGCGGCTGCACCACCTCCACGTTCAGCCACAGCTCGCCGGGCTGATGCAGCATCGGCAGGCGATCGAGCAGGGTGAAGCGAGCGCTGCCCTGCGGCGGCAGCGCCAGATCCAAGCTGCCGCTGGCGCGCTCCACGCCGTCCAGCTCCAGCCGCCAGTTGAGCTGCTCGTTGTCGGTGTGGCGGAACAGGTAATCGCTGGTGACGGTCAGCGTCAGCGCGGCGGCGTCGAAGGTGAAGCGGAACAACTGCTGCGCGCGCTGCGCTTCGAACAGCGCCGGGTGCGGCGTGCGATCGGCGAACACCAGCCCGTTCAGGCAGAACTGGCGATCGTTGGGCGTATCGCCGAAGTCGCCGCCGTAGGCCCAGCACTCTTCGCCCTGTTCGTCGCGCCTGATCAGCGCCTTGATCGACCCAGTCCCAGACAAAGCCGCCCTGCAGGCGCGGATAGCTGGCGGAACGCCTGCCAGTATTTCGCAAAGCCGCCGAAGCTGTTGCCCATCGCATGGGCGTATTCGCACAGGATCAGCGGCCGCGGTTCCTCCGGCAGGCCGATCCATTTCTTGAGCGACCATTTGGGCACCGCCGGGAAGGGCTGATCCTGATCGACCCGCGCATACATCGGGCAGACAATATCGGTAGCCGCCGTGTTGGCACCGCCGCCTTCATACTGCACCGGGCGGGTCGGATCGCTGGCTTTTCACCCAGCGATACAGCGCATCGTGGTTCGCACGCCGTGGCCGGACTCGTTGCCCAGCGACCAGATGATGATGCAGGGGTGGTTACGATCGCGCTGCACCATGCGGGTGACGCGCTCGCTCATCGCCGGCAGCCAGCGCGGATCGTCAGCCAGGCGGTTCATCGGCTGCATGCCGTGGGTTTCGATATTGGCTTCGTCCACCACGTACAGCCCATAGCGGTCGCACAGCCGGTACCACAGCGGATGGTTGGGGTAGTGGGAGCAGCGCACCGCGTTGAAGTTGTGCTGCTTCATCAGTCAGGATGTCGTGACGCATCGTCGCCTCGTCCATCACCTGGCCGTGTTCGCGGATGATGCTCGTGGCGGTTAACGCCGCGGATCAGCAGCGGCTTACCGTTGAGCTTCAGCAGGCCGCCGCTGATTTCTACCTGGCGGAAGCCGACGTCATAGGCCTCCACCTCGATGACCTCCCCCTCGGGTGAGAGCAGGGCGACGGTGGCGCGATACAGCGCGGGCGTTTCGGCGCTCCACAGCGGCGGGTGCAGTACCGGCAGCGCCAGCAGGGTGACGCGATCGTTATAGGCGCCGCGCTCGTCCACGATCTCGCTGCCCGGCGGCTGGGTGTTGCGCGATGCAGTCACCGTTGCGCCATAGCGTGACGCGCACCCGACACTGACTGAGCGGGCGCGCGCCGGCATGGATTTTGACACTCACCCGTAAATCGCCGCGCAGGTAAACCGGTCATGCAGCGCGGGTTTCGATCTGCACATCGCTCAGGTGCGTGGCCGGTTTGTGCAGCAGGGTGACGTCGCGGAAGATGCCGCTCATGCGCCACATGTCCTGATCTTCCAGATAGCTGCCGTCGCACCAGCGCAGCACCATCACCGCCAGCCGGTTCTCTCCCGCCTGTAGCGACGTGCTGAGATCAAACTCGGCGGGCAGGCGGCTGTCCTGCGAATAGCCGATCCACTGGCCGTTGCACCACAAATAGAACGCCGAGTTGACGCCATCGAAGATGATGCGCGTCTGCCCGCTGGCCTAACCAGCCGTCATCGACGCTGAAGGTGAGCGAGTAGCAGCCGGTTGGGTTGTCGTGCGGCACCAAAGGGGGATTGACCGGGAACGGGTAGCGCACGTTGGTATAGATCGGCGCATCGTAGCCGGCGAGCTGCCAGTTGCCCGGCACCGCCAGCGGGGCGGCGTCCGGTAAATCCTGCTGCAGCCAGCCTTCCGGCGCCGCCTCTGGGCGCGGGAAATAGCTGAAGCGCCACTCGCCGTTCAGCGACCGGCGGCTGGCGCTGGGGGCATCGTCGCGCGCGTCTTCCACCGTGCGCCAGCTGGCGAACGGCGGGTGGGCGTCCAGGCGGCAGTAGTGGGTGCAGGCCGGGTTTTCCCAGTCACGGCGCGCCAGCACTTCACTCAGAGAAACAGCCGCTAAGGTCATAGTGAGATCTCATTAATTGTATTGCGCTCACATTGCGTGAAATGGCGTTAGCTGTAAAGACGCAGCGCGCAATTTTGTTACTGCGCGCACAGCGAGCAGCACTGACGTTTGCGGCACAGCGTTCGCTGTAACTTAAGCTGATGGATTGAGCGGTCTGTGAGGCTTTTTTAGCGGTTTCTTGCCACTAAAACGTTAAGCGTGGTGAGCAGGCATGAATAGCGCCGGGTTGCGGAGCATTCTGTATTGTCGTGTTAACCGCCGCTTCATACACTCAGCGCAATTTCAGCAACCTGAGGTCAATATGATCCGTATCGTTAAGCTCGCTGCCGTTGTGGCGCTGGTGTCCGCGTTAAGCGGTTGTCTTTTTCCGCCGCCGGGCGGCGGCGGAGGAGGTTGGGGTGGTCCTGGCGGTGGCGGTCCCGGCCATGGGTATCAGGGGCCGCGTTAATTTAGCGCCAGCGCATAATTAATGCAGCGATGCGAAACGTTTTATCTGCGGCGTATTTTGTCAGTGAAACGTTTCGCCGTTATATATTGAATTTCAGCCACTTTTTTTACGCTTCGGCTAACCATTATTTTTCCTCTGGCCGGCAAAAATTCTTGTTGTTTTAATCCTGCCAATGCTAATTTTTATTTTCCCATTCTGACTGAGTCCATCGCATGAAAAACCTGATTGCGGAACTCCTGCTCAAGCTGGCAGAAAAAGAAGAAGAGTCTAAAGAATTAGTGGTCCAGGTTGAGGCGCTGGAAATCGTGCTCACCGCCATGCTGCGCAGACTGGATGCCGCCCAGGTTAGCGACATCGCGGCGGGTATTGATCGCGCGATGCCGCCCGCCGCTTCCGTGCAGGAAAATCCGGACGCGCTGATGCTGCGCAATTACGTCGAAAAGTTGCTCAACCACCCGCGCGAATAATCCCGCCGTACGCGCATAGATTTTTTTCCGCTTTGCTTATTCCGTGCCATGCTTAACAGGCAATAATCACACGGAGAAACCGGCAATGAAATCGTGTCTTGTGGCAATAATGGCAGCGGGCCTGCTGCTGGCTGGCGGTGCGGGCGCGGCGGAGAAAACCGCGCAGCAGGAAAAAATGACGCTGTGTAATCAGCATGCAGGCGCGCAAAATCTGAAAGGCGATGCGCGTAAAAGCTTTATGAGCGAATGCCTGAAGAAAGACAGCAAAATGGGCAATATGACGCCGCAGCAGATGAAAATGAAAAGCTGTAATAGCGAAGCAGGAGAGAAAAAACTCAGCGGCGATGCGCGTAAAACCTTTATGAGCAGCTGTCTGAAGAAGAGTGCTTAAACCTCTGGCGGCCTGCGGGCCGCTTTTTTGTGTCCGCACTCGCAGGGTTAATGCGCGACGTATTTTTTCTGTCATAAACGGCACGCGTTGCCAAAACTTTACAAAATCCTTACATAAAATTCCATTTCTCCCCATCCAGTCTCTCTGACGCTTAACCGTGGACAGAGCGGCTTTACGTGCAACATAAGGAACCTGTTGTATGGTCGCTGCGATCATTATTGGTGTATTTATTATTAGTGTGCTTTACGCCCACTCACGCGGCGTGGAAAAGCAAAAGTTTTCCCGTCAGTTATTTGATCACTCCACTTTTATGGCGCCGATCAATATGTTTATGACCGGGCTGTCACGACTGCCGGCTAAACAGCCCTATTTTCCGGTTGAGGATTTTCCTGAGCTGCGTCAGCTGACCGATAACTGGCAGGTGATTCGCGATGAAGCCATTCGCCTGCAGGATCACATTAAAGCGGCGCAGACGCATAACGATGCCGGATTTAATACTTTCTTCAAGCGTGGCTGGAAGCGCTTCTATTTAAAATGGTATAGCGATGCACATCCGTCAGCGCGCGAACTCTGTCCGGTAACCACCGAACTGGTGAGCAACATTCCCGGCGTTAAAGCGGCCATGTTTGCTGAACTGCCGCCGGGCAGCCATCTGGGCAAACACCGCGATCCTTATGCCGGCTCGGTGCGCTATCACCTGGGGCTGATGACGCCCAACGACGATCGCTGCTTTATTGAAGTGGATCGTCAGCGCCACAGCTGGCGCGACGGCCAGGCGGTGATCTTCGACGAAACCTACGTGCACTGGGCACAGAACGACACCGACCAGACGCGCATCATTCTGTTTTGCGATATCGAGCGGCCAATGAAATGGCGCTGGGCGCAGGCGGTCAATCACTGGGTGGGCTCGACGTTAATGTCAGCAGCGGCATCGCCCAACGACGAAAACGATCGTACCGGCTTCCTCAACCGCATCTTCAAATACGTTTATGCGCTGCGCGATGCCGGTCAGAACCTCAAGAAACGCAATCGCCGGTTGTATTACTGGGTCAAACATGGACTGATTGTGGCGATTTTCGCGCTGATCATCGTGCCCAGCGTGTTCTTCTGATCCTTTCGTGCCGCTTAAAACGGCGGTTTAACAGTCAGTTAACCGCCGTTTCGCTTTGTTTTTCCTGCTAAATCCTCACGCTTTGCCACACTTACTCTTTGTAAGGAATTGTCGTATCAGACGAATAACCCCGAAGGAGGCGAACCGTGAGCTATCAATCTGTCGTGGAACTCAAGGCGCTGGCGCAGCGTAAACCCACTAAAGTGACCGTCGGTGAAACGGATATGGTGCTGATTCGCGACGGCGACCGCGTGCAGGCGCTGCAGGCAAAATGTCCGCACGCGGGCGCACCGCTGGAGCAGGGCGCAGTGTGCGGCGACAAACTGGTGTGTCCGTGGCATAAGGCGGTGTTTGAGCTGCGCGATGGCAAAATGTGCGAGCCGCTGGCGCTGGCCAATCTCAAACGTTATCCGGTGCGCATTGAACAGGGGCAGGTGCTGATCAATCCGCAGGCGATGTCGCCGGCCAGTGCGCCGGTAGCCCAGGGTGAAGCGCCGGTATGCGTGATTCTCGGCTCTGGCGCGGCGGGCAGTGCCGCGATCTGGACGCTGCGCGATGAAGGCTTTAGCGGCCGTATTGTGCGTATTGAGCGTGAAAGCGACGCCCCGTACGATCGCACCACGCTGAGTAAATTTGTCCCCTCCGGCAAGATGGCCATCGACGAGGTACCCAAGCTGCTGAAACAGGATGTGCTGGGCCCGGTGGCGTGGCTGCAGGGGAAGGTGGTGCAGCTGAAGGCGCAGGAGCAGACGCTGGTGCTGAAAGACGGGCAGCAGGTGAAGTTTGACCAGCTGCTGATCGCGACTGGCGGCGTGCCGCAGCCGCTTGATATCCCGGGCAAGGATCTGGATGGCGTGCACCTGCTGCGTTCACTGCGCCAGGCCGACACGCTGATTTCGCAGGTGGATGAGGCGCAGCAGCTGGTGATTATCGGCAACAGTTTTATCGGTATGGAAGTGGCCGGTGCGCTGCGAAACCGCGACATTGATGTCACGGTGGTGGCGCGTCATCCGCTGCCGTTTGCCAGCCAGTTCGGCGAAGAGATTGGCCGTCATTTTTATGAGCTGCACCGCAGCAACGGCGTGAAGTTTGTCGAGGGTGAACCGGAAGCGCTGAGCGGCGAAGGCGCAGTGAGTGGCGTGCGGCTCAAAGGTGGCAAAACCGTGCCAGCCAGCCAGGTGCTGTTTGCCACCGGCATTGTGCCGGCCACCCATTTTATTCACGACCTGCCCTTACAGAAGGATGGCAGCCTGCTGGCCGACAGTCAGCTGCGGGTCAGTGAAAACATCTGGGTCGCGGGGGATATTGCCAGCTATCTCACGCCGCGTGGCGTGCAGCGTATTGAGCACTATCGCGTGGCGCATCAGCAGGGGCGCATTGCCGCGCTGAATATGCTGGGCAAACGCATCATGTACGATCGCGTGCCGTTCTTCTGGACTGCGCATTATGGCACCCGCTATGAGTATCTGGGGCATGCAGAGGAGTGGGATGATTATCGCCTGCTGGGATCGCTGCAGGACAAACGCTTCATCGCTTTTTACTGCCAGCAGGGCATGATTGCGGCAGTGTGTTCAGCCGGCATGTATACGCTCACCGCCGCGCTGGTGCACGAGATGCAGCAGCCAATGACGCTGGAACAAGGCCTGGCGCTGTTTGAAGCGTATCAGGGTTAAGGTTCAAGCCAGCACTTAACAGTCCCCTCTCCCGCCTGCGGAAGAGACAAACGAGCACCCAACAATTCCCTCTCCCGCCTGCGGGAGAGGGTTAGGGTGAGGGGAAACCCGCACCATCACTGCTTACTCAGCGCCTCGGACTTCGCCATGCACTGCTGCATCGCGCCCATCACCGCAGCGCGGAAGCCTTTCTCTTCCAGCACCTTCACCGCTTCAATGGTGGTGCCGCCCGGTGAGCACACCATATCTTTCAGTTCGCCAGGGTGTTTGCCGGTCTCCAGCACCATCTGGGCGGAACCTTTTACCGCCTGCGCCGCAAACTGATAGGCCTGTGCCCGCGGCATGCCGCCCAGCACGGCGGCATCAGCCATCGCCTCGATAAACATAAACACGTAAGCCGGTGCCGAGCCGCTGACGCCCACCACGGCATGAATCAGATACTCGTTCACCACCGCCGCTTTGCCGAAACTCTCAAAAATGGTCACCACCTCGTCCACTTCCTGCGGTTCCACCAGCACGTTCGGCGTAATAGAGGTCATGCCTTCGTTGACCAGCGACGGCGTATTCGGCATCACGCGGATGATTTTACGGTCGTGGCCGAGCACCGCCGCCAGCGAATCCAGCGTCACACCTGCAGCAATCGACACCACCAGCGCATCTTTCTTCAGCTGGCCAGCCAGATCCTTGAGCACTTTGAGAATCACGTTGGGTTTCACCGCGCCAAACAGAATGTCCACTTCACGGGCCAGACTTCGACGCTTTCCGCCGCCGTCACGCCATACTGCTGCGCCATCGCCTGGTTGGTGTCGGGTTTTCGATCGTGCACCCAGATATTGGCCGGGGCGATCTGCCCGCTGTTTACCAGGCCGCTGATGATGGCTTTCGCCATATTGCCGCAGCCGACAAACCCGATTTTCTTCTCCAGCATCGCTTTATCCTTAACGTGGTTCGGTTTTCTCAGTGGGTTAGCTTACGTCAGCGGCGGTGAATAACAAGTCGCGCACAAATAACATTTGCCATTCGCGGCCAGCGCGGCAAGATCGCAGGCATTGCCCGTTAATAAGGATTAAACATGTCGATTTGGGTGGATGCCGATGCGTGTCCCAATGTCATCAAAGAGGTGCTGTATCGCGCCGCTGAGCGCACCAAAGTCACCGTGACCTTCGTTGCTAACCAGCCGCTGCGCGTACCGCCGTCGCCGTTTCTGAAAACGCTGCAGGTAGCGGCCGGCTTTGACGTGGCCGATAACGAGATTGTGAAACGCGTGCAGCCGGGCGAGCTGGTGATTACCGGCGATATTCCGCTGGCAGCAGAAGTGCTGGAGAAAGGGGCGGCAGCGCTGAATCCGCGCGGGGAGCGTTACAGCAGCGATACCATTCGCCAGCGTCTGACCATGCGCGATTTTATGGAAACGATGCGCGCCAGCGGCATTCAGAGCGGCGGCCCGTCGGCATTAAGCCCACGAGACCGCCAGCAGTTTGCTAACGAACTGGATAAATGGTTACGTCAGCGTTAATCAGACGAAGCTGTCGTCGTCGTCAAAATCACCGCCGCTGCCGAAATCGTTGAAATCATTGTTATCGGCAAAGCTGTTGTTGTCCCAGCCTGAATTGTCATTCAGGAAGGCATTGTTGCTGTCATTGCCGTTGAAGGTGTCCAGATTATCATCCACCTGTGGCAGCGCCGGTTCGTTGATGATATTGACGATCTCTTCCGGCTGCGAATGGTGGAACAGGCTGGTGAGCATGTCCGCCATCACCACACCGCCGGCCACGCCGACAGCCGTTTGCAGTGCGCCACCCAGGAAACCGGTACCGCGCGCCGGTGCAGCGTACTGCTGCTGAGGCGGTGCGACATATTGTGGCTGTTGCGGTGCGCTGTTCCATGCCGGCTGTTGCGGCTGCGCCGGGCGTGAACCGCCGCCAAACAGACTCGACAGGAAACCGCCGCTGCTTTGCTGCGGGGCCTGCTGCTGCGCCTGCGCCAGACGGCTCTCCAGCTCTGATACCTGCGCGTTGAGCTTTTTCATCGCCGCTTCCTGAATCAGGATCGCCTGCGCCATGTAGTAGGGCGCACCGGGCTGGCTCTGTAAATGCTGATTGATTAACTGTTCGGCACCGGCATCACGCGGGCCGCTCTGGCTTTCTGCCTGTTTCAGACGGCTGAACAGGCTTTCAATAAGTTGTTGTTCCTGGCTCTGCATGGTGAACCTCCGGTTAGGCATAGCGTGTTGTTCTTCAGGCGACCAACAAGACGTCCGTTGCCTGAACTATAAAGCGTATATGCGGGCTGCGTGACAGAAAGTAAATCAGCGGCCTGGTAAGCAAATGTTGCCCCGCGCTTACAAATCGTCTGATGCACGAAATGCGCATCGTTTTCCCGTTAAAAATCAAAATAATGGCATTAGCTATCGCTGAAATACGCGTAATTCGTGCTTCGCGGCTGGCTGATAAAATAAAATCCAGGTATCATGCGACGCATTATTGACCTGATGACGTTGCCCGCGCGGCAGACTACGGCGGAGGATGAGCCCGGATGTCATTACCCATCTATCTGATCGGCGCACGCGGTTGCGGTAAAACCACCATTGGCCAGGCGCTGTCGCAAGCGCTGGGCTATGCCTTTCGTGACACCGACCACCACCTGCAGCTCACCACACAGCGTAGCGTGGCAGAGATTGTGGCAACGGAAGGCTGGGACAGCTTTCGCGCGCGTGAAAGTGAATCGCTGCGAGCGGTTACCGCGCCTGCCAGCGTAATCGCCACCGGCGGCGGCATGGTGCTGGCTGACGTCAATCGCCACTTCATGCGCGAGCATGGCCAGGTCATCTGGCTCAACGCGCCCTCTGGCGTGCTGGCCGATCGGCTGGAGCGTCAGCCAGAAGCGGCACAGCGTCCGACCCTGACCGGCCGGCCTATCGCGGAAGAGATGGAAGATATCCTGCGTGAACGCGCGCAGCTCTATCGTCAGGCCGCGCACCATGAAGTCAACGCGATGCAGGCGCCGGAGCAGGTGGTGGAACATATTCTGCAATCGCTGTCTCTCGCCCGCGCCAGCTAACTGCCTAAGAATTCTCCCTCTTTTTTACAGCGATCCTCGATTGTCTATACTGAATAGCAGGCAGAGGATCACCGCTGTCTGTGTGGAAACCTGACATAAGAGGGAAAACGATGCCAACCAGACCACCCTATCCGCGAGAAGCGCGCATTGTTGCCGTTGAAAAAGGGCAGGCGGGCAATACCGTCACCTGGTATGAATTACGGGCCGACCATCCACGTCCGGATACCTTAATTAGCGAACATAAATCGGAAGCGGAAGCGCAGGATGCCAAAGACCGCTATGAAGATGTGGAAAAAGAATAATCCCGGCGGGCAGGGATGCCCGCTTTAGCTTGATTACGTCCGGTCGCTAAATAGATTTTTTATTTTCCCTGATGCGCTAATTACGGCGATAAAAGCTGCCGTCTTTTCTGTTTAATCGCTCTCCTGCCTGATAACGTCTTTTTATTTTGCCTTTAGCCCTTATTTTCTGCTGCCTTAAATAGCCTGCGTTTTGTCCGGTGCAAAATTTGCGCTTGACCGATAAACCGTCGCGTTTTACTTTCGGGTTATCGATACAGGAACTCAGTTCCATATAGTGAAACCAGCGCCATGACCACACTCGAAAATGCCGCCGCCGTGCTTAAGCTGTTTCAGCGCTTTGGCGTGGCGCAGGGCCATCCCGGCCTGACCTTTACCGAGGTGGTGGAGGCGCTGGGGCTGCCGAAAAGTACCGTGTCGCGCCTGCTGGCGACCATGGAAAGCGAAGGCTTACTGGAGCGCGATCCCGACAGCCGCTGTTTTCAGATTGGCCGCGTGCTGTTGTCCGTTGCCGGGCACTATCTTTCGACACCGCTGATTGACAGCGCATCGGCGCCGATGGCGCGCCTGGCGGCCAGCAGCGGCTGCATGGGCTATATCTCAGTGCTGGACGGTGACGATGTGCTGGTGATGCGCATGTACCACGGTCGCTTCTTTACCCAGCTGGTGACGCCGCCGGGTACACGGGTGTCGGTTACCGGCACGTCGACCGGCCGCGTGCTGTTAGCGCAGCTGAGCGATGACGAGGTGCGCGCGCGCTTCAGCGATAACTGGCAAACCGCGTCGATCAATTCACCGCTGAATATCGATGCACTGTGCAAAGAGCTGGCATTGATTCGTCAGCAGGGCTGGGCACTGGCCCGCAATGAAACGCTGCCTGGCATTAGCTCGCTTGCCGTAGCGGTAACCAATAAACACCGCGGTGAAAGTGCCGCATTGTGTCTCTCATTTCTTTCGCAGGAAGCGGCCCCGGGTTATCCGGAAGCGCTGCTCAGCGAATTGCGCGCAACGGCTGCACTGATGGCCGAAAAATACGGCGTAGCGTCCTGAATAAAACAGGACAACCCTAATTTGATTTCAAGGCGTAATACTTCGCGCCACACCGGGGAAATAGCAGGTCTTCGGACCTGCTTATTTCAATAATCAGGGAACGATGAATAAAACGTTGAGGTTCCGCGTGTCGGGCACAATGTCATTGCGCGTTTTCTACAGGGTGAAAATACGGGGATAATATGCGTCTGGATAATCCAATAAAAAATATTGGCGTGGGCCTGATGCTGGTTCTGCTGTCAGTTGCAGGGGCCATCATCGGCGTTCAGCTGATCACCACGCTGGGCGTGACGCCCAACACCTCGATCATCGGTGCGCTGATCGCCATGCTGTTGGCACGTATTCCGCTGCAAATGTTCCAACGCTACCGCTCGGTGCACACCCAGAACCTGGCGCAGACGGTGATCTCCTCCGCCACCTTCGGCGCGGCCAATTGCCTGCTGATGCCGATTGCGGTGCCTTACGTGATGGGGCAACCGCAGCTTATTTTACCGATGTTCTGCGGCGTGGCGGCGGCGATGCTGCTCGACGCCTATCTGCTTTATCGCCTGTTCGATACCAAAGTGTTCCCCGCCACCAATGCCTGGCCGCCCGGCGTCGCCGCCGCGGAGGCGATTAAAGCCGGCGATCGCGGCGGCAAGCAGGCCTGGCTTTTGGTGGTGGGCGTAGGGGTGGGCATCGCCGGATCAATGCTCAAGATCCCCATGGCGGCCTTCGGCACCGCTTTTATCGGCAATATCTGGGCGCTGAGCATGTTCGGCGTCGGGCTATTGCTGCGGGCCTACGCCGAGCCGGTAGCCGGTTTTGATATCAACGCCCATTTTATTCCGCACGGCGTGATGGTCGGCGCCGGCCTGGTGGCGCTGATCCAGGTTGCGCAGGTGATCCGTAGCCGCCGCGCCGATAGCGCCGGTTATACCCAGCCGGACAGTGCGGTAAGCAAAGCGCTCGGCCTGGGCGCAGTCGGCTACATCGCCATCGCCGCGTTTTTGGCTCTGGTCGGCGGGCTGTTTAGCGAGATGTCGCTGCCGATGTTGGCGCTGTTCGTGATTTACGCGGCGTTCGCCGCTTTCGTTCATGAGCTGATCGTCGGTATCGCCGCCATGCACTCCGGCTGGTTTCCGGCGTTCGCGGTGGCGTTGATCACCCTGATCGTCGGTATCCTGATCGGTTTCCCACCGCTGGCGCTGTGCATCCTGACCGGTTTTACCGCCGCCACCGGGCCGGCTTTCGCCGACATGGGCTTTGATTTGAAAGCCGGCTTCATCCTGCGCGGCTACGGCGAGGATCTGCGGCAGGAGCTGCTGGGGCGCCGCATTCAGCTGTTTGCGGCGCTGATCGCCTTCCTCATCGCCATTCCGGTGGTTTACCTCTCTTATCACAGCTATTTCCTGCAGGATCTGATCCCGCCGGTCGCGCGCGTTTACGCGAAGACCATCGAAGCCGGTGCGCAGCCGGGCATCGCCTGGAGCCTTTTGATCTGGGCGATCCCCGGCGCCGTGGTACAGCTGATCGGCGGCCCTAAGCGCCAGCTCGGCGTGCTGCTGGCGACCGGCCTGCTGATCAACAACGCCTTGGCCGGGTGGGCGGTGCTGGTGGGCATCGCGCTGCGCGTGGCGATCCTGCGCCGTTGGGGCGATCGCGGCCGCACGCCGATGGAGATCATGGCGGCCGGGTTTATCGCCGGCGACGCGCTCTACAACTTCTTCAGCTCGATTTTTTCCAGCAAGGGCAAATAGCCCCTGCCGATGACATTGGTGAGGTAAAACGACCATGAGTTTGCAACAAACGCTGCAGGTTTTTGAATTGATGGATAGCGCATTCGTCAGCGGCCAGGACGTCGTCGATCTGTTTGCGCCTTACCCGGCGATCCGGGCCAGCACCTTGCGCGCCGACGGGCCGAAGGGTGGCACCGATTTCGTGCGCATCGAGATCCCCGGTAGCGCAGGCAAATTCGCTGGCGGTGCGGCGCCGACGCTGGGCATTATCGGCCGCCTGGGCGGCATCGGCGCGCGGCCGACGCGTATCGGGCTGGTGTCCGACGGCGACGGCGCGATCGCTGCCATTGCCGCCGCGCTGAAGCTGGCGGAGATGCAGCGTAAGGGCGATACGCTGCCGGGCGATGTGATCGTCACCACCCATATTTGCCCGAACGCGCCGACCCGCCCGCACGATCCGGTCGATTTTATGGATTCGCCGATCGATGACGTGACGATGAACGATAATGAAGTGGTGCCGGAGGCGGACGCCATCCTGTCGATCGATACCACCAAAGGCAACCGCATCATCAACCACAAAGGCTATGCGCTGTCGCCGACGGTGAAAGAGGGCTACATCCTGCGGGTGGCGGAAGATCTGCTGCGCATCATGGAGATGACCAGCGGCCGCCCGGCGGTGACCTTCCCGATCACCACACAGGACATCACCCCTTACGGCAACGGCGTGCATCACCTCAACAGCATCCTGCAGCCCTCGACCGCTACTGCGGCGCCGGTGGTCGGCGTGGCGATTTGCAGCGAATCGGTGGTGCCGGGCTGCGGCACCGGCGCCAGCCACGAAACGGACATCGCGCTGGCGGCCAAATTCGCGGTGGAAGTCGCCAAAGAATTCGGCCGTGGCACCTGCCGGTTTTACGATGCCGCCGAATACGGCCAGCTGCTGGCGCTGTACGGCAGCCTGAGCCACCTGCAAAAAAGGAGATAGATCCATGACGGCTTCATTCGCCACGCTGACCCTCGGTCAGGCGCCGCGCAGCGATATCATGCCGCTGCTGTCTGCTTATCTGCCGGCGGAGCGGGTGAGGCACGTCGGTTTGCTGGACGGCCTGGATGCCGGGCAGATCGCCGAGCGTTATGCGCCGCAACAGGGCGATAAGCTGCTGGTGTCGCGCCTGTTGGACGGCACGCAGGTGACGCTCGGTGCCGCTCGCGTCGAAAGCGGGTTGCAGCAGAAGATCCGCGAGCTGGAGGCGGCGGGGTGCCAGGTGATCCTGTTGCTGTGCACCGGCGAATTCGGCCGCTTGCAGGCGGAACAGGCGCTGTTGCTGGAGCCGGATCGCATTATTCCGCCGTTGATCTCCGCGATCGTCGGCGCACACCGCGTCGGCATCGTGGTGCCGATGGCGGAACAGGTTGGGCAGCAGGCGGGTAAATGGCGGCAGCTGGCGACGCCGCCGAGCTATGCCGTCGCCAGCCCCTATCTGGCAGATGAGGCCGCGCTGGAGCAGGCGACTTGCGCACTGCTGCGGCAAGGGGCGGAGGTGGTGGTGCTCGACTGCATCGGTTATCACCAGCGCCATCGCGCCTTTTTGCAGGCGCGTCTGTCGGTGCCGGTGCTGCTGTCGAACGTACTGGTCGCCAAGCTGGCCGCAGAGTTAATCGACTGATTCAAATAGCGATAAGTCACCGCTCGACGCGGCCTCAGGCGCTAATTGCGCACCAGTGACAGATCAGCGAGTTCCCTTGTAATCTGCCGGTAAAGGCCCTTTTTCACAACCCCAATCCCCCAATATTTTTCCTAAATGTGCTGTGAGGCAGTAACTATGCTGAAAGTGAATGAGTATTTTGCCGGAAAAGTGAAATCCATTGGTTTTGACAGCAGCAGCATTGGCCGTGCCAGCGTTGGCGTGATGGCGGAAGGGGAATACACCTTTGGCACCGGCCGAGCCGGAAGAGATGACGGTGGTCAGCGGCGCGCTGAAAGTGCTGCTGCCGGGCGAAGCCGGACTGGAAAGTGGTTACGCAGCCGGGCCGAGTATTTAATCGTGCCGGGCCACAGCGAATTCCACCTGCAGGTGGCCGATGCCAACGTCTTATCTGTGCCGCTACCTGTAAGCGTTAAAGCAGCATCCATTATCAACCGGTAAAGCCTGTGCGGCGTTACCGGTTTTTTTTATGCGCCAGCATGAGGTGTGTGGGCTGCGGTCAGCATAAATGCTGACCCTACAGGTATGAATCAGCATATTTGCAGGGGCGCCATTCATGGCGACCGTTAAACACATCCGTACTATCCTTCCAGCCGGCGATGCCCGCTTAACGCTGCGCTTCGCCGCCGAGACCTTCCACCAGATTTCTGAATCAACGCCGCCAGCTCGCCGGTCATCAGGATGAAGTCGGCGTCAAAACGCTGGGCGAAATCTTCCCGGTCGATATCTTCGTTCTGATCGCGCAGCTCGTCGCAGAACTTCAGACGCTTCACGGAGCCGTCGTCGCACATCACGAACTGAATGCGCTGCTGCCAGTCGAGCGCCAGTTTGGTGACCACTTTACCGGCTTCGATGTGCACGGCGATCTCGTCGCTGACCAGATCCTGCTTCTTCCCGCGGATCACGCCGCCATCTTCCAGCAGCGCTTTCAGCTCTGCTTCATCCAGCAGGATCTGGAAGCCCTGTGCCGGCAGCTCACCGGAGCGCACCCATTCGGTCAGCGTCAGCTCGATCGGGGTTTCCAGCGCCAGCGGCACCACCGGCAGCGAGCCGAGGCTCTTACGCAGCAGCGCCAGCGTATCTTCGGCGCTTTCTTGGCGCTGGCGCAGTCGACCATGATCAGACCGTTGACGGTGTCGATCCACATCATGGTCTGGCTGAAGCGGCTGAAGGCGCGCGGCAGCAGGCTGTGCAGCACTTCGTCTTTCAGCGAATCTTTTTCGGTCTTTTTCAGCTTGCGGCCCTGTTCGGCTTCCAGCTTCAAAATTTTCGCCTCCAGCGCCTGCTTAACCACCGGCGACGGCAGAATTTTCTCTTCTTTGCGGGCGCAGATGATGATCTGACCCGTTGCTCGCGTGCGTCAGCGCATCGCTGTGTGAACCCATCGGCGAGACCCAGCCGGTTTTCGCCATATCCTGGCTACCGCACGGCGTGAAGGTGAAAGCGGCGAGCTGTTTTTCCATCTCTTCTGCGCGCAGCGCCACGTCGCGGCTGAGACGGTAAACCATCAAATTTTTGAACCACAGCATGATAATTTCCTTACCGTGGGTGCGATCGGGACGCACATTCGTCGGTAAAACAGTCAGCGGGCATGATAACGAAGACATCGCCCATTGGTTTCCATTGCCTTTCCGAAGATTCACCGCGCGCTTCTACTGTGTGCTGATCAACCTGAACGAATAATGAGGAATAAATCTGTGCGTATTGGCATCGATTTGGGCGGCACCAAAACAGAAGTGATTGCGCTGAGCGAGCAGGGGGAGCAGCTGTTCCGCCACCGTCTGCCTACGCCGCGCGATGACTACGCGGCCAACCCTGCAGGCGATTGTCGAGTTAGTCCAGCTGGCGGAAGAGCAGACCGGGCAACAGGGGACGGTCGGGATGGGGATCCCGGGGTCGATCTCGCCGTATACCGGCGTGGTTAAAAATGCCAACTCCACCTGGCTCAACGGTCAGCCGTTTGATAAAGATTTGAGCGCGCGCCTGAACCGGGAAGTGCGTATCGCCAACGACGCCAACTGCCTGGCGGTGTCTGAAGCCATCGACGGCGCAGGCGGCCGGGCCCAGACCGCGCAAACCGTGTTTGCGGTGATCATCGGCACCGGCTGCGGCGCGGGCGTGGCGTTCAACGGCGCGTGCAGGCGCATTCCGGCGGTAACGGCACCGCGGGCGAGTGGGGGCACAATCCGCTGCCGTGGATGGATGAAGACGAACTGCGATACCGCGCGGAAGTGCCGTGCTACTGCGGAAAGCAGGGCTGTATTGAGACGTTTATCTCCGGCACCGGTTTCGCCACCGACTACCAGCGCCTGAGCGGCCAGGCGCTGCAAGGGCACGGAGATCATGCGTCTGGTCGAAGAGCAGGATCCGGTGGCGGAGCTGGCGCTGAGCCGCTACGAAATGCGGCTGGCGAAATCGCTGGCGCACGTGGTGAATATTCTCGATCCGGACGTGATTGTGCTCGGCGGCGGCATGAGCAACGTCGATCGGCTGTACCCCACGGTGCCGAAGCTGGTGAAACAGTGGGTGTTCGGCGGCGAGTGCGAAACGCCGATCCGCAAAGCGGTGCACGGCGACTCCAGCGGCGTGCGCGGCGCGGCCTGGCTGTGGCCGGTGAAAGGGTAGCGTAACGACGCTTTATGCGTGCTTAACCCCTCTTCCAGCGGAAGAGGGGGCCGAAGCGGGTCAGTGTTGGCTTAACTGACCGGCGTGACACACGATATCGTGCGCATGCAGCACGGCTGGCCGGTTTTCATTCAGTCGGATGGCGGCATAAATATCGATATGCAGATTTTGCGCTTCATCGTCAGCCAGTGCGCGATAACACAACCCTTCCTGATGAAAGGTACATTTCGACTGCGGCATCAGGGCAAAGCCTTTCCCTCTGGCAATGTGTGTCAGCATAACCAGTGAATCATCGGGCTCTTTAACTCTTTTAAGCGGGGTGTGGAGCTGTGAAAACAAGCGTTCACATTTATCGTAGAACGACGGATTTGCGCTTCTGGCAAACCAGAACAGCGGTAAATCACCGATCGCTTCCAGCGAGACTTTTTCTTTCAGGCTGGCCGGATGGCTGGCCGGCATTGCTACCAGCAACGGCTCACGACCGATCCACTGGTACTGCACGGTATCTTCGTGGCCGGTTGCCCTTTCGCCCGTCAGTACCAGGTCCAGGCGGTTTTTTGTCAGACACTGCAGCAACTGCGCAGACGTCAGATCGGGCGTTTCCACATCGTCAGCGGCGTCCAGTTTCAGCAGTTGCTGGTGAATGGGCGCAATCAGTGCAAAATTCAGCGTGCGGGTGAGGCCGATACGCAGGCGCTTTTCTGAAGAAAGCGAGCCTGGCTTGAGTTCATTCAGCGCCTGAAGGATCTTCTCCGCTTTGATTACCAGCGCCCGGCCAGCGTCCGTCAGACTGACGTCATGGGTGCTGCGGCTAAACAACGGCTGCTCCAGCACGGCTTCAAGGCGCTTAATCTGTCGGGTTAGCGGAGGCTGAGTCATTCTGAGCCGTTCGGCGGCCCGGCGAAAGTTCAGCTCGTGCGCAACCGCAAGAAAGCATTGAAGCTGTTTCACGCTGGGGAGATGGTTGCTGATAAGGTGCTCTGCCGTCGCCATAGAGTCCATCCGGGTAATCAAAGACGTTATTCTACCCCGCTAAAGATCAGCAGGATATGGGGTTAATCGGTCTGGACGCGCAGCAGGCTGGCGGCGCGACGTCAGAAAAAATAACCGGGCGTTACCCGGTTATGGCTTCAGGCATTAATGCTTTTCATCCCTTCCTGAGAATAGCGCTCGCCCCTGATCTCAATATGCTGGTGGATAGCGTTCAGTAAGGCGATATCTGCCTGCTCCAGCACGATATCGGCGGCCTGCGCATTTTCCGCCAGATAGCGGGTCTGTTTCGTTCCCGGAATGGGGATCAGCTTGTCGTACTGCGCCAGTAGCCAGGCCAGCGCAATCTGCCCCGGCGTGCAGCTGTACTTTTCAGCAAGCGGGTGCACCGCGTCAAGAAGCTGGGCGTTATGGTCGAGGCTGGATTGACTAAAGCGCGCATTATTTTTGCGGAAATCACCCTCAGCGAAGTCGCTGTTATGACGATACTTTCCGGTCAGAAACCCTCTGCCCAGCGGAGAGTAGGGAACTAAACCTATACCCAGCTCTTTCACCACCGGCAGAATCTCAGCTTCGATATCGCGCGTCCACAGTGAATATTCGGTTTGCAGGGCAGTGAGCGGGTGAATGGCATGGGCCCGGCGCAGGGTTGAAGCAGAAACCTCACACAGGCCAATGTGGTTGATCTTACCCGCTTTAACGAGGCGGCTCAGGCATTCCATGCTCTCTTCAATCGGCGTAACCTGGCTCACGCGGTGAAGATAGAACAGATCGATGCGCTCAACGCCAAGCCTTTTAAGCGATTCATTACAGCAGCGGGTGATGTAGTCAGGTTGGTTGTTAATCGTCCGGGCATAAGCCTGGTCCGCAGGGCGATCGATTCCGCACTTGGTGGCAATGTTAAACTGCTCACGCGTGGTGTTATCCAGACCGGCAAGAAAGTGGCCAATCAGCCGCTCATTATGGCCCCGCCCGTACATATCCGCGGTGTCGATAAACGTGATATTCATGTCGAGAAGCGTGTGTAACAGCTGCAGTGAAGCGGTGTCGTCTGTCTGGCCATAAAATTCGCTCAGTCCCATGGCACCATAGCCGATCGAACTGACAGTCAGGGTTTGCGATAAATGTCGGGTGTGCATAGTGGTTCCTTTGGTGGTTTTTTTGATTGTTGCACCCCGATTACGCGTAATGAATTGTCATTTTCGTCATGCAAAAAAGGTATCACAGCAGCAAGACCGGAGCGGTGCTGTGGTGGGATGGATTTATCACGTGGGGCAGAAAGAGGCGGGTACGCAAAGGGCTCTGTGTACCCGCCTCCGTTGCCTGAAGGGCAGGGGCAATGCGTTTGTTACTCGCCGACCAGCATGGAATCCTGCGGTGCGCGCTCGCGCTGGGCTTTGGTAGCGAGGAAGTAAAGGTAGCCGAGCACCATGATCGCCACAAACAATCCGCCGATTACCGGGTTGAACCACAGCATCGCCACCAGACACACCAGCGACAGCACCAGTGCGATGCCCGGAACCAACGGATAGCCCGGCGCACGGAAGCTGCGCTCCAGGTCCGGTGCGCTGCGGCGCAGCTTAAACAGGCTCAGCATACTCATCAGGTACATCACGATCGCGCCGAACACCGCCATGGTGATCATCGCCGCCGTCAGCGTCATGCCCTGCAAATTGATCAGTCCGTCGCTGTAAATGGCGGCGATACCGATGACACCGCCGGCGATGATGGCGCGGTGCGGCGTCTGGAAGCGCGACAGCTTCGCCAGGCTGGGCGGCAGATAGCCCGCGCGCGCCAAAGCAAAGAACTGACGTGAGTAGCCAAGGATGATGCCGTGGAAACTGGCGACCAGGCCAAACAGGCCGATCCACACCAGCATATGCATCCAGTTAGAGTGCTCGCCGACGATCATCTTCATCGCCTGCGGCAGCGGATCGTTAATGTCCGACAGCTTGCGCCAGTCGCCCGCGCCGCCGGCCAGCAGCATCACGCCAATCGCCAGCACCACCAGGGTAAGAATGCCGCTGATGTAGGCTTTGGGGATGGTGCGCTTCGGATCTTTGGCTTCTTCGGCCGCCATGGCCGCGCCTTCAATGGCGAGGAAAAACCAGATAGCGAACGGGATGGCGGCAAAGATGCCGGACAGCGCTGGCATGCCAAAATGGTCGCTGCCGGCCCAGCCGTTGGCGGCGAAGTTAGCGACGCTGAAACCCGGCGATACCACGCCCATGAACACCAGCAGCTCCAGCACTGCCAGCACCGTCACCACCAGTTCGAACATCGCGGCCAGCTTCACGCCGAGAATATTCAGTGCCATAAACAACAGATAAGCCCCGACCGCCGCCGTTTTGGGGTTGAGATCGGGATACTGCACGTTGAGGTAGGCGCCAATCGCCATGGCGATGGCCGGCGGGGCGAACACGAATTCAATCAGCGTCGCCAGACCGGCAATCAGACCACCGGTTTCGCCAAATGCCCGACGGCTGTAAGCGAACGGCCCGCCAGCGTGCGGAATCGCCGTGGTCAGTTCGGTAAAGCTAAAAATAAAGCAGGTATAAAGCGTGGCGATCAGCGCGGTGGTGATCAGGAATCCCAGCGTCCCGGCCACGCCCCAGCCATAGCTCCAGCCGAAATACTCACCGGAAATCACCAGTCCAACCGCAATACCCCATAAATGCAGGGTGCCCAGCGTGGGTTTTAGTTTGCCTGTCATCTTCATCTCCCCGTCATGCTTGTTGTGCGGCGTTGGCACCGCGCTATTGTGGGTTTGCGCTACAGTGAAGGGATAATGCCGCTGCCCGGGACGGGAAAACTTGACGCCGGCGCAGTGAGTTTTGTCCTCTGCGGTCAACTCGCTGCCAGAAAAAGCGCGGGCTGTACGCTGCGGTCAACTTTTGCTGTTCTGCGGTCAGGCAGTCAGGACGACCTCATCCCATGCTGATAACACTGGTTTATAGAGACTGATGCTGGAGAGTGATGAATGAGCGCCAAACAAGCCGAATCCCTGACCGATGCCGAGATCACCCTGCTGGCGCAACGTGCGCTGGCCTGCTATCCCGCCGCGCTGCACGGTGAGCTGCAATTACTGTGCCGTTCGGAGAACGCCACCTTTTTGCTGCGTGCCGGCGGCAAACGCTACGCGCTGCGCCTGCACCGGCCGGATTACCACAGCAAAGCGGATATTCTCAGTGAACTGATGTGGCTCGATGCGCTGCGCGAGACCGGCATCATGGTGCCGCAGGCCATCCCGGCGCGCGACGGTGAAAGCGTGCTGACGCTGACGCTGGCGGACGGCAGCACGCGTCATGCGGTGCTGTTCCACTGGATTGACGGCGAGATGCCGACCACCGACGTCGATCCCAAAGCCTTTCAGCAGCTCGGGACCATCACCGCGCGCCTGCATCAGCACAGCCGCAGCTGGAAGAAACCCAAAGGTTTTCAGCGTATTATCTGGGATCATCACACCATGGTCAGCGAGCACAGCCACTGGGGGCGCTGGCAGGATGCGCCGCATCTCGATCCGGCCGATCACGGCATTATCGCAGCGGCGGTGGAGCGTGCCGGGCAGGCGCTGGCGGAATTTGGTAAAGAGCGCGATCGCTACGGCCTGATCCACGCCGATCTGCGTCTGACCAATCTGCTGCTGCACAAAGGCGAGACCCGGGTAATCGACTTCGATGACTGCGGCATGGGCTGGTATCTGCACGATCTGGCGGCCGCGATCAGTTTCGTCGAGCACCATCCGCGTGCGGCGGAGTGGGTGGATAACTGGATCCTCGGCTATGAACGCGTGGCGCACATCAGTGATGCTGAGATGGCGCTGGTGCCGACGCTGCTGATTCAGCGTCGTATTCAGATGACGGCGTGGATGGGCACGCACGCCGATACCGAGATGGCGCTCAGCCTCGGGCCGCACTGGGCCAGCCATTCGGTGCGGCTGTGCCGTCGCTATCTTGAGAGCAGCCAGCTGCCGGTAGGCGCGTGACCTGCACCAGCAGAGGGCAGCGGCGTGCGCTGATGGCGTAATCTGGTGCCTGCGCATCAAGCGCGCCAGCCTTCACAGGCGCGCTGACAGGGACGCGGATCGCCGCCGGGAGCGCGCCAGCGGCGGCCAGGCGGTGCATTGCCTTGCACCGCGCGCCGCCGGGTGACGCTGGTATGAAAATTGCTGGATCCCTTCATTCTGTTATCCGCGCGATCCCTGAGAGGTTCCCATGCAATCACTCATCTCTGCTGCTGATGCCTTCAGCGCGTTTGCCACACCCGCCAGCAACCGTGGCGTTCTGGCCGCGGCGGCGACCGGTCTGAGCGCCTTCATTACGGATAAAGGTGGCGATGTCGATCGCATCTTTGGCATCAGCGGTATCGATTCCGAACTGCTGGCCAGCCCGACACTGAGCCTCGGGCTGGTGAACTATTGCCGCGTGATGGAAGAAGCGGCGCGCCACTCCGGCTTTGATAACTTCGGTTTGCATTACGGCAGGCAGTTCAAACCGCAGTCATTAGGGTTAATTGGCTACATCGGACTGTGCTCGCCGACGCTGGAGCAGGCGCTGCACAATGTGGTGAACGCGTTTCCCTGGCACCAGCACGATACGCTGACGCGGCTGGTGGACAAGGGCGACTGCTGGCGGCTCGATTATCAGGTGCGCCACGGGGCGATCCTGGCACGCCGTCAGGATGCGGAGCTGACGCTCGGCATGTTCCTCAACCTGATTCGCCACGTGGCGGGCAAAAACTGGGCGCCGCGCGAGGTGCACTTTGAACATCCGCGTCCGGAGCAGTGGCACGAGCACTGCAAAGTGTTTGATGCGCCGGTCTGGTTCGATCAGCCGTTTAACTCACTGTTGATCGCGAAACGCGACCTGCAGCGCGCCATGCCGGAGCAGGATGCGATGCTGCTGATGGTGATGCAGGATGCCATTCGCCGCCTCAACAGCAGCGCCAGCGTGCAGAGCGTGGTTGAACAGGCGCGTTCGCAGGTCAGCCTGACGCTCATTCAGGGCGAACCGGTACTGGAGGAGATCGCCGGCAAAATGGGGTTGTCGAGCTGGTCGCTGCAGCGACGCCTGCGCGAAGAGGGCATCAGCTTTAGCGCGCTGGTGGATAAGGTGCGCTGCGAAATGGCCACGCACTATCTGCAGCAAAGACAGCTGCCCATCTCGGAGATGGCGCTGCTGCTTGGCTATTCCGAGGTCAGCGCATTTTCCCGCGCCTTCCGCCGCTGGTTCGGCATCAGCCCGCGCCAGTGGCGCCAGGATGAGCTGGTAAGTCAGGCCGGTGCGGCGCAAAGCCAAACCACGCTGGCTGGTCGCGCTGCGGCGGAGGCGGTAAGCCGCGCGACTGACCAATAAGCTGCCACGCACGCAAACACAGCGCTTCGTCGCCCTGGGTTTGCGTCACCGCGTAGCGCCCACGGTTCTGCCACTCCAGGCGCACCCAGCACTGCTGTCCGGCATAGCGCGCCGCATCGTGAAACTGCTTATTGAGCTGCTGCTGCAGTGCTTCACTCCAGTGGCAGGCGGCGCTGTCAGCATCGCCCTGCGGCTGGCACTGATTGGCCAGGCTGGGGGCCGGCGCGGACACCTGCTGGCAGGCGCTGAGCCCCACCATCATTACTAACCCACCTGATAGTCTCGCTAATCGATTAATTAAATTCATTAATAAGCCTGCATTTTCGCTAAAGATTCCTGGCGCTGCTGCCGACAGTCTACAGACCGCAGCAGGGAATGCTATGGCATTACTCTGACTGTCGGCATAACCAGAATTTGCCGCCTGGTGGCGGTGTTATCCCTTCCTTTATTCATGGACCAGAAATGCAGAAGAAATATGCCTTTGCGGCACTCTCCTTGTTAAGCGCCGCGCTGCTCAGTGGCTGTGCCACCGAGTCGTCGCGCGCCATCGACGCACCTCAGGTTCGCGCCGCAAGCCAGCCGGCTTATCAGGGCGTGCGCAGCCCAATCGCGGTGGGACAGTTTGATAACCGTTCGTCATACATGAATGGGATTTTCTCCGACGGCGTTGATCGTCTGGGCAACCAATCCAAAACCATTCTGATTACGCATCTGCAGCAGACCAATCGCTTCAACGTGCTGGATCGCAGCAACCTGAAAGAGCTGCAGCAGGAAGCCGACTTCAAACACAGCCAGCAGAACATCAAGGGCGCTAACTACATCATCACCGGTGACATCACCGAGTTCGGGCGCAAAGAAGTGGGCGACCAGCAGCTGTGGGGCATCCTCGGGCGCGGTAAAAGCCAGATCGCTTACGCCAAAGTGAACCTGAATGTGGTGGATGTGACCACTTCAGAAGTGGTGTACAGCGTGCAGGGCGCGGGTGAATACCAGCTGTCAGCGCGTGAGGTGATCGGCTTTGGCGGCACCGCCAGCTATGACTCTACCCTGAACGGCAAAGTGATGGATCTGGCGATCCGTGAAGCGGTCGACCACCTGGTGGATGGCATCAATAACGGCGCATGGCGCCCGGTGAAATAAGGATATTGACGATGAAATTACTGCAACTGAGCGCCGCGCTGATCGCGGCAGGCGTGCTGGCCGGCTGTGCGCCAAAAGGACCGGAGCCGATCTACTACTGGGGTGATTACCAGCAGCAGGTCTACAGCTATTACCAGAAAGACAGCGATCCGCAGAAGCAGATTGATGCGCTGAATCTGGATATCGAAAAGGCCAAAGCGGTGAACAAGCCGGTGGCTCCGGGTCTGCACGCCCAGCTGGGCCTGCTGTACGCTAAAAACGGCAATACGGATAAAGCTTTCAGCCAGTTCGCCCTTGAGAAGCAGCTGTTTCCGGAATCGGCCCCGTACATGGACTTTCTGATGAAGAAAAAAGGAGTGAACCAATGAAAAAACTGATTGCCGTGTGCGGCGTATTCGCGGCGCTGCTGCTGACCGGCTGTGCCCAGAATAAGAAACCGTATGACTACAGCGCCTTCCGTGCCAGTAAGCCGGCGTCAATTCTGGTGCTGCCTGCCGATAACCGTGCGCCGGATATCAACGCGTCGCACAGCTTCACCTCGCTGGTGACCCAGCCGCTGGCGGAAGCGGGTTACTACGTGTTCCCGGTGGCGGTGGTGGAAGAGACCTTCCAGCAGAACGGCCTGAGCAACGGGCATGAAATTCAGGCGGTGAGCACAAAGCGCTTGCATGACATCTTCAACGCAGACAGCGCACTGTACATTTCGATTACCGATTATGGCAGCAGCTATCTGGTGGTTGATTCGGTGACCACGGTCTCGGCCACTGCCCGTCTGGTCGATCTGCGCAGCGGTAAAGAGCTGTGGCAGGGCATGGCCACCGCCAATGATTCTGAGAACAGCAACAACAGCAACGGCGGCATCATTGGCATGCTGGTGTCGGCGGCGATCAAACAGATCGCCAGCAACGCGGGCGATAAAGCGCACACCATTGCTGGTGTCACCAGCGCGCGTCTGTTAGCGCAGAACGAGCAGGGTGGTCTGCTGGCCGGTCCGCGCTACAAAGCGCCGGTTACGCGTTAATCTACCTGGCGCGGCGATCAGCTGATCGCCGCGCCATTTCACGCATCACTCGCCCGGCAGCTCCAGTTTACTGTAGCCGAGCCCGTTCATTTTACGCACCCTGATCTGCACCGGGATGCGCTCTTTCATCGCCTCGACGTGGCTGATCACGCCGATGGTTTTGCCCGCTGGCGTTGAGGGCGTCGAGCGCATCCAGCGCGGTATCCAGCGTTTCGCCATCGAGCGTGCCGAAGCCTTCGTCGAGGAACAGCGAGTCGATGCGGGTTTTGTGGCTGACCAGGTCGGACAGCGCCAGCGCCAGCGCGAGGCTGACGAGGAAGCTCTCGCCGCCGGACAGCGTACTGCGTGTCGCGCGCCGCGTCGGCCTGCCAGGTATCCACCACCTCCAGCTCCAGCTCGCCATCGCTGACGCGGCGCTGCAACAGATAGCGGCCATGCAGGCGCTCGAGCTGGCGGTTGGCCAGCCACACCAGATGATCGAGGGTCAGGCCCTGCGCGAAGCGGCGGAACTTGTCGCCTTTGGCCGACCCGATCAGATCGTTGAGGCGGCTTAGCTGTGCCAGTTCCGCTTCGTCAGCGGCGATCTGCGCCAGCAGCGTTTGCAGCTGCTGACGCTGTTGGGTATCGCTGTGCAGCTGCTGCTGCGCTTCGCCCTGCTGGCGTGCGTTGTCACGCAGCGCCACGCGCAGCTGCTCCAGCCGGATGGCGATGGAGCCAGCATCGGCATCGCTGAGCGCAGCCGGGCGCTGCTGCTGGTGATCGCTCAGCCGCTGCGCCAGTCTGGCATGCAGCGCGGTGTGCTGCTGATGCTGCTGCTCCAGCGTTTGCAGCCGCTGGCGCAGCGTCTGCACCTCATCTTCCGCCAGCAGCGCGGCGCGCAGGGCGCTTTCGTCAGCGAAATCACTGAGCAGCAATGCCTGCCGGAAGGCGCTTTCGGCGTCCGCTGCGCGCTGCGCCAGCGTCTGCTGCTGGCTGACAATCTGTTCATACTGACCTTTCAGGCCGTGCAGTTCGCTTTGCGCCTGCTGCCAGCGCTGCAGCTGTTGCGCCAGCGCCTGGTCATGCTGTTGCAGCGTGGCGTGCTGCTGCTGACGCGCGTCCGCCACGCGCCGGTCGCCAAACAGCTGCTGGCGCTGCTGCTGCTGGGCCTGCTGCTGCTGTTGCAGGTGGTTAAGGGCTTGCTGCAGGCTGGCGACCTGCTGCTGTTCACGCGCCAGAGCGTGCTGCAGGCTGCTTCCTTCCGTTTCGCTTTTCGCCAGCTGAGGCTGTAGCTCAGCAAGTAACCGCTCACTTTCCTGCCACTGCTGCCAGCGCTGCTGCAGCGTTTGCAGCCAGCCGGCGCGCTCGGGCGCTGCAGGCAGGCTAAGTTGATGGGCAGCCAGCTGCTGTTCCAGCTGCTGCTGTTGCTGCTGCCATGCCTGCCGTTCACCGCTGACGCGCTGATCGATCTCATCCCGCTGCTGCCGGGCGCTGGCCAGCTGCTGCTGTGCCAGCTGTTGCTGTTGCTGATGTTGCTGCCAGCGCTGTTGCTGGTGCAGATGCGCGTCTTTGGCCTGCTGCAACGCGACGGCCGCCTGTTCACGCGCCTGCAACTGCTGCTGCTGGCGGGCTTCGAGCGCGTCCTGCTGCTGCTGCCAGGCGCTGAATTCTGCGTGCTGTTCAGCGCTGAAGGTAAGCGCCAGCTCACCGCACAGCGCCTGCCAGCGCTCGCGGGTGATGGCGATCTGCTGGTCAAGGTCGGCAATTTCCTGTTGCAGCGCCTGCTGTTGCTGCTGCGACAGTTTGAGCTGCTCGCCCCGCGCAGTGCCGGCTTCCCTGAGCTGCGCCACGTGCGTTTCCAGCGCCGCCTGCCGCTGCTGATTTTCATCCGGCTGTAACTGCTGATAGCGGTCGATGGCCGGATGCTGGCAGGAGCCGCACAGCGGGCAGGGCTGTTCCGGCTGCAGCCGGGCCCGTTCATCGGCCAGCTGAATAATGGTGCGCTCCAGTTCACACAGGCGACGCACATCCAGCAGCGTCTGATGCTCGCGCTTGTACTCCTCGCGCAGCTGCTGCAACGCCAGCGCTTCCTGCTCAGCATGCTGCTGTAACTGCTGCAGTTTAAGCTGGCGCTGCTGGCGCTGCGGCTGGAGCGTTTGCCACTGTGCCGCCAGCAGGCTGAGCTGCTGACGTACGCCGCGTTGCTGCTGATGCTGCGCCAGCGCCGTCCGCAGCGCCGGGCTGGCGATCTCCGCTTCCAGCGAAGTAAGCACCTGCTCCGCCTGCTGGCGCTGCTGCTGTGCCGCGGCTTCCGCCTGTTGCAGCGGCTGTGCCGCCTGTTCGCGCGCCTGCAGCGCCTGCTGCTGCTGTTCCAGCTGGCTTTGCAGTTGTTGCTGCTGCGCGCTGAGCTGCGTCAGCGTTTGCTCACGCTCTTCAAGCCGGGCGAGTTCGGCCTGCCAGCGCGCCAGTTCGCCGCCCCAGCGGGCGACAGCGGCTTCACTCAGGCGAAACGCCTGCTGCTGCGCCAGCTGCTGTTGTAAGCGTTCACTTGCCTGCTGATGCTGATCCAGCGCCTGCTGGCTGAGTAACAGCGTTTTTTGCTGTTCGCTCAGCAGCGCCTGCTGCTGCTCAAGCTGCTGTGCACGGCTGGCGATCTGCTGATCGAGCGGGATCACCTGTTCGCTCAGCAGCGTCTCCAGCTGTTGCTGTTCGGCCAGCGCGCGTTCACGTGCCTGCTGTGCGGCCTGATAGTGGCTTTCACCCTGCTGCAGCGCCGCTTGCGCCTGTTGCTGTTGCTGCTGTAACTGCTGCGCCTGCCGGGTCAGTGTCTGCTGGTCGCGCTGCAGCTGTTCGCGCTGCTGCAGTTTGTCGCGCAGCTTCTCCGCCGGTTCAGCACGCGCCAGCCGCTGACGATCGCCTTCCGCCTGCTGCCAGGCCGTGGCGGCAGCCTGCAACGCCTGCTGCGCCTGCTGTTGCTCCGCGTTGAGCTGCTGCTGCTGCGTCAGCCACTGCTGCTGTTGCTGGGCCTGCGCCAGCTGCTCGCTCAGATCCTGTTCGCTGCGGGTCAGCTGCTCCAGCTGCTGCGCCAGTTCGGCGCGGCGGGCGTCGTCGAGCAACAGCACCGCACCGGCGCGGGCGCGCAGCGTGTCGAGTGCCGCGCGCGCCGTGCGCCAGCGCTCGTAGATCTGCATCGAGATGTGACCGTAGATTTCGGTGCCGGTCAGCTCTTCCAGCAGCTCGGCGCGATCGCTGGGTTTGGCATTGAGGAAGGCGGCAAACTGCCCCTGAGACAGCATCATCGAGCGGGTGAAGCGGCCGAAGTCCAGCCCGGTGAGGGCGGCGGTTTGCTCCAGCTTATCCGTCACTTTGTCGGCCAGGATTTTGCCATCTTCGCAGCGCGCCAGCTCGACGCGCGGCGCCTGCAGGTTGCCGTCCGGCTGGCTGCGCGCGCGGTTCTGGCTCCAGAAGGCGCGGTAGGCGATGCCTTTTACCTCGAACTCCACTTCCGCCAGGCACTCGGCGGTGTCGCGCGTCATCAGGTCGTTTTGCGCCTGCGAGACCTTCTGCAGGCGCGGCGTTTGGTGATAAAGCGCCAGACAGATGGCGTCCAGCAGGGTGGTTTTACCCGCGCCGGTCGCGCCGGTAATGGCGAACAGCCCGTTGCTGGCAAACGGCTCGGCGGTAAAGTCAATTTTCCACTCGCCCTGCAGCGAGTTGAGGTTTTTTAACCGCAGGCTCAGAATTTTCATGCGCCCGGATCCTCCAGCGTCGCCAGCGTGCTGCGAAACAGCTGCGTTAACTGCGCGCGCTGTTCATCCTCCAGCTGTTCCTCCTGCGCCAGCCGGCGTTCAAACACCTCTTCAACCCTCAGTTCGCTGAGCGTTTCGTTCTCCAGCCGCGCCAGGCTGCGCTGGCGCTGCTCGCGGCTGCGGCGCACCAGCAACACTTCAACCGGCAGCTCCTCGGTCAGCTGCTCGATTCGGCGCTGCATATCGCTCAGGTAGTCCTGGGTGGTGATTTCGATATCCAGCCACACCGGCAGATCGCCTTCATAGGTGTGAAACGCGGTCAGTTGCTGTTCGATCTCCGCCATGGCGCCTTTTAACATCTGCATCGGCTGGAATGACGGAATAACCAGCGGTGTCGACGGCGCTCCAGTGCCCGGGTCGCGAAATTCCACCAGGAATGACGCTTTTGCTCACGCCCCAGTTTCATCAAAGCTGAGCGGAATCGGCGAGCCGCTGTAGCGGATGTGCTCGCTGTCGGCGACGATCTGCGCGCGGTGAATGTGGCCCAGCGCAATGTAGTCGGCTGGCGGGAAGGCCTGCGCCGGAAAGGCGTCCAGCGTGCCGATATAGATGTCACGCACGGCGTCACTCTTGCTGGCGCCCACGGTGGTGAGGTGCCCGGTGGCGATGATCGGCAGCGGCACTGCCCATGGCTTCGCGCTGCGCCACGGCGGCGGCATAACAGTGCTGATAGTGCTGCTCAATCGCCTGCAGCAGCGACTGCTGCTTTTCCGCGCCCGACTGCCCCGCCTGGCTGCGCACGATGTCGCGCGGACGCAAAAACGGAATGGCGCACAGCACCGCCCCCGGCGTGCCGTCGCGCTGTTGCAGTGTCAGCACCTGCTGCTCGCCGCCGGGCGTGGCGCTGGCGACGACGCGGGTATTGAGGCAGGCCAGGAGCTCGCGCGATTCATTCAGCGTGGCGACGGAATCATGGTTGCCGGCCAGCACCACCAGATGGCAGCCGGTGTGCTGCAGATTCACCACGAAGCGGTTATACAGCTCGCGCGCATAGCTGGGCGGCGAGCCGGTATCAAACAGGTCACCCGCGACGATCAGCGCATCCACCTGGTGCTGCACGATCGCGGGCCGTTTCCAGCAGCCAGTCCAGGAACGCTTGATGCTCGGCGGCGCGGCTTTTGCTGTAAAAGTACTGACCCAGATGCCAGTCAGAGGTGTGAATAATGCGCATGACATGCTCCGTGCCGGCAAACGCAAAGCAGGCGGATTATAAAGGCCGCCCTGTCACAGACGCAATGAAAAAAGCGAAGACCGGGTTGTCACGAATAATGCGCTTTGCTTATCTGATTATCATGAGGTGGTGTTTTTCATAAAAGTGTCACAAAACTGACGCATAATGGCGCCCGCAAACCCCCGTGACATGCCGTCACAATCGCAGGAGTAATAATGGCTAAGCGCATTCTGGTCGTGGAAGATGAAGCTCCGATCCGTGAAATGGTGTGCTTCGTGCTCGAACAAAATGGTTTCCAGCCGGTTGAAGCGGAAGATTATGACAGCGCAGTGAACCAGCTGAATGAACCCTGGCCCGATCTGATTCTGCTGGACTGGATGTTGCCCGGCGGCTCCGGCATTCAGTTTATCAAACATCTGAAGCGTGAAGCGCTGACCCGCGATATTCCGGTGATGATGCTGACGGCGCGCGGCGAAGAGGAAGATCGCGTGCGCGGCCTGGAAGCGGGCGCGGATGATTACATCACCAAGCCGTTCTCGCCCAAAGAGCTGGTGGCCCGCATTAAAGCCGTGATGCGCCGTATTTCGCCGATGGCGGTGGAAGAGGTGATTGAAATGCAGGGGCTGAGCCTCGATCCCTCCTCCCACCGCGTGATGACCGGTGAACACCACGCCGCTGGACATGGGGCCGACCGAATTCAAACTCCTGCACTTCTTTATGACCCACCCGGAGCGCGTTTACAGCCGCGAGCAGTTGCTGAATCACGTCTGGGGCACTAACGTGTATGTGGAAGACCGGACGGTTGACGTGCATATCCGTCGCCTGCGAAAAGCACTGGAACTGAGCGGCCACGATCGCATGGTGCAGACGGTCCGCGGCACGGGTTATCGTTTTTCTACCCGTTTCTGAACAATGACAGGAGTGTGACGCGTGCTGGAACGTCTGTCATGGAAGAGATTACTGACCGAGCTGGCGCTGGTGTGTCTGCCTGCGCTGGTGCTGGGGCTGCTGGTTGGCTATCTGCCGTGGTGGCTGTTACTGGCCGTCGGTGACCGGCGTGCTGATCTGGCATTTCTGGAACCTGCTGCGCCTCTCCCAGTGGCTGTGGGTTGACCGAACAGCATGACGCCGCCGCCCGGACGCGGCAGCTGGGAGCCGCTGTTGTACGGCCTGTATCAGATGCAGATGCGCAATCGCCGCCGCCGGCGCGAGCTGGGCAATCTGATCAAGCGCTTTCGCAGCGGGGCCGAGTCGCTGCCGGATGCGGTGGTGCTGACCACCGAAGAAGGGACTATCTTCTGGTGTAACGGCCTGGCGCAGCAGCTGCTCGGCCTGCGCTGGCCGGAAGATAATGGCCAGAATATCCTCAACCTGCTGCGCTATCCTGAATTCACGCTATATCCGAAAAAGCGTGATTTCACCCGGCCCGCTGACGCTGAAGCTCAATAACGGTCAGCATCTGGAGTTCCGCGTGATGCCTTACAGCGAAGGGCAGTGGCTGATGGTGGCGCGCGATGTCACCCAGATGCACCAGCTGGAAGGGGCGCGGCGCAACTTCTTCGCCAACGTCAGCCATGAACTGCGCACCCCGCTGACGGTGCTGCAGGGCTACCTGGAGATGATGGACGATGCCGGGATGAACGAGCGCGCCGCGCAGCAAGGCGCTCAACACCATGCAGGAGCAGACGCGACGGATGGACGGGCTGGTGAAGCAGTTGCTGACGCTGTCACGCATTGAAGCGGCGCCCGCCATTGATCTGAAAGAGACGGTGGATGTCCCGATGATGCTGCGGGTGTTGCAGCGCGAGGCGCAGACCCTCAGCCAGGGCCGTCACAGCATCCATTTCCACACCGATCCGCACGCTGAAGGTGTTCGGCAATGAAGAACAGCTGCGCAGCGCGATTTCCAACCTGGTGTATAACGCGGTGAACCACACGCCGGAGGGCACGCGCATCGACATCAGCTGGCTGCGCACTAAACAGGGCGCCGAATTTAAAGTGTGCGACAACGGGCCCGGCATCGGCGCGGAGCATCTTCCGCGCCTGACCGAGCGTTTCTACCGCGTGGATAAAGCGCGTTCGCGCGCAGACCGGCGGCAGCGGGCTGGGGCTGGCGATTGTCAAACACGCGCTCAGCCATCACGACGCGCGGCTGGAGATCCTCAGCGAGCCGGGGATCGGAAACCTGCTTCCGCTTCGTGCTGCCACCGCGCTTGATTGTGGCGAACGGAATCCGCGAGAATGTGGCGCAGTAAACGCCACCGGACTCTGTGATGAAATCGCTGCTGCTCTCTCTTTTATTACTGTGCCGCGCTGCTGGCCGACGCCGCGCTCCAGCAAAGCATGCTGACCGGCAACCTGAGCAGCGTGGGCTCGGACACGCTGGGCTATCTGATGACGTTATGGGGCGAAGACTTCAGCCGTCAGTCGCCGGGCGTTAATGTGCAGGTGCAGGCGGCGGGATCGTCGACGGCGCCGACCGCGCTGGCCGCCGGCGCCGCTCAGCTTGGCGCCATGAGCCGGCCGATGCAGGTGGATGAGCGTCAGCTGTTTATCGCGCGCTATGGTTATGCGCCGCTGGCGGTGCCGGTGGCGATGGATGCGCTGGTGGTGGTGGTTAATCAGGACAATCCGCTGCCGTCCATCCGTCAGCCGCAGCTGGATGCGCTGTTCTCCGTGACCCGGCTATGCGGCGCACAGCAGGTGCCGCAGCGCTGGGGCGATGTTGGCCTGCATACGGCGAACTGGGCAACGCGCAGTATTCAGCGCTTTGGCCGCAACTCCGCTTCCGGCACCTAGGGCTTCTTCAAACAGCAGGCGCTGTGTCGCGGCGATTTTATGCCGCGCTGACGTCGCGGAGTTTCCCGGCTCGGCCGCGGTGGTGCAGGCGGTGGCCAGCACGCCCAACAGCATCGGCTATGCCAGCTTTGGCTTTCACCTGAGCGGCGTGAAAACTCTGCCGATCGTCACCGCCAGCGGCGACAGCGTTATGCCGGATGCCGAATCGATCCGCAGCGGCCGTTATCCGTGGTCGCGCCCGCTGTATATTTACGTTAACAAGGCGCCAGGCAAACCGCTGCCGCCGCTGGTCGCCGCCTTTCTGCAGCAGGTGCTCTCTGCGCAGGGCCAGCGCCGCGTAACGGAGGCCGGCTACCTGCCGCTGTCCGACAGCCAGATCGCGCAGGCGCGCGCGGCGATTGCGCATAACTAATTCACGCTGACCGATCATGAATTTTTTTCACGTCCCCTGAATTTTCTTCTATTGCCGCCGGCAGGACGGCATGTCACTCTTATGGACATATAGCCATCCAGATGGCTAAAAATAACCCTACGCAATTATACCCTGACGCAATTATGCGCCAGTGCAGGAGTGAATATGCAACGCAACACCGCCCCGTTCCGCGCCGATACTGTCGGCAGTTTTCTGCGTCCCGCTGCCATTAAGCAGGCACGCGAGCAGTTCGCCAGTGGCACCCTCAGCGCCGACCAGCTGCGTCAGGTAGAAGACGATGCGATTCGCCAGGTGGTGGAGCTGCAGCGCGCCAGCGGTCTGCAGGTAGTGACCGACGGAGAATTCCGCCGCGCCTGGTGGCACTTTGATTTCTTTGGCCATCTGCACGGCGTTGAGCTGTTTGAGGCCGATCAGGGCATTCAGTTCAACGGCGTGCAGACCAAAGCGCACGGCGTGAAGGTCACCGGCAAAGTCGCTTTTAACCCGCAGCATCCGATGCTGGACCACTTCCGCTTCCTGCAAAGCGTGGCCGGCGATGCGGTGGCGAAAATGACCATTCCCAGCCCGAGCGTGCTGCACTTCCGCGGCGGCCGTAAAGTGATTGATGCCACGGTGTATCCGGATCTGGAGCAGTACTTCGCCGATCTGGCACAGACTTACAAGGATGCGATCAAGGCGTTTTACGACGCTGGCTGCCGCTATCTGCAGCTGGATGACACCGTGTGGGCGTACCTGTGTTCAGGCGATCAGCAGCAGCAAATCCGCGAGCGCGGTGAAGATCCGCAACAGCTGGCGCGCATTTATGCGCAGGTGCTGAATCACGCGCTGGAAGATAAACCGGCGGATCTCACCGTCGGCCTGCACGTGTGTCGCGGTAACTTCCGCTCGACCTGGATCTCGGAAGGCGGCTACGAGCCGGTGGCGGAAATTCTGTTTGGCAGCGTGAACATCGATGCGTTTTTCCTCGAGTACGATAATGAGCGCTCCGGTGGCTTTGAGCCGCTGCGTTTCATCAAACCGGGTCATCAGCAGGTGGTATTAGGGCTGATTACCACCAAAACCGGCGAGCTGGAAGACGCTGCACAGGTGAAGGCGCGCCTGCAGGAAGCGGCGCAGTTTGTCAGCCTCGACCAGATTTGCCTCAGCCCGCAGTGTGGCTTTGCGTCAACGGAAGAGGGCAACAGCCTGACCGAAGCGCAGCAGTGGGCAGAAGATTCGTCTGGTTGTCGACATCGCACAACAGGTGTGGTGATGCTGTAAAGTTGTGCAAACAGGCGCGTAAAGCGCGCCTTTTGTGCATCCCTGCGGCGGTTTCTGCAAGGAGATCGCCCGCTTTGCAGAAACTTTAAGCAAATCATCTCAGGTGTTTTCCGACTATTTCCTGCTTATCCACTGCGTTCTGACGCTTTCCTGTTATATCCTTCTGGTTTTCCGATCCCGTATTGCCTTTCTTCGCTATAAACGTTTTAATTTGCGCCGTTGTCGATTCATCCCTCTGTGAACAGAAGAAAAGCAGTTTAAATCACCTGCGCTGTACCGATTCGGCCCGCATAACGCACTGGTCAAGCCAGTTAAGCCATTGTTTGCGCGCATTCAGGGGACAACACAAACCCAACTTCCACCGCAACATCAGCTACAGGCAGTAAGGTTTTATGACCCATCATTTAAAATCGCGGGACATCCTGGCGCTGGGCTTTATGACCTTTGCCCTGTTCGTTGGCGCAGGCAACATCATTTTCCCGCCAATGGTCGGCTTGCAGGCGGGTGAACACGTCTGGACCGCCGCGTTTGGTTTCCTGATTACCGCCGTGGGTCTGCCGGTGCTGACCGTCATCGCGCTGGCGAAAGTCGGCGGCGGTGTGGATAGCCCTCAGCTCACCGATCGGCAAAGTGGCCGGCCTGCTGCTGGCAACCGTCTGCTATCTGGCCGTCGGCCCGCTGTTTGCCACGCCGCGTACCGCGACCGTGTCCTTTGAAGTGGGGATTGCGCCGCTGACCGGCGACGGCGCGATGCCGCTGTTCATCTACAGCCTGGTGTACTTCGCGCTGGTGATCTCTGGTTTCCCTCTATCCGGGCAAGCTGCTGGATACCGTGGGTAACTTCCTGGCTCCGCTGAAAATTGTGGCGCTGACCGTTCTGGGCGTCGCCGCCATCCTCTGGCCCGCCGGCCCCCATTAGCGCCGGCGATGGCCGGCCTACCAGAGTGCCGCGTTCTCTAACGGCTTCGTGAACGGCTATCTGACGATGGATACGCTGGGCGCGATGGTGTTCGGTATCGTTATCGTTAACGCCGCGCGTTCCCGCGGTGTGACCGAAGCGCGTCTGCTGACCCGCTATACCATCTGGGCCGGGCTGATGGCCGGCGTGGGGCTGACGCTGCTGTATCTGGCGCTGTTCCGTCTGGGCTCCGACAGCGCCATGCTGGTCGATCAGAACGCCAACGGCGCGGCGATCCTGCACGCCTACGTTCAGCACACCTTCGGCGGTGCGGGCAGTATCTTCCTGGCGGCGCTGATCTTCCTCGCCTGTCTGGTGACCGCGGTTGGCCTGACCTGCGCCTGCGCCGAGTTCTTTGCGCAGTATCTGCCGCTCTCTTACAAGACGCTGGTGTTTATCCTGGGCATCTTCTCCATGGCGGTGTCCAACCTCGGTCTGAGCCACCTGATTCAGGTCTCCATTCCGGTGCTGACGGCGATTTATCCGCCGTGCATCGTGCTGGTGGTGCTGAGCTTCACCCGCCCGTGGTGGAACAACTCCACACGCATTATTGCGCCAGCCATGTTTATCAGCCTGATTTTTGGTATCCTTGACGGGATTAAAGCATCAGCTTTCGCGGAAGTCCTGCCGGCCTGGACACAGCGTCTGCCGCTGTCCGAGCAGGGTCTGGCCTGGCTGCCGCCTACCGCTGTTGCGATGGTTCTGGTGATTGCTGCGGTGGTTGACCGGGCTGCAAGGGCGTCAGGTCGCCATCGTTCACCCAGTAAACGCGACGCAACGAACTGTTAATTCCGACCACGGGGCTTAAGGCCCCGTGGTTTTTTGTTTTTTTCGTGTTGAATGGCAAGATTTAAATGGAAAGCACTAATAAGCTTAAACGTGGATTGAGCACGCGCCACATCCGCTTTATGGCGCTGGGATCGGCTATCGGCACCGGGCTGTTTTACGGCTCGGCAGATGCCATCAAAATGGCCGGCCCCAGCGTGCTGCTGGCGTACATCATCGGCGGCGTCGCGGCGTATATCATCATGCGCGCCCTGGGCGAAATGTCGGTTCACAACCCGCCGGCCAGCTCGTTCTCCCGCTACGCGCAGGAAAACCTCGGCCCGCTGGCGGGCTATATCACCGGCTGGACCTACTGCTTTGAAATCCTGATTGTGGCGATTGCCGACGTGACGGCCTTTGGCATCTACATGGGCGTCTGGTTCCCGGAGGTGCCGCACTGGATTTGGGTGCTGAGCGTGGTGCTGATCATCTGCGCCATCAACCTGATGAGCGTGAAGGTGTTCGGCGAGCTGGAGTTCTGGTTCTCCTTCTTCAAGGTCGCCACCATCATCATCATGATTGTGGCCGGTTTCGGCATCATCATCTGGGGCATCGGCAACGGCGGGCAGCCGACCGGCATCCACAACCTCTGGAGCAACGGCGGCTTCTTCAGCAACGGCTGGCTCGGCATGGTGATGTCGCTGCAGATGGTGATGTTCGCCTACGGCGGCATCGAGATTATCGGCATCACCGCCGGCGAAGCGAAAGATCCGGAGAAATCGATTCCGCGCGCCATCAACTCGGTGCCGATGCGCATTCTGGTGTTCTATGTGGGCACGCTGTTCGTGATCATGTCCATCTACCCGTGGAACCAGGTCGGCACCAACGGCAGCCCGTTTGTCCTGACCTTCCAGCATATGGGCATTGCCGTTGCGGCCAGCATTCTCAACTTTGTGGTGCTGACCGCGTCGCTTTCGGCGATCAACAGCGACGTGTTTGGCGTGGGCCGTATGCTGCACGGCATGGCGGAGCAGGGCAGTGCGCCGAAGGTGTTCGCCAAAACCTCTCGAACCGCGGCATGCCGTGGGTGACGGTCGTGGTGATGACGGTGGCGCTGCTGTTGGCGGTTTACCTGAACTACATCATGCCGGAGAACGTCTTCCTGGTGATTGCGTCCCTGGCGACCTTCGCCACGGTGTGGGTGTGGATCATGATCCTGCTGTCGCAGATTGCCTTCCGCCGCAGCCTCGCGCAGAAGAGCAGGCCGGTAAGCTGCAGTTTGCTCTGCCGGGCGGCAGCGCTACGGCGTGGGTGGGGCTGCTGTTCCTTGTGTTTATCATCGGGCTGATTGGCTACCTCCCGGATACCCGCATTTCGCTGTACGTCGGGTCTGCGTGGATTGTGCTGCTGCTGCTGGCGTGGCCGCTGGCGAAGAAGCGTAAAGCGTAAGTAATTCTACAGCGGGCGAAGCGAGACTTCGCCCGTGGTGCATTACCAGTTTTTCCCCAGCGCCATCTCTCCGCCGTACGGATTCAGGTGATTGTTGTCGTACCAGAGCGGCATGCCCTGATGAGTGACCAGACAACCCTGCGCATTGCACAACGTCTCCTGCAGTGACAACACGCGCACGCCGTGCTGCTGATAATCCTTTAACAGATTTGCCACCGATGCGTTTGGCATCTGCAACTGCTGCGTGCGTTCCGCCGCCAGCGCCGCGCCATCCTGCGCGCTGAGCCAGCTATTCAGGCTGCGGCGCAGCGGCATATTGCGGTTATGGCTGTAGCGCAGCGGATCGAGCGTGATGGTCGGCACATCGTCTATGAGGGTGATCTTTTTCCCCGCCGCCAGCAGCTGCGCCACCACGGTATCCAGCCCGCTTTTCAGCGCCTGCAGATTGTCCTGCGCCGGATCGCGGAGACTGCGGAATCCGCTGTCCGGCTGCGCACTGAGGCCCGCCGCCCAGAACGCGCTGATCACCACTTCGTCTATTTTATCGCTCAGGATGATCGGCAGAACCCGCTGATTAAAATCGAGGCACTGCTGTGCATGCTGCGGTTTTTGCGGCATCGCGCGCGTGGCGTCAAGCAGGAAAGGGCAGGAGGCTTTGGTCAGCTGAAACAGCGGTTTCTGCTGCCGCCGGGCGTAATCGGCGACGTTGGCCGCCAGCGCGGCGGCATGGCTGTCGCCAATCAGCGCTATCGCCGGTGTGTCACTCTGCGGCTGGCACTGCGCATCGCGGGCGGGCCGCGTGGCGCCGTAATCCAGCAGGCAGGGATCGCGCTGGGCGGCGACTTTCCATTCGTCGCCGAGCATCACCGCTTCACTGACGCGCGATTTCAGGCCACCGCTCTGCCACAGCAGCACCATGGCACCGGCTGCCAGCAGCGACGAAGCGCAGTAGCCGGGGATCAGCCAGCGCGTACCGCTGCGCGCCCGAAGGAATGGCTGTTCGATGAAGCGCCAGGAGAGCCAGGCGATGACCAGCGCCACGGCACAGATGCTCAGCGCCTGCCAGATGCTGAGCGGCCGATCGCTGCAGATGCGCGCCAGACTGAGCAGCGGCCAGTGCCACAGATACCACGAGTAGGAAATTTTACCGATGAAGCGCATCGGCGCGTTCTCCAGCAGCCGCTGATTGAGCGGGCTGCGTGCACCGATCATCAGACAGGCCGCCAGCACCGGCAGCAGTGCCAGCCAGCCGGGAAAGCGATCGCTATGGCTGAGTAACAGCGTGGCACCAATGATCAGCAGCCAGCCAGCAAGATGACAGAGGCTGGCCAGCCGGCCGGTGACGGGGCGGGGTTGCCACAGCGCCAGCAGCACGCCGGCACCCAGTTCCCAGGCGCGGGTTGGCAGCAGATAAAACGCCTGAGTGCTGGAGAGGGGCGTTAACCACAGGCAGCCAGCCAGCGACAGCAGGCTGAGCAGTAGCACCATGCCGGTCATTGTGCGCCGCAGTCGCGCGGCCAGCAGCAGAATAAACGGCAGCACGATATAGAACTGCTCCTCAATGCCCAGCGACCAGGTCATCAGCAGCGGATTGAGATCGGCATCCGCACTGAAATAGTCGCCACTCTTCAGTAACAGCATATTGGGCACCGAGAGAAACACCGCCATGCTGTATTTTGCCAGCTGGCTTAATTCCAGCGGGGATAACAGCAGATAACCGAGCAGCAGCAATACCATCAGCATAAAAAACAGGGCGGGCGCAATACGCCGGATGCGGCGTAAATAAAACTGATAAAACGAGAAGGTGCCGGCGGTAATTTCTTTACTGATAATACCGCCAATTAAAAAGCCGGAAATAACGAAAAATATATCGACGCCAATAAAGCCGCCCGGCACGGCGCTGACGCCGCAGTGGAACAGCACAACCAATATAATGGCGACAGCGCGCAGACCATCGATATCCGGACGATAGCGCAGCGAGACAGGTACAGACATAACAGGATCCCAGTTATTCAATGTTAATTTGCGATTTTATTACTGCGGGTAAAAATAGCTCGGCGCATCCTGTCGCCGAAAAATGTAAAAAGAGAAAGGTATTACTAAGGGATGATTGACCCGTGCAGCATATCGCAGTTTTTCAGCATTAACGCTTTTAAGGGAAAAAAAAGAAAAGTCTCAGATAACCGTGCCCACCAGCTTGCAGTTTATTGCTGTAATTTCGCTGCAGGAATAAGCCGGCGTAATCTGTCTGGCTTAACCCGGTGGCTGGCGTCAGGGATAGTCCACGGGGATTACCGCGCGCTGATCAATGGCGTTGCGCCAGTGCTCAAGCGTCGATTGATAAGGACACAGCGTGCCCACTGCCGTCTGGCGACAGTTTTGCTGATGCCACTCCTGGCGCAGCAGCGGGTGCTGCCGATCGATCGGCGTTAGCTGGCGCAGCGCATCCAGACTTTGCGCCTGAAAATAGACGCGCAGCAGCAGCGTCTGCGTCTGGTTATCGCGCCAGCGCTCAAACACCAGGCTGCTGCCGGGCGGAATATTACCGCGCGCGTAGCCGGGCAGTTGCCAGCTGAAGCCGATCAGCGTGCGCAGCATGGCGATATTGGTGTCGTGTGCCACCAGCAGCAGCCAGCGGGTGGAGGGCGTCGCCGCATCGTCCTGCAGGTTGCGCACTACCGCGTCCAGCAGAATCGACGCACGCTTTTGCGCGATATACGGCACATCATTACTCAGATCGTAATTGGCGGTCAGCAGCGGCAGCAGAGCGCTGATCTGCTGCGCCTGGGTGATGTTGCCCCACGCCAGCTGGCTGAACGGCAGATTTTCGCTCCAGCCGAGCCGTAAGGTTTCGGCCATGCTGGCCAGCACGCTGAGACCCTGCACGTAGGTATGGCCGCTTTTACTCTGCTTCAGCTGCCAGGGGCGATCGAAGAACGGGCAATCTGCCGCGCACACCGCCTGCCTGAGCTGCTGCACGGCGGGCTGTAAACGCTGCTGCAGTGCGGCGAGATCGCCGGCGCGCGCCGCGACCGCTGCCCGCTCCGTGGCAGCATCAGTTTGGCCAAACGGCAGTTTTTCGCTCTGAAACAGCGGATCGACCGCCCCTGCGACGTGATGAACTGCCACATCGCAGCCGGGAAAGGCGCCCTGCAGCAGCGCCTGCGCCGTGGCGCGGGTGCGCTGCAGCGGACTGGCACGCACGTAGATTTGCCCGGCATCGGGACAGCCGGCGCGCAGCAGGCCGAGCTGGCGATAGTGTTCAGCCTGCCAGCGACCTTTATTCACGACCGCTGCATAACCGTGTGCGGTGAGTTCGCCGTCGGCGCTGCGCCAGCGCGGCCAGGCGCGCTGGGTGGCGGCTTCGATTTCCGTGCGGTTACCTGCGGTGGGAGGCCGCACGCCGTGACGGCTGATCTCTACCACTTTTTCCAGCTGGTAGCGCGGCTGCGCCTGCGCGGTGAGCGCCAGCAAAGCCAGCAGCGCGCTCAGCAGCAGACGTGTCATAGCGTTGGCTGTGCCGGCAGCAGCGCTTTAAGCTGCGGATAGAGCACCGCGTTGGCCAGCAGCACCGGATTACCCTGTTGCAGGCCATGGTGGCTGAGATAATCGTTGGTGACGCCGCCCGCTTCGCGCATCAGCACAATGCCGGGCAGGCCATCCCACGGATTCATATGCGCTTCGTAATAGCCAATTAGCCGGCCGGCCGCCGCCCAGGCGCTCATCAGCGCACCGGAACCGTTGCGGATAAACATGCCGCCCTGCGCCAGCAGCTGGCTGATAAAGGTGGTCAGCGGTTCAATCGGCTGGCTGTTCGAGCTGCTGAGGCCCAGCAGCCCCTGGTCGAGCCGCTGCGCGCTGTGTGCCTGAATGCGCTTGTCATTCACCCAGGCACCTTTGCCGCGGCAGGCGTGGAAGGTTTCCTGATGATTAGGATCGCTGACTACGCCAATCACCGGCTGATTGTCACAAACAATCGCCAGCGAGACGCACCAGTTGTGCAGGCCGTTAAGAAAGCTGCTGGTGCCGTCAATCGGATCGATGACCCAGATAAAGCGCGCGCCGCTGACGTCACCGCCGCTCTCTTCACCCAGCACCGCATCGTCAGGAAAACGCTCATGAATCAGGTGTTTTACCAGCAGCTCAACGTTGCGATCCGCCTCGCTGACCACATCCTGCAAATCCTTCTTGTGCTCCACTACCAGCTGATGGCGCTGCTGATACCACGCCAGCGCACGGCTGGCAGCGGTTTTCGCCACCTCACAGGCATAGTGATAACGGGCATCTAATTCGGTTAGCGTAGCTGATGACATTTTTCCCTCTTATCATTCACTGGCAATCGACGTAGCGAACCACGCCGGATAAAGCACCATGGCTGTGTGACTGGCTTAACAAAAGTTAAGCAAGGCTTCATTAAGCCGCAGATGGCTGCGGCTGGCAAGGGGAGGCAATGCGGGGCAGCGGCAAATTGTGCTTCACAGCTGCCGGGCGCGCGCGGCGGCCATCAGGCGTGGATAGAACTGGAAAAACAGCGGTTCGAGCTGGGTGTAGTGGTCGATAAAATCCTGATAGGAGTCGCGCAGCGCCGCCAGCCGTGGCCGGCGATGCGCCATGCCGCTTAGCACGCGCGCCAGCCGCGCCGGGTCAGCATAGTGTTCAAACCAGCGTTCGCGCCACATTACCGCGTTGAGCTCGATAAAATCGGTCGGCGTGCCGGGCAGCTGCGGCATAATGTCGCGCTCGGCAGCGGCGCTAAAGGCGGACAGCGACTGCGCCGGATGCAGCTGCTCCCAGTGGCGCGACAGGAAGTGGTCCCACATCACGTCGAGGGTGATCGGCGCAACGCGGCGCGTTTCAGGGCGGAACCACGCTTTGGCTTCCGTCACTTCCGGCAGCTTATCCGTCAGCACGTCGATGCGGCGGTGCATAAAAATCCCGTCGACAACCTCAGGGGAGTAGTCCTCAGCGGGGTTGCCGCGTACGAAATCGGCCAGCAAATTGCCCGAGAGGGAGCTGTCAGCGAGGTGCGCGAGATGCAGGTGAGCGAGAAAATTCATGCGTTTTATTTGTCCGGGGGCGGCTAGTTGTTGCAGCAAAAGGGTGTGAGCACTAGACTATGCCGCCTGTTTTTAAGTCACGAGTATACGTCATGCGCGTCGCCGATTTCTCCTTTGAACTACCTGAATCCCTGATTGCTCACTATCCCATGCCTGAGCGCAGCAGCTGTCGCTTACTGTCGCTGGATGGGCCAACGGGCGAGCTGACGCACGGTACTTTCACCGATTTGCTGGATAAGCTCAACCCTGGCGATCTGCTGGTGTTCAACAATACCCGCGTGATCCCGGCGCGCCTGTTCGGCCGTAAAGCCAGCGGCGGCAAGATTGAAGTGCTGGTCGAGCGCATGCTCGATGATAAACGTATTCTGGCACATATTCGCGCGTCCAAAGCGCCGAAGCCGGGCGCGGAGCTGCTGCTGGGCGATGATGAGAGCATCAAGGCGACCATGACCGCGCGCCACGACGCGCTGTTCGAAGTGGCGTTCAACGACGAGCGCACGGTGCTCGATATCCTGAACGCCATCGGCCATATGCCGCTGCCGCCGTATATCGAGCGTCCGGATGAAGAGGCCGACCGCGAGCTGTATCAGACGGTCTACAGCCAGAAGCCCGGCGCGGTCGCTGCGCCGACCGCCGGCCTGCACTTTGATGAGCCGCTGCTGGAAAACGGCGCTGCGCGCGAAAGGCGTGGAGATGGCGTTCGTGACGCTGCACGTCGGCGCCGGCACCTTCCAGCCGGTGCGCGTGGACAGCATTGAAGATCACATCATGCACTCTGAATATGCCGAAGTGCCGCAGGACGTGGTGGACGCGGTGCTGGCGGCGAAAGCGCGCGGCAGCCGCGTCGTGGCGGTGGGTACCACGTCGGTGCGCTCGCTGGAGAGCGCCGCGCAGGCCAGCCAACGATGCGCTGATTGCGCCGTTCTTCGGCGATACGCAGATCTTTATCTATCCGGGCTATCAGTACCAGGTGATTGATGCGCTGGTGACCAACTTCCATCTGCCTGAATCGACGCTGATTATGCTGGTCTCCGCGTTTGCCGGTTATCAGCATACCATGAATGCCTACAAGTCTGCGGTAGAACAAAAATATCGCTTTTTTAGCTACGGGGACGCGATGTTTATCACGTACAATCCGCAGGCTTAATAGCTCGACGAGGAATCAGTCCGTGGCTCCGAAGTCCACTACCATCAACGTTGGACTGTTTCTCTGATGCTCGGGAAGAGGCAAAGTGAAATTTGAACTCGATACCACCGACGGTCGCGCGCGTCGCGGTCGCCTGGTGTTTGATCGCGGCGTGGTGGAAACCCCGGCGTTTATGCCTGTGGGCACCTACGGCACCGTCAAAGGGATGACGCCGGAAGAAGTGGAAGCCACTGGCGCACAGATTATCCTGGGCAACACCTTCCACCTGTGGCTGCGCCCGGGCCAGGAGATCATGAAGCTGCACGGCGATCTGCACGATTTCATGCAGTGGAAAGGCCCGATCCTGACCGACTCCGGCGGCTTCCAGGTCTTCAGCCTGGGCGATATCCGCAAGATCACCGAGCAGGGCGTGCACTTCCGCAACCCGATCAACGGCGATCCGATTTTCCTCGACCCGGAAAAATCGATGGAGATTCAGTACGATCTCGGCTCCGACATCGTGATGATCTTCGACGAATGTACGCCGTATCCGGCCGACTGGGACTACGCCAAGCGCTCGATGGAGATGTCTCTGCGCTGGGCGAAGCGCAGCCGCGACCGTTTTGACGCGCTGCGGCAACAAAAATGCGCTGTTCGGCATTATTCAGGGCAGCGTTTACGAAGATTTACGCGATATCTCGGTTAAAGGTCTGGTAGAGATAGGCTTTGATGGCTACGCTGTCGGCGGTTTGGCTGTGGGTGAGCCGAAAGAAGACATGCACCGCATTCTGGAACATGTCTGCCCGCAAATCCCGGCGGATAAACCACGATACCTGATGGGCGTGGGTAAACCGGAAGATCTGGTTGAAGGCGTACGCCGCGGCATTGATATGTTCGACTGCGTCATGCCAACCCGCAACGCGCGCAACGGCCATCTGTTCGTGACCGATGGCGTGGTGAAAATCCGTAACGCGAAGCACAAGAGTGACACCAGCCCGCTCGATTCCGAGTGCGATTGCTACACCTGTCGCAATTATTCTCGCGCGTACCTGCATCATCTCGATCGTTGCAACGAAATTTTGGGCGCGCGTCTCAATACCATTCATAATCTGCGTTATTATCAGCGCTTAATGGCTGGTTTACGCAAGGCTATCGAAGAGGGTAAATTAGAGCGCTTCGTGAGCGATTTCTACCAACGTCAGGGGCCAAGCGGTTCCACCGTTGAACGTTGATTAATTTTAATAATGAGGGAATTTGAATGAGCTTTTTTATTTCTGATGCGGTAGCGGCAACAGGTGCTCCGGCGCAGGGCAGCCCGATGTCTCTGATCCTGATGCTGGTGGTGTTCGGTCTGATCTTCTACTTCATGATCCTGCGTCCACAGCAGAAGCGCACCAAAGAGCACAAAAAGCTGATGGACTCCATCGCCAAAGGCGATGAAGTGCTGACTAACGGTGGTCTGGTCGGTCGCGTAACCAAAGTGGCTGAAACCGGCTACATTGCTATCGCCCTGAACGACACCACTGAAGTGGTCATCAAACGTGACTTCGTAGCTGCCGTTCTGCCGAAAGGCACCATGAAGGCGCTGTAATCCCAACTTTTCCCAAAGGGAACTGCCGTGTTAAACCGTTATCCTTTGTGGAAGTACATCATGCTGGTCGTCGTGATTCTCGTCGGCCTGCTGTACGCGCTTCCCAACCTGTATGGTGAGGATCCGGCTGTTCAAATCACTGGCGCGCGCGGTGTCGCCGCCAGTGAGCAAACGCTGATCCAGGTCCAGAAAACGTTACAAGAAGAAAAAATTACCGCTAAGTCTGTGGCTCTGGAAGAGGGGGCAATTCTTGCTCGCTTCGACACCACCGACACGCAGCTCCGCGCACGTGAAGCGCTGATGGGCGTGCTGGGTGATAAATACGTCGTGGCGCTTAACCTTGCCCCTGCAACCCCGCGTTGGCTGGCTGCGATGAATGCAGAGCCAATGAAACTCGGTCTTGACCTGCGTGGCGGCGTTCACTTCCTGATGGAAGTGGATATGGATACCGCGCTCGGCAAGCTGCAGGAACAGAATATCGACAGCCTGCGCAGCGATCTGCGTGATAAAGGCATCGCTTACACCACCGTGCGTAAAGAAGATAACTACGGCATGAGCATCACGTTCCGCGACAGCGCGGCGCGCGATCAGGCTGTAGATTACCTGACCCAACGTCACCGTGACCTGGTGATCTCCTCGCAGGGCAGCAACCAGCTGCGCGCGGTGATGACCGATGCGCGTCTGAAAGAAGCGCGTGAATATGCCGTTCAGCAGAACATCAACATTCTGCGTAACCGTGTAAACCAACTGGGCGTGGCTGAGCCGCTGGTACAGCGTCAGGGTGCTGACCGTATCGTGGTAGAACTGCCGGGTATCCAGGATACCGCACGTGCGAAAGAGATTCTGGGGGCAACCGCGACTCTGGAATTCCGTCTGGTTAACTCTAATGTCGATCAGTCCGCTGCTGCCGCAGGCCGTATTCCGGGTGACTCCGAAGTGAAACAGACCCGCGAAGGTCAGCCAGTTGTGCTGTACAAACGCGTGATTCTGACCGGTGATCACATCACCGACTCCACGTCGAGCCAGGACGAATACAACCAGCCGCAGGTTAACATCTCGCTGGATAGCGCGGGTGGTAACATCATGTCCAACTTCACCAAGGACAACATCGGCAAGCCGATGGCGACCCTGTTCGTGGAGTACAAAGACAGCGGTAAGAAAGATGCCAACGGTCGTGCGGTGCTGGTGAAACAGGAAGAGGTGATTAACATCGCCAACATCCAGTCTCGTCTGGGTAACAGCTTCCGCATTACCGGTATCAGCAACCCGAACGAAGCGCGTCAGCTCTCGCTGCTGCTGCGTGCCGGTGCGCTGATTGCGCCAATTCAGATTGTTGAAGAACGTACCATTGGTCCAACCCTGGGTAAGCAGAACATCACGCAGGGTCTGGAAGCCTGTCTGGCGGGTCTGGTGGTCTCCATCCTCTTCATGATCTTCTTCTATAAGAAGTTTGGTCTGATTGCGACCTCCGCGCTGGTGGCGAACCTGGTGCTGATCGTCGGCATCATGTCCCTGCTGCCGGGGGCGACGCTGACCATGCCGGGCATTGCGGGTATCGTGCTGACCCTTGCGGTGGCGGTCGACGCCAACGTACTGATTAACGAACGTATCAAAGAAGAGCTGAGCAACGGTCGCTCTGTTCAGCAGGCGATTCATGAAGGCTATAAAGGCGCGTTCAGCTCCAGTATCGTCGATGCGAACGTCACCACGCTGATTAAGGTGCTTATCCTGTATGCAGTGGGTACTGGCGCGATCAAAGGCTTTGCGATTACCACCGGTATCGGTGTGGCGACGTCCATGTTTACCGCTATTGTCGGCACCCGTGCCATCGTGAACCTGCTGTACGGCGGCAAACGCGTCAAAAAGCTGTCTATCTGAGGAGTGCGTTGTGGCACAGGAATATACTGTTGAACAATTGAACCACGGCCGTAAAGTCTGGGACTTTATGCGCTGGGACTACTGGGCCTTCGGCATTTCAGGTTCCTGCTGATTCTGTCCATCGCCATTATGGGCGTGAAAGGCTTTAACTGGGGTCTCGATTTCACCGGCGGTACGGTGATTGAAATCTCCCTGGAAAAACCGGCCGATATGGACCAGATGCGCGACGCGCTGGAGAAAGCGGGCTTTGAGGAGCCGCTGCTGCAGAACTTCGGCAGCAGCCGCGACATCATGGTGCGTATGCCGCCGGCGCACCAGGCCAACGCCGGCCAGGAGCTGGGCAGCAAGGTTGTTAGCGTGATTAACGAAACGACCAGCCAGAACGCGGCGGTGAAGCGCATTGAGTTCGTCGGCCCGAGCGTGGGCAGCTGGATCTGGCGCAGACCGGCGGCGATGGCGCTGCTGGTGGCGCTGATCTGCCATCCTGATGTACGTCGGTTTCCGCTTTGAATGGCGACTGGCGCTGGGCGCGGTGATGGTTATCGCTGGCGCACGACGTGATCATCACCATGGGCGTACTGTCGCTGTTCCACATTGAGATTGACCTGACGATTGTGGCATCCCTGATGTCGGTTATCGGTTACTCGCTGAACGACAGTATCGTGGTATCCGACCGTATTCGTGAGAACTTCCGCAAGATCCGTCGCGGTACGCCGTACGAAATCTTTAACGTGTCGTTGACCCAGACGCTGCACCGTACCTTGATCACCTCCGGTACCACCCTGGTGGTGATCCTGATGCTGTTCCTCTTCGGTGGCGCGGTGCTGGAAGGCTTCTCGCTGACCATGCTGATCGGTGTCACCATCGGTACGGCGTCCTCCATCTACGTCGCGTCCGCGCTGGCGCTGAAGCTGGGCATGAAGCGCGAACACCTGCTGCAGCAGAAAGTCGAGAAAGAGGGCGCGGATCAGCCGTCCATTCTGCCGTAATCGTCGCCGGATCAGCGAAATCGAAACGGAGCTGCCGATGGCGCCCGTTTTTTTATGCTTGACGCCAGAGTTTCTGTGCGGCTGCAACGACCGTGTTGGCATCGGTCGAAACCAGCCTGCACATCATGCAGGCGCACATAGCCGAGCTGTTCCGGTGTCAGCCCGCTGAAGCGCAGTTCGGTCGCTGACCGAACTTCGGCATCAGCAATCGGCGCTGGCACGGTAATCGGTCTGGCTCAGGCTGTCGGCGTTCAGCGGCTTGCCGCTGGCTTCATCCAGTGGGCCCCATTCGACCACCGCGTTGAACGGCGGCAGCGTGCCTATCATCGGTTGAACGGATATTCAGGTTAGCGCGGCTGCCGCTGGCTTCCCCCTCAACGTGCGACAGCGACAGGCGCAGTTTACCCAGCTGCGTCTGCAGCTCTACCGGCGTATTCGCCTGCGGGAGTAACCATGCGCCCTGCGTCGACTGGCTGTTGAGCTGCCCCTGAATCTCCAGCGCGCTGGCCTGACTGGTCAGTTTGCGCATCTGCTGGTTGAGCTGGCTCACTTCCTGATGCAGCGCTTTGACCTGAGGTGAAGCGGGGGTGGAGCTGCAACCACTGAGCACCAGCGCAGCAAGCGCTGCCGGCACCCAACCCGCGCGCGCCCCGGATTGGGCGTCCGGCGGAAGTACAGGCGCGCGGCTTGTCGCCTCAAAGTCGTTGTATCGTCGGCGTCCGTACCTGCTCGAGAACGCCAGGACGCCCCCGTGAGAATCGGCCTGCGCGGCGCTGTCTCTGGGGTACGACCCGGTGGCCCACCCACTCCGCCCCCCGCGCCCCCCCCGCGGCCGGTGCCCGCGCTGCCGCCCCGCCCCCCCGTCCCCGCTTCCGCTCCGGGGGCGTCTTCGTCGTCGCGTCGCTCAAATGGCGATTCTGCGCCCTGTATTTTGTTGCAACCGGGAACGCGCTACACTATCCGCCCCCAATTCTCGCGACAGGAAACGTCATGCATTGCCCATTCTGCTCCGCTGTGGATACCAAAGTCATCGATTCTCGTCTGGTGGGGGAAGGGTCCTCAGTGCGCCGTCGCCGGCAGTGTCTGGTGTGCAATGAGCGTTTTACCACCTTTGAGGTGGCCGAGCTGGTGATGCCGCGCGTGGTGAAAAGCAATGACGTGCGCGAGCCCTTCAACGAAGAGAAACTGCGCAGCGGCATGCTGAAGGCGCTGGAGAAACGTCCGGTCAGCGCGGACGACGTGGAGAATGGCGCTAAACCACATCAAATCCCAACTGCGCGCCACCGGCGAACGTGAAGTGCCCAGCAAAATGATCGGCAATCTGGTGATGGAGGAGCTGAAAAAGCTGGATAAGGTCGCCTATATCCGCTTCGCCTCGGTGTACCGCAGCTTCGAAGACATCCGCGAGTTTGGCGAAGAGATCGCCCGCCTACAGGATTAAGCTCATGCACGATGAGATTTACATGGCGCGCGCCATGAAACTGGCGCAGCGCGGGCGTTTTACCACCCACCCCAAACCCGAACGTCGGCTGCGTTATCGTGAACGATGGCGAGATCGTGGGCGAAGGCTTTCACCAGCGCGCCGGCGAGCCGCATGCGGAAGTGCATGCGCTGCGCATGGCGGGTGAGAAGGCGCGCGGCGCTACCGCCTATGTCACGCTGGAGCCCTGCAGCCATCACGGGCGTACGCCGCCGTGCTGCGATGCGCTGATTGCCGCCGGCGTCACGCGCGTGGTCGCGGCGATGCAGGATCCCAATCCGCAGGTGGCCGGACGCGGCCTGTATCGCCTGCAGCAGGAAGGCATTGACGTCAGCCACGGCCTGATGATGCAGGAAGCCGAAGCGCTCAACAAAGGTTTCCTCAAGCGCATGCGTACCGGGTTCCCGTATATTCAGCTTAAGCTGGGCGCCTCGCTGGACGGCCGTACGGCGATGGCCAACGGCGAAAGCCAGTGGATCACCTCCCCGCAGCGGCAAGGCGCGATGTGCAGCGTCTGCGCGCGCAAAGCCATGCTATTCTCACCAGCAGCGCCACCGTGCTGGCGGACGATCCGTCGCTGACGGTGCGCTGGGATGAGCTGAATGCCGAGACCGTGCGCCAGCAGCTGGATGAGAGCCAGCTGCGCCAGCCGCTGCGCATTGTGATCGACAGCCAGAACCGCGTGACGCCAGAGCACCGCTTGATCGCCGCAGCCCGGCGAAACCTGGCTGTGCCCGCACGAAGGCCGATGCGCAAAGCTGGCCGGAAGGCGTGCGCAGCATTATGGTGCCGGAGCATAACGGCCAGCTCGATCTGGTGGTGCTGATGATGCTGCTCGGCAAGCAGCAGGTGAACAGTATCTGGGTGGAGGCGGGCGCAACGCTGGCCGGTGCGCTGCTGCAGGCCGGCCTGGTGGATGAGCTGATTGTTTACGTTGCGCCGAAACTGTTGGGCGATAATGACGCGCGCGGCCTGTGTGTGCTGCCGGGCCTGGAAACGCTGGCCGATGCACCAGCGCTGAATTTTAGCGACGTGCGTCAGGTTGGCCCCCGATGTCCGCCTGAACCCTGACGACACGCGCTGAAGCCTGCTCGGTAAAAGCGCCGAGCGGCGTTGCGCAAAGTATTATGATAAAATCCGCCCCCCTGCGGGGCCAAATGAACCCGTAAAGGAAGAGTATGAACATTATTGAAGCTGCTGTTGCTACCCCGGACGCTCGCGTCGCCATCACCATTGCGCGTTTCAACAACTTCATCAACGACAGCCTGCTGGAAGGCGCCATTGACGCGCTGAAACGTATCGGTCAGGTTAAAGATGACAACATCACCGTTGTCTGGGTTCCGGGCGCTTACGAACTGCCGCTGGCGGCGGGCGCACTGGCGAAAACCGGCAAATACGACGCGGTGATTGCGCTGGGCACCGTTATTCGTGGCGGCACTGCGCACTTCGAATATGTGGCGGGCGAAGCCAGCTCCGGCATCGCCCACGTTGCGATGAACAGCGAAATCCCGGTTGCGTTCGGCGTGCTGACCACCGAAAGTATCGAGCAAGCGATCGAACGCGCTGGCACCAAAGCCGGTAACAAAGGTGCAGAAGCCGCACTGACCGCGCTTGAAATGATTAATGTATTGAAAGCCATCAAGGCCTGATTTTTTTGTAAGGGGAATTCCGTGAAACCTGCTGCTCGTCGCCGCGCCCGTGAGTGTGCCGTCCAGGCGCTTTACTCCTGGCAGTTGTCCCAGAACGACATCGCTGATGTTGAATACCAGTTCCTGTCGGAACAGGACGTGAAAGATGTTGACGTTCTGTACTTCCGTGAGCTGCTGTCCGGAGTGGCGACTAATAGCGCGTATCTCGATGGCCTGATGAAGCCTTACCTGTCCCGTCAGCTCGAAGAGCTGGGCCAGGTAGAAAAAGCGGTGTTGCGTATCGCGCTGTTTGAACTGTCTAAACGTGATGATGTGCCCTACAAAGTGGCCATCAACGAAGCGATCGAACTGGCGAAAACCTTCGGCGCTGAAGACAGCCACAAGTTTGTAAACGGCGTGCTGGATAAAGCCGCACCTGCGATCCGCCCCCACAAAAAGATAACGTCCGCAAACCGGAGGCCGGCACTCACCGGCCTTATTTTTTTATTTGCTGAGGCATAACGTATGGCATGCGGCGAATTCTCCCTGATTGCCCGTTATTTTGACCGTGTCAGAACCTCCCGTCTTGATGTAGAAACCGGCATTGGCGATGACTGTGCACTGCTGAACGTTCCGGAAAAACAGACGCTGGCCATCAGCACCGATACGCTGGTGGCGGGCATCCATTTCTTACCGGATATCGATCCTGCCGATCTCGGCTATAAAGCGCTGGCGGTCAACCTGAGCGATCTGGCGGCGATGGGCGCCGATCCGGCGTGGCTAACGCTGGCGCTGACGCTGCCGGAGGTAGATGAAGCCTGGCTGGAAGCCTTCAGCGACAGCGCTGTTTGAGCAGCTTAACTACTACGATATGCAGCTGATTGGCGGCGATACCACTGCGCGGCCCGCTGTCGATGACGCTGGCCATTCATGGGTATGTGCCGCCCGGCCGGGCGCTGAAGCGCTCAGGCGCAAAACCGGGCGACTGGATCTATGTGACCGGCACGCCGGGCGACAGCGCTGCCGGCCTGGCGATCCTGCAGGACCGTCATCGCCGTGAAGGATGCCGGCGGTGCATGACGTATCTGGTCAAGCGCCATCTGCGGCCGACGCCGCGCGTGCTGCAGGGTCAGGCGCTGCGCGAGCTGGCAAGCTCGGCTATCGATCTCTCCGACGGCCTGATCTCCGATCTCGGCCATATTCTGAAGGCCAGCGGTGTCGGCGCGCGCATCGATCTGGATGCGCTGCCGCTGTCGGCTGCGTTGCGCGGTCACGTCGAGCCTGAGCAGGCGCTGCGCTGGGCGCTGTCCGGCGGTGAAGATTATGAGCTGTGCTTTACCGTGCCGGAGCTGAACCGTGGCGCGCTGGATGTGGCGCTGGGCCACCTCGGCGTGGCTTATACCTGCATCGGGCAGATTAGCGCCGGAAGCAGAAGGGCTGACGCTGCTGGAGAACGGCAAGCCGCGCAGCTGGGATGAGTGGAAGGGGTACGATCACTTTGACGCGGGCCGCATAAAGATGAAGCCAAAAGCCGGCTGCGGATGAGCAATCCGTGGCACCTGCTGGCCACCGGGTTTGGTAGCGGTTTGAGCCCGGTGATGCCGGGCACCATGGGTTCGCTGGCGGCGATCCCGTTCTGGTGGGTGATGATGTTGCTGCCCGGGCAGCTTTATTCGCTGGTGGTGATGTTCGGGATCTGCATCGGTGTCTATCTGTGCCACCGCACGGCAAAAGACATGGGCGTGCACGATCACGGCAGCATCGTCTGGGATGAGTTCATCGGCATGTGGATCACGCTGATGGCGCTCCCGGTCAACGACTGGCACTGGGTCGCTGCCGCCGGCTTTGTCCTCTTCCGTATTCTGGATATGTGGAAACCGTGGCCGATTCGCTGGTTCGACCGCAACGTGCACGGCGGCATGGGCATCATGGTCGATGATATCATCGCCGGGGTCATCTCTGCCGGCGCTGTTGTATCTGCTGGGGCTGGTGCTTTAATGCGCCAGGTGCGCATTGCACCCTACAAAAAGCGTTGCCATAAATGCGTTGCCGCAGGCCGGTCGCCAGGCATGCGTAGCCTCTGACATCCGGTCGCCCTGTACGCGCCCTGACTGACCCTTACTTAAATCCCACCACCGGATGCTGCTGATACGGCGTCTCCAGCTCGGCAACCTGCTCCGGTTGCGCCACGTCAACTCCACGTCGACGGCTTTCACCAGCTCGTCCAGCTGCTCCTCGCGCGATGTGCCGATAATCGGCGCCGCGACGCCCGCGCTTACCCAGCAGCCACGCCAGCGCCACCTGGGCGCGGGTCACGCCTTTATCCTCGGCCATCCGTGCCAGGCGTTCCGCTAATGGCCGCTTGTCATTTTCTTCGGTTCCGCTGTATAGAGGCTTTTTCCGGATCACGTCATCCGAGACCAGACGCGCCGTGGTTTCTCCCCACGGGCGGGTCAGGCGGCCGCGCGCCAGCGGGCTCCACGGGATCACCGCCACGCCTTCGTGCTGGCACAGCGGCAGCATCTCGCGCTCTTCTTCGCGATAGATCAGGTTGTAGTGATCCTGCATGGTGACAAAGCGCGCCCAGCCGTGCTGCGCCTGCAGATCCAGCGCCTGAGCAAACTGCGAGGCGTGCATCGACGACGCGCCGATGTAGCGCGCTTTACCGGCTTTCACCACGTCGTGGAGCGCTTCCAGCGTCTCTTCAATCGGCGTGTCGTAATCCCAGCGGTGGATTTGCAGCAGATCGACATAGTCCATGCCCAGCCGCCGCAGGCTGTCGTCGATGGAGCGCAGGATCTGGGCGCGAGAAAGGCCCTGCGCCAGGTCGCCCACCGGGTAATAGACCTTGGTGGCGACCACCACCTCATCGCGGCGGGCAAAATCGCGCAGGGCGCGGCCGACAATCTCCTCGCTGCTGCCGTCGGAATAGCTGTTGGCGGTGTCAAAGAAGTTGATGCCGCCTTCCATGGCGCGTGCTTAATGATCGGGCGGCTGCTCTCTTCCGGCAGCGTCCAGGCGTGGTTGCCCCGGTCAGCGGTTCGCCAAAGGTCATGCAGCCCAGGCAAAGTCGGGAAACCTTAAGGTCTGTTTTTCCTAATCGTACGGTTTTCTATTGAAGGCGCCTCCTGCTCTTATGCGTGGGGTTTTACCCTCAAGCATAGCAGCAGGAGCGGGGAAGGGCGGTTACTGCGCCAGCCAGGCGGGGATTTGCTGCTGGATGCCTGCGGCGTCCAGCTGATAATCCCGGCGCGGGCTTCGTCCTGGGTACCCTGCGGAATGAAATGATCCGGCAGGCCGAGGTTCAGCACCGGCACGGGCTTTACGGCGTTTTGCCATCAGCACTCTCGTTGACGCCGCTGCCCGCGCCGCCCATGATCGCGTTCTCTTCCAGCGTGACCAGCGCGTCATGGCTGGCCCGCCAGACCGAGGATCAGCGCTTCGTCCAGCGGTTTGACAAAGCGCATGTCGACCAGCGTGGCGTTCAGCGCTTCAGCCGCTTTCGCGCCTCCGGCAGCAGCGTGCCGAAGTTCAGAATCGCCACTTTTTCACCGCGACGCTTCACCAGACCTTTACCGATCGGCAGTTTCTCCAGCGGCTCCAGCGCAACGCCGATGCCGCATGCCGCGCGGGTAGCGCACGGCGCTCGGGCCATCCTGATAGTGGTAGCCGGTAAACAGCATCTGGCGGCACTCGTTCTCGTCGCTTGGCGTCATGATCACCATGTCCGGGATGCAGCGCAGGTAGGCGATAGGTCAAACGCCCCCTGGTGCGTCTGGCCGTCGGCGCCGACGATGCCGGCGCGATCGATGGCAAACAGCACCGGCAGGTTCTGGATCGCCACGTCGTGGATCACCTGATCGTAGGCGCGCTGCAGGAAGGTGGAGTAGATCGCCACCACCGGCTTGTAGCCGCCGATCGCCAGGCCCGGCGGCGAAGGTCACCGCATGCTGCTCGGCAATGGCCACGTCGAAATACTGCTCCGGGTATTCGCGGGAGAACTCCACCATGCCGGAGCCTTCGCGCATGGCCGGGGTGATCGCCATCAGCTGGGCGGTCTTTGGCGGCGGTTTCGCACAGCCAGTCGCCGAAGATTTTCGAATAGCTCGGCAGGCCGCCGCTGCTTTTCGGCAGCGAGCCGCTGGCCGGATCGAATTTCGGCACCGCGTGGAAGGTGATCGGATCTTTTTCCGCCGGCGCGTAGCCACGGCCTTTTTTGGTCATGATGTGCAGGAACTGCGGGCCTTTCAGGTCGCGCATGTTCTTCAGCGTGGTCACCAGCCCCAGCACGTCGTGGCCGTCAACCGGGCCAATGTAGTTAAAGCCCAGCTCTTCAAACAGGGTGCCCGGCACCACCATGCCTTTGATGTGCTCTTCGGTGCGCTTGACCAGCTCTTTGATCGGCGGTACGCCGGCCAGCACCTTCTTGCCGCCTTCGCGCAGGCGTGGAGTAGAGCTTGCCGGAGAGCAGCTGCGCCAGGTGGTTGTTCAGCGCGCCGACGTTTTCGGAGATCGACATTTCGTTGTCGTTGAGGATCACCAGCATGTCCGGCTTGATGTCGCCCGCGTGGTTCATGGCTTCGAAGGCCATGCCGGCGGTGATCGCGCCGTCGCCAATCACGCAGACGGTGCGGCGCTGCTTGTTCTCTTTTTCGGCGGCGACGGCCATGCCGAGGCCGGCGCTGATGGAGGTGGAGGAGTGGCCGACGCTCAGCACGTCGTACTCGCTTTCGCCGCGCCACGGGAACGGGTGCAGGCCGTTTTTCTGGCGAATGGTGCCAATTTGGTCGCGGCGGCCGGTCAGAATTTTGTGCGGATAGGCCTGGTGGCCGACGTCCCAGACCAGCTGATCGAACGGCGTGTTGTAGACGTAGTGCAGCGCCACGGTCAGCTCGACCGTGCCCAGCCCGGAGGCGAAGTGGCCGCTGGAGCGGCTTACGCTGTCCAGCAGGTAGCGACGCAGCTCGTCGCACAGCTTCGGCAGGCTCTCTTTCGGCAGCAGACGTAACTCCTGGGTGGAGTCAACTAACGCCAGTGTCGGGTATTTGGCAATATCAAAACTCATCAAAGGCTCATCGAGATATATAGTTTATTTATCACGCTGGATTATATAGTCCGCTAGCGCTTCCAGTGCCGAGGTATCCAGCGATTGCGCGGCCAGCAGATTCAGCGACTGGCGGGCATCGTCAATCAGATCCCGGGCTTTACGTTGGGCTTGCTCAAGACCCAGCAGGGCGGGGTAGGTACTTTTGCCAAGCTGCTGGTCCGCACCCTGACGTTTACCCAATGTTGCAGTATCGCCGACCACATCCAGAATGTCATCCTGAACCTGGAACGCCAGACCGATACTTTCTGCGTATCTGTCCAGAATCGGCAGGGCTTTGCGCCCTTGCTCACCCGCGCTCAGCGCGCCCAGGCGAACGGCCGCACGGATCAGCGCGCCGGTTTTGTGGCGATGGATCTGCTCCAGCTGCTCCAGATCAACGCGCTTGCCGCCTTCGGCTTCCAGATCCAGCGCCTGGCCGCCGCACATGCCGGCCACGCCGCTGGCCATGCGCCAGTTCGGAGATCATCGCCAGGCGATCGCGGTCGGCCACTTCGGCCATCGGCGCGTCGCTCAGAATCGAGAACGCCAGCGTTTGCAGGGCATCACCCGCCAGAATGGCATTGGCTTCGCCAAATTTGATATGGCAGGTCGGCTGGCCCCGACGCAAATCGTCGTCGTCCATCGCCGGCAGATCGTCGTGGATCAGCGAGTAGGCGTGGATGCACTCCACCGCGGCCGCCGGGGCGTCCAGCGGTGTCATCGCCACGACGCCAAAACATCTTGCCGGTGGCGTACACCAGGAACGGGCGCAGGCGCTTTCCGCCCAAGAGTGCGCCATAGTGCATGGCTTCAACCAGTGGAGTGTTCTGAAAAGGCTGTGGCGCAATAAAACGGCGCAGGGCGTCGTTGGCGCGCACATGACACGCGCCTGAAGCTCGTTGGCAAAATCCATTTACTCGGCGTCCGGTGTGAAAGGCGCGAGCGCCGCGTCTTCATCGCTGTCGGACAGCAGGATCTGCACGCGCTGTTCCGCCTGCTGCAGCTTTTGCCTGACCCTGGCGCGCCAGCTGTACGCCGCGCTCGAATTCGTTGAGCGCCTCTTCCAGCGGGAGATCGCCGCTCTCAAGACGGGTAACAATCTGTTCCAGCTCGCTCAGCGCAGTTTCGAAACTGGCCGGTGCTTCGTTTTTCTTTGGCATAGTGAATGTCTGACTCACGTTACATTCATCTCGCTCAACCTAGCGACATGGTAACGGAGCCCGGGCATTGATTAGCAAAATAATCAATGCGGCGAAGGTTGCTTACAGCAGTCACCCGGCGATGGTGGTATACTTGCGCGCCTCGGATGCCCACGAGTCCGTGGCTGGCTGGGACCCGCTTGTATTATTTTACCAGCTAAGTGTTGATGATTTTAGCACTTATTTGCCCAACGAAACATTGCCGCCATGAAGTTTATCATTAAATTGTTCCCGGAAATCACCATCAAAAGCCAATCTGTGCGCTTGCGCTTTATTAAAATTCTCGACCGGGAACATTCGTAACGTATTGAAGCACTACGACGAAACCCTCGCCGTGGTGCGCCACTGGGACCACATCGAAGTCCGCGCCAAAGATGAAAACAAACGTCACGATATTCGCGACGCCGCTGACCCGCATTCCGGGTATCCACCATATTCTGGAAGTGGAAGATCGCGCTTTTACCGATATGCACGACATCTTCGAGAAGGCGCTGGTGCACTACCGCGACCAGATCGAAGGCAAAACCTTCTGCGTGCGCGTGAAGCGTCGCGGCAAGCACGAGTTCAGCTCGCATTGAAGTGGAGCGTTACGTCGGCGGCGGTCTGAACCAGCACGTCGAGAGTGCGCGCGTGCAGCTGACCCACCCGGACGTGACGGTGAATCTGGAGATCGAAGACGATCGCCTGCTGCTGGTGAAAGGCCGCTATGAAGGCATCGGCGGCTTCCCGATCGGCACCCAGGAAGACGTCCTGTCGCTGATTTCCGGCGGCTTCGACTCCGGCGTCTCCAGCTATATGCTGATGCGCCGCGGCTGCCGCGTGCACTACTGCTTCTTCAACCTGGGCGGCGCGGCGCACGAAATCGGCGTTCGTCAGGTGGCGCATTATCTGTGGAACCGCTTCGGCAGCTCGCACCGCGTGCGTTTCGTGGCAATCAATTTCGAACCGGTGGTCGGCGAGATCCTGGAAAAAGTGGACGACGGCCAGATGGGCGTGGTGCTGAAGCGCATGATGGTGCGTGCGGCGTCGAAAGTGGCTGAACGCTACGGCGTGCAGGCGCTGGTCACCGGCGAAGCGCTGGGCCAGGTCTCCAGCCAGACGCTGACCAACCTGCGTCTGATCGACAACGTGTCCGATACGCTGATCCTGCGTCCGCTGATCTCTCACGATAAAGAGCACATCATCGATCTGGCGCGCGAAATCGGCACCGAAGATTTTGCCCGCACCATGCCGGAATACTGCGGCGTGATTTCGAAAAGCCCAACGGTGAAAGCGGTGAAGGCGAAGATCGAAGCGGAAGAGGAGAACTTCGATTTCAGCATTCTGGACCGGGTGGTGGAGGAAGCCTCCAACATTGATATCCGCGAGATCGCCCAGCAGACCGAGCAGGAAGTGGTTGAAGTGGAAACCGTGAGCGGTTTCGGCGCGAACGATGTGATTCTGGATATCCGCTCCATTGACGAGCAGGATGACAAGCCGCTGCAGCTGGAAGGTGTGGAAGTGGTTTCGCTGCCGTTCTACAAGCTGAGCACGAAGTTTGGCGATCTCGATCAGAGCAAAACCTAGCTGCTGTGGTGCGAGCGCGGCGTGATGAGCCGCCTGCAGGCGCTGTATCTGCGCGAGCAGGGCTTTAAGAATGTGAAGGTGTATCGCCCGTAACCGCGGCGGGAGTTAAGCCTGGCGCGCCTGACCTTTCCGCCTGCACGGGCACAACCCGGTGCGCAGGAATGCGCACCCTGTAATCACCGCGACGAATAAAACTGTGCGCTGATCTCGTGGGGTCGCCATTGATGGCGACCTTTTTTACGCGCGTTCTTCAAATTCCTGATAATTATAAATCCCCGCCGCCATCACCAGCTGTGACGCCACCTCACGCGCTTTCTCGCGCCCCGACCAGCAGGTCAATAATCTTCAGGCCAAAATCAATCGCGGTGCCCGGCCCCTGGCTGGTCAGCAGGTTGACGCGCGGATCCCACACCACGCGTTTATCCACCCACTGCTCTTCCGGAATGGTGTCCTTCAGCCCCGGGAAGCCGGTCATATTGCCGATCGGGAAGAGGTCGTGCGGCACCAGCACCGTGCCGGCGGCGGCACAGATGGCCGCGACAATGCGGCCCTGACAGATGAAACTGGCGCACGGTCTCCACCAGCAGCGGGCTGTCGCGGAAGCATTCCGCGCCTTTCAGGCCGCCGGGCAGGACGATGGCGTCGAAATCGCCATCCGCCACCTCAACCAGCGGCGCATCGGCCAGCAGTTTACACGCCGCGCGAGCAGGTAATCGCCAGGCGTGCCGTCGCTGGCGACGCTGGCGGTAGTGACCTTAATGCCGCCGCGCACCAGCAGATCAATGGTGGTGACCGCTTCGGTCTCTTCGCTACCAGGGGCGAGGCAGATCAGTGCTGACGCGCTCATATTCACTCTCCTTACGTTTAATCAGGTCATACAGACGGGCGTTTTCCGGCACCGCGATGCCGTGCGCGCGGGCGCGTCTTAGCAGGTAGCCGGTGATGTAGTCGATCTCCGTGTGGCGTAATGCCCGAACATCCTGCAGCATCGAGGAGATGTTCTCAGCCGTGCTCTCGATAACCTGCTCGTCACATAAGTCAGCGCAAGTCATCGTCAGCGCAGGAGTGTGCTGGCCCTCCCGCTCCATCACCCCGGCCAGCTCCTCGCACAGCCGGTTCAATCTGTTCCGGCCAGGGCGCGTTTTTCAGCTCGCCGTTCGGGCAGTTGCACAGCGCCGTCAGCGGGTTGATCACGCAGTTGACCGCCAGCTTGCGCCAGCTGGCCGACGCGATGTTGTTGTGCCAGGCCACGTCCGGCAGCGCCTTATGCAGCACATCGGCCAGATCGCTGTAGCGCCGTGCTTCCGCGGTCTGGCAGGGCGCCGATGTGGGTGATGCCGCTGGCGACATGCACGATGATGTTGCCGTCGCGACGCGCAGCGTGCGTGGTTGTCGCCATCAGCAGGGGCTGCGGAACGTTTTTCAGCTCGTCAAGGGTCCCCATGCCGTTGTGCAGCAGCAGTATGGGCGAAGTGGCGCGGCAGCAGCGCGGCAAGCGTTTTTGACCGCGTCTGAAACCTGCCACGCTTTGAGCGTCACCAGTAAAAGGTCGCTTTGCGCCAGGAAATCAGGATCGTTCGCGGTGAGGGATTCGTTAAAGATGCTTCCGTCTTCACCAATCAGGTTTACACTGCACAATAGGGCTGGGGCACGCGTAGCCAGCCCTGAACCTCATGTCCGTGCTTGCACAGCGCGGTCAGCCACAGCTGACCAAGGGCTCCGCATCCGAGCACTGTAATTTTCATTGTTCCTCCTCACCGGACACAAGTGCGCCAATGGGTGTTACACCCTTAATTATACAGGCTTTCCGCGCCTCCCGCGTCGCTTGAGTTATTGAGCGTCGTCAAGCGGGGTATTATGCATCCGCAACAAAATAGTGATCAGGAGAAGAAAAGATGCCATCTTTCGATATCGTTTCCGAAGTTGATATGCAGGAAGTGCGCAACGCCGTTGAGAACGCCACCCGCGAAGTTCGTCAACACGCTTCGATTTTCGCAACGTTGAGGCGACATTTGAGCTGAACGAAGAAAATAAGACCATTAAGGTGCTGAGCGAGTCTGATTTCCAGGTGAAGCAGCTGCTCGACATTCTGCGCGCCAAGCTGCTGAAGCGCGGCATCGAAGGGGCGTCTCTGGATGTGCCGGAAGAGTTTGTGCACAGCGGTAAAAACTGGTTTGTGGAAGCCAAGCTGAAGCAGGGCATCGAGAGCGCGGTGCAGAAGAAAATCGTCAAGCTGATCAAAGACAGCAAGCTGAAGGTGCAGGCGCAGATCCAGGGCGAAGAGATGCGCGTGACCGGTAAGTCCCGCGACGATCTGCAGCGGTGATGGCGCTGGTGCGCGGCGGCGATCTGGGGCAGCCGTTCCAGTTCAAAAACTTCCGCGATTAATCCCCTCTGTCGCGTGCCGCACGACGATACAGCGTGCTGCGCGCGACCCCCAGCGCCTGCGCCGCTTTACTGATATTGCCGTCATAGCGCTGCAGCGTTTCACTGATCAGCTGTTCATCGTGGCGTTCGCGCAGCGGCGGGGCTGGTGGGCGGCGATACTCTGCCGGCAAGTGACTTTCCGTCAGCGTTTCGCCCTCATCGGCGAGCGCCAGCAGCACGCGCAGCAGACTGCGTAGCTGGCGCACATTGCCCGGCCACGGCTGCTGCGCCAGCGCCATCAGCAGCGCCGGAGACAGCTGTACGCCACGCTGCGCGGCTCCCAGTTCCTGCCATAAATCGCGGATAAACCCGGCGACGTTCGGCCAGGCGCGCAGTGGCGGAAGGGTCAGCGCAAACTCCTGCAGACGATAGAGCAAATCCTCACGAAATTCGCCGGCGGCCACGCGCTGGGCCAGATCGCGATGCGTGGCGCAAATCACGGCAAAATTCACCGGCCAGCTGCGACTGGAGCCGAGTGGCGCCACCTCTTTTTCCTGCAGCACGCGCAGCAAACGGGTCTGCAGCGTCAGCGGCATGTCACCGATTTCATCCAGAAACAGCACGCCGCCATCCGCTTCGCGAATTTTGCCGATGTAGCCATTTTTACTGGCGCCAGTAAATGCGCCGGGCTGGTAGCCAAACAGTTCGGATTCAATCAGCGCTTCGGGGATGGCGGCACAGTTGATGGCGACAAACTTGCCCGTGCGCCAGCGGCTTTGCTGGTGCAGAGCACGGCTGACATACTCCTTGCCGCTGCCGGTTTCACCATAAATGCACAGCGAAACGCCGGCATCCAGCAACCGCAGCATTTTTGCGCCGTCAGCTCCCAGCACGCGCGGCAAGTCATGCGTACGACTGTCCGGCACGCTGACGTGGCTGCGCTGCGGCGCGCGCAGGCGGAACCAATAGCGCTGCGCGCCAATGTCGACCGCGGCGGGAACGCTGTTGGCCTGCTGCTGCAGTTGCGGAAACAGCTGCTGAAACGTCAGGCTGGCAAAGCGGTCGGCGCTGAGAGCCAGTTCGCGCATCGCCAGCCGGTTGGCTGCGGTCAGCACATTGTCAGAGAATACCAGCAGCAATTCATCACTGGTGTCGATGCCCTGCGGCTGCGGATGCAGACTGAGCAGCCACTGCTGCGGATGCAGGCTCTGCTTCACCCACAGGTACTCGATCTGCTTTGCCGCTGCTTTCACCCGGTTCAGGGTATGCGGATGCGGAAAGTGTGCCGGACCCGAGATATCCAGCACGCCGGCTATCTGACCGTTGGGCATCTGCAACGGCATCGCGGCGCAGTACAGACCCTGATTGCGCGTCAGGAAATGCTGCTGGCCATCAATTTCACAGCCGTCATCAATCGCCAGCGCGGTGCCAATCGCATTGGTGCCGCGTCCGCATTCACTCCACAGGTTACCGGGTGCCAGGGCAAAGCGCTGGGCTTTCTCCAGCGCCTGCATATCGCCAAAGGTGTTCAGCACCAGCCCGCTGGCATCGGACAGGATCACCACCGACTGCGTCTCCGCCATCTGCTGTGCCAGCTGGCGGATGACCGGCTGCGCAAACTGCTGCAACCCGGCATTGCTGGCCAGCACATCGGCCAGCTCGCCCTGACGCACGCGCGGGAAATCATCGGCGCTGCGCTCTAATCCATACAGCTGGCTGCGGAACCAGGAGTCGCTTAACAGCGGGTTGGCGTGCACGGCAGACGCGGCTGAATTTCCCTGCATGAGTGACCTCAGAACGGCGTGTAAGTGTTGCAACATTGTAGCGTTAGGGTTTCTGCACTGTTGCGATACGCAACACAGATACCGCGTTTGTCCTGGAGAACTGGCAGGGTTGCTGGCAGGGGGTGATTTTATTTGATTGATAAATAACGAATTTATTGCTTTTCCGCCTGATGAGAAAAAACTGGCACGCGTGCTGCAATCACCAACACAGGCAGTTGCGCTGCCTGTTCAGACCCTCTGACCTGATAATAAGGAGTTTGCGATGCGTTATGCACATCCCGGCACGCCCGGCGCGCTGGTTTCGTTCCAGGCGAACGCTACGGCAACTACATCGGCGGCAAATTCGTCGAGCCGGTGAGCGGCCAGTACTTCACCAACACCTCGCCGGTGACCGGCCAGCCGATCGCCGAATTCCCGCGTTCCGACGCCAAGGACATCGAGCTGGCGCTCGACGCCGCGCATGCGGCGGCGGACGCCTGGGGCAAAACCAGCGTGCAGGAGCGCTCCAACGTGCTGCTGGCGATCGCCGATCGCATCGAAGCGAGGCTGGAGAATGCTGGCGCTGGCCGAGACCTGGGACAACGGCAAGCCGATGCGCGAGACGCTGAACGCCGACCTGCCGCTGGCGGTCGACCATTTCCGCTACTTCGCCGGCTGCATCCGCGCGCAGGAGGGCAGCACCGCCGAGATCGACGAGAACACCGTGGCCTATCACTTCCACGAGCCGCTCGGCGTGGTCGGCCAGATCATCCCGTGGAACTTCCCGCTGCTGATGGCCGCCTGGAAGCTGGCGCCGGCGCTGGCCGCCGGCAACTGCGTGGTGCTGAAACCGGCCGAGCAGACGCCCGCTCGGCATCAGCGTGCTGATGGAGCTGATCGGCGATCTGCTGCCGCCGGGCGTGCTCAACGTGGTGCAGGGCTTCGGCGGCGAGGCCGGCGAGGCGCTGGCCACCAGCAAGCGCATCGCCAAGATCGCCTTCACCGGCTCCACGCCGGTCGGGCGGCATATCCTCGCCTGCGCGGCGGAGAACATCATCCCCTGCACCGTCGAGCTGGGCGGCAAATCGCCGAACATCTACTTCGAAGACGTGATGCCGGCGAAGACGGAGTTTATCGACAAGGCGGTTGAGGGGCTGGTGCTGGGCTTCTTCAACCAGGGCGAGGTCTGCACCTGCCCTTCGCGCGCGCTGATCCAGGAATCGATCTACCCGCCCTTTATGGAGCGGGTGCTCGCCGCAAGGTCGGGCGCACCATCCGCCAAGGCGACCCGCTCGACACCGACACCATGATCGGCGCGCAGGCTTCGCGGCAGCAATACGACAAGATCCTATCCTACATCGACATCGCCCGCGAAGAAGGCGGCCAGATCCTGACCGGCGGCGAGCGTCGCGCAGATCGCACGCGGAGCTGGACAACGGCTTCTACATGCAGCCGACCCTGCTCAAGGGCAACAACCAGATGCGCGTGTTTCCAGGAGGAGATCTTCGGGCCGGTGGCCTCGGCGTCACCACCTTCCACGATGAGGCCGAAGGCCCTGGCGATCGCCAACGACACCCAGTTCGGCCTGGGCGCCGGGCGTCTGGACGCGCGACACCAACCGCGCCCCTACCGCATGGGCCGCGGGATCAAGGCCGGCCGCGTCTGGACCAACTGCTATCACCTGTATCCGGCGCACGCGGCCTTCGGCGGCTACAAGAAGTCGGGCGTCGGGCGCGAAACCCACAAGATGGCGCTCAGTCGCACTATCAGCAGACCAAAAACCTGCTGGTCAGCTATGGCACAGCGCCACTGGGGCTGTTCTAAGTCCGCATCCGTTCAAATGGAGAGTGAAAGATGAATATGCAAATCAAAACCACCATGAAAGCCGCGATTGTGAAGGCGTTTGGTGAACCGCTGGTGATTGAGCAGGTGCCGGTGCCGTCCGTTGGGCCAGGACAGATTCTGGTGAAAATCGCCGCCACCGGCGTGTGCCACACCGACCTGCACGCCGCCGAAGGCGACTGGCCGGTGAAGCCGAATCCGCCGTTCATTCCCGGCCACGAAGGCGTCGGGCACGTGGTGGCCGTTGGCGAAGGGCGTGAAGCATCTCAAAGAGGGCGATCGCGTCGGGGTGCCGTGGCTCTACTCGGCGTGTGGGCACTGCGAGCACTGCCTCGAGCGGCTGGGAGACGCTGTGTCTGTCGCAGCAGAATGCCGGCTATTCGGTCAACGGCAGCTTTGCCGAGTACTGTCTGGCGGATGCCAACTACGTCGGCATCATTCCGGATAACGTTGAGTTCAATGAAGTGGCACCGATTCTGTGTGCCGGCGTAACCGTCTACAAAGGCCTGAAGATGACCGATACCAAACCGGGTGACTGGGTGGTGGTCTCCGGCATCGGCGGGCTGGGGCATATGGCGATCCAGTATGCCGTGGCGATGGGGCTCAACGTGGCGGCGGTCGACATCGACGACGACAAGCTGGCATTTGCCAAACGGCTCGGTGCCAGCGTGGTTGCCAATGCGAAGCAGGTCGATCCGGCGAAAGTGTTCCAGGAAAGTTTTGGCGGCGCGCACGGCGTGCTGGTCACGGCGGTCTCGCCAAAAGCATTTGAACAGGCGATCGGCATGATGCGCCGCGGCGGCACCATGGTGCTTAACGGCCTGCCGCCGGGGAAATTCGATCTCTCGATCTTCGACATGGTGCTGGATGGCATCACGGTGCGCGGCTCGATTGTCGGCACGCGTAAAGATCTGCAGGAGGCGCTGGATTTTGCCGGGCGCCATAAGGTGAAAGCGAATGTCGCGGTTGAGCCGCTGACTAATATCAACGATATCTTTGCGCGCATGCACGCCGGCAAAATTGAAGGGCGTATTGTGGTGGATATGTCGCTGTAGTGACGCTGAGCGGACCGCGTGGCGCCAGAGCATCGCGGTCCGCTGTGGTTAAGGCATTAACTGCTGGCGAGCAGCGCCTCCAGTTCCACGCGGCTCGTCACTTTGCTGTCAATTTTAATGTAGGCGCTTTTCTCTTCCGGCACGATAAACACTGACGCCACGCCGGGCTGCGCGCGCAGCCGCTTCTCCAGATTCGGTACTGCCAGCACCGCATCGCTCAGCACCAGGCGCAGGCTGCTGACGTAGGGCGGCTCCTGCATGGTCCTGGCGACCAGCAGCCAGACCGCAGCCAATAGCGCGCCGGCGAGAAACACGGTTTGTGAATCAAAGAGGCCGTCCACCCAGCCGCCGAGGCTGCCGCCGATCGCCACGCCGAGAAACTGGCTGGTGGAGTAAATCCCCATTGCCGTGCCTTTGTAACCGGCGGGGGACTCTTTGCTGATCAGCGACGGCAGCAGGGCTTCCATCAGGTTAAAGGCCAGGAAGAACAGCTGCACGCCGGCAACCAGCTCCCAGAAGTGCGCGCCGGCGCCCCACAGCACGATTTCGGCAATCAGCAGGAGCGCCACGCAGCCCACAAAGACGCGCTTCATTCGGCGCTTCACTTCGGCGTAGATGATGAACGGCACCACGGAGACAAACGAAATCAGCATGGTGACCAGATAGATTTTCCAGTGCTCAGCCGCCGGGAAACCCGCTGCTGCAAGCTGGCCGGGCAGCGCAACAAAGGTCGACATCAGCAGGATGTGCAGACACATAATGCCAAAATTCAGCTTCAGCAGGCGCGGCTCGACAATCACTTTGCTGAAGCAGCCTTTTACCATCCCCGACTCACGGTTGAGGACGTGGTCCGGCGCAATGTCCGGCACCACCCCACAGGGTGATGACAATACCGAGGCTCGCCCAGCACGGCAATCATCCAGAACAGCGCGTGCAGACCCAATGCGTGGGTGATGATGGGGCCCAACACCATGGCAATCGCAAAGGTGACGCCGAAGCTGACGCCGATAAACGCCATCGCTTTGGTGCGGTTCTGCTCGCGGGTCAGGTCTGACAGCAGCGCCATCACCGCGGCGGCAATCGCGCCGGAGCCCTGCAGCGCGCGGCCAAGAATAATGCCCCAGATGGAGTGGGAGAGGGCGGCAATCACGCTGCCGAGCACAAAGATCAGCAGCCCGCCGACAATCAGCGGCTTGCGGCCGATGCGGTCGGAGAGCAGGCCAAAGGGGATCTGAAACACCGCCTGCGCCAGGCCGTAGATGCCGATGGCGAGGCCAATCAGCGCTTCGCTGGCGCCCTGCAGCGCCATACCGTACGTGGTCAGAACCGGCAGGACCATAAACATGCCGAGCATGCGCAGGGAAAAGACAGTGCCTAAACCCCAGGTGGCGCGTAGCTCGCCTGGCGTCATTTTATAATCGTTCATTACCACCTCAGTTAAGTTCAAGCCCCGGGACATCAGACGTAGTGCAGCGGCACAGGTTGCGCGCCCTTATCTGCGACCCGACTCACCGGGACATGCAGCGCTTATTTTAGGAAGCAGGGCAGGGCGGGTAAAACAAATTGTTGTTTAAAGATAATCAGTTCGGCCGCTTTTCGGCGTGACAAAAAAAAGGGCGCCGAAATTCGCGCCCTTTTCCGGATTAACCGGTGCTGCGCTTACCAGACGTAAGTCAGCAGGTTATGTGAATCCGGCACCATAAAGTCCACGGACATCATCACGGTCAGCGAGGTGATGGCGACAATGGAGAACACGAACAGTTTGCGCGCCCAGACTTTGTCATCTTCCACTTTGTAACCGCGCAGCGCCATGCCCAGCCACCAGACGCTCACCGCAGCCGCTACCACCAGGTATTTGTAGCCGGCGTAACCGCCCAGCGACAGCATCAGCGTGGCCATGGCAAAGGCCAGGATGTACAGCGTGATGTGGTTCTTGGCAACGGAGATGCCTTTCACCACCGGCAGAACCGGGATGTTCGCTGCCTGATAATCCTTAAAGCGGAAGATCGCGATGGCATAGGAGTGCGGCATCTGCCACAGGCTAAAGATAGCCAGCAGGATCAACGCGCCGGCGGTCGAACTCGTTGGTGACCGCGCAGTAGCCAATCACCGGCGGCGCAGCGCCGGAGAGGCTGCCAATCAGCGTGCCGTAGACGGAGTGGCGCTTCATGTACAGGCTGTAAACGCCGACATAAACCACGAAGCCCATCACCCCCAGCCAGCAGGCCAGCGGGTTGGCGCCAAACCACAGCAGCATAAAGCCAGCAATACCCAGCAAGGTGGCGTACACCAGCGAGACGTTAGGCGAGATCAGGCCTTTGACCAGCACCCGGTTCTTCGTTCTCTCCATCTTCTTGTCGATGTCGCGGTCGATGTAGTTGTTAAATACACAACCGGACGCGACCACCAGCGACACGCCGACCAGCGTGGCGAGAAACAGGGGTAATCGATGCTGCCTTTGGAGGCCAGCAGGAATCCCCCGATCACGGAGATCAGGTTGCCGAAAATAATGCCTGGTTTCGTTACTTGCAGGTATTGCTTAAACATACTCGCCGCTCTTAGTGAACCATCATGTTGTAGTTGAGGTTCCACATAATCCAGATGGAACCGACTACCAGGATAGCGATGATAATCACGGTAAAGATAAAGGCGGTCATGTTCCAGCCTTCATCGGACTTGGTGTTCATGTGCAGGAAGCAAACCAGATGCACCAGAATCTGAACCACCGCGGTCACCAGGACAACACCCAGAATAATGCCGGCTTAGAAGCAGAACCGTTCATCACCATCCAGAACGGGATCACCGTCAGGATGATCGACAGGATGAAGCCGATCATGTAGGACTTCACGCTGCCGTGGGAAGCGCCATGATCGTTAGAATGACTCATTACATCGCCCCCATCAGGTAGACAACGGTGAAGACGCAGATCCAGACCACGTCCAGGAAGTGCCAGAACAGGCTCAGGCACATGATACGGGTGCGGTTAGTGCTGGTCAGGCCGCGACGAGCGATCTGGAACATCAGTACCGCCATCCAGATCAGACCGGAGGTCACGTGCAGACCGTGGGTGCCGACCAGCGCGAAGAAGGCCGACAGGAAGGCGCTGCGGTCCGGACCGAAGCCTTCGGCGATCAGGTGATGGAATTCATAGATTTCCATCCCGATAAAGCCGGCACCGAACAGGAAGGTCAACGCCAGCCAGGAGACAACCTCGCTCTTGTTCTGGTTGTTCATGGCGATCACCGCCATGCCGTAGGTGATGGAGCTGAACAACAGCAGCGCGGTTTCAACCAGAACGAACGGCAGTTCGAAGATGTCCTTGCCGGCCGGGCCGCCCGCTGTGCCGTTCACCAGAACGGCATAGGTCGCGAACAGGCAGCAGAACAGAATGCAGTCGCTCATCAGGTAGATCCAGAAACCGAAGACTTTGGTCGCTCCCGCATCGTGGTGCCCATGCTCATGCGCATGGGCGTCGTGGTGGTGTTTAACGGTTTCAGTTGACATTATTTCAGACCTGCTTTGCTGATGTCATCAAAGTGCTTCTTCTCGATCTGCTCGATTTCAGCAACCGGGACGTAGTAGTCCACGTCCTCGTCGAAGCTCTTCACAATCCAGGTGACGATGATGCCAACGAAGCCGTAAGACCCGCCAGCCACCAGATGTGCCAGATCATCGCGAAGCCGAACACCAGTCTGAAGGCAGCGATGACAATGCCCGCGCCGGTGTTCTTCGGCATGTGGATCTCTTCGTAATGAGCAGGTTGCTTGTACGCTTCGCCTTTCTCTTTCATTTCCCAGAACGCGTCACGTTCGTGAACCTGCGGGACGACGGCGAAGTTGTAGAACGGCGGCGGCGAAGAGGTCGCCCACTCCAGCGTACGGCCACCCCACGGGTCGCCGGTCAGGTCGCGGTTCTGCTCGCGGTCGCGGATCGACACGTAGAACTGGATCAGCTGGCACAGGATGCCGCAGGCGATCAGCGCGGCACCGCCGGCTGCAACCAGCAGCAGAGGGTGGAACTGCGGGTCGATGTGGTGGTTCAGGCGACGGGTCATGCCCATGAAGCCCAGCACGTACAGCGGCATGAAGGCCACGAAGAAGCCGATGAGCCAGAACCAGAACGCGCGCTTGCCCCAGTTTTCGTTCAGCGTGAAGCCGAAGGCCTTCGGGAACCAGTAGGTGAAGCCGGCCAGGCAGCCGAACACCACGCCGCCGATGATGACGTTGTGGAAGTGCGCGATCAGGAACAGGCTGTTGTGCAGCACGAAGTCCGCGCCCGGCATGGCCAGCAGCACGCCGGTCATGCCGCCGACGGTGAAGGTGACCATGAAGCCGATGGTCCACAGCATCGGCGAGTTGAACTCGATGCGGCCCCGGTACATGGTGAACAGCCAGTTGAAGATCTTCACCCCGGTCGGGATCGAGATGATCATCGTCGTGATGCCGAAGAAGGCGTTGACGTTCGCGCCCGAACCCATGGTGAAGAAGTGGTGCAGCCACACGATGAACGACAGAACGGTGATCGCGACGGTGGCCCAGACCATCGAGGTGTAGCCGAACAGGCGCTTGCCCGAGAAGGTCGCGGTGACTTCGGAGAAGACACCGAACGCCGGCAGGACCAGGATGTACACCTCCGGGTGGCCCCAGGCCCAGATCAGGTTGATGTACATCATCGCGTTGCCGCCCAGCTCGTTGGTGAAGAAGTGGATGCCCAGGTAGCGGTCCAGCGTCAGCAGCGCCAGCGTGACGGTCAGGATCGGGAACGCGGCGATGATCAGGACGTTGGTGCACAGGCGCGGTCCAGGTGAAGACCGGCATCTTCATCAGGTTCATGCCCGGCGCACGCATCTTGAGGATGGTCACGAAGAAGTTGATGCCGGTCAGCGTGGTACCCACACCGGAGATCTGCAGCGCCCAGATGTAGTAGTCGACCCCCACGCCCGGACTGTACTCATGCCCCCGACAGCGGCGGATAGGCCAGCCAGCCGGTCTGGGCGAATTCGCCGACGCCCAGCGAGAGGTTAACCAGGATCACGCCGACAACGGTGAACCAGAAGCTCAGGGAGTTCAGGAACGGGAAGGCCACGTCGCGCGCGCCGATCTGCAGCGGCACCACCAGGTTCATCAGGCCGATCATGAACGGCATCGCCACGAAGAAGATCATGATCACGCCGTGCGCGGTGAAGATCTGGTCGTAGTGGTGCGGCGGCAGGTAAGCCGGCTTCCCCGGCGGACGCCAGCGCCTGCTGGGTACGCATCATGATGGCGTCGGCGAAGCCGCGCAGCAGCATGACCAGGGCCACGATGATGTACATGATGCCGATTTTCTTGTGGTCGACGGAGGTCAGCCATTCGGTCCACAGGTACTTCCACTTACCGAAATAGGTGATAGCAGCGATCAGCGCCAGGCCACCAATGATAATTGCAGCCACCGTGACCATGATAATCGGTTCATGGTACGGCACTGCATCCAGTGTCAATTTTCCGAACATCGAGTTATTCCTCGGCTCCCAGTGAGCAGCTGCGCTGCCCCGTGCCACTGCTCATGTCCATGCCTTCCCCCCGCGCTTCTCGCCTTCCGGTGCGCCCCCGGCCACTGTCCATGCTCTTGCCGTGATCCATAAATTTGTCAATAACGTCTTTGAACAAATCCGGTTTCACAGTTGAGAAGTACTCCACCGGGTTGTTTTCGCTTGGCGCAGCCAGTTTTTCGAACTCCGCCATGGTGGTCAGCGTGTTAGGTGCCGCTTTAACTTTGGCAACCCACTGGTCGAAAGCGGCACGGTCCGGCGTCGCAATAGCTTTGAACTTCATGCCTGAGAAGCCCGGGCCGCTGTAGCTGGCGGAGATGCCGTCGTAGGTACCTGCTTCGTTGGCGATCAGGTGCAGTTTGGTCTGCATACCGGCCATCGCGTAAATCTGGCTACCCAGACGGCGGAATGAAGAAGGAGTTCATCACGGAGTTGGAGGTGATCTTGAACTGAACCGGAGTGTTCGCCGGGAAGGCGATTTCATTGACGGTAGCAATACCCTGTTCCGGGTAGATGAAGAGCCATTTCCAGTCCAGCGGAGACCACTTCGATGGTCAACCGGTTTCACGTCAGAGGCCAGCGGTTTGCTCGGCTCAAGTGCGTGGGTGGTTTTCCAGGTCAGCACGGCAAGGAACAGGATGATCAGGATAGGTACCGTCCAGACCACAGCTTCCACTTTATTGGAGTGTGACCAGTTCGGGCTATACTTCGCATCTTTATTGCTCGCACGATACTTCCAGGCGAAACCAACAGCCATCAAGATGGCTGGAATAACCACAATCAACATCAGGCCAAAAGCCGTCAATATCAGTGAACGTTGCTCCAGTCCAATCTGTCCTTTGGGGTCTAGTAGTGCAGAATCGCAGCCACTGAGTAATACAGTGCCTGCGATTAATGACAACCATCCCAAACTTTTATTGTATTTCCTGAGTCTCATTTAACGACCTCAATTCCAAAGGGCTCTAGTGGCGTTTAAAGTGTGCGGGCATTTTACGGGAAGGTTGCAGTACTGTAAACATGCTTAAGGATGTGTCAGAAGGCTGTTGACACCTTCTGCTAAGGGTGTCACAGATGTAACCCAGCGTGACAATTTATTAACTGCGACAAGCAGTTGGCGGCAATATAACAAAAACCAATGACATTAACCGCAGAGAAAACAGGGAAAGCATAAACCGGAGTTTTAATACTCATTTATTTAACAATTCTGCATCATTTTGGCGATGAAATTTCTACAAATTAATTGCTCACCGGATTTAAATATTACGCGTTTTGAATTTAATTTCTATTTCCTTAACAAAATCATCGCAAAATTCGCCGGGGCTTTTTTGCGATACCCGCGGCAAATAGCGCAGCGTTGTGCACGGCGCGTTCTTCGTAATGCCAGCCAGTCCAGCATCACGCCGAGCAGGCTCAGCAGCGCCAGCGCCACCTGCATCAGACAGATCGGCCGACAGCGTTGCCTGTGCCAGTCCAGCGCAGCGGTGCCAGCAACAGCAACCACAGGCCCAACAGCGAACAGCCCAGCGTCAGCAGGCGCAGCGCCCAGCGGTAAGATCCGGAAAACTCGGTGCGCGGCATAAAGTCGCCATGTTGCTGGGTGTGTTCCAGCGTCTGGCGGCAGATGCCGAGCAGCAGCAAGCCGGGCAGGGCGGCGGCGATAGAGAACAGGTAGAACAACGGCCAGCCGTGGGCTTCGACGAACCAGCCGGCGATCGGGCCGACATACACGCGGCCCACGGCGGACAGCGCCGAGAGCAGCGCGAACTGGGTGGCGGAGAACGACTTGTTGCACAGCGTCATCAGCAGCGCCACAAAGGCCGCGGTGCCCATGCCGCCGCACAGGTTTTCGAAGAATACCGCCGCTGGCCATGCTCCACAGATGCTGTGGCGGTCACTCGACAGCAGCCAGTAGCCTCCGAGGTTGGAGACCGCCTGCAGGATGCCGAAGATCATCAGCGCGCGGAACAGGGTCAGGCGCTGCATCAGCACGCCGCCATACAGTGCGCCGACGATGGTCGCAAACAGCCCCAGCGTTTTGTTCACCACGCCGACTTCACCGGCGTCGAAACCCACGCCGCGGATCAGGAAGGTGGTGGTCAGGCTCATGGCGAAGGCGTCGCCCAGCTTATACAGCACGATCAGCAGCAGGATCAGCCAGGCGTTGTTGCGGCCGAAAGAAATCACGCAGCGGTTCGGCGACGGCCTGCTCCAGCGAGCGGGGAACCGGGATAACGTCACTCGGTTCAGGCGCCAACAGCGTCGCGATAATGCAGGGGATCAGCAGGCGGCCATCAGCCAGTACATGCCCTGCCAGCCGAGATAGCGATCCGCCAGCCACAGCGCCAGCCCGCCGGAAACCAGCATCGCCAGGCGATAGCCCAGCACGCTGATGGCCGCACCCGCCGCCGCGCTCTTCCGCTGGTCAGCACGTCCGTCTTCCAGGCGTCGAACACGATATCCTGCGAGGCGGAACAGAAGGCAATCAGCACCGCCAGCGCCGCCATCCAGCGCAAGGTTGCGTGGTGGGTTCAAGAAAACCCATCGCCGCGATGGCCAGCAATCAGCAGGAGCTGCGTCATCAGCAGCCAGCCGCGACGCCGCCCGAGAAAAGGCGGCGTATAGCGATCCATGACCGGCGACCACAGGAACTTGAATACGTAGGCCTGGCCCACCAGCGAGAAGAAACCGATGGTTTTCAGATCGATGTTCTCGACCGTCATCCACGCCTGAAGCGTGCCGGAGGTCAGCGCCAGGGGCAGACCCGAGGCGAAGCCCAGGATCAGCAGAATCGCTGATTTCGGTTGCTGGAAAATGCGTAAGTAGTGGCGGAGATGTTCATAGTCCAGCCTAAAAACTGACGCCCGGTCAGCGGGGACCGGGCAGGATACTGCGGAAAATTAACGCGCGTTTTGCTTGATGAAGTCGTGGATGCTGGTGTCCTGCGCCATATCGGCGATGGTGTCGGTCAGCACGCTGTTAACGGCGTCAGCGATGTTCTTGTTCGAGGCCTGGAAGGCGCCTTCAACGGTGTACGTCTGCAGCGCGTAGTTTTGGTCACCTGCTTGTTGCCGTTCTTCGCCGGTGGCGATGATGGCGATATCCGCTTTGGTGGCGATGTTGTAGCGCACGTTGCCCTGAGAAACGTCAGCGTACAGGTTGTTCACGATGATCTGCAGATCCACCGCGCCGTTCGGCGCCAATCATGTAGCCGCGAGCGGTCATCTGTTTCTCCAGCACTTCCTGCAGCAGGAAACGCAGGTCGCGGGAGGGGGTGAGCGTGACCAGCTGGTTGTCGCGGGTCACTTTCGCCAGCGCCTGATCCTGACGCTGATCGGCGCCGTTAATGCTCACGGTGACGCCCATCAGGCTTGGATCCTGCTGCGGCAGGGTGATTTTCGGTGAGACATCAATGGTGGTCGGCGGGGTAGCGCAGCCTGCCAGCATAAAAAGGGCTACCAATGGAAAGAAGAGTTTTTTTAACATTTTTTTCAGGTTCTCACAATCGATAAGCATAATCAGAGCAGGAGAGACGAAAATAATGCCGCCATCATAACATCGCCGCAACGGCGAAGGAAGGCCCACGCACCAGGGTAAATTCATCCCTTGTCCGAAAAACCCGCCCCCTTTTTCGGACAGCCGAGACACGGATAACCGGATTGCAAATCCGCACAGTGCCTCAGCAGTGAACTAAGATGCGTAAAATCAGACGAAAGCTAGACGATGCTTATTGTCCTGGCGGTAATGATGGAAACGGTAAAAGCGGCTAACATTTAAAGGGATGGGTGACATCCTGGCGTTGTCGGAGGAGTAATTTCATGATGATACGTGAGCATATAGAAGATAAAAAGGGCAGCGTTCAACGGCTTTTGAGCCTGCGTATCTCGAAGTCGTCGACGAAAGCTATCGTCATAACGTTCCGGCAGGTTCTGAAAGCCACTTCAAAGTGGTTCTGGTTAGCGATCGCTTCACGGGAGAACGTTTCCTGAATCGACACCGCTTGATCTACAGCACCTTGACGGAAGAGCTCTCCACGACCGTGCATGCGCTGGCACTGCATACCTACACCATTAAAGAGTGGGAAGGCTTGCAGGATACCGTTTTCGCATCGCCGCCCTGTCGCGGTGCAGGCACGCTGGCCGCTGAAAACGACTTAAACAGGGGAAATTTTCCGCAGTGATGTTTCCAGTGGAACTTTCCCTCCAAAGTATTACTACTGACGAATTTTGAAACGGCCTGCGGGCCGTTTTGTTTTGCCTGAATTTTGATGCGGCAAACGGTGCGATTTTTTTTGGCGCAAAAAAGCCTTTGCATTAAAGCGTGAAAAAGTGGTGCAGTCTACATTGCCCCAGCCCCCGTTCTCGACTCACCTAAGTGATGCCGCTATAATGCCGCGTCTTATTGAATGTCTTCGGGATGCTTCTGGCGACAGGGAATGTGAATCTGCACTAAGAGAGCATCCCGGTATAACAGACAGATTCAGAAGTTGACCGAGCACTGTGATTTTTTTGAGGTAACAAGATGCAAGTTTCAGTTGAAACCACTCAAGGCCTTGGCCGCCGTGTAACGATTACTATCGCTGCTGACAGCATCGAAACCGCTGTGAAGAGCGAGCTGGTCAACGTAGCGAAAAAAGTACGTATTGACGGCTTCCGCAAGGGCAAAGTACCGATGAACGTCGTTGCTCAGCGTTATGGCGCTTCTGTTCGTCAGGATGTGCTGGGCGAACTGATGAGCCGCAACTTTATCGATGCGATCATCAAAGAAAAGATCAATCCGGCCGGCGCGCCGAACTACGTTCCGGGCGAATACAAACTGGGCGAAGACTTCACCTACGCCGTAGAGTTCGAAGTGTACCCGGAAGTTGAGCTGAAAGGTCTGGAATCCATCGAAGTTGAAAAACCGGTTGTTGAAGTGACTGACGAAGACGTCGACGGCATGCTGGACACCCTGCGCAAGCAGCAGGCGACCTGGAAAGAGAAAGAACGCCGCTGCTGACGCGGAAGATCGCGTGACCATCGACTTCACCGGTTCTGTAGACGGCGAAGAGTTCGAAGGCGGCAAAGCGTCTGACTTCGTACTGGCAATGGGCCAGGGTCGTATGATCCCAGGCTTCGAAGACGGTATCAAAGGCCACAAAGCGGGCGAAGAGTTCACCATCGACGTGACCTTCCCGGAAGAGTACCACGCTGAAAACCTGAAGGGCAAAGCGGCGAAGTTCGTCATCAACCTGAAGAAAGTTGAAGAGCGCGAACTGCCGGAACTGACTGAAGAATTCATCAAACGTTTCGGCGTGGAAGATGGTTCCGTTGCCGGTCTGCGCACCGAAGTGCGTAAAAACATGGAGCGCGAGCTGAAAGGCGCTGTGCGTAACCGCGTGAAGTCTCAGGCGATCGAAGGTCTGGTGAAAGCCAACGAAATCGACGTTCCTGCTGCCCTGATCGACAGCGAAATCGACGTTCTGCGCCGTCAGGCTGCACAGCGTTTCGGCGGCAACGAGCAGCAAGCGCTGGAACTGCCACGCGAGCTGTTCGAAGAGCAAGCGAAACGCCGCGTTGTGGTTGGCCTGCTGCTGGGCGAAGTGATTCGTACCCACGAGCTGAAAGCTGACGAAGAGCGTGTCAAAGGCCTGATCGAAGAGATGGCTTCTGCATACGAAGATCCATCAGAAGTGATCGAGTTCTACGGTAAGAACAAAGAGCTGATGGACAACATGCGCAACGTAGCCCTGGAAGAGCAGGCGGTTGAAGCGGTACTGGCGAAAGCGAAAGTGACCGAAAAAGCGACCTCTTTCAACGAACTGATGAACCAGCAGGCGTAATTTCGCCCCAACGGTTTAAAGTTTGAACAGAAAACCCGTTGCCTTGCGGCAGCGGGTTTTTTTTATCGCAGCCAGAGCCCAGGAAGAGTGCTAAAACGCCCTTTCGGTGTTAGCGTAACAACAAAAGGTTGTTATGCTTGAAATAGGGCACTGTAAACCCCATAAGTACGTAATCACGATGAATGAGACTGGCTGATAATCCGTCCGTAAGGTTACAATCAGTACAGCAGGTGTTTTCAATTTTGATCCAGGAGACGGAAATGTCATACAGTGGCGAACGAGATAACTTTGCACCCCATATGGCTCTGGTGCCAATGGTTATTGAACAGACCTCACGTGGTGAGCGTTCTTTTGATATCTATTCCCGTCTGCTCAAGGAACGCGTTATCTTTCTGACCGGCCAGGTGGAAGACCACATGGCTAACCTGATCGTGGCGCAGATGCTGTTTCTGGAAGCGGAAAACCCGGAAAAAGACATTTACCTGTACATTAACTCCCCGGGTGGCGTGATTACAGCAGGGATGTCCATTTATGACACCATGCAATTCATCAAACCGGATGTCAGCACGATCTGTATGGGTCAGGCAGCATCTATGGGCGCGTTCCTGTTAACCGCAGGGGCGAAGGGTAAGCGTTTCTGCTTGCCAAATTCCCGCGTGATGATTCACCAGCCGCTGGGCGGTTACCAGGGGCAGGCGACGGATATCGAAATCCACGCCCGCGAAATTCTGAAAGTAAAAGCGCGCATGAATGAACTTATGGCGCAGCATACGGGTCAACCTCTCGAGCAGATCGAGCGCGATACCGAGCGCGATCGCTTCCTCTCTGCTTCAGAGGCAGTTGAGTACGGCTTAGTCGACTCCGTGTTGACCCATCGTAATTGATGCCCGCGACGCGAGTGTGCCGCTATACTAAGGTAGGGCGGCACGCTGCTGATTGCAGCTTGCGTCTTAGAATGGCATTTGCGTCGTCATGTGCGGCACAAAGAACTTAAAAAGAGGTTTGGACTCATGACAGATAAACGCAAAGATGGTTCGGGCAAACTGCTGTACTGCTCTTTTTGCGGCAAAAGCCAGCATGAAGTGCGTAAGCTGATTGCCGGGCCGTCCGTGTATATCTGCGACGAATGTGTCGATCTGTGTAACGACATCATTCGCGAAGAGATTAAAGAAGTTGCCCCGCACCGTGAGCGCAGCGCGCTGCCGACGCCGCATGAGATCCGCCATCACCTTGACGACTACGTCATCGGCCAGGAGCAGGCGAAGAAAGTGCTGGCGGTAGCGGTCTACAACCACTACAAACGCCTGCGCAACGGCGACACCAGCAACGGCGATCGAACTGGGCAAAAGCAACATTCTGCTGATCGGCCCGACCGGTTGCGGTAAGACGCTGCTGGCGGAAACGCTGGCGCGCCTGCTGGACGTGCCGTTCACCATGGCGGATGCCACCACGCTGACCGAAGCCGGTTACGTGGGCGAGGACGTCGAAAACATCATCCAGAAGCTGCTGCAGAAGTGCGATTACGACGTGCAGAAAGCGCAGCGCGGCATCGTTTACATCGATGAGATCGACAAGATCTCCCGCAAATCCGACAACCCGTCCATCACCCGTGACGTGTCGGGCGAAGGCGTGCAGCAGGCGCTGCTGAAGCTGATCGAAGGCACCGTGGCCGCCGTTCCGCCGCAGGGTGGTCGCAAGCATCCGCAGCAGGAGTTCCTGCAGGTTGATACCTCGAACATCCTGTTCATCTGCGGCGGTGCGTTCGCCGGTCTGGACAAAGTGATCTCCCACCGTGTTGAAACCGGCTCCGGCATTGGCTTTGGCGCGACGGTGAAAGGCAAATCGAAGAAAGCCGAGCGAAGGCGAGCTGCTGTCGCAGGTTGAACCGGAAGATCTGATCAAATTCGGTCTGATCCCTGAGTTCATCGGCCGTCTGCCGGTGGTGGCGACGCTGAACGAGCTGAGCGAAGACGCGCTGATCCAGATCCTGAAAGAGCCGAAAAACGCGCTGACCAAGCAGTATCAGGCGCTGTTCAATCTGGAAGGCGTGGAGCTGGAGTTCCGCGACGAAGCGCTGGATGCCATTGCCAAGAAAGCCATGGTCGCGCAAAACCGGTGCCCGTGGTCTGCGTTCAATCGTTGAAGCGGCGCTGCTCGACACCATGTACGATCTGCCGTCGATGGAAGACGTTGAGAAAGTGGTGATCGACGAGTCCGTCATCGGCGGCCAAACCAAGCCGCTGCTGATTTACGGCAAACCGGAAGCCAGCAGGCATCTGGCGAATAATTCACCAAATCATACAACGCGTTGTTAATCAAAAAGGGGAAAATGTTTCCCCTTTTATTTTTCTCACCTCTGTGACAGCGTTGAATGTGTGCGAAACATCCCCATATACTGGATAAACATGTGAATGGTCTAACTGCACTCACAGCCTGGTCATCACGCGGTTCCCATCACCTGGCGGACACTAAACTAAGAGAGAGCTCTATGAATCCTGAGCGTTCTGAACGCATTGAAATCCCCGTATTGCCGTTGCGCGATGTGGTGGTTTATCCGCACATGGTCATACCCTTATTTGTAGGGCGGGAAAAATCGATCCGTTGCCTCGAAGCCGCCATGGATCATGATAAAAAAATCATGCTGGTGGCGCAGAAAGAAGCATCAACGGATGAGCCGGGTGTAAACGATCTTTTCACCGTCGGGACCGTGGCCTCTATTCTGCAGATGCTGAAGCTGCCTGACGGCACCGTGAAGGTGCTGGTCGAAGGCCTGCAGCGCGCGCGCATTACCACTCTGTCAGACGACGGCGAGCACTTTCCCTGCCAAGGCAGAGTACCTTGATTCGCCTGAACTTGACGAGCGCGAGCAGGAAGTGCTGGTGCGCACCGCGATCAGCCAGTTTGAAGGCTACATCAAGCTGAACAAGAAAATCCCGCCGGAGGTGCTGACGTCGCTGAACAGCATCGACGATGCCGCGCGTCTGGCGGACACCATCGCTGCCCATATGCCGCTGAAGCTGGCTGACAAACAGTCTGTGCTGGAGATGTCCGACGTCAACGAACGTCTGGAATACCTGATGGCGATGATGGAGTCGGAAATCGATCTGCTGCAGGTTGAGAAGCGCATTCGCAACCGCGTGAAAAAGCAGATGGAGAAAAGCCAGCGCGAGTACTATCTGAATGAGCAAATGAAGGCCATTCAGAAAGAACTGGGCGAGATGGACGATGCGCCGGACGAAAACGAAGCGCTGAAGCGCAAGATCGACGCGGCGAAGATGCCGAAAGAGGCGCAAGAGAAAGCCGAAGCCGAGCTGCAGAAGCTGAAGATGATGTCGCCGATGTCGGCGGAAGCGACCGTGGTGCGCGGCTACATCGACTGGATGGTGCAGGTGCCGTGGAACGCCCGCAGCAAGGTCAAAAAAGACCTGCGTCAGGCGCAGGAGATCCTCGATACCGACCACTACGGCCTGGAGCGCGTGAAGGACCGCATCCTTGAGTACCTCGCGGTGCAAAGCCGCGTCAACAAAATCAAAGGGCCGATTCTGTGCCTGGTCGGACCGCCGGGCGTGGGTAAAACCTCGCTGGGGCAGTCCATCGCCAAAGCGACCGGCCGTAAGTACGTGCGTATGGCGCTGGGCGGCGTGCGTGACGAAGCGGAAATCCGCGGTCACCGCCGTACCTACATCGGTTCTATGCCGGGCAAACTGATCCAGAAGATGGCCAAAGTGGGCGTGAAAAACCCGCTGTTCCTGCTGGATGAGATCGACAAGATGTCGTCCGACATGCGCGGCGATCCGGCGTCGGCGCTGCTGGAGGTGCTGGATCCGGAACAGAACGTGGCGTTCAGCGATCACTACCTGGAAGTGGACTACGACCTGTCCGACGTGATGTTCGTGGCGACCTCGAACTCCATGAACATTCCGGCGCCGCTGCTGGACCGTATGGAAGTGATCCGTCTCTCCGGCTACACCGAAGACGAGAAGCTCAACATCGCTAAACAGCACCTGCTGCCGAAACAGATTGAGCGTAACGCGCTGAAAGACAACGAGCTGACCGTCGAGGACAGCGCGATCATCGGCATCATTCGCTACTACACCCGTGAAGCGGGCGTGCGTAGCCTGGAGCGTGAAATCTCCAAGCTGTGCCGTAAGGCGGTGAAACAGCTGCTGCTGGATAAGAGCCTGAAACAGCGCATCGAGATCAACGGCGACAACCTGCAAGGATTTCCTCGGCGTGCAGCGCTTCGACTACGGCCGCGCGGACAACGAAAACCGCGTTGGTCAGGTGACCGGGCTGGCGTGGACGGAAGTGGGCGGCGATCTGCTGACCATCGAAACCGCCTGCGTGCCGGGCAAAGGCAAGCTGACCTACACCGGTTCGCTGGGTGAAGTGATGCAGGAGTCCATCCAGGCGGCGCTGACCGTGGTGCGCGCGCGTGCGGAGAAACTGGGCATCAACGCCGATTTCTACGAAAAACGCGACATCCACGTGCACGTACCGGAAGGGGCGACGCCGAAAGATGGTCCGAGCGCCGGTATCGCCATGTGTACCGCGCTGGTTTCCTGCCTGACCGGGAACCCGGTGCGTGCCGATGTGGCGATGACCGGTGAGATCACGCTGCGTGGCCAGGTTCTGCCGATTGGCGGCCTGAAAGAAAAACTGCTGGCGGCGCACCGCGGCGGCATCAAAACCGTGCTGATCCCTTACGAAAACAAACGCGATCTGGAAGAGATTCCGGACAACGTGATTGCCGATCTGCAGATCCATCCGGTGAAGCGAATTGAGGAAGTTCTCAGCCTCGCATTGCAGAATGAACCGTCCGGAATGCAGGTTGTAACCGCAAAATAGTGACCTCGCGCAAAGAGCGTCAATAAAAACAAGGCTGGTAAGTCATTTCGCACTTGCCAGCCTTTTTTTGTATAGCTAATTTAGATTGCTGATTAGGTCAGCCATCAACAACGGGTGTTGTAAGGTCATGGCAGGCCTGATATAACTGCTGCGCGGTCGCGTTGTGAAGGATTCAGGTGCGATATAAATTATAAAGAGAGGAAGAGAACAGTGAATAAATCTCAACTGATTGACAAAATTGCTGCTGGTGCTGATATTTCTAAAGCTGCAGCTGGACGTGCGTTAGATGCATTAATTGCTTCTGTTACTGAATCTCTGCAGGCTGGGGACGACGTTGCACTGGTAGGTTTCGGTACTTTTGCTGTTAAAGAGCGTGCTGCCCGTACTGGCCGCAACCCTCAGACCGGTAAAGAGATCACCATTGCTGCAGCTAAAGTGCCGGGCTTCCGTGCAGGTAAAGCGCTGAAAGACGCAGTAAACTGATTACCGCTGACCTGTCCATCGAAGCATTTTCTTCCATGGATTGAGGACGAAAAAGGCGGTGCTGGTAAGGTAAGATACAAGGCGCATCGGATTTTGATGTGCCTTTTTTGTTTGTCCAGACCTGATTTGTGCGAGTTTATGCGAGTTGTGGGCTGACAATCGCCCCGTTTTCTTGTCACAATACGAGCCTTCACGCGCGACGGGCAGGATTTTCCGTCAGCGTCAGGTAACCAGTCACCTACAGCGGAGTGTTGTTACACCATGATGGACAATTTACGCGCGGCTGCTAACCATGTCGTGCTCAAGATCATTCTGGGTTTGATTATCGTGTCGTTCATATTGACCGGCGTGAGCAGTTACCTTATTGGCGGTGGCGCGAACTATGCCGCAAAAGTGAATGGCCAGGAAATCAGCCGCGGTCAGTTCGAGAATGCTTTTGCCGGTGAACGTAACCGTATGCAGCAACAGCTGGGCGACCAATTCTCTGAACTGGCGAGCGAACGAAGGGTACATGAAGACCCTGCGCCAACAGACTCTGAACCGTCTTATCGACGAAGCGCTGCTGGATCAGTACGCCAAAAAACTGGGCCTTGGCATCAGCGATGAGCAGGTGAAAAAAGCCATTTTCTCCACGCAGGCTTTCCAGTCTAACGGTAAATTCGACAACGCGCGTTACAACAGCATCGTTAACCAGATGGGGATGACGGCCGATCAGTACGCGCAGGCGCTGCGTAACCAGCTGACCACTCAGCAGCTCATCAACGCCGTTGCCGGCACCGATTTCATGCTCAAAGGTGAAACGGATGAACTGGCGGCGCTGGTGGCGCAGCAGCGCGTTGTTCGCGAAGCGACCATTGATGTGAACGCCCTGGCGGCGAAACAGCAGGTGAGCGACGCTGACGTTAACGCTTACTACGAGCAGAACAAGAATACCTTTGTTTCTCCAGAGCAGTTCCGCGTGAGCTACATCAAGCTGGATGCTGCCGCGCTGCAGGAAACCGCGTCTGACGCGGAAATCCAGTCTTACTACGACCAGCATCAGGATCAGTTCACTCAGCCGCAGCGTAACCGCTACAGCGTGATTCAGACGAAAACCGAGGCGGATGCCAAAGCGGTGCTGGATGAGCTGAACAAAGGCGCTGATTTCGCGACCGTCGCGAAAGCGAAATCCACCGACATTATCTCTGCGCGAAACGGCGGCGATATGGGCTGGCTGGAAGACGCGACCACGCCGGACGAGCTGAAAAATGCCGGCCTGAAAGAGAAAGGCCAGCTGTCTGGCGTCATCAAATCTTCCGTCGGTTTCCTGGTCGTGCGTCTGGACGATATCCAGCCTGAGCAGGTGAAACCGCTGAGCGGAGGTGCACGACGATATCGCGGCGAAAGTGAAACAGGAAAAAGCGCTGGATGCCTACTATGCGCTGCAGCAGAAGGTGAGCGATGCTGCCAGCAACGACAACGAATCTCTGGCGGGTGCCGAGCAGGCGGCTGGGGTGAAAGCGGTTGAAACGGGCTGGTTTGGTCGTGACAACCTGCCGGAAGAGCTGAACTTCAAACCGGTTTCCGATGCCATCTTCAACGGTGGTCTGGTCGGCGAGAACGGCACGCCGGGCAGTAACTCTGACATCATTACCGTCGATGGCGATCGTGCGTTTGTGCTGCGCGTCAGCGAGCACAAGCCAGAAGCGGTCAAACCGCTGGCGGAAGTGAAGGATCAGGTTGTCGCTCAGGTTAAGCACAACAAAGCGGAACAGCAGGCGAAAGCTGGATGCTGAGAAGATTCTGGCCGATCTGAAAGCGGGTAAAGAGGACGCGCTGAAAGCGGCTGGCCTGACGCTGAGCGCCAGCAAAACCGCTCGAGGCCGCAACGGGCAGGATCCCGGTGAGCACAGGCCGCGTTTGACCTGCCTCTGCCGGCGAAAGAGAACCAGCCGTCGTGCGGCTGTCAGCGACCGATGCGCAGGGCAACGTCGTTCTGCTGGCGCTGGATGAAGTGAAAGCCGGCACCCTGCCAGAAGCGCAGAAGAAAGCGATGGTTAAAGGCATTACGCAGAACAATGCGCAGATTGCCTTCGAAGCGCTGATGAGCAACCTGCGTAAAGAAGCCAAAATCAAGCTTGGGCGACGAACGCTGCACAATAACCCAGTAAACGCCGCGGCTCACAAAAAAAGGTAAACTGCTGCAATACCGAAAGGCCGCTTTCGCGGCCTTTTCCATTTCTGATCACTCCGCCTGTTTGAGTGCCCGTTTCTCGCTTGTGCCACCCTGCAGTGGCTGTCAACACACAAGGAGAAAACAGCATGAAATGTGGAATCAAAGCACTGTTAATTACGCTGGCTATTGCCACCACCGGGCTGGCGCTGGGCGGCGCGCTCTGGACCAGCGGACTGGCGGCGGCGGAAAGCCCCAGTGAAACGCAGGCGACGCAAGGTGTGACCAAAACGCCGAGGAGCCGGAAGGCAGCGCGGGTCAGCATCAATCAGGCCACCGCCGAACAGCTGGCCGCCGCGATGAACGGTGTCGGACTGAAAAAAGCGCAGGCGATCGTCAGCTACCGCGAGGAGTATGGGCCCTTCAAAACGGTCGACGATCTCAAACAGGTGCCGGGCATGGGCAGTGCGCTGGTGGAGCGGAACAGCGCGCGGCTGAAATTGTGAAGCGGCTCGCGACTCTGAAGGATTGCTAAAGCGGCCCATCAGGCTTTGCCAGGATCAACAGGTCATACCAGTTCCCCTATCATCTCACAGCCTACAATAACAGTAAAGGCTATTGCGCTATGCAGACAAAAATCAAAGTTCGCGGTTATCATCTCGACGTTTACCAGCATGTGAACAATGCCCGCTATCTGGAGTTTCTGGAAGAGGCGCGCTGGGACGGGCTGGAAAATAGCGAAAGCTTTCAGTGGCTGACCGCGCACAACATCGCGTTCGTGGTCGTCAATATCAATATCAACTACCGCCGTCCGGCCGTGCTGGGCGATGTGCTCACGGTGACCAGCCAGGTGCAGCAGATCAATGGCAAAAGCGGCGTGCTTTTACAGCCAGGTGGTGCTGGACCGGGCGATCGAAGGGCAGGTGGTGGCTGATGCGCTGATTACCTTTGTCTGCATCGATCTGAAAACGCAGAAAGCGCTGCCGCTGGAAGGGGAATTGCGCGAAAGCCTGGAGGCATTGATGATCGCGCGGCATTCCTGAGCTGGCAATGCCCTGACAGACACGCCAGCCCGCAGCGCGGCCGCAATCAGCGTTCTATTTTAGGCCGCTTTTCTGTTTCATCGCCGCCATCACGCCGGCCTCATTGGCCAGGTAATGGTTCAGGCCATTTGCGCGCAGGTTGCAGGCCGCGCACTGGCCGCAGCCGTCGCCTTTGATGCCGTTGTAGCAGGTGAGCGTTTCGCTGCGCACCAGCGCCCAGCTTGCCCCAGTAATCCGCCAGCGCCCAGGTTTCGGCTTTATCCAGCCACATCAGCGGGGTTTCAAAGCGCATGTCTCTTTCGCCATGCCCAGATTGACGGCGTGGTTTAACGCTTTCACAAACTCATCGCGGCAATCCGGGTAGCCGGAGAAATCGGTTTCACACACGCCGGTGATCACCGCTTCGGCTTCCACCTGGTAGGCGTAGATCGCCGCCAGCGTCAGGAACAGGATATTACGGCCCGGCACGAAGGTATTCGGAATGCCGCTGGCATCAGGTTCGTAGTCCGGGACCGGAATACTGTCGCGCGTCAGGCTGCTGACGGCCAGTTCATTGAGCAGCGTAACGTCCAGCACTTTGTGCGCGCGTGCGCCCAGTTGGGCCAGTTCTCGGGCAACGTCGATCTCAGCGCGATGGCGCTGACCATAATCGAAAGTGACGCAGTGAACTTCATCATACTGATGCAGAGCCTGAACCAGGCAGGTAGTGGAGTCTTGTCCTCCGCTGAACACGACAACGGCACGTTTCATAAATCATCTCGACTGTTACGGTAAAACAGTGCGCCTATGGTACTGGCTCTGGCGCGGGCTGAACAGCACCGCCTGCGGCAGGCGGCGGGCAGCCAGGCTTCGGTAAAATCAAACCAGCCGCGGGTGTTGAGGCGTATGCCGTTGACACCCGGCGGGGCGCTGATCTGGTATTGATAATTGAACAGCGGCAGCAATCATGGCCGTCGCGCATTAACTGCTGAAACAGCTGATGAATCGCGGCGCTGCGCAGTGCCGGATTGGCCTGACGGGCGATAGCGTGCAGCGGTGCCTGCAGATGGGCATATTGCGGCGCGCTCAGCAGGTGTGGCCAGAGGGCATCACAGCGCAGCCACTGTTCAAGCGTATATTCCGGCGCTTCGCCAATCAGCCTGTCGCCCATCATGAGGTCCGCGTCCGCCAGTTGCTGGCATCCGTCCCAGGTTTTTGCGTCGTGAAAGATACGCAGGTGAGGTCACAGCCCTGTGCCGCCAGCAGCGGCACCAGCTGCCTGCGCCATCGTGTGCAACTCAACCGGCAAATGATAAAGCAGGGTTAACGTTGCGGGCAGGGGACATGTGCCTGATCCGGCCAATGCGGGGCGGGCATCGCCCATCCGGGCAGTAGCTCCTCTGTTGGGGTAATCAGGCCTTCATTGAGCGGCAGCGTATGCAGAAGCGATGAGAGATGAATGATCGTGAGGAGCCGTTTTGGCCTGCGCCTGGCTGAAGCGAGCCGAGAAACGCGGCGCCAGATAACAGAAGCCCAGACTGGTGCTGTTCGTCACCAGGCGCAGGCTTTCCAGCTCATCCGGCTCGCCAATGGCGATCTGCACCGGATGGCGACAGCTGGTACCCAGCCCATAGTCAAACAGCGTCGGTGTGATCCAGTATTCGATAGCCTTAAGCAGCGGATGGCTGAGATGGTACTGCTCGTGGCTTTCCAGACGGACCAGATCGGGCTCATATACGCTTAGCCTGAAGGGGCCGCTGCCCGTCATGGGCTGTTCGGGATGTGCAAGCCGGCTACAGTAGGTGGCCAGGCGGTGCGCCAGCCAGTAGTCCGGCTGGTGCAGCGTGAACGTCAGAGACTGCGGATGTGGCGACATCAATGTGTTCCACCGACGCTCAGCAGACGGCTACGCCCGGCGGCGTCAGCAAGAAAGCGCATTCAGGCTTTGCTGAAGCTGTCCGGTTTCGACCTTATCGCCGTTATGCCAGTGTAAGGTGGAACGAATATAGAAATGCCAGCGCAAACCGTCCGCCGACACCTCCCAGTGATGGGCAAGATCGCCCGTCGGTTCACTGCTGTTGCCGTGAAAGCGCGTCAGTCCTGAAAAAATCTGTCCTGCCAGATGCTGCTCCGCCCGACCGGGTAAAAAACCCGGCTGAAGCGGATCCAGCGAGCGGTAATAGGGGATGCGCAGCGTCGGCGTATCGTTTTGCCACTGCCCGCCCAAAAAGGGATGCAGCAATGATCACCAGCCGTTCAGGGGCGAGATGGCCAGCTCCTGCAGCGCCTGTACCGCTCTCCCCGCCTGCCAGCTCCTCGCTCCAGCATGGTATTGCTGACGCAGATGTTCGGGCGCGACATGGAACGTCAGTTCACCCCGTTTACCGCGGCCAGACTGCGCTCGCCAGCTCAGCCAGCCCGCCTCCTGCGCCTGACGCAGCAGCGTTCGGACATGCCGCTCGCTGCAAAAACAGCGGGCGGCCAGCTCGCTGATGGTGACCTGTTGCGTTGCACCCTGGGAAGGCTGCCAGAGGCGGTGATACTGGTTAAGTCGATTGAGCTGGCGCATGATAAACCCGGAACAATAATTTTCATCTATTCACTATTACTTCCGTATATCTCACACGATACTGTTGCACAAGTTAACCGCATCACATTTCGGGAGTAATCATGGCTCGGCTCGCTGCATTTGATATGGACGGTACGCTGTTAATGCCGGATCACCGTTTAGGAGAGAAAACCCTGAACACGCTGAAGCGCCTGCACGAGCGTAATGTCACCCTGACGTTTGCCACCGGGCGTCATGTGCTGGAGATGCGCCACCTGCTGGGGGCGTTTTCCCTCGACGCCTTTCTGATCACCGGCAACGGGACGCGAATTCACTCTGTAGAAGGCGATGTGCTGCACCGACAGGATCTCAACCCGGAAGTGGCGGACATCGTGCTGCACAGTACCTGGGACACGCAGGCCAGCGATCCACGTCTTTAACGATCGGGGCTGGTTTACCGGAAGCGACAATCCCGGAATTATTGCACGCGCATGTGATACAGCGGCTTTAAATACCAGCTTATCGATCTGCGTCGGATCCCCGCCCATGCGGTGACCAAGATCTGCTTCTGTGGCGGCGATCATGACGATCTGCTGTCGCTTAAGGATTCAACTGAATGAGGCGCTGGGCGACCGGGCGCACCTGACCTTCTCGGCGGTGGATTGTCTGGAAGTGCTGCCGGTGGGCTGTAACAAAGGTTCCGCTCTGGCGGTGCTGAGCGACCACCTGGGACTTAACGCTGCAGGAGTGTATGGCGTTTGGCGACGCCATGAACGACCGCGAAATGCTGGGTAGCGTAGGTCGCGGTCTGATCATGGGGAATGCGATGGCGCAGCTGAAAGCAGAACTTCCCCATCTGCCGGTTATTGGCCACTGCCGCAATGAAGCAGTGTCCCATTTTTTGACGCATTGGCTGGACAACAACAACCTCCCGTATTCCCCCGAATAGTGAGACCCTTCCAGCAAGCCAGACTTCGGTCTGGCTTTTTTTTTATTTCAGCAGCTGCGCAATCTGCGCTTTCCAGGGGGCGATGTCACCGATGTTAGCCTGCACCCACTCCGCATTGTAGTAGGTATCAAGGTAACGCTCGCCGCTGTCGCACAGCAGCGTGACGATGGAACCGCTGCGGCCCGCTTCGCGCATGCGTGCGGCAAGCTGCAGCGCGCCCCACATATTGGTGCCCGTCGAGGCGCCCACTTTGCGACCCAGCTGCGTTTCCAGCCAGTGAGCGGTGGCCACGCTGGCGGCATCCGGCACGCGCATCATCTCGTCCACCACGTCGGGGATGAAAGAGGGCTCGACGCGCGGACGGCCAATGCCTTCAATTTTGCTGCCTACCGGGCTGCGCAGGCCAGCATCGCGGTTTTGCCAGTAGTCGAGGAACACGGAGTTCTGCGGGTCAACCACCATCAGCTGGGTATCGTAGCCCTGACAGCGGATGTAGCGTCCGATCGTGGCTGACGTGCCGCCGGTACCGGCGCTCATGACAATGTACGACGGAACCGGGTGCGGTTCGTGGGTCATCTGGCGGAAGATACTGTCAGCAATGTTGTTATTCCCGCGCCAGTCCGTCGCGCGCTCGGCGAAGGTGAACTGGTCCATATAGTGGCCGTTCAGCTCGCGGGCCAGCATTTCAGAGGCGGCGTAGATTTCGCAGGCGCTTTCCACAAAGTGGCAGCGTCCGCCGTAAAACTCGATCTGTTCAATTTTGCGTTTCGCAGTGCAGGACGGCATCACCGCGATAAACGGCAGGCCCAGCAGGCGGGCAAAATAGGCTTCGGACACCGCCGTTGAACCGGACGAAGATTCAATGATAGTCGTGCCTTCTTTAATCCAGCCGTTACATAAACCGTATAAAAACAGCGAGCGCGCCAGGCGATGCTTCAGGCTGCCGGTAGGATGGGTGCTTTCATCTTTCAGATAGAGCTGAATGCCGTCAAATCCCGGCAGGGAAAGGCGAATCAGGTGCGTATCCGCCGAGCGCTGATAGTCGGCATTGATTTCGCTGATCGCATGTTTAACCCAGGTGCTATTCATCGTCGTTATCCGTTTGTCATTTTGTGCCTAGCATAGCGAAAAGCACAGAAAAAATTGTTGCTATCTGGCCTTTAAAATAGAATGAAGGGAGAAAAATTTTCTCTGTGAGGTGGGTATGCTAGATAAAATTGACCGCAAGCTCCTTTCATTGCTGCAAAATGACTGTACCCTCTCTTTGCAGGCGCTGGCAGATGCCGTTAATCTGACCACCACCCCGTGCTGGAAGCGTCTTAAGAAGCTGGAAGATGACGGCATTCTTCTGGGGCGCGTCGCGCTGTTAGATCCTGAAAAGCTGGGGCTTTGGCTGGACGGCATTTGTGCTGATAAAAACCCAGCATCACAGCAGCGAGTGGTATTGCCGCTTCGTCACCCAGGTGTCTGAGATGCCCGAAGTGCTCGGTTTCTGGCGCATGGCCGGCGAGTACGATTACCTGATGCGCGTCCAGGTGGCCGACATGAAGCGCTATGATGACTTTTACAAGCGGCTGGTGAACAGCGTGCCGGGGCTGATCGGACGTCACCTCAAGCTTCGCCATGGAACAGATTAAATACACCACAGCATTACCTATTGAATAACTTCGTAAAATACCTTCAGGAACAAACCGCGTGCGATTATTTGCCCAATTAAGCTGGTACTTTCGTCGGGAGTGGCAACGCTACCTCGGTGCAGTCGCCCTGCTTATTATCATTGCCATCCTGCAGCTGATCCCGCCGAAAGTGGTGGGCGTACGTCGTGGATGGCGTCACCGAACAGCATTACACCACCGCACGGGTGTTGATGTGGGTCGGCACGCTGGTGCTGACGGCGGTCATTGTTTATCTGCTGCGCTACGTCTGGCGCGTGCTGCTGTTTGGTGCGTCCTATCAGCTGGCCGTTGAGCTGCGCGAAGATTTTTATCACCAGCTGAGCCGACAGCATCCCGAATTCTATCTGCGCCACCGCACCGGGGATCTTATCGCGCGCGCCACTAACGACGTTGACCGCGTGGTCTTTGCCGCCGGGGAAGGGGTGTTGACGCTGGTGGACTCGCTGGTGATGGGCTGTGCGGTGCTGATCGTCATGTCCACGCAGATCAGCTGGCAATTGACCCTGCTGGCCCTGCTGCCGATGCCGATCATGGCGCTGGCGATCAATCGCTATGGTGAACAGCTGCACGAGCGCTTCAAGCTGGCGCAGGCGGCGTTTTCGTCGCTGAACGATCGCACCCAGGAGAGCATGACCAGCATCCGCATGATCAAGGCGTTTGGCCTGGAGGACCGGCAATCTGCGCTGTTTGCGGCCGATGCCTCGGACACGGGAGCGAAGAACATGCGCGTCGCGCGTATTGACGCCCGCTTTGACCCGACGATCTATATCGCGATTGGCATGGCAAACCTGCTGGCCATTGGCGGCGGCAGCTGGATGGTGGTACAGGGCACGCTCACCCTGGGGCAATTGACCAGCTTTGCCATGTATCTGGGGCTGATGATCTGGCCGATGCTGGCGCTGGCTTGGATGTTTAACATTGTTGAGCGCGGCAGCGCCGCCTATAGCCGCATTCGCGCCATGCTGGCCGAAGCGCCGGTGGTCATCGACGGTAGCGAAGCCGTACCGGAAGGGCGCGGCGTCATGGCCGTCGACGTCCGGCAGTTTATCTATCCGCATACGGAGCATCCGGTACTGGAAAACGTCAGCTTTACCCTGCAGCCAGGGCAGATGCTGGGCATCTGCGGCCCGACGGGATCCGGCAAAAGTACCGTGCTCTCTCTGCTTCAGCGCCACTTTGACGTTACTGAAGGCGATATCCGCTTCCACGATATTCCCCTGACCAGACTGCTGCTGGACGAGTGGCGCGGTCGCCTGGCGGTCGTCAGCCAGACGCCGTTTTTATTTTCGGACACCGTGGCGAACAACATCGCCCTTGGCCGCCCTGGGGCGACGCAGGAAGAGATTGAACACGTGGCGCGTCTGGCCAGCGTTCATGATGATATTTTGCGTCTGCCGCAGGGGTACGAGACGGAAGTCGGGGAACGCGGCGTCATGCTGTCCGGCGGGCAAAAACAGCGTATCTCCATTGCCCGCGCGCTGCTGCTGAATGCGGAGATCCTGATCCTGGATGATGCGCTGTCCGCCGTGGACGGCCGTACCGAACATCAGATCCTGCATAACCTGCGCCAGTGGGGCGACGGACGCACGGTGATTATCAGCGCCCACCGTTTGTCAGCGCTCACTGAGGCCAGCGAAATTGTGGTCTTACAGCACGGGCACATTGCCCAGCGCGGGCAGCATGAAACGCTTGCCGAGCAGCCGGGCTGGTATCGCGATATGTACCGCTATCAACAGCTTGAGGCGGCGCTGGACGATGCGCCGGAAGAAGATGAGGAGGCCGCCAATGCGTAAGCTCGGAACGATGTGGCCGACGCTCAAACGTCTGCTGGCCTACGGCTCGCCGTGGCGTAAACCGCTCTCCGTGGCCGTGCTTTTACTCTGGATTGCGGCGATTGCTGAGGTGAGCGGTCCGCTGCTCATCAGCTATTTTATCGACAACATGGTCGCCAAAAGCTATCTGCCGCTGGGGCTGGTGGCGGGCTTAGGCGTGGCCTACGTTGGCTTACAGCTGACGGCAGCAGGGTTGCACTATGCTCAGTCGCTGCTGTTTAACCGTGCAGCCGTGGGCGTTGTTCAGCAGCTGCGTACGGATGTGATGGACGCGGCGCTTCGCCAGCCGCTCAGCGAGTTTGATATCCAGCCGGTCGGGCAGGTGATTTCGCGCGTGACCAACGATACCGAAGTGATCCGCGATCTGTACGTCACCGTGGTCGCGACGGTACTGCGCAGCGCGGCGCTGATTGGCGCGATGCTGGTGGCGATGTTCAGCCTCGACTGGCGCATGGCGCTGGTGGCGATCACCATCTTCCCGGCGGTGCTGATCGTCATGGTGATTTACCAGCGTTACAGCACGCCGATTGTGCGCCGGGTGCGCGGCTATCTGGCCGACATCAACGATGGCTTCAACGAAGTGATTAACGGCATGAGCGTCATCCAGCAGTTCCGCCAGCAGGCGCGCTTTGGTGAGCGCATGGGCGAAGCCAGCCGTTCGCACTATCTGGCGCGTATGCAGACGCTGCGGCTGGACGGTTTCCTGCTGCGACCGCTGCTGAGCCTGTTCTCGGCGCTGGTGCTGTGCGGGCTGCTGATGCTGTTTGGCTTGAGCTCAAACGGTACGATTGAGGTGGGCGTGCTGTACGCCTTTATCAGCTATCTGGGACGCCTTAACGAGCCGCTGATCGAGCTCACCACGCAGCAATCGATGCTGCAGCAGGCGGTGGTCGCCGGTGAGCGCGTGTTTGAGCTGATGGATGGCCGCGCCAGGCCTACGGCAATGACGAGCGACCTCTGCAAAGCGGGGCTATCGCCTTTGATAACGTCTCGTTTGCCTATCGCGAAGACCGTCTGGTGTTGCAGGACATCACGCTTGACGTTCCGTCGCGCGGTTTCGTGGCGCTGGTGGGGCATACCGGCAGCGGTAAAAGCACGCTTCGCCAGCCTGTTGATGGGCTACTACCCGGTCACGCAAGGCGAAATCCGCCTCGACGGACGCCCGCTCGCGTCTCTTAGCCACACGGTGTTACGCAAAGGCGTGGCGATGGTGCAGCAGGATCCGGTGGTGCTGGCCGATACCTTCTTCGCCAACGTGACCCTGGGACGGGACTATCAGCGAGGAGCAGGTCTGGGACGCGCTGGAAACGGTGCAGCTGGCAGAGCTGGCGCGCGGGTTCAGCGACGGGATTCATACCCGAAGCTGGGCGAGCAGGGGAACAATCTCTCCGTGGGGCAAAAACAGCTGCTGGCGCTGGCGCGCGTGCTGGTTGAAACGCCGCAGATGCTGATTCTCGATGAGGCCACGGCCAATATCGACTCCGGCACCGAGCAGGCGATCCAGCAGGCGCTGCCCGCGGTACGCGAGCATACCACGCTGGTGGTGATTGCCCACCGTCTTTCCACCATCGTCGACGCGGACACTATTCTGGTGCTGCATCGCGGACAGGCCGTGGAGCGCGGTACGCACCGCGAACTGCTGGAAGCAAAAGGGCGCTACTGGCAGATGTACCAGCTGCAGCTGGCGGGCGAAGAGCTGGCGGCCAGCGTGCGCGCAACGGCAGAGGGCGCTCGATGCACCTTATTGCGCCAGAATTAACGGCCATGCCCTGTATTGATGCACTCCTTTGAGGCCGTAAGCACCAAAGGCAGTGCACGCCTAACAGTCCCACCTGTTCTGTTTTTCCGAAACTGAAACGCACCTTGCACCGAGCATGGTACGCACATTACCGGTAGCGCAGATACTCTGCGCCCGGCAGCCTTACCCCCCTCCTTTTGCCATTTCTGGCACACCCCTTGCAATACCTTCTGCGTAAGCTACGCGGCCATTACCGAATTCTGACTGGAGGGGATCTATGAAGCTGGTTACGGTGGTAATCAAACCATTCAAACTCGAAGACGTGCGTGAAGCATTGTCTTCAATGGGTATTCAGGGGCTGACTGTCACCGAAGTGAAAGGCTTTGGTCGTCAGAAGGGTCATGCCGAGCTTTATCGCGGGGCGGAATACAGCGTTAACTTCCTGCCAAAAGTAAAAATTGATGTCGCGATTGCTGACGATCAGCTTGATGAAGTCATTGATGTCATTAGCAAAGCGGCCTACACCGGCAAAATTGGCGACGGCAAAATTTTCGTTGCCGAACTGCAGCGCGTCATTCGCATTCGTACCGGCGAATCCGACGAAGCGGCACTGTAACTAACGCCTGGCACACAGTGATAGGGATCGAGAAAATGAAGATAGCAACACTTAAAACGGGTCTGGGTTCGCTGGCGCTGCTGCCGGGCCTGGCGATGGCTGCTGCCCCTGCGGTGGCCGACAAAGCCGATAACGCCTTTATGATGATCAGCACCGCGCTGGTGCTGTTCATGACCATTCCGGGCATTGCGCTGTTCTACGGCGGCCTGATCCGCGGCAAAAACGTTCTCTCCATGCTGACGCAGGTTGCCGTGACGTTCGCGCTGGTCTGCGTGCTGTGGGTGGTTTACGGTTACTCGCTGGCGTTCGGCACGGGCAACGCGTTCTTTGGTAACTTCGACTGGGTGATGCTGAAAAATATTGAGCTGACCGCGCTGATGGGCAGCTTCTATCAGTATATTCACGTGGCGTTCCAGGGCTCCTTCGCCTGTATTACCGTCGGGCTGATTGTGGGCGCGCTCGCCGAGCGTATTCGCTTCTCTGCGGTGCTGATCTTCGTGGTGGTCTGGCTGACGCTCTCCTATGTGCCGATTGCGCACATGGTCTGGGGTGGCGGTCTGCTGGCGACAGCACGGCGCGCTGGACTTCGCGGGCGGTACCGTGGTGCACATCAACGCCGCGGTCGCGGGTCTGGTGGGCGCATACCTGATTGGCAAACGCGTGGGCTTCGGTAAAGAGGCGTTCAAACCGCACAACCTGCCGATGGTCTTTACCGGTACCGCGATCCTCTACTTTGGCTGGTTCGGCTTCAACGCCGGCTCAGCCAGTGCCGCGAACGAAATCGCCGCGCTGGCCTTCGTGAACACCGTGGTGGCCACGGCGGGTGCAATCCTCTCCTGGGTGTTTGGCGAGTGGGCGGTGCGCGGTAAACCTTCTCTGCTGGGTGCCTGTTCGGGTGCGATTGCCGGTCTGGTTGGTATCACCCCGGCGTGTGGTTATGTCGGTGTCGGCGGCGCGCTGCTGGTCGGCCTGGTGTCCGGTCTGGCGGGTCTGTGGGGCGTGACCGCACTGAAACGTGTGCTGCGCGTGGACGACCCGTGCGATGTGTTTGGCGTGCACGGCGTGTGCGGGATCGTCGGCTGTATCCTGACCGGTATCTTCGCCGCGACGTCGCTGGGCGGCGTGGGCTACGCAGAAGGCGTCACCATGGGTCATCAGGTGCTGGTGCAGCTGGAAAGTATTGCAATCACCATCGTGTGGTCTGCCGTTGTCGCGTTCATCGGCTACAAGCTGGCGGACATGACGGTCGGTCTGCGCGTACCGGAAGAGCAGGAACGCGAAGGTCTGGATGTGAACAGCCACGGCGAGAATGCGTATAACGCATGATCTAAGTGCCGGCTGGCAGAAGAGCAGTGCGCTATAGACTAAAATAATGATGAAGCCGAAAGGTAGGCGATGGCTACAGCGTCGCCCGCTCTTCTTTATGCTTCGTACCGCTGTTACGCATCACCCCTTCCTGCACCGTTGAAGCCACCAGCACGCCGTCCTGAGTATAGAACTCCCCGCGCACAAAGCCGCGGGCGCCGGAGGCCGACGTACTCTCCACGCTGTAGAGCAGCCACTCATTCATATTGAAGGGACGGTGGAACCACATGGAGTGATCAATCGTGGCGACCTGCATCCCTTTTTCGAGGAAGCCGACGCCGTGCGGCTGCAGCGCCACCGGCAGGAAGTTGAAGTCAGACGCGTAGCCCAGCAGATATTGATGGACGCGGAAATCTTCCGGCACGCTGCCGTTGGCGCGGATCCAGACCTGGCGCTTCGGCTCGGCAACGTGGCCTTTCAGCGGGTTGTGGAATTCTACCGGGCGGATCTCCAGCGGCTTATCGCAGAGAAATTTTTCTTTCACCTTGAGCGGCAGGTGCGCAGCCAGCCGGTGCGGCGATATCCGTCTCGGATTGCAGGTCATCCGGTCCCGGCGACGGCTGCGGCATCACTGTTCTGATGCTCGTAAACCCGCTTCCGGCGCCTGGAAGGAGGCGGTCATGTAGAAGATCGGCTTACCGTTCTGAATGGCCGCTGACGCGGCGCGCGCTGAAGCTGTTGCCGTCGCGCAGGACTTCCACGTCATACACGATGGGTTTCTGGCTATCGCCAGGGCGCAAAAAGTAGCTGTGGAAGGAATGCACCAGACGGTCTGCCGGGACGGTCTCCTTTGCGGCGTACAGCGCCTGTCCGACGACCTGCCCGCCGAAGACCTGGCGTAAGCCTAAATCTTCGCTCTGGCCGCGAAACAGGCCTTCTTCAATTTTTTCCAGATTCAGTAATGTCAGCAGATTGTTCAGTGCCTGACTCATAACGTGTTTCCTTTCTAATAATGCCAATGTGCGTCAGTGTGAGGAAGATCACGACGAGTTTGCGTCAACGTCTTGCGTTACAGGGCCGGTTTGAATCAGCATGCCTTAATAGTGGGCGCTTTGGACAGGCTAAGTGATTAATAGGTGGAGCAAAGTGGATTTGTCAGTGTTTTGTGCCAGAATTAACAGCAATCGGCGGTGGAAAACCCAGCCAATAAATTTACCGCCGACAATCATAGTGTTCATAAGGAGACGACATCGATGAAACTCTGGCATGTAATCGTAGCGGTATGCCACTGGCGGTGGCGATCACCGGCTGTGCCGATCACAGTAAACCCGTGCCGACGTGCCAACACTAGGCGCCAGCGTGGCCGGGCAGCCGTCGGCAGATTGCCCAGCCGAACGTAAGCGGTTCCGTCTATATTCGCCAGCGCATTGCGCTGCCGCCGGATGCGGTACTGACCGTGACGCTGTCTGATGCCTCGCTGGCGGACGCGCCGTCTAAAGTGCTGGCACAGCGCGCGGTACGCACTGAAGGGCAACAGGCGCCGTTCAGCTTTACGCTGCCGTATAACCCGTCCGACATCCAGCCGAACGCGCGTATCATGCTGAGCGCGGCGGTGACCATCAACGGGCAACTGGTGTTTATTACCGATACGGTGAAACCGGTGATTAATCAGGGTGGAACGAAAGCGGAACTGCTGCTGGTACCAGTGACCAATATGGCGATGCCAACCCAGCCGGGCGCTGCTACCACCGTGCCTTCGACGTCGCCAACCCAGGTTACGCCGTCAGCCTCCGTGCCGGCACCAACCAGTCTGTAAGTTGAAACGGGAGACAGCGCGTTACGGCAGCTGCGCCAGAATGGCACTGCAGAAAGTAAAGGCGCTGTCTCGTCCCTGATCGCTCGGCACACGCCATCCCTGGCGTGTGACGCTTTACTTTCTGCAGTGCCATTCCCGCGCCTTAAAGGGAGTGCGGCCTGTCAGCATTAATACTCCCAGCGATACTTTGTCAGTTCAATTTCTCCCGCATCACTCACTTCAATACCTTCGGCTTCCAGCGCATCGCGCTGACGAAAAAGATCCTCGCCCTGCTGCGAAATCCGACCGTGGCGGTTGATCACCCGGTGCCAGGGCAGCGTGCTGCCTTCCGGCAAACGCCGCAGCACGCCGCCGACCTGACGTGCGGCGCGCGGTGAACCGGCCAGCCGGGCAACTTCGCCGTAGGTGGTGACTTTGCCGTAAGGAATGGCGGCCACGATGTGGAATACCCGCTGGCTGAAAGAGGCGTCTTCTGTTCACTCACTGACGCACCTCGTCTGCGGGAAAAGCGCCACTTTAGCATGCGATTGCGGCTATCTGCAGGGTTTTGCCGCCGGCCTGTTCAAGAAAACAGCGGTTGGTCCCGGTTGGCTTGCTATTTGATAGGGCATCGCCGATAATGCCCACCGCTTCGGAGTACAGAAGCCGTCAATGGGGGCCCTGTTGGTTCTCCCGCAACGCTAACTTGTGAACTCGGTCAGGTCCGGAAGGAAGCAGCCGCAGCAGGTGACGTGTGTGCCGGGATGTAGCTGGCAGGGCCCCCACCCATTTGCTGCCCATGCAAAATCCCTGCGCGCAATGCGGCACAGCACCGTATCGGCACTCCTTTGCCTGCCTGTCATCCGTGGAAATAAAGGTGAGTAACGAAGCGACCTGCGGGGAGAAAACTTAGCGGACGTACTTCCAGACAGATCCGGGCACTTTGTCATAGAGCTTGTTCATGGTCAGCTCGGCCAGACGGTGATCGGCTGCGGAGTAGAATACCGCTAACTCATCATCGGGTAATTCATACTTGTTCTTTTCAATCACCCGTTCAAGGGTGTCAATTGAGCGACAACGACGCAGTCGCATCAAATAGTCTGTTTTGGTTAAGGCTGGGTTGCTCATAAATAAACCGGTCTCACTCTGATGCTAAAAGGAATGGCTGGGTTGCTGGAGATAAGCGCACTCTTCGGCAAACAGATTAAATAAGCGTTTTGCTGAACGTTGCCACCGTTGAAGATCCTGAGTATTGATTCCATAGCTGCTAAACAGCATAAAGGTATCATCAAGATATTCATCGATTTGCGTAATCAGCGCTTCATCTTCAACATGCTTAATTTTGTAATTCATCGTGAAAGAGGCGATATGCTCAATCAAATCGTTGAGCTGTAAATTGCCTGGCGAAGTAGGATCATTAACCCAGCCGTGATGGCTGTCGGTTAGCGTCGCCATACTTTCGTCAAACAGGTTCTCACACAGAAATTTAAGCTGGGCAATATCATGCCGTTTCGGTGAGTATTCGTCCATCTTTTTCCCCTCCATAGCGAGCACAGTTACCGCGACGCGGCGAGATTTGGAAAAGCTACCAGGGAGCGATCACGAATAAAAAGAATTCAGCGACCTTTTAAATATAATCCACAATCATTAGTTTTGCTCACCCAATTACTAAATATTACAATTCGTCGCACGGTGACGGGCGGGTATTGTCTATCACCTCAAACACCAGTGCACCGGGCGTTGTCTGGAACATAACTTCTTCACGTTGGGTAAAGGTTTCATTTAAATCAAGGCAGGGATTAAATAAATCCCACGTGAAATCGTAAAGCATTTTAAATCGTTTGTGGCCGACGGGCTGAATGGAAATAATGGTAAAACTGTCCGGAACTAATTGCGCGTTTTGAGAATACCATTGTAAATCGCCGGCAAGGTCCTGGGCTATTTTGAGAATATTCCCCTGGATAATCTGGCGTAACTTGCCGCAATCATCCTCATTCACATCAATATCACTATGAATAATAGACTGCATTTTGCATCCCGTAAAAAGCAAGGAGAGTTCTATCATTGGCTTTCAGCCCGGACATTGCAAGCCATTGGTAAACAGAAAGGGCGATTGCTGCGATGGGCGCTGGCTTGATGGCACAAATCGCCCAGGCGTATCGCCGCTGATCAATTTTTGAAACACTTTCGTCCGCGCGTCGCGATGATGCCATCAGGTAGTATATTGTTATGTTATAACATTTTGGTTGCCTATCATGAATCACAGTGGATTACTTCTCTCGCTCGGCGGGCGCCTGCTGGTAGCGCTACTGCTGAGTAGCCTGCTGGCTTTAGCCATCGTCTGGGGCCTGCACCAATGATGCGTTTTCATCGTCTGCAGGGCGGCTATCAGGGCAGGGCGGTGACGCCGGTGGTGAATGGCGAACTGGCGGCCGGCAGTATGACGGCACTGGTCGGGGCCAACGGAACGGGCAAATCAACCTTGCTCAAAACTATCGCCGGACTGCTGCCGCCAGTGGCGGGACGCTGTGAACTGCAGCTGCCGCGAAAAGCGCTGGGCTGGTTGCCGCAGCGTAGCGAGCTGGACACCCGCTTCCCGCTCACCGTCTATGAGCTGGTGGCAATGGGCTGTTGGCCGCGCTGCGGCTGGTTCGGTGGCATCACGCGTGCGCTGAGGCAGGAGATTGATGCCGCGCTGGAGGCGGTGCAGATGCGCGATTTCGCCACTGCGCAGCCCGCGATGCTCTCCGGCGGGCAGTTGCAGCGCGTGCTGTTTGCGCGCCTGATGCTCCAGCGCAGTCAGCTCTGGCTGCTGGACGAACCCTTCAACGGCATTGATACGCCGACGATAACCTTACTGATGTCGATTCTCGAACAGCAGCAGCGGGCGGGCACCACGCTGCTGGTGGTGCTGCACGACAAGCTGCTGGTGGCGCGCCATTTTCGTGATGTGCTGTCGCTGGATGAGCGCGACAGTGCGCAGCAACCGCGGCTGTGCCGGGTGGCGTCATGACGTTACTCCAGCCGTTTATTGAGTTTGGTTTTATGCGCCGCGCGCTCATGGCGTGCCTGGCGTTGTCGCTCAGCGCCGCCCCGCTGGGCGTGTTTCTGCTGCTGCGCCGCATGAGCCTGGTCGGGGATGCCTTGTCACACGCGGTGTTGCCGGGCGCGGCGATCGGCTATCTGATCTCCGGCATGTCGCTGGTGGCGATGGGCGTGGGCGGCTTTATTGCCGGGCTGGCGGTAGCGATGCTGTCCGGCCTGGTGAGCCGCCGCACGCCGCTGAAAGAGGATGCCAGCTTCGCCGGGTTCTATCTGGGGTCGTTGGCGCTGGGGGTCACGCTGGTCTCGCTGCGCGGTTCCAGCGTGGATCTGCTGCACGTGCTGTTCGGTTCGATTCTGGCGGTAGATGCACAGGCCATGGTGATGGTCGGTGCGATCGCCTCGGTTTCGCTGCTGGCGCTGGCGGCGCTGTATCGTGCGTTGGTGATCGAATCCTTCGACGTGACTTTTCTGCGCGTCAACGCGCCGCGCCGCTTGGCGCTGATCCACGGCCTGTTTCTGGCGCTGGTGGTGGTCAATCTGGTGGCGGGATTCCAGATCCTTGGCACCTTAATGTCGGTGGGGCTGATGATGTTGCCCGCCGCCAGCGCGCGCTTCTGGGCGCGCAATCTGCCGCAGACGCTGGCGACGGCGATGGGCATCGGCGCACTTTCCAGCGTGATTGGGCTGGTGTGGTCCTATTATGCGTCGCTGCCTGCCGGCCCGGCGATCGTGCTCAGCGCCAGCGTCATCTTTTTCGTCTCGATCCTGTTTGGAACGCGCGGAGGCATTTGCGCCTTCGTGCGCCGTTGAGAAGTGCCATTTGCAAGGAGAAAGTATGAAACGTTTACCTATATCGCTGGCGGTCGCTGCTCTGCTGGCCAGCCCATGGGCGATGGCGAAGACCGTTGACGCCGTCGCCAGCTTTTCCATTCTGGGAGATATCGTCAAACAGGTGGGTGGCGATCACGTCAAGGTCAGCACGCTGGTGGGGCCGGATGGCGATCCGCACAGCTTCGAGCCCTCGCCGCAGGACGGCAAGAAGCTGGCTCAGGCTGATGTGGTGTTCGTCAGCGGCCTGGGGCTGGAAGGGTGGATCGATCGCCTGGTCAGCGCCTCGGGTTATAAAGGGCAGGTGATCACCGCTTCACAGGGGATCAGTACCCGCCAGATGGAAGAGGACGGCAAACCGATTACCGATCCTCACGCCTGGAACAGCATGAAAAACGGCGTACAGTACGCTACCAACGTGATGAATGCCCTGATTGCCGCCGATCCCGAGGATGCCAACTATTTTCGTCAGCGCGGAGCCGACTATATTCAGCAGCTGCAAAAGCTGGATCTGTGGGCCAAAACCCAGTTCGCGGCAGTACCGCCACAGAAACGTAAGGTGCTGACCAGCCATGATGCTTTTGGCTACTTTGGGCAAGAGTATGGCGTCACTTTCCTTGCCCCGGTCGGATTTTCCACCGAGGCAGAAGCCAGCGCCAGCGACGTGGCGGGCCTGATCAAACAGATCAAGCAGGAAAAGGTTAACGCTTACTTTATCGAAAATCAGACCGATCCGCGGCTGGTGAAACAGATTGCCGCCGCCACCGGCGCCAAGGCGGGCGGCGAGCTGTACCCTGAAGCGCTCTCCCGCGCGGGCGGCCCGGCGGCCACCTATGAGCAGGCGTTCAAGCACAATGTCGACGCGCTGCTGAGCAGCATGAAGTAACCCCCCCCCCCCCCCCCCCCCGGGGCGGCCCCCCAGCCCCTTCCCCCCCAAAAAAAAGCCCCGTTGAGCAGCAACGGGGCTTTGCGACAGATGACACTTTGGAGTTAACGCTTTTTCTTACGTCCCTGTACCGCTTTGAATCGCGGATTGCTTTTACAGATCACATAGATGCGGCCACGACGACGCACGACTTTGCAATCCGGGTGGCGATTTTTCGCCGAACGCAATGAACTCAATACCTGCATGGGGGTTCCTTGTTACTTATTGCCGATAAAGCGGCCAAAGCGCTGCTGGAAGCGCGCCGTGCTGCCTTCTTTGGAATAGTCTTTCTGCTTGCCGGTGTAATACGGGTGCGAAGCGGAAGAGACGTCGAGGGTGACATACGGCCAGCTTTCGCCGTCCAGTTCGATGGTGCGATCGGTTTTGATGGTCGATCCCACTTTGAAGTAGGCATTGGCGCTGACGTCGTGGAACACCACGGTGCGGTAATCGGGGTGGATGCCGGGTTTCATAATGGCTCTCTCGTGTAATGTTATACTATAACAATAATTATGCGCCGACCTGGCATCGCGATCAAGCGCAAGATTGCAACCACGCGTCCGGTGCGGATTTGTCATGGGACGAGCGGTTTGCATTAAGGAAGTGAAGCAAAAAAAAGGCCGCTTGCGCGGCCTTTTTAGCTATGAGTGAAACCGGTTCATCAGTGAGCGACGTGGTGCTCTACCGGATGGCTGTGTTCCAGGTCCTCGCTCTTCTTGCTGAAGCGGCGGCGAACCACCACGAAGAACACCGGTACGAAGAAGATCGCCAGGACGGTCGCGGTGACCATCCCGCCCATCACGCCGGTACCGACCGCGTGCTGCGCTGCCGGAGCCGGCACCGGTGCTGATCGCCAGCGGCAGCACGCCGAGGATGAACGCCAGCGAGGTCATCAGGATCGGGCGCAGACGCATACGAACGGCTTCCAGCGTCGCCTCGACCAGGCCTTTGCCTTCTTTCTCCATCAGGTCCTTGGCGAATTCCACGATCAGGATGGCGTTCTTCGCCGACAGGCCAATGGTGGTCAGCAGGCCCACCTGGAAGTACACGTCGTTGGTCAGGCCGCGCATCGTCGCGGCCAGCAGCGCACCGATCACGCCCAGCGGCACCACCAGCATGACCGAGAACGGAATCGACCAGCTTTCATACAGCGCCGCCAGACACAGGAACACCACGATCAGCGAGATGGCGTACAGCGCCGGCGCCTGGTTGCCGGACAGGCGTTCCTGATAGGACATGCCGGTCCAGTCGTAGCCGATGCCCGCAGGCAGCTTGGACGCCAGCTCTTCCATCAGGTTCATGGCTTCACCGGTGCTCTTGCCCGGCGCCGCCTGACCCAGGATTTCCATCGACGGCAGACCGTTGTAGCGCTCCAGACGCGGCGAACCGTATTCCCACTTCGCCGGTGGCGAAGGCGGAGAACGGCACCATCGTCCCCGCCCGCGCTGTTGCGCACGTACCAGTTGCTGATGTCATCCGGCAGCATGCGCGAGTCGGCCTGACCCATCACGTACACTTTCTTCACGCGACCGCGGTCGATGAAGTCGTTGACGTAGCGACCGCCCCAGGCTGCACCCAGCGTGGTGTTGATGTCGGACAGCGACACGCCCAGCGCCTGGGCTTTCTCCTGGTCGATGTCGAGCTTGTACTGCGGCGTATCTTCCAGGCCGTTCGGACGCACGCCCACCAGCGGATCCGGATGCTGCGCGGCAACCATGCCAAACAGCTGGTTACGCGCCTGCGGTCAGTTTCTCGTGGCCCAGGCCGCCCTGGTCGATCAGCTGGAAGTCGAAGCCGGTGGCGGTACCCAGTTCGACAATCGCCGGCAGGTTGAAGGGGAACACCATCGCATCTTTGATCTGACCCAGCGCCTGCATCGCACGTCCGGCAATCGCCGGCACCTTCAGGCTGGCATCACCACGCTCATCCCATGGCTTCAGGCTGACGAAGGCGATGCCGGTGTTCTGGCCGCGACCGGCGAAGCCGAAGCCGTTAACGGTAAACACCGAATTCACGTTGTCTTTCTCTTTGGTCAGGAAGTAGTCCGTAACCTGATCCAGCACCTTCTGCGTACGTTCCTGAGTCGCACCGGCAGGCAGCTGCGCCTGCGCCAGGAACAGCACGCCCTGGTCTTCATCCGGCAGGAACGAGGTGGGCAGGCGCAGGAACAGGAAAGCCATGCCGACCACGATCAGCAGATAGATCAGCAGGTAGCGACCGGTGCTGCGCAGGATGTTGCCCACGCTGTCGGTGTAGTGGTGCGTGCTCTTATCAAACATGCGGTTGAACCAGCCGAAGAAGCCGCCTGCTTTTGCCGTGGTCGCCTTTCTGGATCGGCTTGAGCATGGTGGCGCACAGCGCCGGCGTCAGGATCAGCGCCACCAGCACCGACAGCGCCATCGCCGAGACGATGGTGATCGAGAACTGGCGGTAGATCACCCCGGTGGAGCCGCCGAAGAAGGCCATCGGCACGAATACCGCCGACAGCACCAGGGCGATACCCACCAGCGCGCCCTGGATCTGGCCCATCGATTTACGGGTCGCTTCCTTCGGCGGCAGGCCCTCCTCCGCCATCACCCGCTCGACGTTTTCCACCACCACGATGGCGTCGTCCACCAGCAGGCCGATGGCCAGCACCATGCCGAACATCGTCAGGGTGTTGATCGAGAAGCCGAAGGCGACCGAGGATCGCGAAGGTGCCCAGCAGCACCACCGGCACGGCGATGGTCGGGATCAGCGTGGCGCGGAAGTTCTGCAGGAACAGGTACATCACCAGGAACACCAGCACGATGGCTTCGACCAGCGTCTTCACCACTTCGTGGATGGAGATCTTAGACGAACGGCGTGGTGTCGTACGGGTAAACGATTTTCAGGCCCGGCGGGAAGAACGGTTCCAGCTTGGCCAGGTCCGCTTTCACCGCGTTGGCGGTGTCCAGCGCGTTGGCGCCGGTGGCCAGCTTGATACCGATACCGGACGCCGGCTTGCCGTTGTACCGGGCGATGATGCTCGTAGTTCTCGCCGCCCAGGTCAATCTTCGGCGACGTCGCGCAGGCGCACCTGGGAACCGTCCTGATTGACCTTCAGCAGGATGTTGCCGAACTCTTCGGCAGAGGTCAGACGGGTCTGCGCGATGATCGAGGCGTTAAGCTGCTGGCCCTGCACCGGCGGCGTACCGCCCAGCTGACCGGCGGCCACCTGGGCGTTCTGCGCTTTAATCGCGCTGATCACGTCAACCGGCGTCAGCTGGTAGTTGTTCAGCTTGTTCGGATCCAGCCAGATACGCATCGCGTACTGGGAACCGAACAGCTGAACGTCACCCACGCCGGACGTACGGCTGATCGGGTCCTTGATGTTGGACGCCACGTAGTCCGAAATGTCGTCCTGCGTCATGCTGCCGTCTTCGGTGACGAAACCGGCGACCATCAGGAAGCTGCTGGACGATTTGTTCACCTGAATGCCCTGCTGCTGCACTTCCTGCGGCAGCAGCGGCATGGCCAGCTGCAGCTTGTTCTGCACCTGCACCTGCGCGATGTCCGGGTCGGTGCCGGACTGGAAGGTCAGGGTGATGGTGACCGTACCGGAGGAGTCACTGGTGGAGGACATGTACATCAGGTTATCGATACCGTTCATGTTCTGTTCGATAACCTGCGTGACGGTGTCCTGCACCGTTTTCGCATCAGCACCCGGGTAGGTTGCGGAGATTGTCACCGCCGGCGGCGCAATCGTTGGATATTGCGCGACCGGCAGCTTGAGGATCGAAAGTGCCCCCGCCAGCATGATGATGATGGCGATCACCCACGCAAATATGGGGCGATCGATAAAGAACTTAGCCATGTCTTAACGGCTCCTGTTTAAGTTAAGACTTGGTTTGTTCTGACTGAGCTTCCGGCTGGCGAAGCTTGTGCGCTTATCATCAGATTTGCCACTTCCTGCGCTTTAACCTGCGCGCCCGGCGAACCTTTTGCACGCTGAATACCGACGGTAATCACGCGATCGCCATCTTTCAGACCTTCGGTCACCAGCCATTTGTCGCCAATCGCCTGGGTGGCGGTGATATTGCGCGTTTCGACTTTGTCATCTGCCCCAACAACCAGCGCGCTCGCATCGCCGCGTGGCGTACGGGTCACACCCTGCTGTGGAACCAGAAGTGCGGTTGGATTCGTTCCTTCTTCCAGACGTGCGCGCACGAACATGCCCGGCAGCAGATTTTGGTCCGGGTTCGGGAAAATCGCACGTAAGGTGATGGAGCCGGTGGTCTGGTCGACCGTCACGTCAGAGAATTCCAGCGTGCCTTCCTGCGGGAACTTGATACCGTCGTTGGTAATCAGCTCCACTTTGGCTTTGCCGTTTTCCTGTTTCAGGGTGCCGTTAGCCAGCTCCTGTTTCAGGCGCAGGAAATCATTGCTGGACTGGGTGACGTCAACGTAGATCGGATCGAGCTGCTGCACGGTCGCCAGCGCAGTGGTCTGACCGTTCTGCACCAGCGCCCCTTCCGTCACGGAAGATTTACCAATACGACCGCTGATCGGCGAGGTCACTTTGGTATAGGCCAGGTTAATGCGCGCGGTTTCCACGGCCGCCTTGGCTGCCACCACGGCGGCGTCAGCCTGCTGCGGCGTTGGCCACGGCGGTATCGTAATCCTGCTGGCTGATGTACTTGGTACCCAGCAGTGGCTTGATAGCGGTTCACCGTCAGCTGAGCAATTTTAGCCGCGGCCTGCGCTTTAGCCAGATCGCCTTTTGCGCTGTCATAAGCCGCCTGATAGGTTGCGGGATCAATCTGATACAGAGACTCACCGGCCTTCACATCACCGCCTTCGGTGAAGTTACGCTTCAGGATAATGCCGCTAACCTGAGGACGCACTTCCGCAATGCGGTAAGCATTTGTACGGCCTGGTAATTCGGTGGTGATTTGTAGAGGTTCAGATTTGAGCGTCACAACGCCCACTTCTGGCGCCTGCTGATGGGCGCCTTGCTGCCGGGTTTCTTTGTCGTCACATCCTGTTAGCGCTAAGCTGCCTGAAAGCATCAGAACGACCGCCAGAGGCGTTAACCCTCTGTTTTTGTTCATATGTAAACCTCGAGTGTCCGATTTCAAATTGATCAATGGATCACAGTCTAAACCCATTGCTGCGTTTATATTATGGTCATGCTATGGTACATACATTCACAAATGTATGTAAATCTGACTCCTGTAAATTCACCCACCTATGGCACGAAAAACCAAACAACAAGCGCTGGAAACCCGACAACACATTCTGGATGCCGCTTTAGCTCACTTTTCTGAACACGGTGTGGCCGCCACCTCGCTGGCAGATATTGCCCCGGCCGCCGGCGTGACGCGCGGCGCGATCTACTGGCATTTTAAAAATAAAGCCGATCTGTTCAGTGAAATCTGGCTGCGCTGCGACGCCGGGCTCGACGATCTGGAACTTGAGTATCGGGCAAAATTCCCTGACGATCCACTCTCTGTAATGCGTTCGATGCTGATCTATATCCTTGAAGCCACAGCAAAGGATCCACAAAGACGCGCATTAATGGAGATTATCTTCCATAAATGTGAGTTCGTTGGCGAAATGTCGACGTTAATGGCGATGCAGCAGGGGCTGCTGCAGGCGTGTTATGACCGCATCGAAGAGGTGCTGCGCAGCTGTATCGAGGCCGGGCAGCTCCCGGCCAGCCTCAACACCCGCCAGGCGGCGCTGCTGATGCGCGGCTACATCAGCGGCATGATGGAGAGCTGGTTATTCAATCCGCAAAGTTTTGATCTGGTGAGTGAAGCGCCGCAGGTGGTAGAGGCCTTTATAGATATGCTGCGCCTGAGCCCGACGCTCGCCGGCACGCGCTAAGCGCTGCGTTCGGCCGCCAGCTTCTGCTCGTAATCGCGCTGGACAATCGCCAGCGCAGCCAGCACCGTGGCCGTGGGTACCTGGTTTTCCTCCAGCAGCTGAATTAAATCGACCGCCAGCTTGATGTCGTCCGGCGCGGTATCCAGCGTCATAGTGTCTCCTAAATACGTAGTTTAGCGGCGACCAGCAGCATCAGCAGTGCACCGGCCAGCGCCACGGCAAAGCCCGTCGGATGCAGCGTACCGAGGTCGCCCGTGGTGAAATACGTGGCGATGTAGCCGCCAATCAGCGCGCCGATCACCGCCAGCACCAGCGTCGGCACCAGTCCGCCGGGACGGCCGGGAAACACCCTCCGCTTCAGCCAGCCGGCAGCCAGGCCAATAATAATCCAGATGATAAGGGTCATGCTTCTCCTCCCGTCAGCGCTGTTTCCAGTATAGAGGAAAGCGAACGGCTTACGGCTGCGCCGCGATCTCCAGTTTATGCAGCGCGGCGCGGCAGCGCGCCAGCCGCTCCTGCAGAATCTCCACCTCGCGCATCAGCTGCTGCTGCACGCTCAGCGTTTCAGCGCGTGCCAGGTGCTGTTCGCGCTGCTGCAGCATGGCCAGCAATCGCGTTTCGTAGCCGCGGTACTCATCACGCTTCGGCTGCAGCGGATCGCGACGCGGCCGTTCACGCACCACGCGCAGTTGCTGGCTACTGCACTCGCGCTGCAGCGCGGCAATCTGGTCCAGCACCTTCTGCGCCAGCCACTGGCGGCGCGACGCATCACTGTCGGACGCCGCGAGCTGCGCCGCATTGTGCTGCAGCTCTTGCAGATAGTCAGCCAGTCGCGTGCCTTTGCAGCGAAACAGCTGCGCGTCAAAGCGCGGCTGACGGCAGCTACCGTCCGGCTGCTGCGCAATCTGCTGGCGCAGCGTGTCAATCATTGCGTGCAGACGCTGTTGGGCGGGCAGTTGAGGCATCACTTCGATTCCGTCTGTGTTAACGTAGCGCTGTTGTGACATTTTTCAGGCATCTGGCATGCAGCGCATTTTACTGTTAAGCCTTGGCTGGCTCGCGGTAGTGCTTGGCACGCTGGGTGTGGTTTTACCCTTACTGCCGACCACGCCGTTTATCCTGCTGGCGGCCTGGTGCTTCGCCCGCTCGTCGCCGCGTTTTCACCACTGGCTGCTCTACCGCTCATGGTTTGGCGGCTATCTGCGGCACTGGCAAAAACACCGGGCCATGCCGCCCGGCGCCAAGCCGCGCGATCGTGGTGATCCTCATCACCTTCGCCATTTCATTATGGCTGGTGAAAATGATGTGGGTGCGCATCCTGCTGCTGGCGATCCTGACCTGCCTGCTTATCTTCATGTGGCGGATCCCCGTGGTTGATGAAAAGCAACAAAAGCACTGAAGCCTCATCATGGCTGTTGCAATTATTGCACGCGCAGCCAGTAAATTCGACCGTTTTCGAGCACGGCTGCCCTGGTTGTCAAAAGGTTAAACAACTGTCGCTTAACCCGGTTTCCGGGTATTGGCGCTGTGGGAGCAACACTGTTTCAGATATTTTTCCAGGCGTAACCTTTATGACCGCAACTGCGCAGCAGCTTGAATATCTGAAAAACAGCATCAAAAGCATCCAGGACTATCCGAAGCCGGGCATTCTGTTCCGTGATGTCACCAGCTTGCTGGAAGACCCGAAAGCGTACGCGCTCAGCATTGAACTGCTGGTCGAGCGTTATAAAAACGCCGGGATCACCAAAGTAGTGGGTACCGAAGCGCGTGGCTTCCTGTTCGGCGCACCGGTTGCGCTGGCACTGGGCGTGGGTTTTGTGCCGGTGCGTAAGCCGCGCAAACTGCCGCGTGAAACCATTCAGCGAAAGCTATGAGCTGGAGTACGGCACCGACCAGCTGGAGATCCACGTTGACGCGATCAAGCCGGGCGACAAAGTGCTGGTGGTGGACGATCTGCTGGCAACCGGCGGCACCATTGAAGCGACCGTGAAACTGATCCGCCGTCTGGGCGGTGAAGTGACCGACGCGGCATTCATCATCAACCTGTTCGATCTCGGCGGTGAACAGCGCCTGGAAAAACAGGGTATCAACTGCTACAGCCTGGTGCCTTTCCCCGGCCATTAAGGCCATCGCGCCGCCCGCCTTCATGCCCGGCGGCGCCTCTCTTTGCACTCCCTGACAGGCGTATTCCGCCGAGACCGCGGCGCCCTGCTACAGGGTTTGCGTCACCGCATTTTTCCCCTAAGTCCCACGGCAGAATCGGCGCAACTGAGCGTGCTGCTGTGCCAGGTTAAATTCACCTTCCAGCGTTGCAGAGCCTGCCCATGAGTTATCAGGTGTTAGCCCGTAAATGGCGACCACAAACCTTTGCTGACGTTGTCGGTCAGGAACATGTGCTGACGGCCCTGGCGAACGGCTTGTCGCTAGGTCGCATCCATCACGCCTATCTGTTTTCCGGCACCCGCGGCGTCGGGAAAACCTCTATTGCCCGTCTGCTGGCCAAAGGTCTCAACTGCGAAACCGGGATCACCGCCACGCCGTGCGGCCAGTGTGATAACTGCCGCGAGATCGAGCAGGGGCGCTTTGTCGATCTGATCGAGATCGACGCCGCCTCGCGCACCAAAGTGGAAGATACCCGCGATCTGCTGGATAACGTGCAGTACGCCCCGGCGCGCGGCCGCTTCAAGGTCTACCTGATCGATGAAGTGCACATGCTGTCGCGCCACAGCTTTAACGCCCTGCTGAAAACGCTGGAAGAGCCGCCCGCGCACGTGAAGTTCCTGCTGGCGACCACCGATCCGCAAAAGCTGCCGGTCACCATTCTGTCGCGCTGCCTGCAGTTCCACCTGAAGGCGCTGGACGTTGAGCAGATCCGCGCAGCAGCTTGAGCACATTCTTGATGAAGAGAAGATTGTCCACGAACCGCGCGCCCTGCAGCTGCTGGCGCGCGCGGCCGACGGCAGCCTGCGTGATGCGCTAAGCCTGACCGATCAGGCGATTGCCAGCGGTGACGGCAAGCTCTCCACCGACGCGGGCAGCACCATGCTCGGCACGCTGGATGACGATCAGGCGCTGTCGCTTATCGAAGCGATGATTGCCGCCAACGGCGAACGGGTGATGTCGCAGGTGAACGAGGCCGCTTCGCGCGGCGTGGAGTGGGAAGGGCTGCTGGTGGAGATGCTCGCGCCTGCTGCACCGCATGGCGATGGTGCAGCTGTCTCCCCCGCTCGCCTTGGCGCGGATATGGCCGCCATTGAACAGCGGATGCGTGAGCTGGCCCGCACGGTGCCGCCTGCCGACGTGCAGCTTTATTACCAGACGCTGCTGATTGGCCGCAAAGAGTTACCGTTTGCGCCGGATCCCCGGATGGGCGTTGAAATGACGCTGCTGCGCGCGCTGGCGTTCCACCCGCAGGCCAGCCATTGCCGAAGCCGGAAGTGGCGCGCCAGTCGCTGCCGCCGCAGGCCGCGCCGGCCGTTGCCGCGCCAGCGCCTCAGCCCAAAGCCGCAGCCGCTGTCGGCCGCGCAGCCGCAGATGGCACCGCCGCCGGATGGGTCGCCACCGCCGGCCGATGATCCCGATATGGCACCGGCCCCGGATAACTTGCCCGATGCCACCAGTCAGCTGCTTGCAGGCGCGGAGGCAGCTGCAGCGTGCCCAGGGAGTAACCAAACCAAAAAAGAGTGAACCGGCAGCGCCAGGAAGAGCGCGGCCGGTGAACAACGCCGCGCTTGAACGACTGGCCTCGGTAACGGAGCGCGTTCAGTCGCGTCCGGCACCGTCCGCGCTCGAGCAGAAAGCCCCGGTGAAAGAAGAGGCTTACCGCTGGAAGGCAACCACCATCAGCGAAGAGGTGAAGGAAGAGGTGGCCACGCCGAAAGCGCTGAAAAAGGCGCTGGAGCATGAGAAAACGCCGGAGCTGGCCGCGAAGCTGGCGGAAGAGTCGCATTGCGCGCGACGCCTGGGCGGCGGAGGTCAGCAAACTCCAGCTGCCGAAGCTGGTCGAGCAGGTCGCGCTGAACGCCTGGAAAGAGCAGGACGGCAATCAGGTGCGTCTGCACCTGCGTCCGGGCCAGCGTCACCTCAATTCCCCCGGCGCGCAAAAGGCGATGCAGGAGGCGCTGAGCCAGGCGCTCGCCGGCTACAGGGGCGCCGGTTGAATTGACTATCATTGAAGATGATAATCCGGCAGTGAAAACGCCGCTGGAGTGGCGCCAGGCCATTTATGAAGAGAAGCTCGCGCAGGCGCGCGAGGCGATTATTGCGGATAACAACATTCAGACCCTGCGCCGGTTCTTCGACGCGGATCTGGATGAAGAGAGTATTCGCCCCATTTGATCGTGAGTCTGACTTACGGTTGTAATCCTTAAACGTGAAAGAGAGAGAAGCCTATGTTTGGTGGAAAAGGCGGTCTGGGTGGCCTGATGAAGCAGGCCCAGCAGATGCAGGAAAAAATGCAGAAGATGCAGGAAGAGATCGCTCAGCTGGAAGTCACGGGTGAATCCGGCGCCGGTCTGGTCAAAGTGACCATCAACGGTGCGCACAACTGCCGTCGCGTGGAAATCGATCCGAGCCTGCTGGAAGACGACAAAGAGATGCTGGAAGATCTGGTTGCAGCCGCGTTTAACGATGCCGCGCGCCGTATCGACGAAACCCAGAAAGAGAAAATGGCCTCCGTCTCCAGCGGCATGCAGCTGCCGCCTGGCTTCAAGATGCCGTTCTGATGCAAACCAGTCCGCTGCTCAAGCAGTTAATGGAAGCACTGCGCTGCCTGCCGGGCGTTGGCCCGAAGTCGGCGCAGCGCATGGCGTTTACGCTGTTGCAGCGCGACCGCAGCGGCGGGATGCGCCTGGCGCAGGCGTTGACCCGCGCCATGTCAGAAATCGGTCACTGTGCGGATTGCCGCACCTTTACCGAGCAGGACGTGTGCAACATCTGCACGAACCCGCGTCGTCAGGAAAACGGCCAGATTTGCGTGGTGGAGAGTCCGGCGGACATCTACGCCATCGAACAAACCGGGCAGTTTTCCGGGCGCTATTTCGTGCTGATGGGGCATCTCTCCCCGCTGGACGGTATTGGCCCGGACGATATCGGTCTTGACCGCCTTGAACAGCGTCTTGAGTCCGAAACGATCAAAGAGGTGATCCTCGCCACCAACCCCACGGTGGAAGGGGAGGCAACCGCCAACTATATTGCCGAGCTGTGCTCGCAGTATGGCGTTGACGCCAGCCGCATCGCCCACGGCGTGCCGGTCGGCGGCGAGCTGGAGATGGTGGACGGCACCACGCTGTCGCACTCTCTGGCCGGACGTCACAAGATTATTTTCTGACCAAACGGAGGCTGCGCGCGCGGCCTCCGCTTGAAAATTTCCCCCCGTATCCCCATCTCTCACTCAACGTTTTAAAACCCCATTAAATGGCATTGTTGAGGTCGACATAGATGAAAGGACAAGAAACCCGTGGTTTCCAGTCAGAAGTAAAACAGCTTCTGCACCTGATGATCCATTCCCTGTATTCCAACAAAGAAATTTTCCTGCGTGAGCTGATTTCCAACGCCTCGGATGCGGCGGACAAGCTGCGCTTCCGCGCGCTGTCCAACCCGGATCTGTACGAAGGCGACGGCGAGCTGCGCGTGCGCGTCTCGTTCAATAAAGAGAACCGCACCCTGACCATCGCCGATAACGGCATCGGGATGAACCGCGACGAGGTGATCGACCACCTCGGCACCATCGCCAAATCCGGCACCAAAGCGTTCCTCGAGTCCATGGGCTCTGACCAGGCGAAAGACAGCCAGCTCATCGGCCAGTTCGGCGTCGGTTTCTACTCGGCGTTCATCGTGGCGGACAAAGTGACCGTGCGCACCCGCGCCGCCGGCGCCGCCGATGACGAAGGCGTGTTCTGGGAGTCCGCCGGCGAAGGCGACTACACCATCGCCGATATCACCAAAGAGACCCGCGGCACCGAAATCACCCTGCATCTGCGCGAAGGCGAAGATGAGTACCTCGACGCCTGGCGCCTGCGCTCGGTGATCGGCAAATATTCCGATCACATCGCCTTGCCGGTAGAGATCGAAAGCAAAAACGAAGAAGACGATACCGTCACCTGGGAGAAGATCAACAAGGCGCAGGCCCTGTGGACCCGCAGCAAGGCGGACGTGACCGACGAAGAGTACAAAGAGTTCTACAAGCACATCGCTCACGACTTCACCGATCCGCTGAGCTGGAGCCACAACCGGGTGGAAGGCAAGCAGGAGTACACCAGCCTGCTGTATATCCCGGCGCAGGCGCCGTGGGACATGTGGAACCGCGATCACAAGCACGGCCTGAAGCTGTACGTGCAGCGCGTGTTCATCATGGACGACGCCGAGCAGTTCATGCCGAACTACCTGCGCTTTGTGCGTGGCCTGATCGATTCCAACGATCTGCCGCTGAACGTGTCGCGCGAGATCCTGCAAGACAGCCGCGTGACGCAAAATCTGCGCGGCGCGCTGACCAAGCGCGTGCTGCAGATGCTGGATAAGTTGGCCAAAGACGACGCCGAAGGCTACCAGAAATTCTGGCAGCAGTTCGGGCTGGTGCTGAAAGAGGGCCCGGCGGAAGACAACGGCAACCAGGAAGCGATCGCCAAGCTGCTGCGCTTTGCCTCCACCCACGGCGACAGCTCGGCACAGACCGTGTCGCTGGAAGAGTATGTCGGTCGCATGGCGGAAGGGCAGGAGAAGATTTACTACATCACCGCCGACAGCTACGCCGCCGCCAAGAGCAGCCCGCACCTGGAGCTGTTCCGCAAGAAAGGCATCGAAGTGTTGCTGCTGTCCGATCGCATCGACGAGTGGATGATGAGCTACCTGACCGAGTTCGACGGCAAAGCGTTCCAGTCGGTGGCGAAAGCCGACGAGTCGCTGGACAAGCTGGCGGATGAAGTGGACGAGTCCACCAAAGAAGCTGAAAAAGCGCTGGAGCCGTTCGTTGAGCGTGTGAAAAACCTGCTTGGCGACCGGGTGAAAGAGGTGCGTCTGACCCATCGTCTGACCGACACCCCGGCGATTGTCACTACCGATGCCGATGAGATGAGCACGCAGATGGCGAAGCTGTTCGCGGCAGCGGGCCAGGCGGCACCGGAAGTGAAATACATCTTCGAACTGAACCCGGCGCATCAGCTGGTGAAACGCGCCGCCGATACCCAGGATGACGCGCAGTTCGGCGAATGGGTGGAACTGCTGCTGGATCAGGCGCTGCTGGCCGAGCGCGGCACGCTGGACGATCCTAACCAGTTTATCCGCCGCATGAATCAGTTGCTGACGGCGTAACGCGGTGCGGTAATCGGAACGGTCGGCATGAATGCCGACCCTACAGGTTACCTGTCACCGATTCGACAACTGTCCACTCTCTGTAAGGTCGTCATTAATGACGACCTTTTTTTTATTTATGCCGCCCTTGCTTACTTCAGCGCTTCATCCCGCAGCCAATCCCGGAACAACGTAATCTCCGCATCGTGCTGGCGTGACCGCTTGGTCATCATCCAGGTGGCACGGTCGGCGCGCACAAACCCCAGCGGCGCAATCAGCGTGCCGTCGTTCAGCTCCTGACGCACCAGCAGGCGCGGCGCCACAATCACGCCCAGCCCGTTTCTCGCGGCCTGAATCGCCAGCGTCAGATTATCGAAATGTTTGCCCAGCCAAAAATTACCGCGCACGCCGCTGATCTTCGCCCATTCGGCCCAGGCCTGCAGGCGGGTATCGGCGTGCAAAAGCGGCAGCGACGCCAGATCCTGCTCGCTGTGAAAACGCGCCGCGTACTGTGGGGCGCACAGCGGGCCAACGTAATCATCGCTGATGAGCGAGGCATCTATGTCGTCGTCCGGCGCCTGTTCATAACTGAGGATCAGCACATCGGTGTGTTCGCTGCGCAGCTGAGCAATCTCGCCCTGCGGCTGAAATTGCACTTCAATATCGGGATAGCGCTGGTAAAAGCTGCTGATGCGCGGAATCAGCCACTGGGATAAAAAACTTGGGGTACAGGCAACGCGCAGGTGATTGCGCATCCCGGTGCGAATACTTACGCAGGTGGTAGAGAGTTCGCTAAAGGCTTTCTGGCAGCTCACCAGCAGACGTTCGCCGTGAGAGGTTAAGCGCACGCGCCCGTTAGTGCGGATGAACAGGGGTTTGCCCATCCAGCTCTCCAGCTGGCGAATCTGATGGCTGATGGCGCTGTGGGTGACATGGAGACATTCGGCCGCGACGCTAAAGCTGCAATGCAGCGCCGCCTGATGAAAATAGTGCAGTGCACGTAACGACGGAAGCGCGGTCATACTCATCCCCTGTGTAAAAACCTAACAGGGATTGTCAGTTTATATCATTTTAATGTCCAGCCGCATTAACCTAACCTTTCCTGCTTAATCTGGCGGGTTGACGGACCGGCTGCGCTGTGTACAGCAGCGGCGATGTCCGCTGCCAGCGCCAGCTTCACACAGCAGAATAACCAAGAGAAATGTCACGTGATGACTTCACAACAGGCTACTGCCAGGGCGGCGGCGCGCGATCGGCTGCGCGGCTTGCTGTCCCGTCACTATCGGCTGGAAAATTACGATCTGTTTTTTGCCCCTTCACTGCACATCGCGCGCGTGCTGCTCTCGCAACTGTTTCTGCGCCAGGAGCAGGCGCGCAATCAGACGCGCTACGCCGCGCAATATCCGGTCAGCGAACTCAGCGTGCTGCCGGCCCTGCCGATGATGGCGGGCAATATCGCGCTGGTCGATCACGTCGATATGCAGCAGGGCCGGGTGCGCAATCTCAGTGCCTGCCAGAGCCAGGGCGTGACGCACGCGTCCGGCTCCTTCGCCAGCGTATTGCATAAACGACTCATCAGCGAGGCACGACTGTTTGTCACCCAGCTGAATCAGCATGCGATGCTGAGCGACGATCTGGTGCTGATTGCGCTGCGTACTCATGATTTTAGTACGCTGGTGCGCAGCGAACTGCGGCTGTTCGAACAGGGACTGGCGCTGGGTGACGCGCCGGAACGCGCGCTGGAGTGCATGGCGCAGGACGAATGGCAACCCTTCAACGTTGCCAGTGTCGATAGCCTGACGCTGGATACGCCCTTCACGCTGCAGTCGATTCACCAGCCCGGCCTGCCGTTTGCGCTGCTGCCCTTGCCGCCCGGCAGTGCGCTGCCAGCGTTGCCCGCGGATATGCAGCTGCTGCCCGCGCCGCATCGCCTGTTTTTGCCGGTCAGCGTACGCGGCAACGGCAATAAGCCGCAGAACGTCACCGCTGCGCTAAAAAAACGGCTGCGCGAGGTGCTCAGAGACAGCCGAAATTCTTAAAAATACGCCTGCTACTGGCGCACCGCGCTAAAGCAGGTCAAAGTAAGCCTTTCAGCGCCCGGGGGCCCGTTGCCTTGTGGTGTGCGGGTCATAATGGTATGTTCTTGGCCTTCTCAGATTGATCAATGCGATTCGCAAGGGGATTTTCGCAATGCGTATTATTCTGCTTGGCGCTCCGGGCGCGGGTAAAGGAACTCAGGCTCAGTTCATCATGGAGAAATACGGTATTCCGCAAATCTCCACCGGTGACATGCTGCGCGCGGCTGTTAAATCTGGCTCCGAGCTGGGTAAACAGGCGAAAGACATCATGGACGCAGGCAAGCTGGTGACCGACGAGCTGGTGATTGCGCTGGTCAAAGAGCGTATCGCTCAGGAAGACTGCCGTAACGGTTTCCTGCTGGACGGCTTCCCACGCACCATTCCTCAGGCTGACGCCATGAAAGAAGCGGGCATCAACGTGGATTACGTTCTGGAGTTCGACGTACCGGACGAGCTGATCGTTGACCGCATCGTTGGCCGTCGCGTACACGCGCCGCTTCTGGCCGCGTTTACCACATCAAATTCAACCCGCCTAAAGTTGAAGGCAAAGACGACGTGACCGGCGAAGAGCTGACCACCCGTAAAGACGATCAGGAAGAGACCGTGCGTAAGCGCCTGGTGGAATACCATCAGATGACCGCGCCGCTGATCGGCTACTACACCAAAGAAGCGCAGGCGGGTAACACCAAATACGCCAAAGTCGACGGCACCAAAGCCGTGGCTGACGTACGTGCAGAGCTGGAAAAAATCCTCGGCTAATTGCGCTCCTCTCACCCGGGCCCCCGGGTGAGAAATATTCTCATCTTACCTATTGCAGCAATGGGTTTCCGTTTAAACGCATTTCCGCTACAATTGACAACCCATTCAAACCATTGTCTAAGAGGCATGAAGGAAATAGGCGGAATGAGGCAAGAAAAGCCCGGCATCCTGCTTGCCAATCTGGGCACTCCAGAAGCACCTACATCAGACGCGGTAAAACGCTACCTGCGACAATTTTTAAGCGACACGCGCGTCGTGGATTTTCCGCGACTGCTGTGGTGGCCGCTGCTGCGTGGCGTCATTCTGCCGATTCGTTCTCCGCGCGTCGCGAAACTCTATCAGTCCGTGTGGATGGAAGAGGGCTCGCCGCTGATGGTCTACAGCCGTCGCCAGGAAAAAGCGCTGGCCGCCCGCCTGCCGGATATGCCCGTCGCGCTCGGCATGAGCTACGGCAAACCGTCCTCTCGAAAGCGCGGTGGAGCGCCTGCTGGCGCAGGGCGTGGACCATATCGTGGTGCTGGCGCTCTACCCGCAGTACTCCTGCTCCACGGTGGCGGCCGTCTGGGATGGCCTGGCGGCCAGCTTCTGGAGCGAGGCACCGCCGCGTTCCCATGCCGGAAGTGGCCTTTATCCGCGATTACGCCGAACATCCGGCCTACATCGCCGCGCTGAAGGCCAACGCGTGCGCGCGCGTCGTTTGCAAAGCACGGCGAGCCGGATCTGCTGCTGCTCTCTTATCACGGGATTCCGCAGCGTTTCGCCAATGAAGGGGACGATTACCCGCAGCGCTGCCGCGATACCACGCGCGAGCTGGTCTCCGCGCTCGGCCTGCCGCCGGAGAAGGTGATGATGACCTTCCAGTCGCGCTTCGGCCGCGAGCCGTGGCTGACGCCGTACACCGATGAAACCCTGAAAAGGCTGCCGGCGAGAAGGGCGTGAAGCATATTCAGGTGATGTCGCCGGGCTTTTCGGCCGACTGCCTGGAAACGCTGGAGGAGATCGCGGTGCAAAACCGGGAATTTTTCCTGGAGGCTGGCGGCGAGAAGTATGAATACATTCCGGCGCTTAACGACTCGCCTGAGCATATCGACATGATGGTCTCGCTGGTGACAAGCGCCGCCGCTGAGGCCGCCCTGCGGGCCGGGTTTGTGTTACCATTCCCGGCCCATATTCTTCGTACAGTTCAGACCATGAAATTTCCCGGTAAACGCAAATCCAAACACTATTTCCCCGTCAACGCCCGCGATCCGCTCCTGCAGCAAATCCAGCCAGAAAATGAAACCAGCGCGGCGTGGGTGGTCGGTATCGATCAGACGCTGGTGGATATTGAGGCGAAAGTGGATGATGCGTTTGTCGCCGCGCTACGGCCTGAGCGCCGGGCACTCGCTGGTGATCGAAGATGCGACGTTGCCGAAGCGCTGTACCAGGAGCTGGTGCGCGAAAACCTGATTACCCATCAGTTCGCCGGCGGCACCATCGGCAATACCATGCACAACTACTCCGTGCTGGCCGACGACCGTTCGGTGCTGCTCGGCGTGATGTGCAGCAACGTGGAAATCGGCGGCTACGCCTACCGCTATCTGTGCAATACCTCCAGCCGTACCGATCTGAACTACCTGCAGGGCGTCGATGGCGCCATTGGCCGCTGCTTTACGCTGATCGGCGAACAGCGGCGAGCGGACCTTTGCCATCAGCCCTGGCCAGATGAACCAGCTGCGCGCGGAAAGCATTCCGGAAGAGGTGATTGCGGGCGCCTCGGCGCTGGTGCTGACCTCCTACCTGGTGCGCTGCAAGCCGGGCGAGCCGATGCCGGAAGCGACCCTGCAGGCGATTGAGTACGCCAAAAAGCACGATGTGCCGGTGGTGCTGACGCTGGGCACCAAATACGTGATTGCCGATAACCCGCAGTGGTGGCAGGCGACTTCCTGAAAGAGCACGTCTCGATTCTGGCGATGAACGAAGAGGAAGCGGACGCGCTGACCGGCGAAAGCGATCCGCTGCTGGCGTCCGATAAGGCGCTGGACTGGGTGGATCTGGTGCTCTGCACCGCCGGCCCGGTCGGGCTGTATATGGCCGGCTTCACCGAAGAGGACGAGCAAGCGCAAAACCCAGCACCCGCTGCTGCCGGGGGCGATTGCCGAGTTCAACCAGTACGAGTTCAGCCGCGCCATGCGCCATAAAGATTGCCAGAACCCGCTGCGCATCTACTCGCACATCGCGCCATACATGGGCGGGCCGGAGAAGATCATGAACACCAACGGCGCCGGCGACGGCGCGCTGGCGGCGCTGCTGCACGACATTACCGCCAACGCCTACCACCGCCAAAACCAACGTGCCGAATTCCAGCAAGCACAAGTTCAGCAACTGGCTGACCTATTCGTCGCTGGCGCAGGTGTGCAAATACGCCAACCGCGTGAGCTATCAGGTGCTGAACCAGCACTCACCGCGCCTAACGCGTGGCCTGCCGGAGCGGGAAGACAGCCTCGAAGAGGCGTACTGGGACAGGTAATAACGGCGGGTTGACCAGCGATCCGTCATGGATGACTGCGCTGTGTGAAACGGTGCGCATGAATGCGCACCCTACATGGGTCTCCATGGCGGCGCACCTTAGGCGTGAGGGGCGCCATTCAGGGCGACCGGCAAACTAATACCGTCGGTTAAACCGGGCACTCGCGTCATCAACCGGGTTTTGCGCGGTTTCTCCAGCAGCGTCAGCATGGTGTTGGCGATCTCGCGCTCGCCCATCACCACCTGATTGGCGCCGCGCTCGGTAATGTACTCCACTTCGTCGTCATAGTGCGCCCGGGCGATAATCTCAATGTTTGGGCGCTTCTCGCGCGCGGAGGCCACAATCTCACCGGCTTCATAGCCGTTGGGGATGGTCAGCAGCAGCCAGCGGGCGCAGTCCAGATGCGCCAGATTCATGATCTCTTCGTTTGCCGCATTGCCCAGCACCGCGCGAATACCGCGCTCGCGCAGCTCGTCGACGCGGGTGCGCGAGGTCTCAATCACCACCAGCGGAATGCCCTGCGCCATCAGCTTCTCGCCCAGCAGGCTGCCGACGCGGCCAAAGCCGACCAGCAGGGCGTGATTGCAAATATCCACCGGGATCTGCTTCTCTTCTTCGATGGCCTCTTCCAGCGTCTGCTCTTCCAGCGTTTCGGTTTTGTCGAGGTATTTCTCCAGCAGGGTAAACAGCACCGGGTTCAGCATAATCGACAGGATCGCCCCCGCCAGCACCAGGTTTTGCCCCGCCTGCGGCAGCAGGCCCAGCGACATGCCCAGGCCGGCCAGAATAAAGGCGAACTCGCCAATCTGCGCCAGGCTGGCGGCAATGGTCAGCGCGGTGCGCGGCGAGTGGCCGAACAGCGCGCACCAGGAAGAAGGCGGCCAGCGACTTGCCGAAAATGATGATCGCCAGCGTACCCAGCACCGCCAGCGGCTGCTGGATCAGGATCATCGGGTCGAACAGCATGCCGACGGAGACGAAGAACAGCACGGCAAACGCATCGCGCAGCGGCAGCGTGTCGTGCGCCGCCCGGTGGCTCAGCTCGGATTCGTTCAGCACCATCCCGGCGAAGAAGGCGCCCAGGGCGAAGGAGACATCAAACAGCTCCACCGCGCCAAAGGCGATGCCCAGCGCCAGCGCCAGCACGGAGAGGGTGAACAGCTCGCGCGAGCCGGTGGCGGCGCTGCTGGACAGGATCCACGGCACCAGACGGCGGCCGACCACCATCATCATGGCGATAAAGGCCACGACCTTACCGATGGTGAGGCACAGGTCCAACGCCAGCAGCGTCGGCCGCCGACGTTTCCCTGCTCCAGCATGCCGGCGACGGCGGGCAGCAGCACCAGCGTCAGCACCATCACCAGATCTTCAACGATCAGCCAGCCGATGGCGATTTGCCCGCGCTGGCTGTCAATCAGCTGCCGCTCCTCCAGCGCGCGCAGCAGCACCACGGTACTGGCGGTGGAGAGACACAGGCCAAACACGATACCGGTCATCAACGACCAGCCCAGCGCCCAGGAAAGCGCCATCCCCAGCAGCGTCGCGACGGCTATCTGCGCGATCGCTCCGGGAATGGCGATCGACTTTACCGCCATCAAATCCTTCAGCGAGAAGTGCAGGCCGACGCCGAACATCAGCAGAATCACGCCCAGTTCCGCCAGTTCGGGGGCCAGTTTGGTATCCGCGACGAAGCCCGGCGTAAACGGCCCCGCCAGCACACCCGCCAGCAGATAGCCGACCAGAGGAGAAATACGCAGGTTATTGGCAAGCATGCCGAGGATAAAGGCGAGCACAAGTCCACCGACAATGGTGGTGATAAGCGGTGTGGCGTGATGCATTCCGTCTCCTTTCGTTGTGCGATGTATCCCACGCTTTGATGAAAAACCCAAAAACCAGTAATAGTGATACAGTTTATGACAATTTTCGCCAGCTTATGTTTATGAATAATTGTGCGGTGAAAGACGAAAAAATTGAAAAAATGAGACAAAAACGCAGCCGAAGCGCTATTTTGAATAACAGATATCTCAGCGATATCGGCGAGGATACCCTTATGCAGAAACCCATGGCATCAGGGGGCAGAGAAAACGCATAGTTGGCTGCCCGAAAGGGCTCAGCGCTTTTTGCTGGGCGGTTATCAGGCAGGAATATGGTCAACATCCCAAGAAGTGGCAGGAAAGCGCAGATTTTATAAACCAGGAAGATGCTGGTGTGATCGGCAACCATCCCCAGCACCGCCGCGCCCAGCCCGCCCATGCCGAAGGCAAAACCGAAAAACAGCCCGGAAACCATGCCGATACGGCCAGGCAGCAGCTCCTGGGCATAGACCAGAATGGCGGAAAACGCCGAGGCGAGGATAAAACCAATAATCACGGTCAAAATTCCCGTCCATTCAAGGCTGGCGTACGGTAAAACGAGGGTAAACGGCGCCACGCCGAGGATAGAGCCCCAAATGACATATTTACGCCCGATCTTATCGCCCACAGGCCCGCCGATGACGGTGCCGGCGGCAACCGCAAACAGGAAGGCAAACAGGTGGATCTGCGCGTTCTGCACCGATAATCCGAATTTTTGCATCAGATAAAAGGTGTAATAGCTGCTGATGCTCGCCATATAGAAGTATTTGGAGAAAATCAGCACCAGCAGGATGCCGACCGCCAGGATAACCTTATTGCGCGGCAGGGGATTACGCGGCCTGCTGGCTTAGCGGCTTTCCTTTGTTGACGCGGTGCTGAGCGGCTGCATACCAGCGGCTGACCTGCACCAGCACGATGATCGCCAGCAGCGCGGCCAGCACAAACCAGGCGACGTTGCCTTTACCGTAAGGCGCAATGATCACCGCGGCCAGCAGCGGGCCGAGCGAGCTGCCAAAGTTGCCGCCCACCTGGAAAAGCGACTGCGCCAGCCCGTGACGGCCGCCGGAGGCCATCCGCGCCACGCGCGAGGATTCCGGATGGAACACCGACGAGCCGGTGCCCACCAGCGCGGCGGCCATCAGCACGCTGCAAAACTGCCCGCCATGGCCAGCAGCACCAGACCGCACAGGGTAAAGCCCATGCCGATCGGCAGCGACCACGGCATCGGGTATTTATCGGTGTAATAGCCAATCAGCGGCTGCAGCAGCGAGGCCGTCAGCTGATAGGTCAGGGTAATCATGCCGATCTGCACGAAGCTGAGGTGAAAATCGGCCTGCAGCAGCGGGTAAATCGCCAGGATCAGCGACTGGATCATATCGTTGAGCAGGTGCGAGAGGCTGATGGCGCCAAGAATGCCGAAAGCGGTACGCCCGGTGCGCCGCGTCGGGGTTAACGTCTGTTCACTTGCCATAAAGATCCTGAAGGGGTGGGAATTTCGTTATCAGATTGTTACGTCATGCATGACTGTATTCGCCTTTGGCCTTGAGTTAAAGGGCGAACTGTGCGACATCGCAAAAGGGCGAAAACAGCAGTCATTAATTCGCGCTACAATTTCGCCCTCATCATAAAAGCCATTTAATACACGGAGATCCGCCATCGCTTTGTTGTTATCACCGCACAGAGGGCGCTGGCTGGCGCTGATTATGCTGCTGTTGCCGCTGCTGGCGCAGGCGTGGCAGCCGGACCGCAGCTATCGCCATCACCATTCTGCACACCAACGATCATCACGGCCACTTCTGGCACAACGATCACGGCGAATATGGCCTGGCCGCGCAAAAAACGCTGGTGGACGGCATTCGTAGGAAGTGGCGGCGCAGGGCGGCAGCGTGCTGCTGCTGTCGGGGGGCGATATCAATACCGGCGTGCCGGAATCGGATCTGCAGGACGCCGAGCCGGACTTTCGCGGCATGAACCTGATGGGTTATGACGCGATGGCGGTCGGCAACCACGAATTCGACAACCCGCTGAGCGTGCTGCGCCAGCAGGAGAAATGGGCGAAGTTCCCGTTGCTGTCCGCCAACATTTATCCCAAAAGCACCGACCAGCGCCTGTTTAAGCCTTGGGCGATATTCAATCGTATGGGGCTGAAGATTGCGGTGATCGGCCTGACCACCGACTGACACCTGCGCCAAAAATCGGCAATCCGGAGTACTTCACCGAGATCGAGATTCGCGATCCGGTGAAAGAGACGGAAAAAGCGGTGGCGGAACTGCGCGCCAGCGACAAGCCGGACGTGATCATCGCCGCTACCCACATGGGGCACTACGACAACGGCGAGCACGGCTCCAACGCGCCGGGCGACGTGGAGATGGCGCGCAGCCTGCCGGCCGGGTATCTTGACATGATCGTCGGCGGCCACTCGCAGGATCCGGTGTGCATGGCGAGAGAACCGTCAGCGGGTGGATTATGTGCCGGGCACGCCGTGCTCGCCGGATCGCCAGAACGGCATCTGGATCGTGCAGGCGCATGAGTGGGGCAAATACGTCGGCCGCGCCGATTTCGAATTCCGCAACGGTGAGCTGAAGCTGGTGCACTATCAGCTGATTCCGGTCAACCTGAAGAAGAAGGTGAAGAACCTTGATGGCAGCGAAACCTGGCTGCCGTATCAGGAAGCGATAGCGCAGAACGGCGCAATGATGAAGCTGCTGACGCCGTATCAGCTGCGCGCCGGCAAACAGCTGGCGGTCAACGTGGGTCGCAGCGACAGCGTGTTTGATGGCGACCGCAGCAAGGTGCGCTTTGAACAAATGCCGCTGGCTCAGCTGATTCTGCGCGCGCAGATGGCGGCCACTCAGGCCGATTTTGCCGTTATCAGCGGCGGCGGTATTCGCACCTCGCTGGCGCAGGGCGAGATCAGCTGGCGCGATCTGTTGCAGATCCAGCCGTTTGGCAATCAGGTAGTGTCCGTGACGCTGACGGGCAAAGAGCTGCTGAACTACCTGGCGACGGTGGCGAATATCAAAGCTGATTCCGGCGGTTTCGCGCAGTTCAGCAACATCAGCCTGGTGGCCGATGGCAAAAGCGTCAGCGCAGTGAAAATCAATGGCGAGCCGCTGCAGCTGGATAAAACCTATCGCATGGCCACCAACAGTTTTAACGCCAGCGGCGGCGACGGCTACCCGGTGATTGATGGCCATGCTGGTTTCCGCAACAGCGGACTGCGTGATGCCGAGGTGCTGCGCAGCTATGTCAGTCAGCACTCACCGCTGCGCGTCGCCGATTATGCGCCACCGCAGATTGTGCACCTGACACCGCAGCAGGTTGAGGAGCGCGACAAAGCGCTGGAGAAGCAAAAGAAGCGCAGCTATCCGCAGATGATCCTGGCGTGGATCTGGCCGCGCGCGGCGCACGAGTGACAAAACGGGCGGCACTTCAGCCGCCCGTAGTTTTTCAGGCGCGGCAGGATTTCTGGCTCACCCAGCGCTGGCGCAGCTTATCCCATGCCCAGTTGTAAGCCATAGTGTAGGGCAGAAAGAACAGAAAGAACGCCACTTCCAGCAGGAAAGCGTCCAGCAGCGAAATGTGCAACATCCACGCGGCAATCGGCAGGCCAATAAGGATAAAGCCGCCTTCAAAGCCGAGCGCATGCAGCGCGCGCAGGCCGAGACCGCGCTGGCGCTGCGGCGGACAGAGGCGGTCAAAACCGCTGTTATAAATGATGTTCCACAGCATGGCGACGGTCGACAGCATAATCGCCAGCGCGCCCATCTGAAACAGCGGTTTATCCATGACCCAGGCGGCCAGCGGCGCAACCGTGACGATCGCTAACCCTTCAAAGCCTGCGGCATGACAAAAACGTTCTTTCAGTGAACGGGTACGCATATAAACCTCCTTTTGAGTTACGCCACGCATTTTCTCACTGCACAATGCTAAGATAAAATGATTACCTATCGATAAAAGCGATGGTTCAGCATGAAGTACTCACCAGAATCCCTTGAGGCATTTGTCCAGACCGTCGCCAGCGGCTCGTTTTCCGCAGCGGCGCGTGCGCTGGCAAAAAGTCAGTCCACCATCAGTAGTGCGGTGGCCAATCTCGAAGATGACTTAGGCTTTGCGCTGTTTGATCGCAGCGGTCGCCAGCCGGTGCTGACCGCTCAGGGCCAGCGCGCGCTGGCGCAGGTGCAGCAAATTCTTGCTGCCAGCCAGCGGCTGGATGAACTGGCGGTGCGGCTGTCGCAAGGCGTTGAGCCGCGCCTCAGCCTGGCCATTTCCGACTTCTGGCAGGCTGATCACCATGAAAATCTGCTGACGCGCTTTGAGGCACGCTATCCGGATATCGAGTTTGAATGCATGATTGCGGAAGATGAGGATGTGCTGGATTTATTGCAGGCCGGGCGCGTGCATCTTGGCGTGGTGCGCGCCCAGCCGCGTTTGCCGCCGGATCTGGCGGTGGCGCGACTGCAGGTTGAAGCGCAAATGGCGATTTTCCTGCATCAGGATCACCCGCTGGCAGCCCGTTCGCAGGTGAGCGAGGCGCAGCTGGGCGAATTGCGTCAGCTGCGGCTCAATACCTGGGTGGAAACCCGCCAGCCGCTGCCGGCGGGCCGCACCTGGTCGGCCCCAACTTATCTGTTGTTGCTGGAGATGGCGGAGCAGGGGTTTGGCTGGAGCGTACTGCCGCGCTGGCTGGTGCAGCAGTTTGGTCATCAGGTCTTGCGCGAGCTGCCGGTGCCGGGCTGGCCGCAGCATATTGCGGTGGATGTCATCTGGTCGCGGCGCAATCCGCCGGGCCCGGCCGGGCGCTGGATGATCGACCAGCTGTGCGCGCAGCAGCCTGATTAATCGCGGCGCGCCACGTCAGCCAGCGTGGCATCCAGCAACCGTGCCAGATCCTGCGCGGCCAGCTCGATATCCAGCCCGCGCTTGCCGCCGGAAATATAGATGGTGGCGAATTCGCTGCGCCTGGCTGATCGATCACCGTCGGCAGCCGCTTTTTCTGCCCCAGCGGACTGATGCCGCCCACCAGATAGCCGGTGACGCGCTGCGCCAGCTGCGGATCGGCCATATCCGCCTTCTTCGCCCCCAGCGCTTTGGCGACCTTTTTCAGATCCAGCTGTGAGGCGACCGGCGTCACCGCCACCGCCAGGGCTTTGCCATCGCCGTTCAGCGCCACCAGCAGGGTTTTAAACACCTGGCGCGCATCCAGCCCCAGCTTGCGCACCGCTTCGTCACCGAAGTTGGTTTCATGGCTGTCATGCTCGTAGGGATGCAGGGTAAAAGCGACCTGTTGTTTTTCCAGCAGTTTTACGGCGGGTGTCATATTCAATCCTTGCTACGAAAATTCTTATCTCGGTTTGCGTGAAAGTACTGGCGAAAATCTGAACTTTGCGCGAAAATTGGCCGGCGCCAGTCACCCTGGCGATAACCAAAATCATAAACAAATTCCTCTTTGACGGGCCAATAGCAATATTGGCCTCTTTTTTAGCCCTGCGGCTTCAGCAGCTGCGGCAAATTGTCTTCGCCGTACAGATGCAATGCACCGACCGCCACCACATAGCGCCCGCGCGGCAGCGCCTGCAGCAGCTCGCGCCAGTGCTGATTACGGTTGCGCATCAGGGTATCGTTCAGTTCACTGCTGAACGTAGTCGGCAGCGCCACCGGCTGGCTGGCTGGCGGCGCATCCAGCCACCAGCTCATCATGGTTTGCAGCAGCCGCGCGTTGGTGTGCCAGTGCTCCAGCGTATCCAGCAGCAGCGCCAGGCCGTCCTGCGGTAGTGATTTCAGCAACGCGATCTGCGTTTCCGGCCCTTCCAGCTCAATAATGCGTTTTCCTGCCGCCTGCGCTGCCTGCAGCAGCTGATAGTCAATGCCGTACTCCGGCCGCAGCCCCAGCCGCTGCGCCTGCTGCGCCTGCAGCATCAGCGCGATTTGCCAGAACGGCAAGGTATCAAACAGCGCGATGTTCAGTGACAGCTCATCGCACAGCGCCGTCAGCTGTTGCAGCGTCTCTGGCGTCAGCCGCGTTGCCAGCGGCGGATACGCTTCACCCTCACTGAATGGTGAACTGCCGCGGGTAATATCCGCTTCGACGATCAGCGCATCGGCTTTCTGCAGCTGGCGCAGCAAGCCGGGGCGGCAGCGGCGACATATCGACGCGTGCCCATATGGATGCTGCCAACCAGATGCAGACGGCGGTCGCCCGGCAGAGTGATATCCAAGGCGGGCCAGCCGTAACTTGGCGGGGAACAGGCCGCTGGCCAGCTGTTGCGAGGCGGCGTGACACACACGGCGTGGCTCATGCAACGTGTCCTTTTCACATGAAAGGCGAGGGAAAATCGTCATTCATGCTAGCGATTTCGCTCAGCGAAAGACAGGGCAGAGGTTGCTATTGCCGCTGCGATCACTTCCTGGGTTTAAAACGCAGCAGCCGGTTGGCGTTGCTGACCACGGTAATCGACGACAGCGCCATCGCCGCGCCCGCGACTACCGGGCTAAGCAGCGTGCCGGTCAGCGGATAGAGCACGCCGGCAGCGATCGGAATACCCAGCGTGTTGTAGATAAAGGCGCCCAGCAGGTTCTGCTTCATGTTGCGCAGCGTGGCCTTCGACATCGCCAGCGCATCGGCCACGCCGTGCAGGCTGTGGCGCATCAGCGTGATGGCCGCGGTTTCAATGGCGACATCGCTGCCGCCGCCCATGGCGATCCCCACATCCGCCTGCGCCAGCGCCGGGGCGTCGTTGATGCCGTCGCCGACCATCGCCACGCTGCGGCCCTGCTGTTGCAGCTGCTTGATCGCCTCCGCTTTGCCGTCCGGCAGCACGCCGGCAATCACCTCATCGATGCCGGCTTCTTTGGCGATGGCGTTGGCAGTGGTCGGGTTGTCGCCGGTCAGCATCACCAGACGATAGCCCTGCTGGTGCAGGCGCTGCAGCGCCGCGACGCTGTCTTCGCGCAGCGGATCGCGAATGGCGAACAGCGCGGCCGCCTGCCCATACCACCGCCAGCAGCACCGGCGTCGGCGCCGGCCTGGGCGCAGCAAGTCGCGCGATATCCTGCTGTGCGGCGCGCAGGTCAATGTGCTGCTCTTCCAGCAGCGCCGCGTTGCCCAGCAGCAGCGTTCTGTCATCGACCGTCCCGCTGACGCCGACGCCGCGCAGGGTGCGGAACTGCGCAACATCGGCGCGGCACTGACGGTCGGTGCGGCGGCGCCACGATGGCGCGCGCCAGCGGATGGCTGGACCCTTGCTCCAGCTGGGCGGCGGCCCAGCAGATCGCCTGCTGACGATCCCAGTCGCTGATTACAGCAGAACCTCGCCCACCTGCGGTTTGCCCCGGGTCAGGGTGCCGGTTTTATCAAACACCAGGGTGTCCAGCTGACTGGCCCGCTGCAGGGCGTCGGCATCGCGCACCAGCACGCCGAACTCGGCCGCGCGGCCGACGCCGGAGATGATCGACATCGGCGTCGCCAAGCCCAGCGCACACGGACAGGCGATGATCAGCACCGTGGTGGCGATCACCAGCGTATAGACCAGCTGCGGCTGCGGACCGAAGAAGTACCAGATCGCCGCGCTGAACAGGGCGATCGCCACCACCACCGGCACAAACACCGCCGAGATGCGGTCGGCCAGCTGGCCGATTTCCGGCTTGCTGCTCTGCGCCTGACGCACCAGTTTGATGATGCGCGCCAGCGTGGTTTGGCTGCCGATGGCGCTGGCGGTGAACAGCACGCTGCCGTCCTGCACCACCGTCCCGGCATGCACCGTATCGCCGGGGCCTTTCTGCTGCGGCACCGCTTCGCCGGTCAGCATCGCTTCATCGAGCCAGGCTTCGCCCTGGCTCGACTTCGCCGTCGACCGGCACGCGATCGCCGGTGGTCAGCCGCAGCGTCATGCCGGGCTGAACCTCCGCCAGCGGAAGACGCTCTTTTCCCCTTCGTCCGTGACCACGCGGGCCGTCGGCGGGGTTAAATCCAGCAACCGCTCCAGCGCCTGCGAGGAGCGCTGGCGGGCGCGCTGTTCCAGCGCATGGCCGAGGTTAATCAGGCCGATGATCATCGCGCTGGCTTCATAATAGAGATGGCGCGCCTCCATCGGGAAGAAACTGGGCCAAAGCGCGACGCTCATCGAGTAGAGCCAGGCCGCGCCGGTACCGAGCGCCACCAGGGTGTCCATGGTGGCGGTACGGTTCATCAGCGCACGCCAGGCGCTGCGATAGAAGTGCCCGCCGGCGAACACCATCACCGCCAGGGTGATGGCGCCGACCAGCAGCCAGAGGCGTCTGGTTGCTCCGTCGTTGAGCATCATGTGATCGCCGAGCATGCCCCAGACCATCATCGGCACGCCGACGATCAGCGCCAGCGCCGCCTGCCAGCTAAAGCGGCTCATGTTGGCGCCTGCGGTGCATTGACCTGCTGGCGCTCGCGGCGGGTTTGGTTTCATCTTCGATCACTTCGGCGCCGATAGCCCGCTTTTTCTACGGCCGCTGCACCAGCGCCTGCGGGTACGGCATCGCCCATCACCAGCGCGCTGCGCTCCGCCAGATTGACGCGCGCCTGCTCTACGCCGGGCACGCTCTGCAACGCCTGCTGGACGCGGCTGACGCAGCTGGCGCAGCTCATGCCGCTGATCAGCAGCTGGTGCACCGCATCAAGATTCTCTTCTGCCCGGATGCCAGGAGAGCTGGCCGCTGTCAGCGCCTCCGGCTGCGGCTCCTGAGCTGGCAACGGATCAGGCTTTGGGCTGGACGCCTCATTTTTCAGCGTGGCGTGATAACCAGCCTGCTCAACGGTGGCAATCAGATCGCTGGCGCTGGCTGCGCCGGTGACGCGCGCTTCCTGCTGCGTTACCTCGGCCTGTTCCACATCGCTGCGCTGTTCCAGCGCCTCTTTAACGCGTTTAACACAGTGGCCACAGGACAAGCCGTCCAGAGCCAGTAATAGTGGTGTGTGACATGATTGAACTCCTCGTTTAAAGAGCGGTTGTTCAGGTGTTGACCGCCTGCAAGGTTTTCACTACGTTATGAAGCTTAAACCTTCCATCAAGGGGAAGGTCAAGGAGGGAAAGATGAATATCAGCGATGTGGCAAAAAAAACCGGGCTAACCAGCAAAGCGATTCGTTTTTACGAAGAGAAAGGGCTGGTTACGCCGCCGATGCGCAGCGATAACGGCTATCGCAGCTATTGCGCGCAGGCACCTGGATGAGCTGACGCTGCTGCGCCAGGCGCGGCAGGTGGGCTTCAACCTGGAAGAGTGCCGCGAGCTGGTGGCGTTGTTCAACGATCCGGCGCGCCACAGCGCCGACGTGAAAGCGCGCACGCTGCAGAAGGTGGCGGAGATCGAAAGGCGCATATTGAAGAGCTGCACGCGATGCGCGCGCGCCTGCTGGCGCTGGCGGCAGCCAATGCCCGGGCGATGACGGGGCCGAGTGCCCCATCATCAATAACCTGGCGGGCTGCGGTCATCAGGAGGGCGGCAAACGCGGCTGAATCAGCAGCGTGATGCCTGCCACGCCGATCACCACTTCTACTTCGGTGCCGGCCGGCAAGATCTTCCTCGCCGCCTGCACGCGCCAGCTGCTGTCGCCGATGCGCACATGACCGACGCCGTCTTTTAACGCACTGTCTAACGTCAGCGTGGCGGGTGCCGATCAGCTGGCTGCCGCGCTGGTTGAGCCCGGCGAACCGCCGCGGCTGCTGCGCACTTTCGCCCGAAAGCGCAGCCAGCGATACCAGAAAAACACGCACAGCAGCGGTCAGGACGGCGAACATCATGCCCTGCCACGTCCACGAGAACGGAGGCAGCAGCCACATCAATGATCGCCGACCAGCACCGCCGCCACGCCGCTCCACAGCAGGTAGCCGCTGGCGCCGAGCATTTCCGCCGCCAGCAGTAAACCGCCCAGCGTGAGCCAGAACCAGTGCGGATGCGCAATCAGCTCCAGCAGCGATCATCGTTTAGTCCGCTCGCTGCTGCTGTCTTTCAGCAGCTCGCTGATCCCGGCGATCGAGCCCAGCAGGCTGCTGGCGTCCAGCGGCATCATCACCACTTTGCTGTTATTCGCGGAGCCGATCTTTTGCAGCGCGTCGGTGTATTTCTGCGCCACAAAGTAGTTCACCGCCTGAATATCGCCGGCGGCGATGGCGTCGGACACCATCTGCGTGGCGCGGGCCTCGGCTTCGGCGGAACGTTCGCGCGCTTCCGCCTGCAGGAATGCCGACTGACGATCGCCTTCCGCTTTCAGGATCTGCGACTGTTTTTCCCCTTCGGCGCGCAGGATGGCCGCCTGGCGCACCCCTTCCGCTTCGAGGATATCGGCGCGTTTGGTACGTTCGGCCTTCATCTGGGCGTTCATGGAGGCAATCAGTTCCGCCGGTGGGCGCACGTCGCGGATCTCAATACGGGTGACTTTCACCCCCACGGATTGGTCGCCTCATCGACAATGTGCAGCAGGCGGGTATTAATGCTGTCGCGCTGCGACAGCATCTCGTCCAGCTCCATCGAGCCGAGCACGGTACGGATGTTGGTCATGGTCAGGTTGATGATCGCCAGTTCCAGATTGCTGACTTCATAAGCGGCGCGCGGCGCATCAACCACCTGAATAAAGCAGACCGCGTCGATGGTGACGTTGGCGTTATCGTTGGAAATCACCTCCTGCGAGGGAATATCGAGGACCTGCTCCATCATATTGATTTTGCGACCAATACGATCCATGAACGGCACCACCAGGTTCAGGCCCGGCTGTAAGCGTTTTGGTGTAGCGGCCAAAGCGTTCCACCGTCCACTGGAAACCCTGCGGCACAATTTTGACGCCGGCAATAACCACGACCAGCGCGACAAAGATAAGAACCAGAATGACGATTGGCATCAAAAAAACCTCCTGTTTAATTTGCTGTCATTTGATTGTCGGGCCGAGTCCGCTCATAACGGCACGCGCCATTTACCGCGCGGAACCGGTCAGTACAGCAGGGAGTACAGCTGGCGGCGATACTTCGAGGCCAGCGCGTCGCCGGTGCCCAGCGCGGCCAGAATCTCCTGGAACAGAGTCTTGCGCGCTTCGCCGTTGGCGGCGCTGAGATCTTTCGCTTCAGATGCTGGCTGAACAGCAGCTCCAGCGCTTCTTCGTTACGCCCCACCTGATGCAGCTGCAGCGCCAGCTGCACTGCCAGCTCGACGTTGTCCGGCTGCTGCTGCACCTGCTGCTGCAGCTGCTGGATTTCCGGGGTGTCCGCCGCCTGCTTCAGCAGTTCAATCTGCGCAACCAGGCCCTGATAGCGGGTATCCTGATCCTGCAGCGGGATAGTTGCCAGCACCGCTTCGGCGTCTTCGCTACGGCTGAGCGCGATCTGGGTTTCGGCCAGGGTCAGGCCGATGTCGCTGTTCTGTTTGCTGCGAAAGCTGCCAGGCGTCTTTCAGCAGCGGCAGCGCCTCGGCGGCGTTGCCTTCCTGCATCAGCTGCATCGCCTGCCTGCGCTTTCAGCTCCTCTTCACGCGGCAGGACTTTATCCAGCAGGGCGCGGATCGCCTCTTCCGGCTGCGGGCCCTGGAAGCCATCAACCGGCTGGCCGTTCTGGAACAGGTAGACGGTCGGAATGGAGCGCAGACCAAACTGGGAGGCCACCATCTGCTCGGCGTCGCAGTCCAGCTTCGCCAGAATAAACTGACCGGCGTACTCCGGCGCGCAGAGGCTTTCCAGCACCGGCGTCAGCTGCAGGCAGTGTTGGCTGCGCTCGGACCAGAAGTAGAACAGCACCGGAATGGACATCGACTGTTCCAGCGTCTGTTGCAGGTTAGCTTCGTTAATATCGATAATCAACAGCGTGTACGGACATGAATTCCGGCTTCTCTTTTGGCAGATAGTGTGTTGAGGACATGGGGGCAAGCGCGCCGGCATTCACTTCAACTCCGGCTTGCGAATTTAGCGTTACTGCGCAAAATGCGATCCAGCATCCAGCCCGGCAGCAGGCGTTTTAAGCAGACTCATCGCCCAGGTGACCAGCGTCACCGGATAGCGCAGTTTGGGATGTTTACTCTCAAACGCATGGCGCACTTTGGGCAGAACCGCCTCCGGCGGCAGGGTAAAACGCGCGGCGATGCCGGGGTTGTGCACCGGCTTGTCGCGCTCGCCCTGGTTCACGTTTTCGGTAAAGCGGGTGGGAATCGGGCCCGGTTCAATCAGGCTGACCTGAATGCCGCTGTGGCGCAGCTCCATGCGCAGCGCGTCGGACCAGGCCTCCAGCGCATATTTGCTGGCGGCGTAGGCGCCGCGGCCCGGCGCTGGAGATCAGCCCCATCACCGAACTGGTCTGGATAATGCGCCCTTCGCCGTGCGGCAACATCGCGGGCAACAGCAGCTGGGTCAGCTGGTGGGTGCCGAACAGGTTGGTGGCGAACTGCCGTTCCAGCTGGCTGCGCGAAATGCGGCTGAGCGGGCCGTAAACGCCGAAGCCGCCGTTGTTGAACAGGCCGTACAGGCGGCCGCCGGTCAGCGCGATCACCTCGGCGGCGGCGCGCTCGACGCTGGCGCTGTCGTCCAGATCCAGCAGGATGCCGGTAAAGCCCAGCTCGTTCATGCGTGCGACATCGTCGGCGCGTTTGCGGCAGGCGGCCAGCACCCGATAGCCGCGGTTGCGCAGATCCTGCGCGCGCTTTCCAGACCGATTCCGCTGGAACAGCCTGTTATTAAGACCGATTTTTGCATAACTTTACCTGTCAGGATCTCCGCTTAATCAGGAGTCATGTTTAACTAAAGGAGCCAGTCGCGTCGCCATCCAGGTCGGCAATAAACGGCTGGGCATCCCGATTGGGGTGCAATCCCGTCATCCTGCATCCATTGCGGTTTCAGATAGACCTCTTCCATAAAGAACGGCAGCAGCGGAATATTGAACTGCTTGGCCAGCGCCGGGTAGATGGCGCTGAACGCCTCAGTATAGCGGCGGCCGTAGTTGGCCGGCAGGCGAATTTGCATCAGCAGCGGCTGGGCGTTGGCGGCCTGCTGCACCTGTTCGATAATCTGGCGCAGATCCTGCGCGTATGTTTGCTGCGGCGGGAAACCGCGCAGGCCATCGTTACCGCCCAGCTCGATCAGCACCCACCGCGGCTGATGCTGTTTCAGCAGCGCGGGCAGGCGCGCCAGCCCCTGCTCGCGCGGTATCGCCGCTGATGCTGGCGTTGACCAGCTGTGGCGCGCCTGGTTTTTTCTGCCACTTTTGTCATTGAGCAGGGTCGGCCAGGCCGCGCTGGCCGCCATGCGATAGCCGGCGCTCAGGCTGTCGCCCAGAATCAGCAAGGTATCGGCGGCGGCGAGCGCGAAAAGCAGTCATCAGAATCAACAACAGGAAGGGCAAATGCCAGCGGAAAACATTGTTGAAGTTCATCATCTTAAGAAGTCCGTCGGTCAGGGGGAGCATCAGCTTACCATCCTTACCGGAGTTGAGCTGGTTGTCAAACCCGCTGAGACGATCGCCCTGATTGGCGAATCCGGATCCGGGAAATCGACCCTGCTGGGGATTTTGGCCGGGCTGGATGACGGCAGCAGCGGCGAGGTGCACCTGCTGGGCGAGCCGCTTCATCACGATGGACGAAGAGGCGCGCGCCGCGCTGCGCGCGCGGAACGTCGGCTTTGTGTTTCAGTCGTTTATGCTGGTGCCGACGCTGAACGCGCTGGAAAACGTGCAGCTGCCGGCGCTGCTGCGCGGAGAGCAGCGACCGCGAAAGCCGCGCGCAGGCGGCAGCTGCACTGCTGGGAGCAGCTGGGACTGGGCGGGGAAAGACTCGTCTCGATCACCTGCCGGCGCAGCTTTCCGGCGGCGAGCAGCAGCGCGTGGCGCTGGCGCGCGCCTTCAGCGGCCGTCCGCGGGCGTGCTGTTTGCCGATGAACCGACCGGCAACCTCGATCGTAAAACCGGCGATCGCATCGCCGACCTGCTGTTTTCCCTCAATCGCGATTTCGCCACCACGCTAATCCTGGTGACCCACGATGAGCAGCTGGCGGCGCGCTGCGACCGGCGCCTGCGGCTGCGCGACGGCAAGCTGTGGGAGGAAGCATGATCTGGCGCTGGTTCTGGCGCGAGTGGCGCTCGCCCTCGCTGCTGATTGTCTGGCTGGCGCTGACGCTCGCGGTGGCCTGCGTGCTGGCGCTGGGCAGCATCAGCGATCGCATGGAAAAAGGGCTCAGCCAGCAGAGCCGCGACTTTATGGCCGGCGATCGGGCGCTGCGCAGCCGCGAAACCCGGCGCCGGAAGCCTGGCTGCTGACGAAGCGCGCAAAGCAGGGGCTGAAGGTGAGCCGGCAGCTCAGCTTTATGACCATGACCTTTGCGCCGGCGATCAGCGCCGCAGCTGGCGGACGTGAAAGCCACCGATCTGGCCTATCCGCTGTACGGCAAGCTGGAAACGCGCCCGGCCTGCATCCGGCCCGAACCGGGCAGCGTGCTGGTGGCACCGCGTCTGCTGGCGCTGCTGAACCTGAAAGTCGGGGATTCGCTCGAGGTGGGCGACACCACGTTGCGCATCGCCGGCGAAGTGATTCAGGAGCCGGACGCCGGCTTCAACCCGTTCCAGACGGCGCCGCGCCTGCTGATGAACCTGGCGGACGTCGAGAAGACCGGCGCGGTACAGCCGGGCAGCCGCCTGACCTGCCGCTATATGTTCGCCGGCGCCGAGCCGGATATTCACCGCTGGACGCGCTAAGAACGGCTGGATTCTGCCGCAGTTGCAAGCCGGATCCAGCGCTGGTTCGGGCTGCAGGAGTCCGGCAGCGCGCTCGGCAAGTCTCTGCAGCGTTCCCAGCAGTTCCTGCTGCTGTCGGCCCTGCTGACCCTGCTGCTGGCGGTCGCCGCGGTGGCCGTGGCGATGGGGCACTACTGCCGCAGCCGCTACGATCTGGTCGCGGTGCTGAAAACCCTGGGCGCCGGGGGCGCAGCGCTGCTGCGCAAGCTGATCGTCGGCCAGTGGCTGGCGGTGCTGGTGCTGGCGGCGGTGTGCGGCGGGGCGATCGGGCTGGCGTTCGAAGCGCTGTTGATGGTGATGCTGAAACCGGTGCTACCGGCCGCATTGCCGGCCGCCAGCCTCTGGCCGTGGCTGTGGGCGCTCGGCGCGCTGGTGGTGATTTCGCTGCTGGTGGGGCTGCGGCCTTACCGTCTGCTGCTGGCCACGCAGCCGCTGCGCGTGCTGCGCCGCGATGTGGTGGCCAACGTCTGGCCGCTGCGCTACTTCCTGCCGGTGACGGCGGCGGTGGTGGTGGCGCTGCTGGCGACGCTGATGGGCGGCAGCACGCTGCTGTGGGCGGTGCTGGCCGGCGTGGTGGTGCTGGCGCTGCTGCTGGGCGGCATCGGCTGGGGCACGCTGCTGCTGCTGCGCAGCACACTGGTGAAGAGCGTAAAATCCCTGGCGCTGCGGCTGGCGGTCAACCGCCTGCTGCATCAGCCCTGGTCATGACCCTCAGCCAGCTGGCGGCATTTTCGCTGTCGTTTATGCTGCTGGCGCTGCTGCTGGTGCTGCGCGGCGATCTGCTCGAACGCTGGCAGCAGCAGCTGCCGCCGGAAACAGCCCGAACTATTTCCTGCTCAATATGACCGAGGCGCAGGTGCCGCAGGTGAAAACCTTCCTGCAGCAGCACCAGATCAAGCCGGAAACCTATTATCCGATCGTCCGGGTGCGCCTGACCGAGATAAACCAGCAGCTGGCGACCGAGCGGGTGCATGAAGACGATCCGGGCGGCGAGGCGGTGAACCGCGAGCTGAACCTGACCTGGCTGGCCGATCTGCCGGATCATAATCCGCTGGTGGCGGGCAGCTGGCCGCCGAAAGCCGGCGAAGTCTCGATGGAGGAGGGCATGGCCGGGCGGCTGAACGTCAAGCTGGGCGACAGGCTGACCTTCAGCGGCGATACCCAGGAGTTCAGCGCCAAAGTCACCAGTCTGCGTAAGGTGGACTGGGAAAGCCTGCGGCCGAACTTCTTCTTTATCTTCCCGCCGGGGGCGCTGGACGGCCAGCCGCAGACCTGGCTGACCAGCTTCCGCTATGGCGACCGCCAGCATGCTGACCCAGCTCAACCGCGAGTTTCCGACGCTCAGCCTGCTGGATATCGGCGCGATCCTGAAACAGGTCGGCCAGCGTGCTGGAGCAGGTGAGCCGCGCGCTGGAGGTGATGGTGGTGCTGGTGACGATCTGCGGTGTGCTGCTGCTGCTGGCGCAGGTGCAGGTCGGCATGCGTCAGCGCCGCCAGGAGCTGGTGGTGTACCGCACGCTGGGGGCCGGCAAACGGCTGCTGCGCCGCACGCTGTGGTGCGAGTTTGCCCTGCTGGGGCTGGTGGCCGGCATCGCGGCGGCGGTGGGCGCCGAGGCGGCGCTGTGGCTGCTGCAGAGCCGGGTATTCGACTTCCCGTGGACGCCGACGCCGGTGCTGTGGTGGGCGTTGCCGCTGGCCAGCGCGCTGCTGCTGTCGCTGTGCGGCGGCTGGCTGGGCGTGCGCCTGCTGCAGGGCAAAGCGCTGTTCAGACGATTTGATGCTGCCTGATGCCCTCACCCCAGCCCTCTCCCACGGGAGAGGGGGCCGATCGAGCCCGTATGAGTGATTCTGCACTTCAGGACATTAAGGCGAGCGTCAAACGGAAAAATCGCACCGTATAATCCCCTCTCCCTGTCGGCGACGGCAAGCTTTAGGGGAACACCGCGGAACTACAGCTTCGCCACGGCCCAGGCGATGCCGCTCGCATATTCCGGCATTCGCCCGGCAGCAGCGGCACCAGCGCCTGCAGCGCCTGGCGCTGATCGGCGGGCCGGATCGCTGTCGTTCAGGTTCAGGTGGCCGACCTTGCGACCCGCGCGCACCTCTTTGTCATACCAGTGCAGATGCACCAGCGGCAGCTTCAGCCAGTCGTAGTTGAGATCGGTGCCGATCAGGTTGATCATCACCGACGGCGCTGTCACCACCGGCTGCGGCAGCGGCAGGTCGAGGATCGCGCGCAGGTGCAGCTCGAACTGGCTGATGGAGGCGCCGTTTTGCGTCCAGTGGCCGCTGTTGTGCACGCGCGGTGCCAGCTCGTTGATCAGCAGCCCAGACGGGGTGACAAAGCACTCCATCGCCATCACGCCCACGTAGTTCAGCTCGTGCATGATGGCCGAGAGCATCTCTTCCGCCTGCTGCTGCTGGTCAGCATTGGCCTGCGGGAAGGCCACGCTGGTGCGCAGAATGCCGTCCTGATGCAGGTTGTGCGTCAGCGGATAAAACACGGTACGGCCGTCGTGGCCGCGCGCGCCAACCAGCGACACTTCACCGCTGAAGTTGATGCCCTGCTCAACGATGCACTCGCCGTAGCACTCATCCGGCAGCTTTGCGGTTTCGTCTGCGCGCAGGCGCCACTGGCCGCGGCCGTCGTAGCCGCCGACGCGGCGCTTGACGATCGCCAGCTCGCCCAGCATGGCGAAAGACCGCCGGTCCACTCGCTTTTATCAGCCAGCAGCTGCCACGGCGCGGTCGCCAGGCCGAGCTTGTCGAACAGCTGCTTTTGCGTCAGACGGTCGGCAATGATCGGGAACACGTCGCGGTTAACGAAGGCGCTGATGGCGCGCCAGCTCGCGGGTCAGCGCGGTTTCCGGCCAGCGTTCGATCTCGGCGGTAATCACGCTCTGCTGGAACGGCACCGCCTCCGGCTCGGCGTCCAGCCCGACGGGCCAGACGGCAATGCCCAGCGGTTCGCCGGCCTGGCGCAGCATGCGGCCCAGCTGGCCGTTACCGAGTACGCAAACCGGCTTCATGCGGCCCCCCGCGGGTCCGGATTGTCCAGCACCTCGTCGGTCTGGGCTTTACGCCACGCCGCCAGACGCTGATGCCAGCTCGGCGATCGTGCGTCGCCAGGATCTGCGCCGCCAGCAGGGCGGCGTTGGCGGCACCCGCTTTGCCGATCGCCAGCGTGCCGACAGGAATACCGCGCGGCATCTGGACGATGGAGTAGAGGCTGTCCACGCCGCTCAGCGCGGCGCTTTGTACCGGGACGCCCAGCACCGGCACCAGGGTTTTGGCCGCAATCATGCCCGGCAGATGTGCCGCGCCGCCCGCACCGGCGATGATCACCTCAAAACCGTTCTCGTCGGCGCTTTCGGCGAAGCTGAACAGTTTGTCCGGCGTACGGTGCGCGGAGACCACTTCAACGTGGTGCGGAACATTCAGGATGTCAAAGATTTCGGCGGCGAACTGCATGGTAGCCCAGTCGCTTTTGGACCCCATCACGATGGCGACACGCGCCGGATTATTGCGGGAAGACATGCGTCTTAAAACTCCTGTGGTGCGAAACACACTGCTTTCGAGGGCACAGAGAATAGCATGTTATACGGGCAAGGAAAACGGTTGCGCGGTTAAATCTTGAGCCGTTGTTGCCATCAATTCATAACAAAACAGACCGCGTTCTGGCGGTCTGTTTTTGTCGAGGGGCAATCATTATTTCGTCAGTTCTGCGGTCATATAGACGCGGTTGTCGACCTTCGCGCTGGTGATTTTGTAAGACGCGCCCTGTTCAGCAGCCTGTGCAGCGATTTTCGCTTCTGCGCGGTCAAGCGTAGAGGCGGTTGTGCTCACGCTCTGCGCGAAAGAACCGAAAGAAACCAGGGAGAGAGCCGCAACTGCAACGAAAGTTTTGATGGATTTCATGATCGTATTCCTTAAGTGTTTTGTCTGGGATAGGGCATGTTGCCCTGATGTGATAAATAATAGGCCGACCGCGGGCTGATTAAAATCGAAACAATTTGCCAATATTGTTCAAAAAAATAGAATGATGTGGAGGGGGTTAAAACGGAAACGCGATCAGCTCCACGCCCTCAGGCGTGACTTTGACCATGGAGCCTTCGGTGTGCCAGGCACCTAATACCACGCGATGGGCCGGTTCGCCGTTGGCGATAAGGGAATGCACGTCAGGACGATGGGTATGACCGTGGATGAGCCACTGAACGTCATGCTTTTCCATCACCCGCACGACCGCCTGTGGATTGACGTCCATGATGGTCATGGATTTGCTGCTGTTGGCGGCTTTACTGCCCGCGCGCATTCTGGCGGCGATGCGGTTGCGGATAAACAGCGGCAGTGCAAGGAACGCCTTTTGGATCCACGGGTGTGGACTTTGGCGCGAAACGCCAGGTAGCCGGTATCGTCGGTGCAGAGCGTGTCGCCGTGCATGATCAGCACCTTGCGGCCATAGAGGTCGAGCACCTGCTCTTCCGGCAGCAGCGTCATGCCGCTTTCGCGGGCGTAGCGCTTGCCGATCAGGAAATCACGGTTGCCGTGAATGAAGTAGCAGGGGACGCCGGAATCCACCAGCGCGTGAATGGCGGCGGCCATTTCACGGTGCAGCGGGTTAGGATCATCGTCGCCAATCCAGGCTTCAAAGAGGTCGCCCAGGATGTACAGCGCATCGGCGCTTTTCGCTTCACCGCGTAAAAAACGCAGAAAACCGGCGGTTATCGCCGGTTCTTCTGTTTGCAGATGCAGATCCGCAATAAAGAGTGTCGCCACGAATTACTCGCTGACGGTCACGCTTGTAATCACAACGTCTTCTTTCGGAACGTCCTGGTGCATACCGCTGCGGCCAGTAGAGACGGCTTTGATCTTGTCAACCACGTCCATACCTTCAACCACTTCTGCGAATACGCAGTAGCCCCAACCCTGCAGGCTTTCGCCGGAGAAGTTCAGGAAATCGTTGTCCGCCACGTTAATGAAGAACTGTGCAGTAGCAGAGTGAGGCGCCTGAGTACGTGCCATCGCCAGCGTGCCACGGGTGTTTTTCAGGCCGTTGTTCGCTTCGTTCTTGATCGGCTCTTTAGTGGCTTTCTGGTTCATGCCAGGTTCGAAACCGCCGCCCTGGATCATAAAACCGTTGATCACGCGGTGGAAAATGGTGTTGTTGTAGAAACCTTCGCGGCAGTAGTCCAGGAAGTTTTTAACTGTTTCAGGCGCTTTGTCATCAAAGGTTTTGATTACGATATCGCCATGATTAGTGTGGAAAGTAACCATTTTTGCATCCTGTTCCGTTATTGTGGTACGTCGACCCGCCTTCGGGTCATCTATAGGGGCTTGTTATAGCATAACCACAGGATGCGATCACCTTGCATTGTGTGCTGCTTCGGGTTTGAATTACGGGTAGAATAGCCGGTTTTCAACCACACACGTGTTTACATGGAATCTTCGATGTTAAAAATCTTTAATACAATGACGCGCCAAAAAGAGGAATTTAAACCTATCCATGCCGGGGAAGTCGGCATGTACGTGTGTGGTATTACGGTTTACGATCTCTGTCACATTGGCCATGGCCGTACCTTTGTCGCCTTCGACGTGGTGTCACGCTACCTGCGTTTTCTGGGGTACAACCTGAAATACGTGCGCAACATCACCGACATCGACGATAAGATCATCAAGCGCGCGAATGAAAATGGCGAAAGCTTTGTCGCGCTGGTGGATCGCATGATCGCTGAGATGCACAAAGACTTCGACGCCCTGAATATTCTGCGTCCGGACAGCGAGCCGCGCGCGACCCACCATATTCACGAAATCATCGAGATCACCGAAAAGCTGATCGCCCGCGGTCATGCGTATGTTGCCGACAACGGCGACGTGATGTTCTCCGTGCCGACGGACCCAACCTACGGTGCGCTTTCCCGTCAGGATCTGGATCAGCTCCAGGCCGGCGCCCGTGTCGACGTGGTTGACGTGAAGCGTAACCCGATGGACTTCGTGCTGTGGAAGATGTCCAAAGAGGGTGAGCCAAGCTGGCCATCCCCGTGGGGCGAAGGCCGTCCGGGCTGGCACATTGAATGTTCTGCGATGAACTGCAAGCAACTGGGCAAACACTTCGACATTCACGGCGGCGGCTCAGACCTGATGTTCCCGCACCACGAAAACGAAATCGCGCAGTCCACCTGCGCCCACGGCGGCGAGTACGTGAATTACTGGATGCACTCCGGGATGGTAATGGTTGACCGCGAGAAGATGTCGAAATCGCTGGGTAACTTCTTTACCGTGCGCGACGTGCTGAAGTATTACGATGCGGAAACCGTGCGCTACTTCCTGATGTCCGGCCACTATCGCAGCCAGCTGAACTACAGCGAAGAGAACCTGAAACAGGCGCGCTCGGCGCTGGAGCGTCTCTACACCGCGCTGCGCGGCACCGATGCCAGCGCCGCGCCGGCAGGCGGCGAAGCGTTCGAAGCCCGCTTCCTGCTGAGGCGATGAACGACGACTTCAACACCCCGGAAGCCTACTCGGTGCTGTTCGACATGGCGCGCGAAGTGAACCGCCTGAAGTCAGAAGATATGGCGGCGGCCAATGCGCTGGCGTCCCATCTGCGTAAGCTGGCTGCCGTGCTTGGCCTGCTGGAGCAGGAGCCGGACGCGTTCCTGCAGAGCGGTGCGCAGGCGGATGACGGTGAAGTGGCGGAGATTGAAGCGTTGATCAAAGCCCGCGTCTGGAAGCGCGTCAGGCGAAGGACTGGGCGGCGGCAGATGCGGCGCGTGACCGTCTGAACGAGATGGGCATTATTCTGGAAGATGGCCCGCAGGGCACCACCTGGCGCCGTAAATAACAAAAAGGGCGAACTGCAGTTCGCTCTTTTTATACGGCTAACTATAACCCACTGTTTATGGGTAATTAACCGGATGCACTTATCGTAGCGGCGCAATAAATTGCGCCGCTACAGGTCCGGATTTGCCTGGCTAATCAGGCCACAACCGTTACGCGCTGACCGTCAAAGCTCCACCACCTGATCGGCGACGATCTTGCAGCGTTTGCGGGTTTCGACCTTGCCGTCGACTTTCACCTGCCCTTCGGCGATGACTTCTTTGGCGGCGCCGCCGCTTTCACACCAGCCTTCCAGCTTCAGCAGATCGCACAGCTCAACGTGGGGATGTTTGCCCAGATTGAAAATTTCCATACTGCCTTACTTATTTAGGTTGAACGTCGTGATATTCCTCGCAGGCCTGCAGGGTATTCTGAATCAGCGTGGCGACGGTCATCGGGCCGACGCCACCCGGCACTGGGGTGATGTAGGCGGCGCGCTCGCTGGCGGCGTCGAAATCCACATCGCCCACCACTTTGCCGCTTTCCAGACGGTTAATGCCGACGTCCACCACAATGGCGCCCGGTTTGATCCAGTCGCCCGGAATAAAGCCCGGCTTACCGACCGCCACCACCAGCAGATCGGCGTTCTCGACGTGATGACGCAGATTTTTGGTGAAGCGGTGGGTGACGGTGGTGGTGCAGCCGGCCAGCAGCAGCTCCATGCTCATCGGGCGGCCGACGATGTTGGAAGCGCCGACCACCACGGCGTTCAGGCCGTAGGTATCGATGTTATAACGCTCCAGCAGCGTCACGATGCCGCGCGGCGTGCACGGGCGCAGATTAGGCGCGCGCTGGCACAGGCGGCCGACGTTGTACGGATGGAAGCCGTCGACGTCTTTATCCGGTGTGGATGCGTTCCAGCACCTTGACGTTATCGATGCCGGCCGGCAGCGGCAGCTGCACCAGAATACCGTCGATTTCCTCATCGGCGTTCAGCTGGTCGATCAACTCCAGCAGCTCGGCTTCGCTGGTGGTTGCGGGCAGATCGTAAGAGCGGGAGACGAAGCCGACTTCTTCGCAGGCGCGGCGCTTGCTGGCGACATAAATTTGCGATGCCGGGTTCTCGCCGACCAGCACAACGGCCAGCCCTGGGGCGCGTTTGCCGGCCGCCAGACGCTGCTTCACTTTTTCCGCGACCTCAGAGCGCACCTGCTGCGCAATCGTTTTACCATCAATAATCTTTGCTGCCATCAGAGAGGAAATCCATCTGTAGAGAGTTAAATCGGGGATGGCGCCTATTCTGTCAGAAGCGCGTGCGGCTGTCAGTCACAGATTCGTTTACGCGACCGGTTTCCCGATTTTTCGCCGTGGCGCGCGCCAGGCTTAGCGCGTATTATGCCCGCCAGGCAATGATGTGGAACACGTGATGATTTGGTTGATGCTCGCCACGCTGGCGATAGTGTTTGTTGTGGGATTTCAGCTGCTGACCGCCGGTTCGCGCCACGCCGCGCAGGCGCTCAGCAAGCGGCTGCAACTGCCGCCGGTGCATGTTGAATCGCTGCTTGCACAGATGGGCAAAGAGGCGGCAAATGAGTTCACCGATTACATTCGCGGCGACAACGAAGTGCACCTCAATAATGGCGCGGCAGTGCTGCTGATCTGGCAGGTGCTGATTGTCGATGGCAGCGATGAGAACGCGCAGCGCTGGCATCACATTCTGACGAAGGCGGGGTTCTCCGCTCTGATTTCACGTCAGCAGCTGTTGCTGGCGCTGGGATTCCTGCGCCAGCTGGAGCCGGACAGCCAGGAGCTGAATGCGTTACGCGAGCAGTATAATGCGCGCTTCACGCCGCAGGGGATTGAACTGGAAGGGGAATCCGCGGAGGTGAGTAATCTGGTCTCACTGAGCGAGTGGCGTCAGCGTCATTAAGGCGAATTGTTCATTCCCTCGACACTCTGCCGTCCGTTGGCGGCAAAAACGTTGACGCGCCAGCGTGCCGACGTATAATCCGACGCATCTTCTATGCGCCCTTAGCTCAGCTGGATAGAGCACCGGCCTTCTAAGCCGTAGGTCACAGGTTCGAATCCTGTAGGGCGTGCCAAATAAAATCAATAACTTAGCTGCATCCTTCAACCTTCAAAATTTCACCGTGGGACAGATTTGGGACACGACTGCCAAAAATCGCGTCAATTTGCCTCGCATGCTCGGTCAGATGATTAGGTGCCAGGTGAGCATAACGCTGAACCATTTCTATGCTCTCCCATCCTCCCATTTCCTGCAAAGCCGATAGCGGAACTCCTGCCTGAATAAGCCAGCTTGCCCAGGTGTGCCTCAGGTCGTGAAAACGGAAAACGCCACGATTGATGACATGCAGGTGCGACAACGTGACGATGCTGCTCTTGATGCGAAATACACAAAGGAGTTAGTCAGTGCTCAGGCAATTATCGATCAGCTGACCTGCTCCCCGATGATGAATCTCTTCGACAAGGGATAACAGTTAGCCGCGGTGTGAAGCGTTGCGAAGCTGGTTGGCAGGTAAAGCGTCGTGATGGAATTATCCTGTGGTGTAATCAACCATCGAGATAAAAACATGAAGCCAATAGACACTACTTCGTTCAATCTTCTGATTAAAGAAATCATAAGCAAGAAAAGCACAGCCATCGAGGTCGCGCAAGTCTTGATAAGAGGTTAAAGGCTCAAAGTAAAATGCTTAACGCCTGGTCAGTATCAAGAATTGCTGAAGCTATTATGAATCGAGCCGCCTTCGGGCGGTTTTTTTATTGCCATCACAAATTGGATTCGGAAATATTCACTCCCATAGGAATGATGTCTTTTCTTGGTTGAACACAATACAGGCGCTATGCCATTCCTTGCCATCAAGCAGCATCTCTACGCACTGCGTAGGATAAAGGTCATCAGCAGGTTGAAACCGTTCATAATCTGAGTCAGCACTAAGCATCACATCGTGATTCACACTGACTATCCAACCATCTGGATTAGTGGGATTAGGCTCCCGGACACACAAAAGCCTGGCCTGAAAAAAATTATCAGGTAGGCCATCAAGCATACAGCCTGTTGCCCATTGAAGAAGCTCTTCTGTTGAATGTCCTGGCCTGGAGTCTTGCTGTTTTTGCTGGTTAGTGATTAGTCGCTTGAATGTGGTGAGAAAAGAAAACATACCGTCTCCTTGGTTTTGCCAAAGTTAACATATTATTGCCATCATCATGGACTGTCTCATTTTGATGGCAATATATCTGGGGGGATAAATAGGCTCTCAATGCCCGACACCTACCGCATCACAGTAACCACCAAATCTTGTGAAACGCATGAAGGCCTGATGAACAGCTCTCAGCCAGAAGTAGTCAACGGCTTCATTGGAATTGATCTACGGTGGCGGTTGGTTATATTTGGTTCCTAATGACGTGCTTAAGATGGAGTATGTGCCAATGCAAGCTGAATACGATCCCAGCGAGCTAGATACTTTTCATCGTCTGCTTTAGATATTTTGAAAAGTGGCACCTGATGATGCCACGTTGACTGAGCATCAACGTCGTGGCTTGGGACAATATACACCGTAGGAACTGAAGTGTTTTTTATATCTTCAGACATATTACAGAAGACATAAAACAAGTCTGGCGACACGATTGGCCTATGATTGCCAACGGTCCATTGCCTTGGAGCAGATCTGGCCCAAGAACCTTTTACCTGAATACTTATGCTTTTAGAACCGTCAATTGTCGCAATGATATCGACCCTGCTTGAACCGCTCGTTGTTAAAGCTGCGCTTATGCCAAGGCGAGAAAGCATATAGGCAATATAATATTCTCCTGCATCACCGGCATTCTTTGCGGTACGTTTAGTAACTTCTGACATATTAAATTCCTGGAATTAAAATGGCACTCACCGACAAACAAGAGATGTTCTGTCGCGAGCGATAATGTTGAATGTCAGTTTTTTTGACGCTCAAAGCGGATATTAACCTTATGCCCTTTGATGGTTACATCTTGTTGCTGACCGGGCAAAATGATACCAGCCCAGTAGATTGATTGACCATTGAGCGCCCGCAGGAAGCGAACAGTATATTTATTATTTTTCTTAGTGACCTGAACTGTTAAGAATTGTATCTCGTCACTCTCTTGGTGAGATGACGTTTGCGGCACGATCAGGCCTAACCCTTGTGTCATAAAGCGCACACCATCAATCGTTACCGATACCCAAAAGGATTCATAGGGGTCAGCACAATCTCTGACAGTCTGCTTAGGTTCCCCGAAGGCTTCAAAAGTAACGGTTGAACATAAATCGCTGTTAGCCAGAGCGGGGTAAGATAGACCTAAGAGGATGAGCGCAAATGCATTGGCGTTAGTTCGTATGTTCATAGTCACCATGAGTGAAAAGAGTTTTAAGAGTATATCGGCCTTATCTATAAAAACTTGATGGGAAATATTGAAAATGGCATCACCAGATTGGGAGGCCATCGAGTCGGCTTACCGGGCTGGGTTGATGTCTATCCGCGAGATTGCATCGCAGCAAGGAATTACCCATACCGCGATTAACAAGCGGGCGAAGAAATAGGGATGGGAGCGCGACCTAAAAGCGAAGATAAAAGCCAAGGCTGAATCACTGGTTTCCAAACGTGAGGTTTCCAGGCAGGTTTCCAGCGAAAAGATGGTTTCCGAACGGCAGCTGATTGAGGCTAATCGGCCGATAATCTGAGTGGGAATGCAAAAGTGTTTGCGTTATCCAGACCTTTGCACACTGTGTCGTAATTGTGTCGCCACAGAATGCATGTAGATGAAGTTGAATTACATGGAATGACGCTTAACGACACAATCCGTGTTGCGAGCATGGATTAATGGTCTTGTTTCAATGGGTTATATTAAGGTCTACTATCTTCTAAGCCGTAGGTCACAGGTTCGAATCCTGCAGGGCGTGCCAAATTCATATCAAGAGACGTCATTTGACGTCTTTTTTATGCCTGAATTTTTCTTTTCATCTCTACATCCTGGCGCACATTCTTAGCGTTCAAGCCGGATTTTTATACTGAAACCGGCGAGATAAGAAAATCGTATACGATTCAAAATCGCACCTCGAAATGATCAGAAGTAATACTATTAATCATTTAATATCAAAATCATACACATTATTAAATCAATTCCTGTTACGTGATGTAAATCACCTTTTCGACCTAATGGTCAAAAATAGCACATTGACACTTGTATAATCGTATACGAAATTGCGGTGAAACAGTTTTGACTGGAATTTCACCATGAAGACCGCAATTGCTTACCCGGGAATGAATGCCAGCGATCGCCCAATGGGCCCAGCTCCGCTTTCCGCTGCCGTACTGCACGAACCGATGCTGTTTATCTCAGGCCAGGTTGCGATCGATCCCTATAGTGGTCAGATCGTGGGCAACGACATCGCCAGTCAAACTCGCCAGGTCATGAAGAACGTGGGCGATTTATTGAGCGAAGCGCAAATGACCTTCGACAACGTGGTACGCGTAACGATCTATCTCACCGATCTCAGCACCTTCAGCGAGATGAACGCGGCCTACAGCGAATTCTTCCAGTTTCCTTTCCCGGCTCGCGCAACGGTCGGTATTCAACTTAACCATCCCGACCTGCTGGTCGAGATGGAAGTCACGGCGATGCGCTAATGCATATTCATATCGAAAACGACGCCAGCGGCCCACTTGCCTTGCACCTGTCAAGGGAAATGCTGCAACAACAGCTTGATGCGCACCCCATACTGCGTAGCCACTTCACGTTGACGGAAAACAGCGATGCTACCCAAACCGCCACGTTCCTCGCGAACTGCGATGTGATGTGGAGCGGACGCAAGTTGGCGCTGGATGCCTTCACTGCCCCCCGCCTCGGCTGGGTACAGGTGATGTCGGCGGGCGTTGAACAATTGCTGGCAAACTGGCGTGAGGGCGTCATGCTCACTAACGCCTCAGGCGTGCACGGCGACAAAGGCGCTGAGTTCATCCTGATGGCCGCCCTGATGTTCAATTTTGGCATTCCTGGCTTCTTACAGGATCAAGCACAGCGCCTGTGGCGCCCCACGTTTGGTGGCTGTGCACGCGGCAAAACCGTGCTGTTGCTCGGCGTCGGGGGTATCGGTGCGGCTGCCGCCAACAGGCTTACGGCGCAGGGTTATCGGGTCATTGGGGTGACGCGCAGCGGTCAATGTGATGCCGATGTGGCGAGCTGCATCCGCATTGATGACATAGACGACGTTCTACCGCAGGTGGATGTGTTGGTTTCAACACTGCCTCTGACACCGCAAACGAACAGATTATTTGATCGCCGCCGTCTCGATCTTCTGCCTGTGCGTGCAGGTGTCGTGATTGTCGGACGTGCCGCCGTATTTGATTACACCTCCCTGCGCGAAAAATTGTGTGCAGGCGAGTTGGCAGGTGCAGTACTGGATGTTTATCCGCAAGAGCCGCTGCCGATTGACGACGCGCTGTGGAACACGCCTGGCGTGGTCATGACGCCGCATTGCAGCCTCGACGATCACAGTGCTTATCTCCAGGGTTGTTTAGACGTATTTATCGATAACCTGGTGCGTTTCCGTAGCGGTCAACCGTTGCGTAACCAGGTTGATGTAGCCAGAGGTTATTAAAGTCGTATTACTTACATACCTTAAGGTCGTTCATAAAACACAAGGTCATCGCTTACACCTTCACCAGCACCAGGGGAACCTTATTATGAAATTTGCTCGCATCGCACTACTCATCTCTGGTATTACCGGCACCTTGCTGGCTGGACTTTCCAGCGCGCATGCTGCCAGCACCGATCCCATCACGCCGACCGCCAGCGACTTTGCGGCGATGGCGCAGTGCAAGGCGCTGCAGACAAAATATCCGTCACTGAAAGGTAAAGATTTGGTTGTGGGCCTCGGCGGTTACACCAAAGGTTTTGAAGCACCCTCGGAGAAAGATCCGAGCATTATCGAAGGGCTTGATCCCTCACTGTTCGAGCGCATCAGCAGTTGTCTTGGCGCCAAACACACCTATCAAACGGGGTCGTTCAACGTACTGTTGACCTCCATCTCCAGCGGCCGTGCCGATATCGGTCCGATGCTGTATGTCACCGATGAGCGTCTGAAACAGATTGCTTTCGTGGCCTCAATGCAGGTTCAGGATGGATCGGTTCTGGCGAAAGGCAATCCGAAGAAAATCCACCACGTTGATGACCTGTGCGGCAAAACTGTGGCTGCCGCTGCGGGCTCGTATGAAGCTAATAAATTGGTGCCAGAGCAGAGCGCCAAATGTGCCGCCGCTGGCAAGCCTGAAGTTAGCATGCTGATGGTGCAGAACACCGACAACAGCATCCAGGCGGTGAAAAGCGGTCGTGCCGACATCTACCTGACCGAAGCCGGTTCAGCAATTGCCATTGCTAAAGCCGATAAAACGCTGGAGAGCGGCTTCACTGTCGATCTGCCCATCATGGTTGGCTTCCCGATCGCCAAAGACAACGCCATCCTGCGCAGTGCCGTGCTGGATGCAATGAAAGTGATTCAGGAGAGCGGTGCTCAGAAGAAATTACTGGATTATTGGGGCCAGGGCAGTGCTGCTGAACGTCCCGTTGTTGCACGTGGTTAATGAATAAACTCAGCCGGATCAATTGGGTTGCCGCCGCGCGTGCAACCCAAACGATCACGTTGGGGGAGATTACGCCTTGGATGATTTTCTTAAATACCTCACCTTCCCCTATCTGTGGGAAGGTGCCGTCATCGCCGTGCAATTGCTGATTGGCGCACTGGCGGGCGGCATTGTGATCGGCTTTTTCCTGGCGTTAGCCAGCACATCGAAGCACTGGTTTATCCGTGTGCCCGTAAAAGTCTACATCTATCTGTTGCGCGGCACGCCTGTGCTGTTACAGCTGATTTTGCTCTATAACGTACTGCCCGAATTTGGCCTGCGTTTTAGCCCCTTCACCAGTGCGATGCTGGCGCTGATGATCAACGAAACCGCCTTCTGTGCCGAAATCATTCGCGGCGGTATTATGGCTACCGATCGCGACCAGAGTATGGCAGCACAAGCCTTTGGCTATTCCCGCACCAAAGAGATGATCCACGTGGTCATTCCGCAGGCACTGCGCGCCATTCTGCCGACCATGGGTAACGAAACGGTTGGCCTGCTGAAATCCACCTCACTGGCCTCCGTGGTGGGCGTCAATGAATTGACCATGCGCGGCCAGGCGATTGTGTCGCAAAACTTCCTGTTTATTCCGGTACTGGTGGCTTCTGGCGGCATTTACCTGATTCTCTCCACACTGCTCGCGGGGGGCCAATGGTGGCTGGAGAAGTTCTACAACCTTGATGAACGTGCTCGCCGCGCCCGTGCCCGTCAGGAAAAACTGCCAGCGGAAGCCGATGTGATGTCTGTGCAATTACCGAAACGCCGCTGGGATACGCAAACTGCCGCCCCCGTGCTGGAAGTCGATAAGCTGTGTGTCGTATACGCGGGCAAAGCGGTGCTGAAATCGCTGTCACTGACTGTACGCCGTGGTGAAGTGGTGGTACTGCTGGGGCGTTCCGGCTCCGGTAAAAGTACGCTATTGAAATCGATTCTGGCACTCACGCCACGCAGCAGCGGCACCATCCAGACGGAAGGCCACTATATGGGCAGCGACGAGAAGGGGCGCCCATTGGCTGCACGTTATTTACCGGCCAACCGAGCAAAATCCGGTATCGGTATCGTGTTCCAGCACTTCGCATTGTTCGATCACCTCACCGCATTGGAAAACGTGATGAGCATTCTGTTGCGCGTGCAGGGCGCTCAGCCTGAGATCGCACGGGCCAAAGCGATGCGAGCCCTGAAAATGGTGGGATTGCAGGATTTCGCCGCTTCATTGCCGCATGAGCTCTCCGGTGGACAGAAACAGCGCGTGGGGATTGCCCGTGCCCTGGCCGCCGAGCCGCAAATACTGCTGTTTGATGAGCCGACCTCTGCACTCGATCCTGAACTGGTACGTGAAGTAAACCAGACCATGCGTAATCTGGCGCAAACCGGTATCACTATGATTATCAGCACCCATGACATTGCCTTTGCGGCAGGTGTCGCGGATCGCGTGGTGTTTCTGCAAAACGGCACCCTGATTGAAGAAGGGCCTCCGGCCATTTTACAGGCCCCGAAAACGCCGGCTTTTGCCACTTTCCTTGAGCATGAAAACGCGGCGGAGGCCCAGCATGCCACTGCATGATCTCGCTGCACGTGAACGTCTTGGTGATGCGTTGTTCCGTTATATGCAGGGACAACCCGCGGATGCACTGCCTGAAGACTCCGATGCCAATCAGTTGGCGCTGCGTCGCTTCCGCCTGCTGCCACGTGTTTTGCAGGGTAATGAGGGGATCAATACCGAGACAACGCTGCTTCAGCAACCCTGGGCTGCTCCGCTGGGTGTCGGTGCTTTTGCCGGTGACCGCATCTTCCATGAAGAGGGGGTGCTGCCCATCGCTCGCGCCTGTAAACGCCTGCAATTGCCGCTGGTGATCTCGGAAGAAACCGTGACGCCGCTGGAACAGATTGGTGCAGAGTATGACCGCTGTTGGTTGCAGTTGCGCGCGGCAGGTGATGTTGGGCGCATCAAAGGCTTGATCGACCAGGCTGCACAGGCCGGATTTAAAAACATCGTGCTCACCGTACTGGCCCCGGTCCATCCCTTTGCCGGTTTGCAGCCCGGCGGGTTCTCGATTGGTGATGCCTTAAAACAGCGCGGTTGGCATACCATTGGCGGCACCCAACCAGGCGTTGAAGCGTTGCCGGCTTTTCCTGTGTGGCGCTGGCAGCACATTGATGAGATCGCCGCACACTGTGCCGCGATCCAACTGCCACTATGGCTGAAAGGGATTTTGCATCATGACGATGCAACTCAGGCCGCACAGCACGGTGTCAGTGGCCTCATCGTCTCCAACATCGGCCTGCGCCAAAGTGCACGCTGGGCAACACCGGTGGACCAGTTAGCCGATCTCCAGGCCGTGACACGCTTGCCGCTGCTGTTGGACGGCGGCTTACGCTGCGGCAGCGATGCCGTGGTTGCGCGTTGCCTCGGTGCATCGCTGTCATTGAGCGTGCGACCGGTCATCAGCGCCCTGGTGGCAGGTGGCGAAAATGCCGTGTTCGATCTGCTTTTCAGCTGGATCAATGAAATCACGGCAATAAGCCACTGGTGTGGCGTCAGCGATATGGCGTCGCTCAACGGCAATTATGTCAGTGAGGTACGCACCTGATGCAGCAACTCATTTTCAATCAGGGGGATGCCAGCGAATCCCGCATCTACTATTGCGCCCATTATCTGGCTGACAACCTCGGCTTATTCGCGGCCGGGCAATTACAGGTCACGTTCACCACCAGCGCATCAGGTGGCCATACCGTGCAGGGTGGCCAGGTTCCTGCCGTGCTGAACCGTGATGCCGACCTGACGCTGGGTGGCCCGATGGTGGTCATGAAGCACTTCCAGCAGCATGGCGCAGAGTTGCAGTGCTTTTGTGCATCGGTGGCGGCCAATCCCTGGTTCCTTGCCGCCGCGCAGGCCGAGCCTGATTTTCAACTGCGAGATTTACGTGGCAAGCGCGTGGTGGATGTCGGCAACGTTGGCACGGCCACAATGACTTTCCGTTGGTTGCTGGCACAGCACGGTTTGCAGGACGAGGTGACGTTAATGGCTGGAAGTGGCGACCAGACGCGGGATTTTGCCGCCGTTGCCTCGGGTGAAGCCGACTACGCACTCCATGCCATGCACATGCTGGCTCCGGCAATTGCCGACGGACAGCTGTCCAGTGTCAGTAGCCTCGCCACATTGTGCGGCAACGTCCCATGGAGCGCGTATATCGCTCGCGCCGATGTGTTGGTCGAGAAAGCGACCGCTTTCGCCGCTTTCTCTCATGCCATCGAACAGGCTCTGGTCTGGATAGCCTCACACGATGCTGCCGAGCTGGCAGCACGCGTGCAGCAGTACTACCCCGATTATCCCCTTGATGCACTGGTTACCGGGCTGGCAGCTTATCAACAAGCGCACGTCTTTGCGCCCGGCAGCCAGATTCCGCAAGCCGAGTTTACCCACTTCAGCCAGCTTCTGAGTGCGATTGGCTGGCTCGATCCTTCTCAGCCGGTGCCGTATCACGCACTGGTTACGCAGGCAGGAGTAGAGAAATGAAACAGTTAATTATCAATGGGCTAGTGGTGACCGAGACGCGCACCGTTCCCGCCGATTTACTGATTGAGGACGAAAAAATCAGCGGTATCCTGACGCCTGGTGCAATCCCTGACGGTGTGGACAGCATCATTGACGCCAGGGGATTGATTATCGTACCCGGCGCCATTGATGTGCATACCCACTTCACCGGCTCGCATGATTTTCCACAACAGGAGTTGCGAGAGGGTACGCGTGGCGCGGCAGCACACGGTGTGACCACTATCGTCGAAATGCCACACTCATTACCCCCCGCCACCACCCTGGTTAACTTCACCGCTAAACAACAGTGGCTGGCTGAAAACAGCTCGGTGGATTACGCCATGTGGGCCGGACTGGATGGCCGCAACCTACACGAGTTGGCGGCGTTAGACCACGCCGGCGCAATAGCCTTCAAAGCCTTTCTGTGCAGCGGTGCAGTGAATGGAGAGGCCACCGATGAGAAAGGTCTGCCGCGACTTGATGACGATGGTCTGCTGCGGGCGATGCGTGAACTGGCGACCTTCGACGGCCTGATTGGCGTTCACGCCGAAAACCACGACATCCTGATCGGTGCCGGTAGCGAACTGCGCCGTGCCGGTCGCAAAGACACCCGTGCGCATGCGCTGGCTGGCCCTGAGATCGCCGAAATTGAGGCCGTGGGCCGTGTGCTGACGGTCGCGGAAGAGACCGGCGCGCGTTGCCACATCGTGCATGTGAGCTCTGCACGCGCTGCCGAAACCATCGTCGCCGCCAAAGGCCGCGTCCGCGCCAGCTTCGAAACCTGTCCGCACTATCTGATTTTGGATGAAGACGACCTGGTCCGCATTGGTCCTAACGCCCGTTGCGGCCCACCGATTCGTCCCCGTCCCGTTGTCGACGCATTGTGGCAAGTGCTGCTCCGTGGCGATGTCGATATGATCGCCTCAGATCACTGTCCTTACACGCCTGAGCAAAAACAAGCCGGTAAAACCAGCATCTGGGACGCTGGCATGGGGTTAACCGGTGTCGAGACGCTCAGCCCGATGTTCTTCAGCGCTGCACACATCGACCGCGGCCTGGCATTAACAGACTTTGCCCGAATGACCGCCAGCGGTCCGGCAAAAGCATTCCAGTTATGGGGCAAAAAAGGGGCGATCGCACCGGGCTTTGACGCCGATTTGGTGTTTTACGATCCGCAACAAAGCTGGACAGTGGAAGGCTCGGCGTTTCAGGGGCTCGGCAAGTGGAGCGCATTTGAAGGGATGCGCTGTCAGGGTAAAGTGGTGCGCACACTTATTCGTGGTGTCACGGTATTCAGGGATGACCAGATGCAGGTAGAACCCGGCTTCGGCCAATTCGTGACCCGACAGGCAGCAACAGGACAATAACCATGGCAGGAAAAACGTCACCCACCCGCCGCAAGAGTATCGCACCGCTGGCACAAGACATCGTCACCGATGAGGGCTGGCAAACCGCGCGCCCACGCACCCTGGTCGATCATGCGGTCGACGCGATTCTGAGTGCCGCATCACGCGGCCTGATTCTGCCTGGCGACCGCATTGCCGAGCCGGACCTGGTGGCCAAACTGGGCATGAGTCGCGTGCCGATCCGCGAGGCGCTCCGCATTCTGGAGAGCCAGGGCATCGTCACCAGCGAGCCGTATAAAGGCATCCGTTTGATGGAGATATCTCATCAGCGGCTGGAGCAGATTATTGACGTGCGCATCCCACTGGAGACGCTGGCCTGCCGCCGTGCCATCGAAGCCAGTCGCAACGGCGCCGGGCAGCTTAATCAGCTGTATCAGGGCGTCGCGCAGATGCAGACCATGATGCAAAACAATGATGTGTATGGTTTTGCTACGGCGGATACCGATTTTCACCGCACGCTGTGCAGCTTTGCCCATAACCCGGTACTGAGCAACTTGTGGGAGTCGATTGCACGCCAACTAACGGTGATTTTTGGCCTCTCCACCATGGGCAAATCCATGAGTGACATCATTGAAGAACACCAGCGGTTGATCAACGTGTTCGCCGACGGCGATATCGCGCAGATGACCGACGAGATTGAAAACCACATTCGTATTCAGGCACTGGATGTGGATTACGAAACCTTGATTACGCAGCGCCGACAGCAGCGTTCCGCTGTGGGCTAATGCTTTGTTGATTGCCTTTACACCAGGATACCATGATGAAGATCACCAATGTTGAGGCGTTTTATCTGCGCCTGCCGGTTATTGAGCAGCGCACAGATAGCTCTCAGGATGCGCTGCTTATTAAAATTACCACCGATGCCGGCATTACCGGTTGGGGTGAAGTGGATGGCAGCCCATATGTCACCAAAGCTATCATTGAAGCGCCCTATTCACACACCATGGTCACAGGTCTGAAATCGCTGTTAATCGGCGAAAACCCACTGGAGACCGGCCGCCTGTGGAAGAAAATGCACCGAGCCACCATCTATTACGGTCGCAGCGGTGCCGTATTACAGGCGATGGCGGGCATCGATATCGCCCTGTGGGATATCAAAGGCAAAGCGCTGGATAAACCGATTGTCGAGCTGTTAGGCGGTGCGATGCGTGACAAGATGCGCGTTTACTCGTCCAACATGTTCCAGTACAGCGTGGAAGAGACCGTGGCGCGAGCCCGGCATGCCATCGATACCGGCCATACCGGCGTGAAATTTGGTTGGGAGCCGTTTGGTACTGACGAAGCCATGGATTTGCGCTTTCTTGAAGCGTTGCGCGAAGCGATGGGCGACCACGTCGATCTGATGCTGGATGTCGGCCACGTTTGGGATGCCAAAACCACCGTGCGTCGCAGCCAGCGTTATGAGCACCTCAATCTGTTCTGGATCGAAGAGCCGTTGCACCCTGATAACTACGCCGGTTACGGCCAGGTGTCTGCCGCGTGCCAGCAGCACATCGCCGCCGGTGAGCAAGAGTGTTCCGTTGTCGGCTTCCAGCGTTTAATTGATGAAGGCGGTATCGACATCGTGCAGATCGACCTGACCCGCACGGGCTTCACTCAAGCGATGGAGATTGCCAGTTACGCGCACAGCCGTGGGCGCAAAGTGTGTAACCACAACTTCACCACCGACATTAACACCGCCGCTTCACTGCACTTCCTGTGTGCGATTGAGAACGCGTTGGTGATGGAATATTGCGTTGAGCCGGGCGAAATCAGCCGTTCACTGGCGAAAAAACCTGTACGTATCGCCGACGGTTATGCATGGTTACCCAGCGAGCCAGGATTGGGAGTCGAGCCAGACGAGGCAGTGATCGCGAAGTTTTTGGTTCGCGAATAAATACCGAAACGACTGTCTTATTTGTAGGGCGCGGCCTTCATACCGCTCGCTGCGCCTGCGGGTATGCCAGGGCACGCCCTACCTAATAATCGCGTCTGTTCTTTGGCGAACGCAACGCACAGGGGCGCCATCTGCTGCGGATAAGCAGGGCTCCGCCATGACGAAGATTGCACCTGGTTTTAACCTTGCAAATGCATCAGGTGGACCGCCCGGGACATTCATCGGCCAGAATCTGGGCTGGCGCGCAACCTTTGTCGCTATCGTGATAGTTGCGTTAATTTCAACGGCGTTAATTGCTGCATTTATGCCAGCTAAATTACCTCAGGCTGAACAGTCAAAACCGGGGGCCATGCATCGTGAACTGAGCGCGCCTGGCACCCCAACGCTTATTTTCGCGGTGATTACGACAGTGCTGGCTCAGGGGGGCGGTATTTACGGCTTCGACATACGTTGTGCCACTCTTAATCTCTGCAGGCGCGCATTCAGTCACTGGCTGTAGCCGCTCCGACGCTGGCGCTCTCAGTTAATGTTTCTGCCTTTAATCCTGGCAACGGCTTAGGTACCTGGATGGGAGGCACGGTGCTGGATTTAGGTTTCGGTATTCGCGCAGTGCCTTTAGCCGCTGCGATGCTTGCGGCGGTCAGCCTGATTATCATCTTATTTGCCTGGTGTCTCAGCCGTCGGCCCCTGACGCCAGCGCTTGAATCGTAACCCGCAAAAAGTGTGCGTCATCGGGCGCATTTGCGGGTGCGCCCGATGAGAGTGACTCGTTTGCAGGCACGGTTTCCGCAATCTATCCGGGATGCTATAAATGCATAAATGATCTGCATGGAAGCCATGATGAAAAAAACACTCTCACTTATCGCCGTCATGTTATTAGTCGGCTGCCAGTCCCATACTAAACAAACAGCAAGGCAGTCATTCAGGTTTCCAACCGCTTCCGAGATAAGAAGTGAGTGCGAATCGCAAACCTCCTCGCAAATAGCAAATAAAGATACGCATCTGTGGCTTTGTCAGGCCGTTACCGCAATACAGTATCGGTTTTTTGACGCGAATTTATATCACGGTAAGACCTGTGATTTGGTCATTACGCAACCCTTAGGTCAGCCACCGACAAACGTCACTGCGCAGGCCGGAGATGCTGATCTGTGCGCCGTCGCTATCGATGCGGTAAAGCAGGCGATAGATGCCAACACCTTTCCCATGCGGCCTGCGTATCTGAAAGAAAAGATACCGGTGCGTTTTGCGCCCTGACTGGCTTTCTCCCGATCAGACCGTTGCTGCATAAGCGTAACCATAGGTAACAAAGTTTGCCGTTTAACCCCTGTATATCACGCCGTCAGCCCGGCCAGGCTATGCTCAGCATCACCGAGATAACACGTATCTTTATGGAGATTTACGGCAATGAAAAAACAGTGGATTGCGGCCCTGGCAGCGGCAGGCCTTCTTTTAGTCGTTAGCGCCCAGGCAGAGGCAAAAGGGTGCCTGAAAGGCGCCGTCGCTGGCGGCGTGGCAGGTCATCTGGTTCATCATGGCGTTGCCGGTGCGGCAGCTGGCTGCGCGGTGGGCCACCACATGGCCGCCAAAAAACAGAAAGAGGCGGAACAAAAGCAACAGCAACAGTAAACCGCGCCGGGCATATTCAAAGCCGGGTGATAATCTTTTGCGACTGGCTGAGAGCGATGTCTGATTTAGCCCTGGCCAGAAATAAGTCTTATAAATATGAAAAAGCGTCGCGAAGGACGCTTTTTAGGTTTTGCTGTCAGAGGCTGGGCTTTACATCGACAGTGTATGGAACTGAGTAGCTGCAGCTTCCAACTGGTGTCTTCTGCTTTGTGATGAGTCTTTGCCTCATCAGTAAGTTATCCAACCCCGCAACTCTCTACTCAGAATCCAATATTCACCCGAATCATAATCATCTGGTCGCGGGTTCGCTGTGCATCAAGCCCCAGCGTTCCCTGGTAAGCGATTCCGGGCGTGATATTGTGCGGCAGCAGAAAATCGACCGCGGTGCCTGCCGTTAACGTCTGGCGGCTCGGCTCGGTCAGCGGTACTCGCCACGTCTCGTTGCCCGTATCAGCATAACCCACGCGAGCGATACCATTGTTGCTGAGTGTCTGCGCATACTCCACACGGCCCTGCAAGCGCAGCGCGATTTGACCGCTCGTTACCCGATGCTCACCGCGCAGCCCGGCGCCACCAATGATCTGAGAATCCGTTTGCGGGGCATAAGCCAGACTATATGCTCCTGCGCCGGACTCACTGTAACCATCAAGCCATGTGCGGTAATACTGCAGGCGGCCATAAGGTGATAACAGGCTGTCTGTGGTTCGCAATTCATAGCCTGAGGTCAGCGAGGCGAAAATCTGCCGTCCGGAACGGCTGCCGCGAGCTTCACTGGAGGTGCCGGTGATGACGCGTTTGCTATCGAAGTCCATCACGCCATGCCCAAGCAGGCCGTCCACGAAGAACGTCCCTGGATGATAGCTGCCATACAGTGCTGTGCTGAATGCGCGCCCGTTGGTCCGCGTGCCGCTGTCGCCAATGTCGCTGACGTCACGGCCAAAACCAATACCTAATCCTGCCGCGACGGCGGAAGTGAAGCGGTAGTCGGCACCGGTAGACACGCCCACGGTGGTATGACTGAAATGCACGCCGCCGGCTTTGTCGCCACCAAAATCAACATAGCCGCCTGTCCAGTAAGACAGGCGCTGTACCTGCCTGCCGGTGGAGAAGGGCAGCGCGGGGAGAGAGGGCTGCGCCGGGCGTTGATCATTGAAGGCTTTCTGCTGCCACGCGGTTGCCCACATTTTCTCGTCAGCATCATGCTCAGCCTGAGCCGATGGCAGCGAAAAGCGGATGCCGTTGATGTCCGAAGGGAGTTCGCCGCCGCTGTGTAACTGTTCCAGCCTGTCGCTGAAGTTTCGTAGCTGCGCGCGAGCGAAACTCTGCGCGGCACGATACTGAGCGCTGACCAGACCAATGACATCTGCATCCTGCGCAGGATTGGGACGGGCGGCAATCGTCAACGTCACGCTGGCCGGCGGCGTTGTGCCGGCAGGGCTGGTCAGCACATAGCGCAGTGCGACGCTGCCACTGGCCTGTGCGGCTGCGGTGAAAAACAGCTGAAACTCACTTCCCGACGCACGTATTTCGGCTTTGCCGAGGCTGCTTTCAGGTTGATCAAGCAATTGCGCGCCGGTAAACGGACCGCCTGTCGCACCGCTGGTCAGGTTCACCATGACCGACTGACCGGCAACAAGCGTGGCGCTGTGGTCAGTGGCCTGAGGCCCGGCAGCCGTTACCGACAGCGTGTAATTAACCCGCAGGGTAGCGCCGACAGCATCGGTAACCTGAACACTGAACTGGCTATTACCGGCTGCCTGTGGCACACCGCTGAGCTGTCCATCAGCGAACGCCATGCCCGCAGGCAGCGTTCCGCCAGACAGCCAGCGATAGGGCGCGATTCCTCCCGTCACTCTGAAAGTCTGTGCGTACATTTTTCCTGCTTGAGCCGGTGACAGCTGACCGCCTGCGGGTTGTAGCTGCAGGACCGACTGCGTAGCTGCCGTGACAGCCAGGGTATAACTGGCTGTGCCGCGGTTACCGAGGCTGTCTGCTGCGGTGATCTGAAAACGATAGTTCCCGGCTGCCTCAGGCGTGCCAGAGAGTTTGCCTGTCGGGCTGTCCAGGTTGATGCCTGCTGGCAGGTTAAGCGCGCTGAAGGAATAGGGTGCCGTCCCGCCTGCTGCGGTCACTGTTGTTGTCCAGTCGCTGCCGGCGGTTGCAGGCTGCAGCGTTCCGCCGGGTGGCGAAAGTGTCAGAACGGACTGCGACACGCTGATTAAAACCTGCGCGCTGCTGGAGGTTCCGCTACTGTTGCTGGCGGTGTAAGTGAGACTGTCGCTTCCGGAAAATCCCCCGGCGGGCGTGTACAACAGGGCGGTGCCGGATACGGTAATGCTGCCGTGTGAAGGTGGAGTAATGATGGTGATGGACGTCGCGACGCCGCCGGAAAGGCTGAGAGGCAGCGTATTGTTGCTGCTGTTGGCGGCGACCGTGGCGGCACTAGTGCTGGCTGAGGGGGCCGCAGCGTTGATAGTCAGCGTGTAGCTGGCGGAGCCGCTGGCGCCTAGGGCGTCCGTCGCGATGACCTGGAAGTGATAATTTCCTGCCGCTGCGGGCGTTCCGGACAACGTACCGGCGGATGCGTTCAGCGACAGGCCAGGCGGCAAAGCGTTGCTGCTCCACGTATACGGAGCCGTGCCGCCTGAGGCGGTGAGCGTCTGCGACCAGGTGTTGCCGACCGTCGCGGCGGACAGCGCACCCGATGCCGGTGACAGCGCCAGCGCGGGAGCGCTGACAGTCAGCGTTACGGTAGCATCCGCAGAGGTTCCACCCCCATTTGCGGCATGCCAGACAAAGCTGTCGCTGCCGGAATAACCTGCTGCCGGCGTATACATCACGTCAGTACCTGAAACCGTGGCGCTACCGTGCGCCGGAGGCGTTACGAGAGTTACCGACGTCGCCGCCCCACCGCTGAGCGCCAGCGAAATAGTGTTATTGGTGCTGTTGGCCGCAACGGTTGAACTGCTGTTTGCCGACGCTGGCGGCGCTTCTGCACGGGTCACGCTGATGCTGTACCCGCGGGTGGTGCCATCCTGCGCGCTCACCACCACGGAAATAGTGTTGCTTCCGACGTTCAGCGCGATGGCCTGCGAGGCCGAACCCGAAGCCACTGATGAGCCATTGACTGTCACCGTGGCATGGCTTTCATTCACCACCGGCGTTACCGTCACCGACGAAACATCGAAGTTAACCGATGCGCTGTAATTGCTGGTGGCGGCACTGAAAGAGGGTGAGAGCGCGCCGGCAGACAATGACAGACCTGACAACGTGGCATCGCTGGATGACGATGTTGCACTGGTACAGTTAAATACGAGGTTACTGATCTGTCCATGCGAGGTGGTAACCCGCACGGCCAGCCCGTTGGCCTCCAGACTGCCGGCCGGCACGGTGATTGTCACGGTGTGGGAAGAGGTTGTCGTTGAGTTTACGGCGTTGTAAGTCTGAGCATTACTCAGGTCAAAACGGGCCACGCTCAGACTGTCGGCGTTCATGGGAGTGCCGCCCACAGCAGAACCGCTGTCGGTAAAGCTCAGCGTCAACGCGTCGCCAGCGGTAAAGTCCGAGGCAGGATACCTGTTGGCGCTATAGGACAGAGAGGTGGAACCTGACAGGGCATTGACGGTAGCACAGCCGTTAGATAACGCTGAGGCTGACGGAGTGATACCCCAAAAAAAAGCAGCCGTTATCAGCCAGGCGTAAATACGCCCGGCGGTTAAAGAAGCATTCATGCGCTACCCAGAGATGATTAATATTTTTATGTTTTTTATGTTACCGGGAAGCGACGATGACAAAAGCGTAATTAAGGGAGTAAAAACCGGCTATCACGCGGGTTAGGCAATAATACGCGAGTGCGTTGTCTGAACTCATGCTGTCACATCGGCTCAGGCTTTCTCATCGAACCAGTTCTGAAACCCCGCTATTGCATCAGGCATCATGTCGCGTGCGCGTTCCATAATCAGGATCTCCGCAGAGCGCAGCCCGTTCTGCGGGTGCGAGGCCTCGCACAGTGCCAGAGCCAGGTCTGAAGCATCAAGCATCGCCAGGTTGACTCCCACGCCAACCGGCGGCATCAGATGAGCGGCATCGCCAATCAAGGTGATGCCCGGCCGTGGTGCCCAGCCAAAATCGGCGGGCAGGCTGTAAATCGGGCGTCTGACATAGTCACCGGTGGCGTTCACCACCAATTGCAGGGAAGCGGCCCAGTCGCGGTAGCTGTCGCGCACCCAGGCGGTGAGGCCGGAGGAGGCTATGTGTTGATCGATGACATCAGGGGCGCGCTTCATCGCCGCATAGACGCAAATCCTACCGCCGCCGTTGCGTTGCGTGACCAGCGCCTGCGCACCGCCAAAGCTGAAAGCGGTTCCGTTGCCGGCAATGCTGTTGATTTGGTCGGACGGGTGATCTATCCAGCCTTCGAAAAAGGTAATGCCGGTATAAACCGGACGTATCGGTGTCAGATAACGGCGGACCCGCGACCAGGCACCGTCTGCACCAATCACGATATCGGCTTCGTAGCGCCTGCCGTTTCTGAACACCAGCCCGTGCGCTTTTTGCTGGCCATCGTCAACGTAATGCAGTTTGTGACCCCACTGCAGGGTCTGCGGTAGCAGGGCGCTCAGCAGCAGGTTTTTCAACTCACCGCGATCGATTTCCGGTTTATCCATTTCACCTTCCGGCGTGAATCTGTCGGCCTCAACTTCTCCGGTAAGGTAATTCAGCATCCGGCTTTCCTGATCCTCGTGCCTGGCGATACTGATGAACTGCTCCAGCAGGCCCGCTCTGCGCAGCGCCGCCTGGCCGCTGTCAGCATGCAAATCAAGCGAACCGCCCTGACTCCGTGCAGCATCCGCCGGCTCATCCTCAAACACCGTTACGTTAAAACCGTGGCGCTGAAGAATCACGGCCGCCGTGAGGCCTGCCGGGCCGCCGCCCACGATAGCGATAGTCAGTTTGTCAGACATGTCTTTTCTTCCCCAATGTGAAAGTGGATACTGTATAATCACAAAGTTGACATATCAACTACGCGACGGGATAAATAATGGGCAGCACAGAAATTTCAGACGCAGAGTGGCAGGCATGGCGCGGATATCGCCGGCTTGCTGAAATCATCACCGGACGCATTGTCAGAGAGATCAATGAGGCGACCGGGTTGTCCGGCCCGGATTTCATGATCCTGATGGAAATCAACCGCAGTCCGCAGGGCGTACTGCTGCAGCGTGAGCTGCTGGAATACCTTGAATGGGACAAGTCGCGGCTATCGCACCAGCTTTCACGTATGGCCGCCCGGGATCTGGTACAGCGCAGCCGCGCGACTCGCGCAGGGATTTCAGTCCGCATGACAGAGGCAGGGAGCCAGCTGCTTGCTACAGCGCGGCCGATACATGCAGCGGGCGTGCGGCGAAATTTCCTCGATTTGCTGACGCCGGAAGACATCGAAGGGCTGATCGCCATCACCGGGCGGTTACGGCAGTCAGCCAGCGGTTTTATCGAATAATTCCCGGCCGATCAGCTTCAGACACTCCTTCTGCAACCGGCACAATCGCGGCAGCCGTTAACGGGATCATGTGAAAAATTAGTTAAAACAGTGGCTTGTGTTTATTGCGCTGTCAGGCTATTGACAGCCTCTTCGTGCTGGCCCTAAATTGAGCAGTCGCTCTAATTTTGAGCTTGGTCCTGCCGCTGATGGTGAAAACAATGTTACTGAGAGCCTCCTCCCGTTTCTGGCGTTATCTGATGAAGAACCTTCTGACGTATGCTGCCATTCTGCTTGCCGGCGGGTTAGCCACCGCGAATATGGCCAGTGCTGCCGTCACCCATGTCGCTATCTATCGCGGCGGTGCAGGCTGTCCGGGCTGCTCCGAAATGGTCCGTAAAGCGCTGGATCAGAGCGGTCTGCCGCTGGACATCGCGTATGTCGGAGAGCAGGAAAAAATAAAGGTCACGGAGGATAATCTCGCCACTTTTGATCTGTACATCCAGCCCGGAGGCGGGCAGGACATCCCCGGCGCCTTTGCTGCGCTGGGCGACGAAGGGGCTGAGGCCATACGCAAATTTGTCCGCAATGGAAAAAGCTTTCTCGGATTGTGTATGGGCGCGTATCTGGCTGATGAAAACTGGCTGGGGCTGATCCCCTCATCGCTGGACTCTGAAGTCATGCGCAAGGGGACTAACATACCCGATGAGGGCGATTACGTTGTCGATGTTGTCTGGCAGGGGAAAACCGAAAAATTTTATTATCAGGATGGTCCTTATCTGAATGCCGAAGACGCGCACGGCTTCGTCGCTCTGGCGCGCTATGCCAACGGTGATATCGCGCTGGCGAAATATACTTACGGTAAAGGCACGGTGCTCCTGAGCGGACCGCATCCGGAAGCGGATGAAAGCTGGATGGCGCCGGAGAAAAACAATCCGGCCTACACCTCAGCCGGCAGCAAGATGGCCAGACTGTTTAATGATTTAAAGCCCGGAAGGTAAGCGGCTATGTGGAAAAATCCCCGCTAGCGACAAAGTTTCTGCAAGGCGGCCATTATCTCAAGAAAAAAATGTGTCCGCTTATCCGCAGAGTAGTTAAGAATAAGCGCGCTTGAGTAACCGTCAATCAGGGCGTGAAGATTACGCGCCACCTCGTCTTTACCTGCTTCGCTGAGGTGGCCAAATGCCTGGCCGGATAAGCCCTGACGGATGATCGCTGTCCACGTCTGCGTGCTGGAGAGCAGCAGCTGCTCAAATTGCTTATCCCTTGCCGCCAGCGGCCACAACTCGAGGTAGATCAACCAGTGAGAAGCCGGCCCGTCTGGCAGGAGATAATCCACCAGCGCACGAAAAAAGGCGTCATGCTGTGAATCATCCCTCTTTTCACACTCTACAGAGAAAGCGGCAACGTCCTCATCCAGCATGAAAGCAATCGAGTCCAGCCTCAGCGCATCCCAGTTTTTGAAATAGTGGTAGATATGGCTGCGGGATATGCCCAGCGTATTGGTCAGATCGCGGGTTGAAACATTGTTGAAGCCGCGCTCGCGAAAAAGCTGCAGCGCCGCGAGAATGATATTTTTCTTAACCGTTTCTTTTTTCACGTTCAACCTTAAAAGACACCGTTGTCCTGAACGTTAATTCAGCAACCTGTCGCCGGACCTGCCTTTCTGCGTTACGCCTTAGCGTGTTTCTCATTAACCAGCCAGCGTACCTTAGCAGAAAATTTTCCCCCTGTCGGGGGCGGGATTGCAGCAGGCCAGCCAGGGTTTGAACGCAGTGCGAGGGCGCGGCTGCGGCGCAAACCTGCGCTGAGCAGTCAGGGCGGTGCAGAATTTTATTCAGTCGCCATCCGGTAAGAATCGTGACCAGCCTCACACTTTCTCGTTTCTGACTATACTCAAACCTCCTTTTTATCCCGTCATTGACCAGGTCTTGAATCACCCATGGACGATAGCAAGCAAAATTCTTCGCAGTCTCAATCAGATGATGGCGGCAGCCTGACGTTCACTGTTCAGCAGCGCCTGTTTTTTGTGGTGTTAGTCGCCACGATGGGCGCGCTGGCGTTTGGCTACGACACCGGCATTATTTCCGGCGCGCTGCCCTACATGACGCTGCCCGCCGCGCAGGGCGGTCTCGATCTCACGCCATTTACCGAAGGGCTGGTGACCTCTGCGCTCACCTTTGGCTCCGCGCTCGGCGCGTTCATCAGCGGTTATGTCTCGGACCGCTTTGGTCGCCGTATCACGTTACGCAGCCTTGCCCTGTTGTTCATTGCCGGGGCGTTAGGCACCACGGTTGCGCCGAATCTGGAAATCATGGTGGTGATGCGCTTTATTCTGGGTTTCGCGGTGGGCGGCGGATCGTCAACGGTTCCGGTCTTTATCGCTGAAATTGCCGGGCCTAAGCGCCGGGCACCGCTGGTCAGCCGCAACGAACTGATGATTGTGTCAGGGCAACTGCTGGCTTATGTCGTCAGCGCCGCCATGAGTTTGCTACTGCACGATCCGGGCATGTGGCGCTATATGCTGTCGCTGGCGATGATCCCCGGCATTCTGCTGTTTATTGGCACCTTTTTTGTCCCGGCCTCACCGCACTGGATGGTGGCGGAAGGGCGCTTTAATGAGGCGCTGCGTATCCTGCGCAAACTGCGGGAAAATCCGCGCGAGATTAAAAAAGAGATGGCAGAGATGCGGCAGAATGCCCGCGAAGCCCGTCAGGGGCCACCCGCGCGCGAACTGTTAAAAGAGAAATGGATCGTGCGTCTGCTGCTGCTGGGCTGCGGCATGGGCATCGTCGCGCAGTTTACCGGCGTCAACGCCTTCATGTATTACACGCCAGTCATTCTGAAAAGTACCGGGCTGGGCACCAGTGCTTCGATTGCGGCTACCATCGGCAACGGGGTGGTATCGGTACTGGCCACCTTTGCCGGTATTAAAGCCATCAGTCATTTCGGCCGGCGCCCGATGCTGATGACCGGGCTGGCGGTGGTGATTGCGATGCAGCTGGCGCTGGGCGCGGTGCTGGTTCTCATGCCACAAAGCCTGACGCAAAGCCTGCTGGCGCTGGCATGTATTCTGGTGTTTCTGTTCTTTATGCAGATGTGCATTTCCCCGGTTTACTGGCTGCTGATGTCGGAGTTATTTCCGATGAAAGTTCGCGGGGTATTAACCGGTTCAGCGGTAGCATTTCAGTGGATATGCAACGCCGTGGTGGCGCTGGCGTTTCCGCCTTTGCTGTCGCTGGTGGGTAATAAGGCGTTCTTTATCTTTGCCGCAATCAACGTAGCTTCCCTGGTGTTTATTGCCGTGATGTTGCCGGAAACCCGGGGGAAATCACTGGAAGAAATTGAATCCCACATGCGCGAGCATTTTGGTGAACCTGCGGATCAAGCCGCGTCATCAGGCTGAATCGTCGTCATGCTGAGGCAGGTTGCGCCAGCGCCTGCCGACAGAAACCTTTGTCGCGGCACCCGCCGCGGCATTTTTCATGCTCGTTAAATAAATCCTGTTACAGGCTTCATTTCAGAACTTGCCTGCACCGGTTCGCTCAATAGGGTCTACAGTGTGACGTGAGGTTCTCATCAACGTGAAATGGAGGAAGTAAATTTGTCTATTCAACACGACGGGAAAGGGCACGTCATTATTGGCGAAGCGGCACTGAGCCTGGCTTTGGGCAAAAAGAAGATCAGCGTTAATACGCTTATCGACGAGCTCAGACACATGAAACGCGCTGGCGGCAGCGACACACGCCTGTCCGCGATTTCAGAGGCGATCGGCTGGCTCAGAAGCTTTGATGAGCCTGAGCAGGCCGCGATCCATGTGCCGTACCTGCAGACGCTTGCAGGCCTGAACGACGAGAAGAACTGACGCCATAAGACGTAGTCCGGCTCTGGCCGGAAGACGACAACGTAGATGACCTCATCGGACGCGCGTTAGCGTGTACCGGCCGGAGAAAACTGTCAGGGATGACGTCTTCACCACCATCAAACCTCGTATTAACGATTTTCGGCAACGCGGCATGTGGCAACGGATGCGGGCTTTAGCGACGGATGTGCAACGCGCTGAAGGTGAGCGGATGAATCAAACGATCAGCGACCAAACAGCATCGCCAGCAGGGAACGTGCCTGTTCCGCTTCGACGTCATCGTCCGTGTCATTGATGTGCCCGATAAGCTTGAGGCAGATCGCGGTGCGCGTCAGCCGACGTTCCTGACGCAAAATTTCAACGGTGATGCGTCCCAGTAGCGCAATCTGGCGGGGATCGGTGACCTGACTGAAGTAACCGGCTAGTCCGGTATTGTGACAAGGCGGCAGCCCGTTGTTTCTCATTTGTCCACCTGCAGCACACGATCATCTTGTAGGGCGCAAAGTAACCGATACGATATCGTCTGTACAGCAACAATCCTCTCCCCGTGTCAGGAAATCAGCGGGTTGTCCAAACCGATACCGTTTTTCCTGCCGCTGAACCCACCCATTACGCCGGTTATTTCAGTACGTAAGCCCCTGAGATTAAGGTGTTAGCATTTTTTGCACAAGAACGTAGCTAATAAAGAAACAGTATTGCTGTACAAGTTTTATTTCTTTGTATAAGTTTACGCACAGAGAGAAGCGACGGTATTTTAACCATTCGAGGGGTTCATCATGCGTCAGAATGTTGCAAAATTTCCAGACAGCGCCAGTGAGATTGCCCGCTATTTCAGCAGAGCGACAGCACCTACTCAGCAGGAAACGCTGGGGCAGATTGTCGTTGAGATCCTGCGCGCAGGAAAAAACCTCAACCGTAAGGCGATCTGCACCAAACTGCTGAGACGCCTTGAGGTCGCGGCAAATTATGAAGAAGAGCGTCATTACCAGACGCTGATTGGCATGCTGTTTGAACGCTGATACGAAAAGGGATAATCGGTGGTACCTGCAGCATGCGCTTTATGACCCGGGAAGGGTCAGCCACTTGTCCGAAAGGGCACAGTCCCGCAGGGGGTGGGCATGCAGAGAAGTCAAATTGAACGTTTAACCGAAATCGTTCTGGGCGAGGCGGTGGTCAGGCTGCTCGATAATAATAAACGAATCAATGTGGCGACCGTTTCAGCCCGGCTGCGGTCAATGGCCGCAGAGGAATTTAACCCCGACCGTCTGGAGGCGATCAGGATCGCCATCAGGGAGCTGCAGATGCAGCCAGCAGCCCGGGGAAATCGTGAAAAGCCGATGGCTGCTCTGGGCGGGATATCACAACCCAGAGCTGGTAAAAAGCATTAATGACAGGGACGATACAATCTCGTGATTAACCGGAGTGTGGCAGGACGCCCGGCATAACACGGCCATCTCAGGATGGCCGATTTTTTTGGCGACCACCGGGCTGTCGGCAGCGCCCGGTTTACGGATAACTACACATGCAAACCAATGAACACTCATTCAGCGCTGAAGCGGCCCTAATTCACCATTTTCGCAGCGGCGGTGAGCGCTATGCAGCCGAAGCCGCGGCACTGGATGCCGTGATTCGCGACATCGTCATCCATGGCCAAAAAGTGACGAGCAAAACCATCATCCTGTATCTCATCTCAGAGCTTGAGATGACCACCGATATTGTCAAACTGGATGTACTGCGCAACGTGCTTGAAATCGTGGTCGGCAGAACGCCGGATGATGAAGGGTTCTGAAAAGGTTAGTAAGCCGGAGCAGTAAATTAAGCTTAGTGCATCTGCTTCACAAGCATACTGATGGCGTTTAAACAGGCCTGCCGCAGTTCATCTTCGCTTGCCGTTTCGCCAAGATGATGCAGTGCATGGGTAATGTCCTGAAGTGTCAGGTGCTGGTCCGGCTTAAGAAGGCGCGCCACAACCGTTCCAATAACGGCGTAGATATCTTCGGCGGTAGTGTCATCGCTCAAATGACCTCCATCCGTTGGTGGATAAGCATACAGTATAGCAGAAACCACAGCGTCAGGCGCGGCAGATTGTCAGGCAGCGATCAGTGCAGCTTGCCGGAAAAAGAAAAATGCCCGGCAGTGAACGCCTCTTTCTTCACCGCGCTCATCTCCATTTCCCGTCTGACGTCCTCAATGACACGCAGCACAGCACGAATGCGGTCACTGTCTGTTTCGCGGTCAAGCATTGCCTGCAGCCTGTCGTTAAGGGCCGCCCAGCTTATGGCGACGTTATCATCGAGTAACGCCGTTACGGCTTCTCCGATGATGATATCCGCCATTTTATCGTCAAAATTGTTTTTCATCAGTCTGTCCGGCTGCGGTTAGGGCAATGAGCTTACCACAGGAATCTCACCCGGACACATTGAGCACATCAAACTCCGCTAAAAGATGCCGGACGCGGGTTATCGGCGCAATGATCAGCATATTGCGTTGCCGGCGTTGCAAAGAGGATGACATTTGCGTTCGCACCGGCCATCACGGCGCTACTTTCTGACGGGTTCCGCGGCTTCAGCGCGCCCGCTGACCTCTGAAGCCGCCTGATCCAGACGATAAAGTAAGGTGTCGCCGCGTTCGCAGTAACGCGCCGGCCAGATCATCGCCCCGTTACCGTCCTCCACGTACTTCACACCCAGTGCCTCCACCACAGCCCATGGCTGCGCCAGCGCACTGCGGTACCGAAGTAACTCGCGCGCCATGGAAACCGCCTCCGGTTCGTTCTCCTCCGGATGGCTGGATATAAATTGCAGTCGGGCATCGCTCAGCATTGTCTTCTCCTGTGAGCCTGACGTTTTATCTCTTCAGAGGTTCTGCGTCGTCAGGCTTAACCGCTTTCAGATCGCCTCGCGGCTCTCAGGCCATGCCACGGCGCCGCCCTCAGGCGTAAACAGGCTGCCCTGGAAATCGATGATCCCGGCCGCCTCCAGCCACATCCACTCCTCGGGACGCTCAATGCCGGCCGCAATGACGTTGATTTCCAGCGCCGAACAACAGCGGATGACCGCCTGCATTACCGCCTGCTTCGGGCCGCTACGGTGAATATCACGAACAATATTCGCGCCGATACGTACCCGGTCAGGCTGGACGTGCGCCAGTAAAGAGAGACCGGCCGAGCCGTCGCCGAAGTTATCAATGGAAAGGCTGATGCCAGCCTCTTTCAGCTGTCTGACCGCCGTGGAAAAGTCTTCGAGCCGGGAGATGACTTCCGTTTCGCTCACGCCAAGAATGATTTGCTGCGGCACCAGCTCCGCCTGCGCGATGGCGCTGACCAGCTGACTTACCGCATCGGGAAGATAAACCAGCGTCATCGGCAGGATACTGATATACAGCGTCATGCCATCGGGACAGGCCTGGCCGGCTTTATGCAGTGCGTCTGTCACCACGTTGAGGTCATGAGTGTAACGCTCATGTTCCCCGAGTCCGGCGGGTTGCGCGTGCGGAATCGCCTCAATGGCCGTCACTTCACGGCCAAGGGGATCAACCACAGGGCGGAAAGTGACGCCACTGGCCGGCGCGGGAGATTGTCCTTCCGCGGGGATGAACTCCCAGTAATCCGCTGGTGGCACTTCAAAGTAGTTCTCTTTTTCACGCGCTTCGACAAAGGTTCTGAGGAACTGTAGCCCGCGATCGTCATAGGTCAGCTGATATTTCGACGTGCCGCGATCAAGCACCGCCTGCAGCACACTGCCGCTGTGGTGATTACGCAAATCGAACAGCTCCATGCCGGCATTACCGAAACGCCGCGAAGGCGAGTAGTCGCGCATCAGCTCGACCACATTGTGATGGCGCCGGTCGGCACAGATGCGGGCGTAGATTGCCAGAACGCCGTGCTCCGGCCCTTCCAGGATTTGAAAAAAGTGCGTGCCGTTAAACAGCAGGATGCCGGTAACATGATGCTCAGCATTGAGCAGACTCGCTTTTGCCACCATCTCCGGCAGGATATTGACGGGAACATCTTCAGAGATGTGGCTGCGGTAAATTATTGTTGTAAGCATTTTACGCTCCAGATTGTCGCGATTGTCCTCTGACACCTTAGCAGCATGGGTTAAATTGTGAAACGTCCGGGCTGAGTGCTGCCTGGCGGCTGACTGAGTCCGGTAAAAGGGTTGAGCGGGATTCAAAGGTCGGAAAAGGTGCTGACAGCCTGGTGGCCGCACTGAAAAGACAAGCGGCGCGTAAAGCGCCGCTCCGGATGAGCCTGCCAGTGAGTGATAGTAGCCCGACAGCAGGTCTTTAGCTGTCGCGGGTTTTACCCTCTTCGATAAACTCTTCGTCGATCTCTTCGACGTTTTCCCGGTTGTCGCGGCCGGAGAGCAGATTCCAGCAGGCGATGAACAGGGCAGCGATCAAGGGACCAATCACGAAGCCGTTGATGCCGTACACTTCCATGCCGCCCAGCGTGGCAATCAGGATCAGGTAATCCGGCATTTTGGTATCTTTGCCGACCAGCAGCGGACGCAGGATGTTGTCCACCAGCCCGACCACGACGACGAAGAAGCCCACCAGGAACAGGCCTTTCCACAGCGCACCGGTGGCGAAGAAGAAGATGGCCGCTGGCACCCAGACGATGGCCGAGCCGACTGCCGGAATCAGCGACAGAAACGCCATCAGCGCGCCCCACAGCAGGCTGCCGTCGATGTCGGTGATCCAGAAGGCAAAGCCACCAAGCACCCCCTGAACCACGGCCACCACCACGGTGCCTTTGACCGTCGCGCGCGATACAGCGGCAAATTTCATCAGCAGATGGTGCTTAACATAGGTGGAGAGCGGCAGCGCTTCGAGAATCAGCCCGACCAGCCAGGCGCCGTCTTTCAACAGGAAAAACAGCAGATAAAGCATCACGCCAAAGCCCACGGTGAAGGTGAAAGTTCCTTTACCGATCAGGAACACGCTGCCCGCCATGTATTGTCCGCCCTTCAGCGCAAAGCCGGAGAGTTTTTGCTGAATCTGTGCGGCATTGTTCAGATCGTGATCCGCCAGCCAGGTTTGTGCCCACTCCGGCAGATGCTGCAGCAGCGAGGCAAACACCGTCGGGAACTGCGCGGAATTGGTTTGCAGCTTGGTGTACACCGTATTGATCTCGACCACCAGCGACGAGGTGATGATCGCCAGCGGCGTGAACACGATCAGGCAGATAATCAGTAAGGTCACGAAAGAGGCCAGCCCGTTGCGGTCGCCCATTTTGCGCCGCAGCAGTGACTTCAGTGGCGCAAAGATCACCGCCAGAATCGCCGCCCACAAAATGGCGGAGAAATAGGGCGCCAGCACATCAAAAAAGGCGATCGTGACAATCGCCAGAATCACTATAAAGAAACCGATATTTAACCCTTTAACACGCATGCAAAAGCCTCGCAGATAAACGTAGCGAATGAACTATAGAACGGCTTTTGCGGAATGTAATGTTTTTAGCGCGCAAGGCAAGGCGTGCAGGATGAAAAGCTGTCCCGAACTGTCCGCCCTATGTCCGCTCACAGGCTGGCGCGCCGGGGCGGCGGCGATGATGATAGCCCTGAACCCTGACAGGAGAGTGCCATGCTGGAATTACGTCCTAACTGTGAATGCTGCGATAAAGATCTGCCGCCGGCCTCGCCTGATGCGCGCATCTGCTCGTTTGAGTGCACGTTTTGCGTTGACTGCGCGGAAGGCGTGCTGGCGCAGCGTTGCCCGAATTGTGCGGGTGAACTGGTGCGGCGGCCGATACGTCCGGCGCAGGCGCTGCTGCGCCATCCGGCTGCAACTCAGCGATATCCTGTTTCTGCGCCACCCCGCTAAATTCGCCAGCGCAATTGGATTAACAGCCGGCGCATAATTATTGTGCGCCCGCTTGCTGGTTATTTAACCTTATGCTTCAGCGCAACGAAAAATTAGCGTTATATTAATCACGCACATCGATTAATTGCCAGCACAGCAATAGGGCTCTCGCTATCAATGAAATGTGCGGGTCAGCTATTTTGCCGGTCGGCTTAAATGGCTGCATAACTAAAAAATGGCATTGATTAATTTTTACCTTTCAAATTCAATGTATTGTGATTTTATGTCGATATTTTATACGGGCTGACTATATTTCCTGGCGAAAGCTGGTCAGAGCACGGACCTTATTTCCTTTCACGTTATGTACCTTTGGTGGTTATTTTCGCTGCCATGAACATTTTTACGGTTTTTTCTGAAAATAGAAGTTTTCTGAAAGTATTTTGCCCTGATGAATGTTATTCTTTCCGGGCAATGCTAGTGATGTGGCGTTGTGTGCTTCAGTTTTACCCTCTTTTTAGCAGGGTTTCCCCGCTTTATGCTTTTTATGGAAATAGCATTGTCCGCCCGATCCCCGCGATCGGGTTTTCTTTATTTCCGCTGAATTAACTGCTTATTTCCCTGCCAGCCTTATCGTGCCACGCCACCATAAAGTCTCCACAATCGTTAAGAAAGCGCTAACCTGGCGTAATGTATTGTAAGTCACCGATTATTAAGAGTTTTGGAAATGCTGTTTTAGCTTTGTTTAGGTAATAGTAAGCCTCAACGGCGCGCAGACTGCCGTTATCCCTGGAGGTAACACCATGAAAAAAACAACACTTACGATTATTGCGTCATTTATTGCATGCAGCACATTGTTTTCCAGCGTCTCCTGGGCCGACGGTCCCGGTGACCCTCGCTGGGACCCGCACGGCGGCGACCGCCATCAGGAACGCGGCCCGGGTCCCGATCATCATGACCGTCGTGACTTTGGCCACGATCGCGGACCGGGCCCGGATCGTCACGATCATTATGCTGACCACCGTATGCCGGAGGGACATCGTGGCGGCGAGCGCTTTGCCTGGCGCGGTCATGATTTTCGCCGTGGTTATCCGGCACCGCCGGAGTTTCGCGGTCCACACTATCGCGTCGATGACTGGCGGGCACGCGGTCTGTATGAGCCGCCGCGCGGCGAGCACTGGGCCTTTATCGACGGAAATTATGTGTTAGTGGCGGCCGCGACCGGGATTATCACCGCCATTTTGCTGAATAACGCATTTAACTAATCCTGCCGCACGGATGGCGACGGCCATCCGTGTTTCTCTCCGCTTTCACCGCTCACCAGGTTATTCTCTGGACAACCCGTTTTTCCTTTCAACGCGTTAAGGAGTCATGATGACCATGGTAAAAATGGTGGCGGTGGATATGGACGGCACCTTTCTCGACGATAAAAAACAGTACAACCGGGCACGTTTTCAGGCCTGCTATCAGGAGATGACGCGGCGCGGCATCAAATTTGTGGTCGCCAGCGGTAACCAGTATTACCAGCTCAAATCCTTCTTTCCCGACATCGCCAGTGAGATCGCCTTTGTCGCCGAAAATGGCGCGTGGATCCTCGACAGGGATGAGGAGCTGTTCTGCGGCGCGTTTTCGCACGAGGATGTCAATGCCGTGCTTGATACCCTGCAGCGCGGTAACTATCCCAACCTGAAATACATCCTCTGCGGCCGTAACAGCGCTTATCACTTCAACACCATGGATGAGCAGTGGCTGGTCAAAATGCGTCACTATTGCCATCGCCTCAAGGCGATCGATAGCCTCGCTGACGTGGGCGATGACCGGCTGTTCAAGTTTGCGCTGAATCTGTCCGATGATTATGTCGATATTCTGATGGCTGATATTGAGCGTCTGCATCAGGGTGCGGCGGCGGCGACTTCCAGCGGGCACGGCTCGGTGGATTTGATTGTGCCCGGCTTGCACAAAGCCAACGGGCTGCGCCTGCTGCAGCAGCGCTGGGACATCAGCAGCGATGAGGTGCTGGCGTTTGGCGACGGCGGTAACGATCTGGAGATGCTGGTGCAGTCGCGCTTCAGCTTTGCCATGCAGAATGCGCCGCAGCGGGTCAAAGACGCTGCGCGCTACGGCGCACCGTCCAATAACCAGGAAGGCGTGCTGCAGGTGATTGAGCAGATGCTGGCGGGGGAAGGGCCGTTTGCTGGCTGAATAAGCAACGGGCAGCCTGCGCTGCCCGAAAGGCTCAGACGACGCGCCACGCGGCGGTAATCATCTCCGTGAGCGTGGCGGGATCATAATTGACCCAGCCGTTTTTGCTGTTGGCGCGCGCCACAATCCAGTCGACCTCTTCCGCAGCCAGCGTCGGTCCTTCCAGCCAGAACGGCACGATAGCCTGCTGCTGCAGCCAGGCTTTCAGCGCCAGCGCCGGCGGTGCCGTTTCATCGGGCAGCAGGCGTTCAGACAGCGCCGCCATCAGCCGCTGCTGTTCGGGGTGCGCGCTCTCCGCCAGTACATCCAGGAACGGGAACAGCAAACGACCGCAGACTTCGCCGTGATGGAACGGTTTAATCGCCCCCAGCTCGCCGGCAATACCGTGGATCACCCCCAAACCGGCGCTGCTCAGGCTGACGCCGCCGAGCCATGATGCCATCATCATCGCTTCACGTGCCGCATCGCCGCGGCTGTCGTCCTGATTGAGGTACGGCCACGCCTGCATGAACAGTTGCAGCCCGTTGAGCGCATTTTGCTGACTGAACAGGTTGCCCTTGCGTGACAGATAGGCCTCGAACAGGTGGGTAAAGGCGTCGATGGCGCAGTAGGCCAGCACCTTGTCCGGCGCGTCGGCCAGCAGCTGGGGATCGAGAATGGCGGTGTGCGGCACGAAGTTATTGTGGCGCAGCGAGGCCTTCACTTTGCTGACCTGGGTGTCGGTGATCACCGCGTTCTGCGTCACCTCGCTGCCGGTGCCGGCGGTGGTAGGAATGGCGATCAGCGGCAGGGTGGCGCCGCTGATTTTGCTGTCGCCCACTTTTTCCATATAGCGCAGCGTCGGCAGCGGATGCTCCACCAGTGCGGAGAACGCCTTGGCGGCATCCAGCACGCTGCCGCCGCCGATGGCCACCACGCGCCGTGCCTGGCCGCGCCAGCGCGCCACCCAGGCGTCTATTTCCTGCGGCGACGCCTCGTGGCTGACGATCTCGGTGCCGATGAGCAGCGGCGTCAGCGATTCGCGCAGGCCGGCGTACACCGGGCCGTTGAGAAAAGAGCGGCAGCTGAACAGCAGCGTCGGCTGCGGATTCGCCGCCAGCAGCGGGACCAGGCGGTCGATGCTGCCACGGCCAAACAGGGTTTGTTGATTACTGTACAGCTCAATCAGATTCTCACTCACCTGCAGATCCTTATCGGTTGGCATAAAACAGCTAGTGTAACCAAAAGCCACGCCGCTGCCGGGGCAAACATTCTGATAACCCTCCGACAAAAAGTTGATCACCTTCGCAAAACAGAAATTCACCCGCTGCACCAGGTGCTTTCCCGTCAATGTTACCCTTAACATGATACCGGTAACAGGATGTCGTATTCTGAAACATCTGGCACTGACAACCCCTTTGTCCCATTACAACAAACCGCTGCCGGTAAGACGCCGAGCGCAAAAGTGGAGAAAAATTATGCCATTAGTCATTGTTGCAATCGGCGTGGCGTTACTGCTGCTGCTGATGATCCGCTTCAAACTGAACGGCTTTATCGCTCTGATTCTGGTGGCACTGGCGGTCGGGATGATGCAGGGCATGCCGGTGGATAAAGTTATCGGATCGATCAAAGCCGGCGTCGGCGGCACGCTGGGCAGCCTGGCGCTGATCATGGGCTTTGGCGCCATGCTCGGCAAACTGCTGGCGGACTGCGGCGGCGCGCAGCGTATCGCCACCACGCTGATCGAAAAATTCGGCAAGAAGCACATTCAGTGGGCGGTGGTGCTGACCGGCTTCACCGTCGGCTTCGCGCTGTTCTATGAAGTCGGCTTCGTGCTGATGCTGCCGCTGGTGTTTACCATTGCCGCCTCGGCGCGCATCCCGCTGCTGTATGTCGGCGTGCCGATGGCGGCCGCGCTGTCCGTGACGCACGGCTTCCTGCCGCCGCACCCGGGCCCGACCGCTATCGCCACCATCTTCCACGCCGATATGGGTAAAACCCTGCTGTACGGTACGCTGCTGGGTATCCCGACGGTGATTCTGGCCGGCCCGGTTTATGCGCGCTTCCTGAAAGGCATTGATAAGCCGATCCCGGAAGGTCTGTACAACCCCAAAACCTTCACCGAAGAAGAGATGCCGGGCTTTGGCGTCAGCGTCTGGACGTCGCTGGTGCCGGTGATCCTGATGGCGCTGCGCGCCGTGGCAGAAATGATGCTGCCGAAAGGCCATGCGCTGCTGCCGTACGCGGAATTCTTCGGCGACCCGGTGATGGCAACGCTGATTGCGGTGCTGATCGCGATCTTCACCTTCGGCCTGAACCGTGGCCGCACCATGGATGAAGTGATGGGCACCATCACCGACTCGATCAAAATCATCGCCATGATGCTGTTGATCATCGGCGGCGGCGGCGCCTTCAAGCAGGTGCTGGTGGACAGCGGCGTGGATAAATACATCGCCGCCATGATGCATGAAACCAACGTCTCGCCGCTCTTTATGGCCTGGTCTATTGCCGCGGTGCTGCGTATTGCGCTGGGTTCCGCCACCGTTGCGGCGATTACCGCCGGCGGCATTGTCGCGCCGCTGATTGCCACCACCGGCGTCAGCCCGGAGCTGATGGTTATTGCCGTCGGTTCCGGCAGCGTGATTTTCTCGCACGTTAACGATCCGGGCTTCTGGCTGTTCAAGGAGTACTTCAACCTGACCATCGGTGAAACCATCCGGTCCTGGTCGGCGCTGGAAACCATTATCTCGGTGTGCGGTCTGGTGGGCTGTTTGCTGCTGTCCGCTGCGCTGTAACCGGCTGAGGCACCGCGCCTCAGCCCCGGCGGCTTACTGCGCTAAGGCGCGGAAGGCCGCCAGTTCCTCCTCCGGCATGCCAGCCTGGCGTGCCGCTGCGCAAATCTGCTGCCAGCTATTGCTGTCCAGCGGAATGCCCTCGCTTTCACGTGCTGCCCGATTGCGCGTTTCCCATTCGCCCGGCCCGGCACCAGAATCTCCGCCTCACCACTTTGCGGTGAACGTCTGACCCACGTGAGAAACTCTTCGGCTTCCTGCTGCATCGCCGGTGCGTCAAACGCGTCAGGGTTCAGGATTATGGTAGTCATGCCGTTGAAGATGGCGTCGGTGCCGGAAAGCAGCGTGGCGTCATGCGTAGTGCGACCGCCGGACAGCGCGCCGCCAAGGATTTCGCACATCGTCGCCAGCGCATAGCCTTTGTGCAGGCCGAAGGCGGTCAGCGCGCCATACGGCGACTGATGCATCACGCCCGGATCGGTGGTCGGCTGGCCCTGCGCATCAAGCAAATAGCCCGGCGCGACCGGCTGACCTTTGTTATACGCCACACGCGTTTTACCAAAGGCGATGCCGCTGGTGGCAAAGTCCAGCAGCAGCGGTTCACCGTCGCGACGCGGAAACACCGCGCAGAACGGATTGGTGCCGAAGCGGCGATCGCTGCCGTTAAACGGCGCCACCATCGGATCGCCCATCACATTAACGAAGTGAAAGGAGACAAAGCCCGCTGCGGCACACTGCTCCGCCCAGTGACCGATACGGCCAATGTGGTGCGAATGATGCAAGCCGACCGCCGCGAGGCCAAACCTGTTCGCCCGCTCAATGCCGTGCTGCATGGCCTCGTACGCGGCCACCTGGCCAAAGCCTTTCTGGCCATTAAGGGTGAGGACTGCGCCAGCGTCTTTTTCGATGCTGACGTGCTGATTGAGCTGTAGAAAGCCCTGCGTCAGCGAGGCCATATAGCTCGGTATCATACCGACGCCGTGGGAGTCATGGCCCGCGAGGTTAGCAGCAACAAGATGGTCAGCCACCAGGCGCGCTTCCTCGGCACTGCTACCGGCATGCAGCCAGATAGCCTGAACAAACTGATGTAAGCGGGAAGGGGAAACACGATGCAGTTCAGTCACGCGGTTAATCTCCTTAGGGGGGGAGAGAGCATCCTGCGCTGAAATGGATAATAACCGCAAGTAAGGGCTGATAAAGGGCCACAACACGTGGCCCAACAAACTCAGTGCGGCTGTTCGAAGCCGGCTTTAACCATCTGTTCACGCAGTGCGCGTGCAATTTCACGGTTCCCACCCGTGATTGGATAAATAACGTTGTTGACGACATCGTCAAGATAATGCTCATCAAACTCTTGCAGGGTGAGCTGCGTACCGCCTTCGTCATTAATCGCAATGCTGCCACGAATGTGACTGCCATAATCCTTTGCCTTGAGGCTGTAACGACCCATGCTGGTATTAATCGTGCTCATATTATCTCCTTGTTACGTAGACATAGCGAACAATTGAGGCCTGCTACAGGCGCTGTAATTTTAGACAATCAGCGCGCTACGCGTGCGGCGGGATAGCAACTTAAGCGATAAGCTGCGACCGGGCTCGCAGAAAAAAAGAGCAGGCAACAGTCTCTGAGGCAAGTGACTGGGATCGCGCTCTCAGCGTCCAGCGAAGCCGGAATAATCATCTATACTGAATGCACGATGCGTTATTTTTCATCCTGAAGGAGCGAACTATGAAAATAATACTGTGGATTATTGCCATCATCTTTATTGTCGGGTTACTGACGATTACTGGCGTGTTTAAACTGATTTTCTGACGCGTTCAGGCACCCGGCGGGTGCCTGAAAACATTATTCAACGTGACGGGCGGCAGAAGCCGGTTGCAGGGATGACAGCGGGATCACATCGCGCAGGCTGATCGGCTTGCCGCACGCGGCGCAACAGGCGCCGTGATGATCGGGATCGTCGACCTTTTCCTTGCCGGGTACTGTATAAAAAAATTTGGCGCAACCGCAGCGGCTGCAACGAATTGTCATCTCAGTTCCTCCTCTCTCCGTCCTGGAGTGATGAGATTTATCTCAATCATCGGGTGAGTTCAATTGATAAATTTTATTAATTTATTCATGAAATCAATTTCTACGGATAAGTTGCTGAATATTAAGTAATCACCCTAAGTAATCATCAACTGAGCGGTGCATTTTCTGCACCTTTTACCCTCTGCGTTTTGTTTATTTGCCGTTTCGACTCCGTTCGCGCAGTGAGGTAAAATTAACCAGCTGATTGCCAGCAGAGCCGGGTGCGACTGGCGCCATCGTGGCGCGCGCGCTGTACGCGCTCGTGGCATCAGCCATTAACCCACGGCAGCATGGTGCGGCGCGATGTGGCGCTACGCGGTGACTGCCGGATACAGGATGATTTAACAGGAAGCATTGTTGTGAACTGGCGTATTTCTGCAGCCTTTTGCGGCTGTATTTTGACTTCATCGGTCTCTTTTTCGACACCAGCGGCAACCACAGGCGAAGCGATTAAATCGGGCTGGAATACCTTCTCCGATAACGTGGCGCAAACCTGGACACAACCGCAAAATTACGATCTTTACGTCCCGGCTATCACCTGGCACAACCGCTTTACTTACGATGATGAACACATCAAAAAGTACAACGAGCGGCCGTGGGGCGCGGGCGGTGGCGTTTCGCGCTGGGATGAAAAGGGCAACTGGCACGGCCTGTATGCCATGGCGTTCAAAGACTCGTTTAACAAGTGGGAGCCCATCGCCGGCTACGGCTGGGAAGCGACCTGGCGACCGCTGAACGATCAGAATTTCCATCTGGGCGCCGGTTACACCGCAGGCGTGACGGCCAGGGATAACTGGCGATATATCCCGGTTCCGCTGGTATTGCCGCTGGCTTCGATAGGGTATGGCCCGGCAACCTTCCAAATGACTTATATTCCAGGTACTTATAACAACGGCAACGTTTATTTTGCCTGGTTAAGATTTCAGTTTTAATCGCTGGAGATGCGCAGAAAGTGTGAAGGGCATGGAAAAAATCAATATTTATCACTTTTTCATCAATTCGCGCTGGACAAATGTCACTGCAATTGCTGTACTAGATGCCGACACAGCATTTGTGTCGATTTTTCATGTAAAGGTAATTTTGATGTCTAAGATTAAAGGTAACGTTAAGTGGTTTAATGAGTCCAAAGGATTCGGTTTCATTACTCCTGAAGATGGCAGCAAAGATGTATTCGTACACTTCTCTGCTATCCAGAGCAATGGTTTCAAAACTCTGGCTGAAGGTCAGCGTGTAGAGTTTGAAATCACTAACGGTGCCAAAGGCCCTTCTGCTGCTAACGTTACCGCTCTGTAAGTTAACAGTCAGAATTTTAAAAACCCGCCTGATGGCGGGTTTTTTTTGTGCTTTTTTCAGCCCTGCCACCAGCTAATGGCCCAGGCGACAATCACCAACGTACTGAGCGACAGCGCCAGCCATTCATTTAAACAGTGCGGTACCAGATTCTTCATGTGCCATGCCTCGCAACTTCATTTATGCCAGCATGGCAAAGCAAGATTAAGCCAGCCTTAAGCCAGCGTGACAGCGGCATGACAAGGCACATTCTGCGGCGTCGCTCACAGATAATTCCCGTAACATACTCATAACAAAGCTTACTTGCAGATTTTTTAGCGGCAACGCTATATAACAGCAGTCAGGGAACGGAGGAGGCAGGATGAACATACGTGAAGCACAGGCCAAAGACAGCTTTGCCCTGAGTGCACTGTTAACCGAGCTGGGTTATCGCGGCACGGAAAAATTTATCAGCGATCGGCTGGCGCAATTGTGCGCCCATCCCGACGAGACGCTGCTGGTGGCGGAACACGGTAACCAGGTGCTGGGATTTCTTTCGCTGCACTTCATTCCGCAGCTGGCATTAGCGGGCGATTTCGCGCGCATCAGCTATTTCTGTATCGCCGAGGGCGAGCGCAGTAAAGGCAGCGGCCAGCAACTGCTGAACCACGCCGAGCAACTGGCGCGCGCCCGCGGCGGCGACCGCATGGAAGTGCATTGTCACGCCTCGCGACTGAAAGCCAACCAGTTTTATGCGCGTGAAGGCTACGTTGAGTCGCCACGCTATCACATCAAAGATCTGGGCTGATATTAAGCTCGCGTCCGCAGGCAATCACTAACGCATCGGCGATGCTGTCGAGCTGATCGGCCGGCAGCCGCGCAATGCTGACGCGAATGAACTGTCCGCTGTTGATGCTGCAGCGTTCGCCTGGCAGCACGGTGATGCCCCGGGCGGCGAGGGTGATCATGGCATACTGCTCTGACGCCACCGGCAGCATCACGCTCAGGCCGTCGCGATCTTCCTGTACCAGCCCGCGCCGCGCCAGTGCGGCCAGCAACTGCTGACGGCGCGCGGCATACGTGCCTTTGGCCTGCTGTATGCGCTGCTGGGTGGGCGCATCGCTTAGCATCCAGGCCACCGCATCCTGCAAAATACGGCTGGTCCAGCTGACCCCGAAGTTACGCCACGACTGCAGCCGTTTCACCAGTTCTGCCGTGCCGGATACCACCGCCAGCCGCAGATCCGGGCCGTAGGCTTTGGAAAAGGAGTGCACGTGCAGCGTACGCTGCGGATAGTGGCGACCGAGACTCCATACCGGCCAGCGCGACAAATCGCCGATGCCATCATCCTCGACAATCAGGGTGGCACTCTGCGCCAGCACCTGCGCCAGCGCTTCGCTGCGCTGCTGGCTGACGCTGTAGCCGGTCGCCGAGTGGGTGCGTGGCTGATAAATGAACATCGCTGGCGCTTTCTGTAAGTGTGTCGCCAGCACCTCAGGCAGCGGTCCCTGCTCATCACCGGGCAGCGGCAGGATCTCGGCACCGATGTTGTCGAGCATATCCAGCAGACGCGTCGCCGTCGGATCTTCAATCACTACCCGATCGCCGGGTGACAGCAGCGTCTGCACTATCAGGTTCATGGCATCGAAGCCGCCATCGGTCGCCAGCCACGCCTCCGCCGGACAGGGCCAGCGCGGCGCAATGGCCGCCTGCAGCTGTGGCGAAATCGCCTCACGCTGATAGCTATTCAGCTGCGGTGACGCCAGCCCGGCCAGCATCGCCGGGCGCAGATCCGGCAGTAGGGCCGGATCGGGCGCAGCCATCGCCAGCGCGGCTTTGACGTTTTCACCATAGTTGCCAATTTTCTCAAAGCGGACCGGTCGCGGCATCACACTGTTGCCGCACACCCAGATTCCGCTTCGCCCTTTACCCGCCAGCACTTTCTGCTTTTTCAGCTGCGCCCAGGCCGCGGATACCGTGGCCGGACTCACGCCCAGCCGCTCCGCCAAATCGCGCACCGCCGGCATCTGCATGCCTACGGCAATCTGTCCGTCGCGAATCAATGTTGACGCGGCGAGGGTAATGCCTTTTACCGAGGCGTTGTTAATCTGCTGGCTGAGCCACTCTGCATCCACTATTTGCGTCATAAGAAAAAGATTTGTTCAGTAACATAAAAATGATTGTTCAGATTAGTATTCGCGTTTTAGACTCAAATTCAAGCACAATTTGCAGAAAAAACGCACAGCGCCAGCGTGGCGGCTGAACAAACGGAGAAGCACAACGATGATCACTATCAGACTGGCGGTGCGCGACTGGGATTACTTCACGCCGCTGGCGCTGGGCGATATTCAGCCACAGGGCTTCAGGCTGGTCATTGACCGCGTAGGCACGCTGGTGGATAACCTGGCCAGCAGTGAACACTACGAAGGCGGTGAGGTATCGTTCAGCCGCTATGCGCAGGCACGGGCGCGCGGCGACAACTCACTGCTCGGCCTGCCGCACTTTCTGATGCGTGGCTTTCGCCAGCGCTGCATCATCACCACCACCACCAGCCCGCTCACCACGCCGGCCCAGCTGAAAGGCAAAAGAATCGGCGTTACCGGCTGGCAGGACTCCGGTAATACCTGGACGCGCACCGTGCTGCGCGAAGCGGGCGTCGATATCAACGACGCCTTCTGGTTTGCCGGACGCCTGACCGCTGATCATCCGATTGTTGACCGGCTGGCGGGATTTGGTCGCCCGGGCCGCATCGAACCGGCGCCGGACGAGCGTCCGCTGATTGAACTGTTGAAAGCCGGCGAGCTGGATGCGGTATTCACGCCGTTTATGCCTGAGGGTTTTTTCCTGAAAGATTCCGGTCTGCGCCAGCTGCAGGCGGATTTCGTCAGTGCCGAGCGCGACTACTTCAACCGCGTCGGCTATGTGCCCGGTATTCATCTGCTGGCGCTGAAGCCGGCGCTGGCGGCGGCGCATCCGTGGCTGCCGCAGGCGCTGAGCGAGGTGATCGATCGCGCGTATCAGCTGTGGATGCGCAAACGCGAGAAGTACGCGGATACCACGCCGTGGCTGCTGGATGATTTGCGACGCACCGCGCAGGAATTGCCTGCCGACTGGAATCAAAACGGATTTACCGCTAACAAAAGGATGATTGCCGACTTCGCCCGTGAGCTGTTCCAGCAGGGCTTAACCACAACGTTGCTCTCGCCGGAGGAGATTTTCCCGGCGGCGGCCAGAGGGGAGTGAAGATGAAAGTAGCCATGGGGCAGTTCGCCGTTAGCCGCGAATGGCAGGAGAACACCGCCATTTGTCGCGGTCTGATGCAGGATGCGCTGGCGGCGGGCGCCGATCTGCTGGTGCTGCCGGAAGGCGTGCTGGCGCGCGATATCGCCGATCCCGATCTGGTGTTAAAAGCCGCACAGCCGCTGGACGGGCCGTTTGTCAGTCAGCTGCTGGAAACCAGCAAAGGTAACGCGCTGACCACCATGATGAGCGTGCACGTGCCGGCGCAGGATAACAAAGCGCACAACGTGCTGATTGCTCTGCGTAATGGCGAAATCATCGCGCAGTACGTCAAGCTGCATCTGTACGATGCCTTCGCCATGCAGGAGTCGCAGCGGGTCAATCCGGGTGATGCCGTGCCGCCACTGGTTGAGGTGGCTGGCATGAAAGTCGGGCTGATGACCTGCTACGACGTGCGTTTTCCCGAACTGGCGCGCCGGCTGGTGCTTGACGGTGCCGACGTGCTGGTGCTGCCTTCCGCCTGGGTAAAAGGACCGTTAAAGGAGATGCACTGGGAACTGCTGACCAGTGCGCGCGCGCTGGAAAACACCTGCTACATGGTGGCGGTAGGCGAGTGCGGGCCGCGCAACATTGGTAACAGTCTGGTGGTCGATCCGCTTGGCGTGGTGATTGCGAAGGCACCGGAGTGCGCCGCACTGGTGTTTGCCGAACTGGATCCGGCCCGCATCGCCTACGCCCGCAGCGTGCTGCCGGTACTGGAAAATCGCCGCTTTGCCCGTCCGGAATTGCAATCACTTTGACCTGCCTGGGGGAAACTGACTGATGAAAATGCTTTTAACCGCCATCGCGCTGGCGACCGGCCTGACGGCGAGCGTCGCCCAGGCTGCGGACGCCATTCCGACGCAAAAAATGGATCAGGCGCTGCACGATCGGCTGCCGGCGCAGATCAAGCAGGCTGGCAAAATGATCTCGGTAAACAACGGCTCCTTTCCGCCGTATGAGATCGTTAACGGGCCGCACTCAATGGATGGCGCCTCGGCCGATCTTACCGTGGCGCTCGGCCAGCTGCTGGGCGTGAAAATTGAACATGCGACGGTGAGCGGTCTGTCCGGCGTACTGGCCGGTATTAATTCCGGACGCTATCAGATGGCCATCGGGCCAATAGGTGATTATCCGGATCGCCAGCAGAAGGTGGACTTCATCGACTACGTGCAGGAGTTCGTGGTGTTTGGCGTGCAGAAGGGCAATCCGGCGCACATCAACGGTCTGGCAGATACCTGCGGCAAGCGCATTGCGGTGATGGCGGCCGGTTCGGCGGAGCAGGTGATCCGCAAACAGTCAGCCGCCTGTGAGGCTGCGGGCAAGCCTGCAGTCGTGGTGCAGTCCTTTACCGATCAGCCTTCGTCGATCCTGGCGGTGCGCTCGAAGCGTTCGGATGCCTTCTTCTCCTCGCAGGCTCCGCTTACCTATTTCATTGAGCAGGCGCAGGGGCAGCTTGAACTGTCTGGTCAGGGGCAGAAAAACGGCTTTGGCGATATCTTTCAGGGCACGGTCGTTCCCAAAGGCTCGCCGCTGGGCGAGGTGGTGCTGGATGCCTACAAAGAACTGTTTGCCAACGGCACCTACGCGGCCATCATGAAAAAGTGGAAGCTGGACGGCAACATGCTGCCGCAGCCGGGACGTAACCTTGCGCAGGAGACGGCAAAATGAGTGCCGTCGGCCCCAACGCGCGCCCCACGGATCAGGCTGACGTGCCGCAGCGCGACGTCGCTTTTGCCCGTAGCGCGCCCGCGTATGGACGCTGGGTTAGCTGGATCGTGGTCCTGACGCTGGCAGCGAATGGTCTGTGGCTGGTGGCGACCAATCCCAATTTTGAGTGGCACGTGGTGCTGCAGTGGTTTACCGAAGGCTCGGTGCTGAAAGGGCTGCAGGTGACGCTCGGGCTGACGGTGGTGTCGATGGTGCTGGGCACCCTGCTGGGGCTGCTGCTGGCGGTCTGGCGGCTGTCAGAGAATAAACTGCTGAGCGGCGTGTCGGCGCTCTACATCTGGTTCTTTCGCGGTACGCCGCTGCTGGTGCAGCTGATATTCTGGTACAACCTGTCGACACTGTTTCCCACGCTTTCGATCACCGTGCCGTGGACGGACATCACCTTTGCCAGCTGGAATACTAACGATCTGATCACGCCGCTGACTGCCGCCATCGCCGGTCTGGCGCTTAACGAGGCCGCCTATATGGCGGAGATTATCCGTGCCGGCCTGCTGTCGGTCGATCACGGTCAGGTTGAAACCACTCAGGCGTTTGGCATGAGCCGCAGCCGCGCGCTGCGGCGTATCATCATTCCACAGGCGATGCGCGCCATTATTCCCCCGACCGGCAACCAGCTGATTAGCATGATCAAAGCCACGTCGCTGGTGAGCGTCATCGCGATGGGCGATCTGCTCTATTCAGTGCAGGCCGTTTACAACCGTACCTTTGAAATCATTCCGATGCTGATGGTGGCGGTGATCTGGTATCTGCTGATTACCTCGATCCTCAACGTCGGCCAGTCAGCCATTGAGCGCTACTACGCGCGCGGCAGCAAACGTACCGTGGTGGTGAACAAACGACGCGCCAGCAGTGACACGGCGCTGGCTGCGGCCCCGCGTTTAAAGGAGGACGTATGAGCGCGATTCAGCCGCTGGTGCGCGCGCGTAATGTGCAAAAGAGCTTCGGTGATAACGCGGTGCTGAAAGGCATCGACCTTGATGTGTTTCCGGGCGAAGTGGTGGTGATTCTCGGGCCTTCGGGCTCAGGCAAGTCGACCTTTCTGCGCTGCATTAATCATCTGGAAGAGATGAATGCCGGCTCGATTATGGTGGGTGACGAGCAGATTGGTTATGCGCTAAAGCGCGGCCTGCTGCATCGCTTGTCGGCGCGGAAAATTGCCCATCAGCGGCAGAAAATCGGCATGGTGTTTCAGCAGTTCAATCTCTATCCCCATATGACGGTACTGCAAAACATCATGGAAGCGCCGATTGGCGTGCACAAGTTCCCACGCGATGAGGTGCTGCAACACGCGCGTGAGCTGCTGGCAACGGTCGGATTGAGCGATAAAGCCGACGCCTGGCCGCGGCATCTGTCGGGGGGACAACAGCAGCGCGTGGCGATTGCCCGTGCGCTGGCGATCAAACCGCTGCTGATGCTGTTTGATGAACCGACTTCGGCACTGGATCCGGAACTGGTGGGGGAAGTGCTGGCTACCATGCGTACGTTAGCCAATCGCGGCCTGACCATGATTGTGGTGACGCATGAGATTGGCTTTGCGCGTGAAGCTGCCGATCGCGTGGTGTTCATGGATGGTGGCGTGGTGGTGGAACAGGGACCGCCAGAGCAGGTGATTGGCAATCCGCAGCATCCGCGCACTCAGGCGTTTCTCAGCCGCTTTATCTGACCGTGAGATCTCACTCTGTTACAGATTGCAGTTGAGCGTGGTGAATAACTGCGCGTTAATAGTGCTGTCCGTTTTTCGCGAAGGTTGAAAGGTAAAATATGGAAGGTATCAGTATTGCCAAACTGCTGATCATCGGTGCGCTTATCGTACTGCTTTTTGGCACCAACAAGTTACGTTCACTGGGTGGCGATCTGGGTTCCGCAATCAAGGGCTTTAAAAAAGCCATGAAAGATGATGAATCCACCGCAACCAAAAGCAGTGCCGAAGAAACGCCTGCTGAACGCGTCGGCCACAAAGAGTAATCTCTGCGCTGAACGTCAATAAGTGTAAATATTTATTACGTTAAAAAACCAGACTGCCACAGTCTGGTTTTCGTTTTTTAGTGCCAGACAATGTGATGTTCCAGCGGTTCATCCCAGCCAGGCAGGTTACCACCGTGATCGCCGCTGGCGGTCAGTGTGCTGTCAGCGCTGTGCCACTCATCCAGCCATGCTTCGCTGAAGGTCAGCGGCAGAAGAGCGGGCGCAATATCATCCTGCTGCATCGCCAGTTCCATCAGTGCACAATCAATCGCGCTGAGATCGCTGTCATCAATCGGCGTGATAATAGCGGCAGGCTGCGGCAGTACGGTAATCAACTTATTGTAACGGCTGCTGACATGCCCCTGTTCATCGACGAACTCTGCACTGAATACATGCTGTGCCGCGCTTAAATCGGCGGGCTGAGCGAACTGCCAGTGACCCTGTGCGTCGCCGGTTACCACCTCGATCAGCACATTATCGATATAAATATGCACCTGAGCGCCGGCCGCCAGCGTGCCGCTAAACATTTTCGGCTCACCGCTGTCATCGTAATCCACCGCATAGTCGTGTTGCTGTATGTCGCGCAGCACAGCCACCTCTGGCAGACTCAGCGGCTGCCGGGCTGGGAGCGTGGGGACAGGCGACGGGTGGAGCGTCTGATGTTCAGCGGCATACCATGCCGCAGGCAGCGCGCTGACCAGCGACAGCGCCGGGCTGAGCGCCGGAACCTCAGGCAGGCTATGCCAGACGCTCTCGCCGGCGGCCTGCTGCGCTGACTCCAGCGGCGGCAGCGCTGGCAGCAACGGCGTTTCATCCGGCGTTACGCTGCGCAGTTCGGTGAACGGCAGTGCGGGCGCGGGCGCAGACGCAGGCTGCGCGCTTTGCGGCAGGTGCAGATGAATTTCGTCGTAGCGGTGGTCGATGCTGATGGCGGTTGCAAGAAACGCCAGTTCGCACGACGCATGGGGCGTCACGAACGGATTAGTGATATCCATGGGCGTGGTACGCGCTTTTAGCGCATCCAGGCTTTCGCCCGACGCGCCGCTTCGCGGTCTACCAGAGGATGGACCTGACACATCCGCCGCCCGCATAAAATCGAGCTCATCGATATGAAAGGATGATTGCATAATCTGACCTTTATGAAAAAAACACTGAGAAAATAAAAATTATAAACAGGCTCTTATGGCCTCAGCGGTTAAAGCGACAGACTTGCGGCAGGAATTAAGCGGTTTAAGCAGATTTTTTGCGATTGCGCCGCAGCAGGGCGCAATCGCGGCAGGAGATTATTTCACTTCCATGCCTTTGGCCTGCAGATCGGCGTGATAAGACGAGCGCACGAACGGGCCGCAGGCGGCGTGGGTGAAGCCCATCGCCATCGCTTCTTCTTTCATCTCATCGAACTCGGCCGGGCTGACGTAGCGCTGCACCGGCAGGTGGTGGCGGCTCGGCTGCAGGTACTGGCCCAGGGTCAGCATGGTCACGCCGTGGCGGCGCAGATCGCGCATCACCTCGATGATTTCCGCGTTGGTTTCGCCCAGGCCGACCATCAGGCCGGATTTGGTCGGGATATCCGGATGCGCTTCTTTGAAACGCTCCAGCAGCTTCAGCGACCACTCGTAGTTGGCGCCCGGGCGCACCTGGCGGTAAACGCGCGGTACGTTTTCCAGGTTGTGGTTGAACACGTCCGGCGGCGTGGCGGTGAGGATCTCCAGCGCGCGGTCCATACGGCCGCGGAAGTCCGGCACCAGCGTTTCAATCTTGATGTTCGGGCTCTTGGCGCGGATGGCGGAGATGCAGTCGGCAAAGTGCTGAGCACCGCCGTCGCGCAGATCGTCGCGGTCCACCGAGGTGATCACCACGTAACGCAGCGCCATGTCGGCGATGGTTTGCGCCAGCTTCTGCGGCTCGTTGGCGTCCGGCGCGATCGGGCGGCCGTGGGCCACGTCGCAGAACGGGCAGCGACGGGTGCAGATGGCACCGAGGATCATAAAGGTCGCGGTGCCGTGGTTGAAGCACTCGGCCAGGTTAGGGCAGGAGGCTTCTTCACAGACGGAGTGCAGGCCGTTTTTACGCATCGCGGCTTTGATGCCCTGAATGCGCGTTGAGTCGGCAGGCAGTTTGATCTTCATCCACTCGGGTTTACGCAACAGCTCCTGCCGTTCGGTGACCACCGTTTTGACCGGGATCAGCGCCATTTTGTCAGCATCGCGGTATTTGACGCCGCGTTCCATCTGAATTGGTTTACTCATAATCGTGCAGGTTCCAGTCGGGATTGCGATTTGAAAGCTTCCTCACTCAAACTGAGAACCAGGCTTTCAACTTTATTTGAAAAAATTGCAAAAAATATATCATCTCGCCGGGACAGAAGCAGCCGATAAGCCGTGGCGAAAGTTACAATTTTGTAAATGCGCACGTACGGTCAAGGTCAGCACGCGGCCTCATCATGCCATTCCGTGTCGCTAAGCCGAGTAAGGCGAGCGAAATCCTGTACCAGGATTGGGTGTATGTCTTCAATGCCAACGCCGGGCGCCAGCGCGCTGACCTGCGTCATTTCCATGCCGGCGTAGCCGCAGGGGTTGATGCGCTGGAAGGGCGCGAGATCCATCGCAATATTCAGGGCCAGGCCGTGGAATGAGCAGCCTTTACGGATACGCAGACCCAGCGAACAGATCTTCATTTCCCCAACGTAAACGCCCGGCGCATCGGCACGCGCATGCGCATTGATGCCGTACGTCCGCCAGCGTGTTGATGACCGTATGTTCCAGCAGGGTAACCAGCTCGCGCACGCCCAGCTTGCTGCGTTTCAGGTTGATCAGGACGTACATCACCTGCTGGCCCGGCCCGTGGTAGGTCACCTGGCCGCCGCGATCGCTCTGGATCACCGGGATATCGCCCGGCATCAGCACATGTTCGGCTTTGCCCGCCTGGCCCTGAGTAAAGACCGGGAGGTGTTCCACCAGCCAGATCTCATCGGCGGTGGCGCCGTCGCGTGAATCGGTGAAGTCATGCATAGCCTGGGAGACAGGCTCGCCAGGTAGCAGCTGGAACCCCAGCTGACGGACAAGAATCGTATTAGCCTGAGACAAAACAGCACGCTCCGGTAGACGAGAAGTGGTAAAAAAGGGCAGAGTATATCACAGCTGGCAAAGCGGCCTTTGACCAGCAAACCGGGTCACCGCCCCCCCCCTATAAAGGTTTATCTGAATAGGTACAGCACCATACGAACGATTTCGATGTTGCCGAGCTCTTCGTACAGGGTTTCAACCTGCTCAATGTGTGTCGCAGTGATGGTGATGGAAACCGAGTGGTAGTTGCCTTTGCTGCTTGGTTTTACCTGAGGGAGAGTAATCACCCGGCGCATGGCGCTGTACCACTTCAACCACCTGATCAACCAGCTCAGGTTGCGCCAGACCCATCACTTTGTAGGTAAATGGGGTAGGGAATTCAAGCAGTTCGTTAAGTTTGGTTTTTCATGTCGCAGGCTCCGAGCGCGCGCAATCAACGTAAAATAATAACTCCCGCCGCAGGCGGGAGTAATCGATAGTCAGCTTATATGGGGATCAAAATCGCCCGACTTTCAAGCGCGCAATTTTTTTAACCAAACCAGTGGTGGAACATCAATTTGATGTAATCAATGATTTTGCCGAAGAAATTGCCTTCAGGCACTTCGTTCAGCACCACCAGCGGACGCTGATCGATGGTTTTGCCATCCAGCTGGAAGTTGATGGTGCCCACAACCTGGTTTTTCTGCAGCGGCGCGTGCAGTTCGGTGGTGTTCAGCACGTAGCTGGCCTTCAGATCTTTCATGCGGCCGCGCGGGATGGTCAGGTAGACGTCTTTATCCACGCCGAGCTAAGCACGCGGTCGCTGTCGCCGAACCAGACGGGCTCAGACGCAAACTCTTTGCCGGCTTTCAGCGGCCGCCACGGTTTCGAAGAAACGGAAGCCCCAGGTCAGCAGTTTCTTGCTTTCGGTTTCACGGCCTTTGAAGGTGCGACCGCCCATCACGGCAGAGATCAGACGCATCTGGCCTTCGGTGGCCGAGGCCACCAGGTTGTAACCCGCCGCGTCGGTGTGGCCGGTTTTGATGCCGTCGACGTTCAGGCTGTTATCCCACAGCAGGCCGTTACGGTTGGTCTGGCGGATGCCGTTGAAGGTGAACTCTTTCTCTTTGTAGATCGCGTACTCATTCGGCACATCGCGGATCAGCGCCTGGCCAATCAGCGCCATATCACGCGCGGAGCTGTACTGACCGTCTGCGTCCAGGCCGTGTACGGTCTGGAAGTGGGTGTTTTTCAGGCCCAGCGCGCTCACGTAGCTGTTCATCAGGCCCACGAAGGCGTCCTGGCTGCCGGCGACGTAATCGGCCATCGCCACGCAGGCGTCGTTACCGGACTGCAGGTTGATACCGCGAATCAGCTGGGAGACCGGAACCTGCGATCGCCCGGTTTCAGGAACATCAGCGAGGAACCTTTGAACACCGGGTTGCCGGTCGCCCACGCATCGTTACCGATGGTCACCAGATCATCCTGGTCGATTTTGCCCGCTTTCATCGCCTGGCCGATGACGTAGCTGGTCATCATTTTGGTCAGGCTGGCCGGGTCGCGGCGCGCATCGGCGTTCTGTTCTGCCAGCACTTTGCCGGAGTTGTAATCGATCAGGATGTAGGCTTCCGCATCGATCTGCGGAACGCCTGGGATCATGGTTTTGATATTCAGGTCATCGGCATGGGCAACGTAGAGCTGAGGGAGAGCAGCGACCACGGTGGTCCCAGCGCCATGCGCTGCACAAAACGAGCAGAAAAAGTGGTCTTCATGGTCAGAACTACGACATCCGTGATGGAATTAAAAAAAGTGCCTTACTATAGCAAATGCTATTCAGGCAGGCATCCGACTTTAAGCATGAGTTTGTTAATGCATGACAATGGACACGGCCCGTCACATTGACGGGCGGGCCGTGGTAATAAATGACTGATGCTGCGCTTCATTCTGCAGACGCTGCTGCAGGGAGGCTGCCTGCGATTTGCTGGCAAACGGCCCCATCTGAATGCGCCAGACCGCGCCGTTCTGCTCAACGCGTCCTGGTACGCCAAACTGCTGGCTCAGACGCTGTCCGCCATACTGCCGGGCGCGCGCGGCGTCATCGCTCACGGCGCCGACCTGAACCACATAACCGCTGCCGGCATGGGCGCTGGCGTTATGGCTGGCCGGAGCCGGACTTCGCTGCCGCAGCCGCAGTAACCGGTGCGGACAGGGTCGCTGGCGAGCAACCGGGGCTGTGGCAGGCGCGCCTGCCTTCCAGCACGCCGCAGGCTAAGGGCGGCGGTGCGCCGAGAAAGCCGCTGCTCTGCACCGGTGCGCCGATGTTGCATCGTCGCTTTGCAGTGAACTGTTATTGGTGATCGGGCGGACCTCCTGCCCCGCGGCTGGCGCTGGCGCGCCTGCTGGCACCGGTCATCACCATGCCGCCGCTCAGGTCAGGGCGGGCCGGCAGGGCATAGGTCTGTTTCGCCACCGTGGTACACGATGGTGCCCGGGCCGGACAGCGAACCATCCGGCGCCACGTTGATGGGTAATCGACTCGGACGTTTGGTGTTGTTGGAGGTATTCAGGCGATCGGCGGCGGCGCGCGACAGGTCGATAATCCGGCCCCGGTCGTATAAGGGCCGCGATCGTTGATGCGCACCACAATCATGACGGCCGTTGGCCAGGTTGGTGATACGGGCGTAGCTCGGGATCGGCAGCGTCGGGTGTGCCGCGGTCAAGTGCATCCGGATCGAACGTCTCGCCCGAGCGCGGTCAGGTTGCCCTGCGCGCTCTGCACCATAAATGGCGGCAAAGCCCGCCTGGCTGAAACGGGAAGGATCCTGAACAATTTTATAGCTTTTGCCGTCGCGCTCGTAATCCTGATTGGCACTGGCATTCAGCGGTTCATAAACGGGATCGGCACCGCTGATTTCAACGATCGGGCCATTACACACCGCAGGCTGCGGCGGCGCGACGGTTGCCTGTTGCTGACCATCATCACGGTGTGGAACAGGCCGCCAGTAACACCCTGATGCCAGAATGCAGATCCCCAGCCATTGCTTACGCATTCCGATCCCCTTATTTATATACGCTTTTAGACAACATTTTTCTGTGGGTATGGATCGACATCACGATACCAAACCCGGCCATCAACACGATCAGTGCCGAGCCCCCGTAACTCACCAGCGGCAGCGGTACGCCTACCACCGGCAGAATACCACTCACCATACCAATATTTACGAAGACATAAACGAACAAAATCAGCATCAACCCGCCAGCCATGACGCGGCCAAAGGTGGTTTGCGCGCGTGCGGCAATCCACCAGCCCGCGCATGATCAGCAGCACGTAAAGCGCCAGCAGCATCAGGATGCCCACCAGCCCCAGCTCTTCCGCCAGCACGGCGAAGATAAAGTCGGTGTGGCGTTCCGGCAGAAATTCCAGCTGCGACTGCGTGCCGTGCAGCCAGCCTTTGCCGCGCAGGCCGCCGGAGCCGATCGCAATCTTGGACTGAATAATATGGTAGCCCGCGCCCAGCGGATCGGTTTCCGGATCGAGCAGCATCATCACGCGCTGGCGCTGATAATCGTGCATCAGGAAGAACCACAGCATCGGGATGAACGCCGCCACCAGCACCACCGCGATACCAATCAGCCGCCAGCTCAGGCCCGACAGGAACAGGACAAACAGGCCGGAGAGCGGCGATCAGGATCGAGGTGCCCAGGTCCGGCTGTGCCGCCACCAGCAGCGTTGGCAGGAAAATCAGCACCAGCGCGATGGCGGTATTTTTCAGCGACGGCGGGCAGACGTCGCGGTTGATAAAGCGTGCCACCATCAGCGGCACGGCGATTTTGGCGATTTCCGAGGGCTGGAAGCGGACAACGCCCAGATCCAGCCAGCGCTGCGCCCCTTTACTGATATGGCGCCGAAGGCATCGACCGCAACCAGCAAAATAATGCAGAAGATGTAGAGATAGGGCGCCCAGCCTTCGTAGACGCGCGGCGGGATCTGCGCCATCACCACCATGATGATCAGGCCCATGGCGATCTGGCCGATTTTGCGCTCCATCATGCCGATGTCCTGGCCGCTGGCGCTCCAGATAACCAGGGCGCTGTAAACCAGCAGAGCCAGGATGATCAGCAGCATGGCTGGGTCGATGTGGATTTTGTCCCACAGCGATTTTTTATTTGGATTATCCGTCATGATTATTGGTCCTCCGCCGCAGCGGCGGCCGGGTTTTCAGCCGGCAGTAATCGGTGTTGTTATCGCCCAGCATAATGTGGTCGAGGATCTGGCGCATGATGGTCCCTACTGCCGGCCCGGCACCGCCGTTTTCCAGAATCATCGCGACCGCGACCTGCGGGTTGTCATACGGGGCAAACGCCGTCATCAGCTTATGGTCACGCAGACGTTCGGCAATGCGGTGCGCGTTATAGGTTTCGTTGGCTTTCAGGCCAAACACCTGCGCAGTACCGGACTTCGCCGCCACTTTGTACGGCGCATCGGCAAAGTATTTGTGCGCGGTCCCGTTCGGGCGGTTGGCCACGCCGTACATACCGTCTTTCGCGATTTCCCAGAAGCCGGAGTGAATGTCGCCCACCGGCGCTTCGTGCGGCTGGTTCCACGGCACTTTTTTGCCGTCTTCACCGGTGCTCTGCAGCAGGTGCGGCACTTTGACCACGCCGTCGTTGATCAGGATCATCAGCGCTTTGTTCATCTGAAGCGGCGTTGCCGTCCAGTAGCCCTGGCCGATACCCACCGGAATGGTGTCGCCCTGATACCACGGCTTCTTAAAGCGCTTCAGCTTCCATTCGCGCGTCGGCATGTTGCCGGAGCGCTCTTCCGGACAGGTCGACGCCGGTATAGTGGCCGTAGCCGAATTTGCTCATCCACTCCGACAGGCGGTCGATCCCCATGTCATAGGCCACCTGATAGAAGAAGGTATCCGCGGACTCTTCCAGCGATTTGGTGACGTTCAGATGACCGTGGCCCCATTTTTTCCAGTCGCGGTAGCGTTTTTCCGAACCCGGCAGCTGCCACCAGCCCGGATCGAACAGGCTGGTATTGCGGTTGATCACGCCGGCGCTGAGCGCCGAGACCGCCACGTACGGTTTAACCGTTGACGCCGGCGGGTAAACCCCTTGCGTCGCGCGGTTGACCAGCGGCGTGTTCGGGTCATTCAGCAGAGCCGGATAGTCTTTACTGGAAATGCCGTCAACAAACAGGTTCGGATCGTAGCTCGGGCATGGACACCATCGCCAGAATGCCGCCGGTGCGCGGATCGGTGACCACCACGGCGGCGCGGCTGCCCGCCAGCAGGGTTTCGATATACTGCTGCAGCTTGAGATCGAGCGTCAGGTAGATATCGTGCCCGGCCTGCGGCGGCACCTCTTTCAGCTGGCGGATCACGCGGCCGCGGTTGTTAACCTCAACCTCTTCATAGCCGGTTTGGCCGTGCAGGACATCTTCGTAATAGCGTTCGATGCCCAGCTTACCGATATCGTGGGTTGCGGCGTAGTTCGGCCAGCTTGCCGTCTTTATCCAGGCGGTCGACGTCTTTGTCGTTAATCTTCGAGACGTAGCCGATCACATGCGTCAGCGCGGAGCCGTAAGGGTAGTAGCGGCGCTTGTAGCCTTTCACTTCCACGCCGGGGAAAGCGGTACTGGTTCACCGCAAAGCGGGCCACCTGCACTTCCGTCAGGTTGGTTTTAACCGGAATGGAGGTGAAGCGGTGTGAGCGGGCGCGCTCTTTTTTAAAGGCGGCGATATCGTCGTCGTTAAGGTCGACAACGCTTTTCAGCGCTTCCAGCGTATCCTGAACATTATCGACTTTTTCCGGCATCATCTCGATCTGATAAATGGTGCGGTTGAGCGCCAGCGGGGTGCCGTTGCGATCGTAAATAATGCCGCGGCTGGGCGCGATAGGCACCAGCTTGATGCGGTTTTCGTTGGAACGGGTCTGGTAATCGGCAAAGCGGACGATTTGCAGATTATAAAGGTTGGCGATCAGCACGCCGGTAAGCAGCAAAATCCCGGTAAAGGCGACCAGCGCCCGGCGCACAAACAGCGCGGACTCAGCCGTATAGTCGCGAAAAGAATTCTGTAATTTCATCCGCTGCTTAATCTACCCTGGTCAGTCATTTACTCGCGGTGATAAGGGTGGTTGGTGGTAATACTCCACGCGCGATACAGGCTTTCTGCCACCAGCACGCGCACCAGCGGGTGCGGAAGCGTCAGCGCGGAGAGGGACCAACTTTGTTCTGCTGCCGCTTTGCAGGCGGGGGATAACCCTTCCGGCCCGCCAATCAGCAGACTGACGTCACGGCCATCCTGCTTCCAGCGCTCCAGTTCCTGCGCCAGCTGCGGCGTATCCCAGGGTTTTCCGGGAATATCGAGGGTGACGATGCGGTTGCCTTTGCCTGCCGCCGCCAGCATCTGTTCGCCCTCTTTATCGAGAATACGTTTGATATCGGCGTTTTTGCCGCGCTTACCGGCCGGGATTTCCATCAGCTCAAACGGCATATCTTTGGGAAAACGACGCAGATATTCAGTAAAACCGGTTTGTACCCAGTCCGGCATTTTGGTGCCGACGGCGACCAGCTGCAGTTTCACGCATTAACTCCAGAGTTTTTCCAGCTCATACAGGCGACGGCTCTCTTCCTGCATCACGTGGACAATCACATCGCCGAGATCGACCACAACCCAGTCAGCCGCCGCTTCACCTTCAACGCCCAGCGGCAACAGCCCTGCGGCACGCGATTCCTGAACCACGTGATCGGCAATCGAAACCACATGACGCGTGGACGTGCCGGTGCAGATAATCATGCAATCGGTGATACTGGATTTGCCCTGCACGTCAATCGCGATGATGTCCTGACCTTTCAGGTCATCAATTTTGTCAATAACAAAATCCTGGAGTGCTTTACCCTGCAAAAGGTTCCCCTTAAAAACAGGTGATTATGGGCAGGCTGAATGCCCCGGAAAACGCAGCCAAAAATGAAGCGGCGCAGTATAGCACGCGGCGATCAATCGCGATATAAGCCCGCGCGATCGATGTAGTCGATCACCGCCGCGTGGCAGCAGATCGTCGCAGTCCTGGCCCTGATGGCGGCGCTGGCGAATCTCGGTGGCAGAAATTTCGAACTGCGGCGTATCGGCCAGATAGATGTGGCCTGCGGGTGCGCGATGCAACTGCTGCACCTCATGCGCGCGGTGCGCATCCAGCCACTGCTGCATCTCTGGCGTAGCCATGTGTGCGGCGTAGCCTGGACGCGACAGCACCAGCAGATGGCAGAGCGACAGCATGGTTTCCTGCCAGCGATGCCACGTAGGCGAACGTCCAGCAGGGAATCCTGACCGATGATAAACGCCAGCGGCTGGTCTGGCCCCTGTTCTGCGCGCCACTCCTGAAGCGTCTGCGAGGTCCAGGAGGGCGTGTTGCGACGTGCAGTTCGCGATCGTCGACCGCAAACAGCGGGTTGCCGGCGATGGCCAGCGCCACCATCTTCAGGCGCTGCTGCGCGCTGGTCGCCTCCGGCTGCGGGCGGTGCGGCGGCACGTGGTTAGGCAGCAGCGTGACGCGATTCAGGCCCACTTCGGCGGCCAACGCTTCCACCGGCCGCAGATGGCCGTAGTGGATCGGGTCGAAGGTGCCGCCAAACAGCGCCTGTGAAAACGGATGGGCAGAGCGGGCATCCATCAATAAAAACGTCTGCCAGCGGCAATCACGAGTGCGCAGAGCAGCAGAGACAGGGTTTCCAGTTCCGGCCAGACCGACTGGCCATAGTCCTGCTTGAGGGTCAGCTCGATTTGCGTCAGCAGCTGTACCGCCTGCTGCAGCTGTTGCGCATCACAGGCGGTGCAGCGCCTCGGTGGTCAGAGCACGGCGATTTTGCCAGACCCGGTGTTTATCAAACAGCGTACGCAGCGGCGCAGCGCCATGACTGGCGCTTGCAGCGGCAGTCAGCAGCAGCAGTTCGCGCTGCAGCGTGCGCAGCAGGATCACCGGTTCGCTGTCCTCTTGCCGCAGCTGCTGCAGAATATGCAGGGCGCGTTTGCTTTTGCCGGCCAGCAGCGCATCCACCCAGTGGAACGGCGTGAAGTGCGCGGCGTCGTTAACCGCCTGCTCGACGCGCGGCAGCGTCAGCTTGCCATCCGGCCACAGCAGCGACAGCCGCTCCAGCGCCTGCGCCAGCGCCAGCAGGTTGCCTTCATAGCAGTAGCAGAGCAGCTGATTTGCCGCGTCATCCAGCTCCAGCTTCATTTCGCGCGCGCGGCGACCCAGCGCGGCAGATGTGCCTGTTCCGGCGTCTGGCAACGGCACCAGCACCGCGCTGGCGCTGAGCGCTTGGGTAAACCAGGCCGCGTTTTCCTGCGCTTTGGTCAGCTTGTTGCCACCGCAGGATCAGCAGAATATCCTCGTGCAGCAGCGTGGCCAGTTTGGCCAGCTGTTCGTTGATGGCGGCGTTGGGGCCGTTCTCCGGCAAGCAGCATCAGCATTGTCTGGCGCGTGCGAACAGGCTCATCGCCTGACAGAGGGCGAAGATGGCGTCCCAGTCGGTGTGGGCATCAACGCTGGACGGAGACGATGTTCGTCGAAGCCCTGCTGAGCGGCGGCATGCGCGGACGGCATCCTGGGCTTTCCTGAAACAGCAGCGGTTCATTACCGCTCAGAAAATAACAGGCGCGCAGCCCCTCATCGAAGCTGCGCGCGGAGTTGTTCAGGATACAGCCTGATCATTGCAGACTGGTGGCTGACGAGGAGGGCACTTCCGGTGAGTCCGCGCCTGGCGCAATCACTTCAGGTTGCGGCAGCGTCAGATCTTTGCCGGTTTGCTCTCCTGACCGCTGCATGTACGGTCAGCAGTTTACGGATCAGCTGTTCCGCCGCCTTGTCGTACATTTCGTTGATGATAATCTGCTGTTCGGCATCTTTTGCCAGCGCCGTCTGCGGGTTATCGAAGAACGAACGGTACACTTTCGTGCTGATCGGATAGATGTCTTTACCCGGGATCAGAACTGCCGCGTTGACCGTCAGCACCATCTGATACTCTGCGGTACGGCCATCCTGGAAGATAGACGCGGTATCGCGTCCACAGGCTCTCCGCGCGCCGAGACGCAGCGACGGGTATGCGCATCCTGACGCCGCTTTGCTGTCTCTCAACAAGCTCAACGCCGTTCAGGCGCAGCTGCTTACGCACGGTGCGCGCCAGCGGGCCATACGGATCGCCGCTCTGGACGATCAGCGTTTTCATTTCCGGAGGCACCTGCGTGGTGTTGCGCAGGTGCCAACCACAGCCGGCGGTGACCAGCACCGCCAGCAGGACAAACAGCATGATAACCAGTTGTCGCACGTTTCCTCCCGCGCTTAGCCAACGACCAGATTGAGCAGTTTACCCGGTACGTAGATCACTTTACGAACGGTAACGCCCTCAAGATATTTAGCCACCAGATGTTCCTGGGCCGCGCGCGCGCGCACCTGTTCTTCGGTTGCATCGACCGCCACGGTAATTTTACCGCGGACTTTGCCGTTCACCTGGACCACGACCAGCGTGGTGTCTTCCACCATCGCCGCTTCGTCGGCAACCGGCCACGGCGCGTTGTCGATATCGCCTTCGCCTCCCAGCTCCTGCCACAGGGCGTAAAGCTAACGTGCGGGGTGAACGGGTTCAGCATGCGAACCACGGCCAGCAGCGCTTCCTGCATCAGGGCGCGATCCTGCTCGCCCTCCTGCGGCGCGTTCGCCCAGTTTGTTCATCAGTTCCATAATAGCCGCAATCGCGGTGTTGAAGGTCTGACGACGGCCGATATCATCGGTCACTTTGGCAATGGTTTTGTGAACATCGCGACGCAGCGCCTGCTGATCTTCGTTCAGCGCGGCGACGTCCAGCGCCGGGGCATCCGCGCCTTTAGCCACGTGCTCGTAAACCAGTTTCCAGACGCGTTTCAGGAAGCGGTTAGCGCCTTCCACGCCGGACTCCTGCCACTCCAGCGTCATTTCCGCCGGAGAAGCAAACATCATGAACAGACGCACGGTATCCGCGCCGTAACGCTCAACCATCACCTGCGGGTCGATACCGTTGTTTTTAGACTTGGACATCTTGCTCATGCCGGTGTAGACCAGCTCATGACCTTCGGCATCTTTCGCCTTAACAATACGGCCCTTCTCGTCGCGCTCAACGATCGCATCAACCGGAGAAACCCAGTTACGCTCGCCGTTGGCACCGACGTAATAGAACGCATCTGCCAGCACCATGCCCTGACACAGCAGCTGTTTTGCTGGTTCGTCAGAGTTCACCATGCCCGCATCGCGCATCAGCTTATGGAAGAAGCGGAAGTAGAGCAGGTGCATGATGGCGTGTTCGATGCCGCCAATGTAGATGTCTACCGGCAGCCAGTAGTTTGCCGCATCGGAATCGAGCATACCGTCCTGATACTGCGGGCAGGTGTAGCGCGCATAGTACCAGGATGACTCCATAAAGGTGTCAAAGGTGTCGGTTTCACGCAGCGCAGGCTGGCCGTTAACGGTGGTTTTTGCCCACTCGGGATCGGCTTTGATCGGGCTGGTGATGCCGTCCATGACCACGTCTTCCGGCAGGATCACCGGCAGCTGATCTTCCGGCGTCGGCATCACGGTGCCATCTTCCAGCGTCACCATCGGAATTGGCGCACCCCAGTAACGCTGACGGGAAACGCCCCAGTCGCGCAGACGGAAGTTAACTTTACGCTCGCCCACGCCTTTGGCGGCCAGCTTGTCGGCGATGGCGTTGAAGCCCGCTTCGAAGTCCAGACCGCTGAACTCGCCGGAGTTGAACAGCGTGCCTTTTTCGGTCAGCGCCGCGGCGCTGACAGGTCCGGCTCGGAACCGTCGAGGTTCAGGATCACCGGCTTGATCGGCAGGTCGTATTTGGTGGCAAATTCGTAGTCGCGCTGGTCGTGACCCGGAACGGCCATCACGGCGCCGGTGCCGTACTCCATCAGTACGAAGTTGGCGACCCAGACCGGCATCGCTTCGCCGGTCAGCGGGTGGATGGCTTACAGGCCGGTAGCCACGCCTTTCTTCTCCATCGTCGCCATATCGGCTTCGGCCACTTTGGTGTTGCGGCATTCGTCGATGAAGGCAGCCAGCTCCGGGTTGTTGGCTCGCCGCCTGCTGCGCCAGCGGGTGACCTGCGGCCACGGCCACGTAGGTCGCGCCCATGAAGGTGTCCGGACGGGTGGTGTAGACCGTCAGCGTCTCGTCGCTGTTCGCAACGTCGAAGGTGATTTCCACGCCTTCGGAACGGCCGATCCAGTTGCGCTGCATGGTCTTAACCGGATCCGGCCAGTGGTCCAGCTTATCCAGATCGTTCAGCAGCTCATCGGCGTAAGCGGTGATTTTGATAAACCACTGCGGGATCTCTTTACGCTCGACTTTGGTGTCGCAGCGCCAGCAGCAGCCGTCGATAACCTGTTCGTTGGCCAGAACGGTCTGGTCGTTCGGGCACCAGTTCACCGCAGAGGTCTTCTTGTAGACCAGGCCTTTTTCGTACAGCTCGGTGAAGAACCTCTGTTCCCAGCGGTAGTATTCCGGGGTGCAGGTTGCCAGCTCGCGGCTCCAGTCATAGCCGAAGCCCAGCAGTTTGAGCTGGTTTTTCATGTACGCGATGTTGTCGTAGGTCCACGGCGCCGGCGCGGTGTTGTTTTTCACCGCCGCGCCTTCCGCAGGCAGGCCGAACGCATCCCAGCCGATCGGCTGCAGAACGTTTTTGCCCAGCATGCGCTGGTAGCGCGCAATCACATCGCCGATGGTGTAGTTACGCACGTGGCCCATGTGTAGTCGGCCAGAAGGATAGGGAAGCATCGACAGGCAGTAGTACTTCTCTTTGCTCTCGTCTTCGGTTACTTCGAAGGTGCGCTTCTCGTCCCAGTGTTGCTGGACTTTGGATTCTATCTCTTCCGGGCGGTATTGCTCTTGCATGGCAGCCAGTGGTCCTTGTTTGCTACAGCTACAAATGTAACAGTTGCAAATGTAAACAAGGTGGATGTGGTAATTCAGATCCGCATAGCATAGCCCAAAACGCCGCCCGTCAAAACAACCTTGCGCCCTTCGGCGAGCGCGATTTGGCAGGAATAGCGCCAGCGCTTTCACCCTTTTGCGATTTCCGTCTGAGCAAAGCGCAGCGATGAAATAAGGTCAATTAGCGACGCTAAAATTAGACTCTAGCATCCGCAGCGGAAAGGAGAACAAACGATGATGACAAGGTTGCTCAATTTTACCGCGAACTGGTGGCGACACTGACGGAACGGCTGCGTAACGGCGAGCGCGATATCGACGCGCTGGTGGAGCAGGCGCGTGCCCGCGTGTCGCAAACGGGTGAGTTAACGCGAACCGAAGTGGAAGAGGTGACGCGGGCCGTGCGTCGCGATCTGGAAGAGTTCGCGCGCAGCTATCAGGAGAGCCAGGAGGAGGTCACCGGACAGCGTGTTTCATGCGGGTGATTAAAGAGAGCCTGTGGCAGGAGCTGGCCGATATCACCGATAAAACGCAGCTGGAGTGGCGCGAAGTCTTTCAGGATTTGAACCATCACGGTGTGTACCACAGCGGTGAGGTGGTGGGGCTGGGAAATCTGGTGTGCGAGAAGTGCCACCACCATATTGCGGTGTATACGCCGGAGGTTCTGCCGCTGTGCCCGAAATGCGGCCACGATCAGTTCCAGCGTCGGCCGTTTGAGCCCTGATTCCGCGCGCGCGGGCGCCCGCCGCCGCCCGCGCCCCGCCCCCCCCGGCCCCGCCGCGGGCCGCGCGGCCGCCCGGCCCGCGCGTCCGCGGGGGGCCCGCGCGCGGGGGGCGGGGGCAGAAGCACGCGTGAAGCGGTCCGTGGCACCGCCAGAATGCGCACCGAGAAGATCAGTGCAGGATTTTCGCGAGGAAGTCCTTCGCGCGTTCGGACTTCGGATTGCCGAAGAACTCTTCCTTGTCGGTAGTCTTCGACGATTTTCCCTTCGTCCATAAAGATCACGCGGTTGGCCACCTTGCGGGCGAAGCCCATTTCGTGGGTCACCACCATCATGGTCATGCCTTCGTGGGCCAGTTCGACCATCACGTCCAGCACTTCGTTGATCATCTCCGGATCGAGCGCCGAGGTCGGCTCGTCGAACAGCATCGCGATCGGATCCATGCACAGCGCGCGGGCGATCGCCACGCGCTGCTGCTGGCCGCCGGAGAGCTGCCCCGGGAACTTGTCGGCATGCGCCGACAGGCCGACGCGCTCCAGCAGCTTCAGGCCCTTCTCGCGCGAGGCGGTCTTGTCGCGCTTGAGCACTTTCACCTGCGCCAGCGTCAGGTTCTCGATGATGGAGAGATGCGGGAACAGCTCGAAATGCTGGAACACCATGCCGACCTTGGAGCGCAGCTGGGCCAGATTGGTTTTCTTGTCGTTGACCTTCGGTGCCGTTGACCAGACGATCTCGCCCTGCTGGACCGGCTCCAGACCGTTGACGGTTTTGATCAGCGTCGATTTGCCCGAACCCGACGGCCCGCACACCACCACCACTTCGCCTTTCTTCACTTCGGTGGAGCAGTCGGTCAGCACCTGAAAGTGGCCATACCACTTAGAAACATTTTTCAGGGAAATCATTTATACCGTCCTTTTCTTCAGCCAGCTGACCAACAGCGACGCGCTTAAGCTGATCACAAAATAGACCACACCGGCAAACAGGACCATCTCGACCTGGGTGCCGTCACGCTCGCCGATGGTTGACGCGGTGCGGAAGAAGTCGGCCAGGCTCAGCACGTAGACCAGCGAGGTGTCCTGGAACAGCACGATGCCCTGCGTCAGCAGCAGCGGCACCATGGCGCGGAACGCCTGCGGCAGGATCATGAGCTGCATGGACTGCCAGTGCGTCATGCCCAGCGCCAGCGCGGCGCTGGACTGCCCGCGCGAGATGCTCTGGATGCCGGCGCGGATAATCTCCGAATAGTAAGCGGCCTCAAACAGCGAGAACGCCACCATCGCCGAGATCAGACGGATATCGGTTTTCGGCGACAGCCCCAGCACGTTCTGCAGGAAGCCGCGGCACGATCAGGTAGAACCACAGCAGCACCATCACCAGCGGGATGGAGCGGAACACGTTCACGTAGGCGGTTTGGCGAACCAGCGGAGCGGCTTAACGCCCGACAGGCGCATCACCGCCAGCAGGGTGCCCCAGACGATACCGACCACGATGGCAATTACGGTGATTTTCAGCGTAATCATCAGCCCGTCAAGCAGATAGGGCATGGATGGAACGGAATCGAACTCCAGTCAAAATCGTACATTATTTGCCTCCCATGTTGCCCGGCAGGCGAATTTTGCGTTCAACCAGGTTCATCACCAGCATGATGACAGCGTTAATCAGAACGTAGGCGAGCGTGATCGCGGTGAAGGATTCCTAGGCGTGAGCGGAGTAATCCAGCAGCTTGCCCGCCTGCGCGGCCATGTCGACCAGGCCGATGGTGGAGGCGATGGCCGAGTTTTTCACCAGGTTCAGCATCTCGGAGGTCATCGGCGGCACGATCACGCGGTAGGCGTTCGGCAGCAGCACGTAGCGGTAGGTCTGCGGCAGCGTCAGGCCCATCGCCAGACCGGCGTTTTTCTGGCCGCGCGGCAGGGACTGAATGGCGGCGCGCACCTGCTCGCAAACGCGCGCAGCGGTAAACAGCCCCAGACAGATCATGGAGGAGACGAAGAACTGCACGTTCGGATCCAGTTCCGACTTGAACCACATGCCGATATTTTCCGGCAGCAGTTCCGGGATCACCAGATACCAGGTAAAGAATTGCACGATCAGCGGAACGTTACGGAACAGTTCCACATAGCAGGTGCCAAGCGCGGAAAGAAAGCGGTTAGGGACGGTGCGCAGAATACCGAACAGAGAACCGACAAGAAACGCGATAATCCACGCCGTTATCGATAATGCCACGGTGACCTGAAAGCCGCTCCACAGCCAGCCAAGATAGGTGGTGTTGCCGAACGGGGCTTGTTGCAGGAATATGCCCCAGTTCCAGTCGATTGACATAACAAACTCCGGTAAAAAAAGGGTAGCAGCGCTACCCTCGAAGATTGTTGAGCGGTGTCATGTGTCCCGCTTCAGTGGGGAACGACCACTCAAAGTATAGTCTGTCCGCACCGCGTGTTCAGCAATCGAGAGGGCAGGAGATCCCGCCCCTGTTGTTCTAATTAGTTAAGAGGCCTTGTCATTTGGTGATTTGAACAGCGCTTTCATGTCGTCAGACAGTTCAAAGTTCATGTTCAGGTTTTTCGGTGGAATCGGCTGCTTGAACCATTTGTCGAACCATTTGGCCGCTTCGCCGGAGGTCTGCGCCTGGGCGATGGTGTCATCGATCAGCTTTTTGAACTGCGGATCGTCTTTACGCAGCATGCAGCCGTAGGCTTCTTTCGACTGCGGCGTGCCGACGATTTCCCAGTTGTCCGGTTTCTTCGCTTTCGCACGTTCGCCCGCCAGCAGGGCATCATCCATCATAAAGGCGACGGCACGGCCGCTTTCCAGGGTACGGAAGGAGTCGCCGTGGTCTTTCGCGCTGATGATGCGCATATCCATTTTCTTCTCGTCGTTCAGCTTGTGCAGCAGCACTTCGGACGTGGTGCCGGAGGTGACGACCACCGCTTTGCCTTTCAGGTCAGCGAAGTCTTTGATGTCGCCGCCTTTCTTCGTCAGCAGACGGGTGCCGACCACGAAGATGGTGTCGGAGAAGGCAGCCTGCTTCTGACGCTCGAGGTTGTTGGTGGTGGAGCCACACTCGAAGTCAAAGGTGCCGTTTTGCAGCAGCGGAATACGGTTCTGCGAGGTGATCGGGAGCAGCTTCACCTGCAGGTCCGGTTTGTTCAGCTTTTTCTTCACGGCTTCAACGATGGCGTTGGAGTAATCCTGTGAATAGCCCACGACTTTTTGCTGGTTGTCGTAGTAAGAGAACGGGACAGAAGATTCACGGTGGCCGACCACGATGACGCCGTTTTTGGCAATCTTGTCGAGAGTGCTGCCTGCTGCCGGCGCATCTTCAGCGTGAACCACGCCAGCAGACATTCCCATAACCAGCATTGCTGTGGCCAGTTTACGTAATTGCATACCCAACTCCTTTCTTATCAGCGCCAGAGACGCATTGATACCCATTGTGATGTTGTTATATCTCGCGCAATGCGAGTGCAGTGTTATGCAAGCTTGTTAACATTTAGTCTGGCTTAATGTAAAGATTTTGCTGCGTTATTGTTTATTTTTGCGAAGCGCGCCGCACCATTCAGAGGCAAATATCTCCCGTTGCACCGTTTCGGTGCTACCGATGATCTACGCTGGTGCGACAAAGTTGCACGTTAAGCCAAACTGCGTTTACCTGAATAAACAAAGCAATAGGCGTGCCAGAATTGAAGTCTGGAGGGAATTGTCGGGTAGCGGCTGCGCCTTACCTGACCTACGGGAACGGAAATGTTGAAGGTAGGCCGGGTAAGGCGTAGCCGCCACCCGGCAACAGAAGGGAAGGTTATTTACGACGCTGGCGCAGGCTCATCAGCACCGCGCCAAAGCCGAACAGCGCGGTCAGGATCCACAGCGGCCAGTTGCCGGTACGGGCGTATGGCGTCAGCCCCGTGGTCGGGGTGACGTGAGTGGTCAGTACCTCACGGGTGAACTGTGGGATCATGGCCTGGATTTCACCCTGCGGACCAATCACGGCGGTGATGCCGTTGTTGGTGCTGCGCAGCAGCGGACGCGCCAGCTCCAGCGCGCGCATGCGCGCCATCTGGAAGTGCTGCCACGGGCCGATTGACTTACCAAACCAGGCGTCGTTGGAGATGGTCAGCAGGTAGTCAGTATCCGGGCGGAAGTTATCGCGTACCTGCTCGCCGAGAATGATTTCGTAGCAGATGGCCGCCGTCAGGGCCAAGCCGTGCGCGTGCAGCTGAGGCTGTACGTACGGGCCGCGGCTGAAAGAGGACATCGGCAGGTCAAAGAACGGGGCCAGCGGGCGCAGAATCGACTCCAGCGGGACAAATTCACCAAACGGCACCAGGTGGTTCTTATTGTACCGGTCAGTGGAGTGGTAGCTGTACTCGCTGTCTTTCCCGAGCGTAATGATGCTGTTGTAGGTGTCGTAGCGGTTCTGCTGATTCAGACGCGCATCGACAATCCCGGTGATCAGCGTGCTGCCGCGCGCCAGCAGCAGGTCGTTCATCATGTTGAGGAACGGCTGCTGGTTAATTTCCAGATCGGGAATGGCAGACTCCGGCCAGATAATCAGCTGGGATTTACCCATCACCTCTTCGGTGGCGTTGGCGTAAATCTTCAGCGTATTCAGCAGCTCTTTCTCATCCCACTTCATGGACTGCGGGATATTCCCCTGCACCATGGAAACCTGCATGGCGCGATCGGGCTCGGGCGTGAACCACTGGATATAGCGCAGCGGGAAGGGCAGGGCGAACAGCACCAGCGCCACGGCCAGCGGTTTCCAGCAGCGCTGGACCAGCGCCAGGACCAGCAGGCCGCTCACCACCATCAGCAGGAAGTTGATGGCCTCAACACCCATTACCGGCGCCAAACCTTTCAGCGGGCCGTCAATCTGGCTGTAGCCGAACTGCAGCCACGGGAAGCCCGTCAGCACCCAGCCGCGCAGGAACTCGGTTACCTGCCAGACCACCGGCGCCGCAATCGCGACGCGCAGCCAGGTGGTTTTAGGCCACAGACGCGAGAGGATCCCTGCGAAGAGTCCGGTATAGAGCGAGAGATAGGCGGCGAGCAGCACAACGAGGAAGACGTTAACCGGCCCCGGCATGCCGCCAAACTGGGCGATGCTGACATAAACCCAGTTGATGCCTGAGCCAAACAGCCCCAGCCCCCAGAAGTAACCGACGGCAGCAGCCTGTACCGGACGACGATTCAGGGTCAGGCCCTGAAGCCCCATCAGGGAGAGAATGGCCGCGGGCCAGATATCGTAAGGAGAGAAAGCCAGCGTACCGCTGGCTCCAAGTAACAGCGCCAGCAGCAAACGGACGCGCTGGCGTTCAAGCAGTGGGGCAAATGCCATTTACATTAATCTTCCAGTTTTGGCACCGGTGAGTCGTCCGGCGTTCTGACGTGAACCTGTATAATACGTCGGCTGTCGGCCATTGCCACTTTGAACTGGTAACCGTCGATGTCAACGGTCTCACCGCGCGCCGGGAGGTGGCCAAAGGCCTGCATCACCAGCCCGCCAATGGTATCGACCTCTTCATCGCTGAAGTGGGTGCCGAAGGCGTCGTTGAAGTCCTCGATCGGGGCCAGCGCGCGCACGGTCCAGGTGTGGCGGCTGAGCTGACGGAAGTCGATATCCTCTTCTTCGTCGTACTCGTCTTCGATTTCGCCCACGATCAGCTCCAGGATATCCTCGATCGTGACCAGACCGGAGACGCCACCAAATTCATCAATAACAATCGCCATGTGGTAACGCTGAGAGCGAAACTCTTTCAGCATCCGATCCACACGTTTACTTTCCGGCACAACCACGGCCTGGCGTAACACTTTTTCCATGCTGAAGGCTTCGGCATCGCTGCGCATAAACGGCAGCAGATCTTTCGCCATCAAAATCCCTTCGATGTGATCTTTATCTTCGCTGATGACCGGGAAACGCGAGTGAGCGGATTCGATGATCACATCGAGGCACTCGTCCAGGGTCTGGTTACGTTTCAGGGTGATCATCTGCGAGCGGGGGATCATGATGTCGCGCACGCGCTGGTCGGCGATGTCCATAACCCCTTCGAGCATTTCGCGCGTATCTTCGTCGATAAGGTCGTTCTGCCCGGAATCACGAATCAGCTCCAGCAGTTCATCACGGTTTTTGGGTTCGCCGTGGAAAAGCTGGTTCAGAATGAGGGAGAAGAATCCCTTTTTACTGGTTGTCGTGTCGCTACTGTGTGAATTGTCGTCGCTCATGGCGTTTGTTAAGGGTTCTCTTGTTAGTTCAACGTTTACCGCCACGCGATGTCCTTTCGTGGCGGTATGTGAGTCAGTCAGGTGACGGACTATTCTTTCTCGGCAATGTACGGATCCTCATAGCCCAGAGCAAGCATTATCTCTGTCTCGAGGGACTCCATCTCTTCCGCTTCGTCATCTTCAATGTGATCGTAGCCGAGCAGATGCAGGCTGCCGTGTACCACCATATGCGCCCAGTGGGCCTCAAGCGGCTTTTGCTGCTCTTTCGCTTCCTGTTCAACCACCTGACGGCAGATGATCAGATCGCCCAGCAGCGGCATCTCAATGCCCGGCGGCGCTTCGAACGGGAAAGAGAGCACGTTGGTCGGCTTATCTTTCCCGCGATAGGTCAGGTTAAGCTCATGGCTTTCTGCCTCATCCACCAGGCGAATCGTGACTTCTGATTCTTCCTGAAACTGCGGGATAACGGCATCCAGCCATTTCTGAAACTGTGCCTCATCTGGCATGCCGGAATTGTCTTCACAGGCCAGCTGTAAATCGAGGATCACCTGACTCATTTCTGTTCTTGCTCCTGCGCTTCGCGCTTACGTTCTGCGGCCAGTTCGGCCTTACGCTTCTGATCCGCCTCTTCCCAGGCTTCATAGGCGTTAACGATACGCGCGACCACCGGGTGGCGTACCACGTCTTCACTGTGGAAGAAGTTAAAGCTGATTTCGTCGACCTCGGCCAGCACCTCGATGGCGTGGCGCAGGCCCGATTTGGTGCTGCGCGGCAGGTCAATCTGGGTGACGTCGCCGGTAATCACCGCTTTCGAGTTAAAGCCAATACGCGTCAGGAACATCTTCATCTGTTCGATGGTGGTGTTCTGGCTCTCATCGAGAATGATGAACGCATCGTTCAGCGTGCGGCCGCGCATGTAGGCGAGCGGGGCCACTTCGATAACGTTACGCTCAATGAGCTTCTCGACCTTCTCAAAGCCCAGCATTTCGAACAGCGCATCGTATAAAGGACGCAGATACGGATCGACCTTCTGGCTCAGATCGCCTGGCAGGAAGCCCAGTTTTTCACCGGCCTCAACGGCAGGGCGGGTCAGCAGGATACGTCGGATCTCCTGACGCTCCAGCGCATCGACAGCTGCGGCAACGGCAAGATAGGTTTTACCCGTACCCGCCGGCCCCACGCCGAAGGTGATGTCGTGGTCGAGAATATTGGCGATGTACTGCGCCTGGTTTGGCGTACGCGGCTTAATGACGCCACGCTTGGTCTTGATGTTGATCGCCTTGCCGTAGTCCGGCACGCTCTCCGCGCTCTGCTCCAGCACGCGCGCCTCTTTAATGGCGAGGTGGATCTGCTCCGGTTCGATATCCTGAATTTCGCCGCGCATGGGCGCGGTATCGACATACAGGCTACGCAGAATATCCGCAGCGGCGTTGACGCAGATAGGGCGTCCGGTGAGTTTGAAATGATTATCGCGACGATTGATTTCGATACCCAGACGTCGCTCCAGTTGTTTGATGTTGTCATCAAACGGCCCGCACAGGCTCAGCAGGCGAGCGTTGTCTGCTGGCTCAAGGCTAATTTCACGCGTATCTATGTTCAAACTGTTCCTCTTGGGTCACTCAGGGCCAGTTGAAAGAAATAGCAGATACCGCACGCCAGGCGTAAGACAAAACGGTCATTACCGAAATTATTCACGCCACAGAATAAAGGCGCAAGCGTTGCGGAAGATATTGGGGACGCTGATGAGGAAATACAAGGCCTGCCGGATGAAACAGGCGACAGCGCGTTGTGCGCTGTCGCTCAGTAATCGCGGTCTCAAGGCTGATACAGGCCCACGCCAGAGCTCGTTTTCTTTGCGGGTACGCGAGATCACGGATTGCGGTGACTCTGCGATACGCAGGCCCATTTCGTCTTCGGTGCGGACCACCTTCGCGCGCAGCGAGTTGGTCAGCACTTCGACAATCTCGACGTCCACAAACTTACCGATCATATCCGGGGTGCCTTCAAAGTTCACCACGCGGTTGTTTTCGGTACGACCGGACAGTTCCATAATGCTCTTGCGGGAGGTGCCTTCCACCAGAATGCGCTGAACGGTGCCGAGCATGCGGCGGCTCCAGGCCTTGGCCTGCTGGTTGATACGCTCCTGCAGAATATACAGACGCTGCTTTTTCTCTTCTTCCGGCACATCGTCAACCATATCGGCCGCCGGTGTTCCTGGACGCGCAGAGAAGATGAAGCTGTAGCTGACGTCAAAATTGACTTCGCCGATGAGCTTCATGGTGCGCTCGAAGTCATCAGCGGTTTCGCCAGGGAAGCCGACGATAAAGTCGGAGCTGATCTGGATATCCGGACGCGCTTCACGCAGCTTGCGGATGGTGGATTTGTACTCCAGCACCGTATGCGGGCGGCCCATCAGGTTCAGCACGCGGTCAGAGCCGCACTGAATCGGCAGGTGCAGGAAGCTCACCAGCTCTGGCGTATCGCGATAGACGTCAATGATGTCGTCGGTAAACTCCATCGGATGGCTGGTGGTAAAGCGAATGCGGTCGATGCCGTCAATCGCGGCCACCAGACGCAGCAGCTCGGCAAAGGTGCCGGTCGTGCCGTCGTAGTTCTCACCGCGCCAGGCGTTAACGTTCTGGCCCAGCAGGTTCACTTCGCGCACGCCCTGCGCGGCAAGCTGGGCGATTTCAAACAGAATGTCATCTGCCGGGGCGGCTGACCTCTTCACCACGGGTGTAAGGCACCACGCAGTAAGTGCAGTATTTGTTGCAGCCTTCCATGATGGAGACGAAGGCGGTCGGGCCTTCGGCACGCGGCTCCGGCAGACGGTCAAACTTTTCGATTTCCGGGAAGCTGACGTCAACGACCGGGCTACGGTTGCCGCGAACCTGATTGATCATCTCCGGCAGGCGGTGCAGGGTCTGAGGGCCAAAGACGATGTCCACATACGGGGCTCTCTGGCGGATCAGCTTGCCTTCCTGCGACGCGACGCAGCCGCCCACGCCGATGATCAGGTCCGGATTTTTTCGCTTGAGAAGCTTCCAGCGGCCTAACACGTGAAAGACTTTTTCCTGCGCTTTTTCACGAATCGAACAGGTGTTCAGCAGCAGCACGTCCGCTTCTTCCGCATTTTCAGTCAGCTGGTATCCGTGGGTGCTGTCCAGCAGATCGGCCATCTTGGATGAATCGTATTCGTTCATCTGACAGCCCCAGGTTTTTATATGGAGTTTTTTAGTCATCGACTTGCTCAGCTCAGGATTGCAAGCCGCGTATTGTAATGCTTTGGTGGGGTTGTGACCAGTATGCCGAAGCACGCATGGCCGCCAAGGTTAGCGTGTGTCTCAGGACCGCAAAATTCCGGTAAACTTCCCACACGAGTGCTGCCGCAAGGCGTCACGCAATCACAAGGAAAATTGACCATGCACACCTCCACAACACCGAAGTTGCCGTTGTCGGCGGCGGTATGGTCGGCGGCGCGCTGGCGCTGGGGCTGGCGCAGCAGGGATTTGAGGTAACGGTAATTGAACAGGCTGGCTCCGCCGGCCTTCGATCCCGCCAGCAAACCGGATGTGCGCATTTCCGCGATCAGCGCGTCGTCCGTCGATCTGCTGCGCGGGCTGGGCGTCTGGGAGGACGGTGCTGGCGATGCGCGCCCATCCTTACAGCCGTCTTGAAACCTGGGAGTGGGAAAATGCCCACGTCGCGTTTGATGCCGCTGAGCTGAAGCTGCCGCGCCTGGGCTATATGGTGGAAAACAACGTGCTCCAGCTGGCGCTCTGGCAGGCGCTGGAGGCGCACCCGAAGGTGACGCTGCGCGTTCCGGCGTCGCTTAAGGCGCTGCATCCTCACGAGAGCGGCTATCAACTGACGCTCGACAGCGGCGAGGAGCTGGATGCCGTGAAGCTGGTCGTCGGGGCGGATGGCGCTAACTCGCAGGTCAGACAGATGGCGGGGATCGGGGTTCATGCCTGGCAGTATGAGCAGTCCTGCATGCTGATTACCGTCGAGTGCGAGAATGCGCCGGGAGAAAGCACCTGGCAGCACTTTACGCCGAACGGCCCGCACGCCTTTTTACCGCTGTTCGATAACTGGGCGTCGCTGGTGTGGTACGACAAACCGGCGCGCATTCGCCAGCTGCAGGGAATGAACATGCCGAACAGCGCAGCTGGCCAAAGAAGTGCAGCTGCCACACTTCCCGGCGCGCGTCTGGGACACGTCACGCCGGTCGCCGCCGGGGCGTTCCCGCTCACGCGCCGTCATGCGTTGCAGTATGCTGCCGCGAAGGCCTGGCGCTGGTGGGGGATGCGGCACACACCATTCATCCGCTGGCCGGGCAGGGCGTGAATCTGGGGTATCGCGATGTCGATGCATTACTGGATGTGCTGGGCAGCGCCCGCGGACACGCGGAAAACTGGGCCAGCCATCAGGTGCTGAAGCGTTATCAGACGCGGCGTATGGCGGATAACTTCCTCATGCAGTCGGGGATGGATCTGTTCTATGCCGGGTTTAGCAATGACGTAGCCCCGGTGCGTATTCTGCGTAACATTGGTCTGATGGCAGCGGAACGCGCCGGTGGCCTGAAGCGTCAGGCGCTGAAGTACGCCCTCGGACTGTAACCCACCGGGCTCCGCAATCGTGGCGGCGCCCTCTGTTGGGGAGAGGCGTGAGGGGAATTGAGGAACGCACAATTTATAAAAAACAAAAAAGCCCGCAGAGCGGGCTTTTTGTGTAATTAAATGGCTGGGGTGCAGGGATTCGAACCCCGGAATGCTGGTATCAGAAACCAGAGCCTTACCGCTTGGCGACACCCCAATTGCGTTAAACAAACTGCTAACGACTTTTTTAAATTGGCTGGGGTACGAGGATTCGAACCTCGGAATGCCGGAATCAGAATCCGGTGCCTTACCGCTTGGCGATACCCCAACAATTTGTTTTCATTACCGAACAACATCGATAATCTAAATTTGGTGGCTACGACGGGATTCGAACCTGTGACCCCATCATTATGAGTGATGTGCTCTAACCAACTGAGCTACGTAGCCAGTACTGCAATCTTCGATGGCTGGGGTACCTGGATTCGAACCAGGGAATGCCGGTATCAAAAACCGGTGCCTTACCGCTTGGCGATACCCCAATACCGCCGAGAGTCGCAAAATCGAAGAAATATGGCTGGGGTACCTGGATTCGAACCAGGGAATGCCGGTATCAAAAACCGGTGCCTTACCGCTTGGCGATACCCCATCCGTGCAACACCTGACCCGGGAATGGTGCGGGAGGCGAGACTTGAACTCGCACACCTTGCGGCGCCAGAACCTAAATCTGGTGCGTCTACCAATTTCGCCACTCCCGCAAAAAAAGATGGTGGCTACGACGGGATTCGAACCTGTGACCCCATCATTATGAGTGATGTGCTCTAACCAACTGAGCTACGTAGCCATCTTTTTTCGCGTTACCTTATCGGCGTTGCGGGGCGCATTATGCGTATAGACCCTTGCAGCGTCAACACCTTTTTCAACGAAAATAGCCGGAATGTGACTGTTTGGTTAGGTTGCGAACAGCGTGACCGAATATTCGGCAATTATTGGAATCAGTAATCCGCGATCAGATGCAAGAAAAAGGGGCCACAATGGGCCCCTTATACGCACCTGAAGAGAAATCGCCCGATTATTTGTAGGCTGACTGGTGAACGCCTACCGCGCGTCCTGACGGATCGTTCATGGATTTGAACGATTCATCCCATTCAATGGCTTTGGCAGACGAGCAGGCGACGGACGGGCCGCCCGGTACGCACTCCGCAGCGCTCGGCAGCGGGAACAGCTCTTCAAAGATTTCGCGGTACAGATACGCTTCTTTCGAGGCCGGCGTGTTGTACGGGAAGCGGAAACGCTTGCGGTTTCCAGCTGTTGGTCAGAAACCTGTTTCGCCGCCACCTCTTTCAGGGTGTCGATCCAGCTGTAGCCTACGCCATCGGAGAACTGCTCTTTCTGACGCCATGCCACGCTCGCCGGCAGGTAGGATTCAAAACATTCACGCAGGATATGTTTTTCCATTTTGCCGTTGCCGCACATCTTGTCCTGCGGGTTGATGCGCATCGCCACGTCGAGGAATTTCTTATCCAGGAACGGCACGCGCGCTTCCACGCCCCAGGCGGACATCGCTTTGTTGGCACGCGCACAGTCGAACATGTGCAGCGCCTGCAGTTTGCGCACGGTCTCTTCGTGCAGCTCTTTGGCATTCGGCGCTTTGTGGAAGTACAGGTAGCCGCCAAACACTTCGTCAGAACCTTCACCGGAGAGCACCATCTTGATGCCCATCGCCTTGATCTTACGCGACATCAGGTACATCGGCGTTGAGGCGCGGATGGTGGTCACGTCATAGGTTTCGATGTGATAGATCACATCGCGGATCGCATCCAGGCCTTCCTGCACGGTGAAGTGAATTTCATGGTGCACGGTGCCGAGGTGGTTGGCCACTTCCTGCGCGGCTTTCAGATCCGGCGCGCCTTCCAGGCCCACGGCAAAGGAGTGCAGCTGTGGCCACCAGGCTTCAGAGCGCTCCTGATCTTCCACGCGACGGGCCGCAAATTTCTTGGTGATCGCGGAGATCACGGAGGAGTCCAGACCGCCGGAGAGCAGCACGCCGTACGGCACGTCGGACATCAGGTGGCTTTTCACGGAATCTTCCAGCGCCTGACGCAGCTCGGCTTTGTCCGTGACGTTGTCTTTTACCGCGTCGTAGTCGAACCAGTCACGCTGGTAGTACGGACGGATCTCGCCGTCTTTGCTCCACAGGTAGCTGCCCGCCGGGAACTCTTTAATGGTGCGGCATACCGGCACCAGAGCTTTCATTTCAGAGGCGACGTAGAAGTTGCCGTGCTCATCGTGGCCCATGTACAGCGGGATAATACCGATGTGGTCGCGGCCAATCAGGTAAGCGTCTTTTTCGCTGTCGTACAGGGCGAAGGCAAACATGCCCTGCAGGTCGTCCAGGAACTCTGGCCCTTTCTCCTGATACAGCGCCAGGATCACTTCACAGTCAGAACCGGTCTGGAACGCGTAGCGGTCGCCGTATTCGGCGCGCAGCGCCTGGTGGTTGTAGATCTCACCGTTGACAGCCAGCGCGTGCGTTTTTTTCTCGTTATACAGCGGCTGTGCACCGGCGTTGACGTCAACAATAGACAGACGTTCGTGAGCCAGAATCGCTTTGTCACTGGCGTAAACGCCTGACCAGTCCGGTCCGCGATGGCGCATCAGGCGGGACAGTTCGAGTGCCTTTTTACGCAGTTCGCCCGCGTCAGTTTTAATATCCAGTACGCCAAAAATTGAACACATAACCTTCTCCGTTAACCCTGTTGCTTTGTAATGTTGCTTGCTTATGAAAATGCCGCAAAGGGGCAGGGTGCGCAAGCGTTTTACGGGTGAAAACGGAAATAGTGCAATGGTGGTTGCCGATCTGTGAAAAATGCGTATGTCATGAGCGCTTTTATTGATGATTATGCAATGAAAGTGCTTTTCCGTTAGATGCAGCTGTGTTTTACAGGCGAGAAAATAAAAAACCACGCCCTGAGGCGTGGTTCGGAATCAGATAATGTCGATTTCGTCGACGGAGGGGTAAATCCAGCTTGGGCGGAACGGCATTGAGTCAATGTCATCAAGCTGAGAGACGCCTGACAGGACCAGAATCGTCTCCAGACCTGCCTGGAAACCGGCAAGAATATCGGTGCGCAGGTTGTCGCCGACAATCACGGTCTCTTCTGAGTGGGCCTGCATCTTGTTCAGTGCGGCACGGATGATCCACGGGCTGGGCTTGCCGACGTAAAACGGCTTGCGGCCGGAGATCTTTTCGATACCGGCACACAGCGCGCCGCAGGCCGGCTAAAAACCGCGACCGTGGGTATCCGGGTTGGTGGCGATAAAGCGCGCGCCGTTAGCGACAAAGAAGGCGGCCTTATGCATCATCTCCCAGTTGTAGGAGCGCGTTTCGCCGACAATCACAAAATCCGGGTTGACGTCGGTGATGGTAAAGCCGGCTTTGTACAGCTCATGGATCAGCGCGCCTTCACCGACCACGTAGGCTTTTTTGCCTTCCTGACGCCTCAGAAAATCCGCCGTGGCCATCGCCGAGGTATAAAACACGCTGTCCGGGACGTCGACCCCGGCGGTGGCAAAGCGGTTTGCCAGATCCTGCCCGGTCTGAGAAGGGTAGTTCGTGAGCAGAACCAGCGGCATTCCTTTGTCGAGGATGCGGTGAAGAAACTCCGCAGCACCCGGCACGGCAACGTTGTCGTGCATCAGCACGCCGTCGATATCACAAATTACATTCTTAATGGTCATGGACAGTCCGACATTAAAAAAAAGAAGGCGTTACTATAAGGTCCGATCAACTTTCCAGCAAATGCTGCAGCAGAATTCCGTTGAGCATGGCGCGTTTGACCAGCGCGAACGCGCCAATCGCCGAGCGATGGTCAAGCTTTGAACGAACCACCGGAAGATTCTGGCGGAATGCTTTCAGCGCCTGGGTGTTAATACAGCCTTCAATCGCGGGGAGCAGCACCTTTTCCGCTTCCACAATTTCACCGGCGATCACCACTTTTTGTGGGTTAAACAGGTTAATGGCGATGGCGATGGTTTTCCCCAGATGGCGCCCCACCTGCTCGATCACTTCACAGGCCAGCGCGTCGCCTTTATTAGCGGCTTTGCAGATGGTGCCTATCTTGCAGTCGTCCAGCGTGACGCGGCTTTGATAACCCTGTTCAAGCAGATGGCGAACGCGCTGCTCAATGGCCGTGTTGGCGGCGATGGTTTCAAGGCAGCCAAAGTTGCCGCAGTGGCAGCGCTCCCCGAGGGGCTCAACCTGAATGTGGCCGATCTCACCGACGTTACCGTTGCGCCCAATAAAGATTCGGCCGTTAGAGATAATGCCTGCGCCCGTACCGCGGTGGACGCGCACCAGAATAGAGTCTTCGCAGTCCTGGCTTGCACCAAAGTAGTGCTCTGCCAGCGCCAGAGAGCGGATGTCATGGCCCACAAAGCAGGTCACCTTGAAGCGCTTTTCCAGCGCGTCGACCAGCCCCCAGTTTTCAACCTGAATGTGCGGCATATAGCGGATCACGCCGCTTTCCGGGTCGACCAGACCGGGCAGTATCACCGAGATGGCGATGAGTTCGCGGATCTTGCGCTGACAGCTTTCAATAAACTGCGCGATGGTATTCAGCAGCGCATGCTCCAGCGTCTCCTGGGTGCGCTCCGGAAGGGGATAATGCTCTTCCGCAATGGCTTTGCTGCTCAGATCGTACAGCGTGAGCGTGGTGTCATGACGGCCGAGCCGGACGCCAATCGCCTGGAAATTGCGGGTTTCGGTAATAATGGAGATGGCGCGGCGGCCCCCGGTGGAGGCCTGCTGATCGACTTCTTTGATCAGACCGCGCTCAATGAGCTGGCGGGTAATTTTGGTCACGCTGGCGGGAGCAAGCTGGCTTTGTTCGGCAATCTGAATGCGCGAGATGGGGCCGTGTTGGTCAATCAGGCGGTAAACCGCCGCACTGTTAAGTTGTTTAACGAGATCGACATTACCGATTTGAGCTTGTCCGCCAGGTGTCATACTTTTACTTACTCAGTGACGACCTCGTTACCATTAACGATGGTCTTAATGATTTTATAATCGTGTGTGAATGCCGTCAGGTTTGCAACCATACCTGGTGCAATTCCGCCGAGCTGTTTATCCACGCCGATGGCGCGAGCCGGATACAGGGTTGCCATGCGCAGGGCTTCGTCCAGCGCGATCCCGCAATGCTCAACCAGGTTACGCACCCCTTCAATCATGGTCAGAGAGGAACCGCTCAGCGTACCGTTTTCATCCACACACAGTCCATTGCGGTAGTATATTGTTTTACCGGCAAAAATGAATTGCTCAATATTTGCACCTGCCGGCGCGGTCGCGTCGGTCACCAGGCAAAGTTTGTCACCTTTCAGCCGCTTGGCGTTGCGGATGTTGGTGTAATCGACGTGTAAGCCGTCAGCAATAATGCCGCAGTAGACGTCTGGCTCATCCAGAATCGCCCCGACCAGACCCGGTTCACGGCCTGTGATATACGGCATGGCGTTGTAAAGGTGCGTCGCGAAGGTAATGCCCGCGCGGAAACCGGCTTTCGCTTCTTTCAGCGTGGCGTTTGAGTGGCCTGCTGAAACCACAATTCCGGCGGCGGCCAGCTTGCTGATGACGTCCGTGCCGGTCATTTCCGGTGCCAGCGTCACTTTGGTGATCACATCGGCGTTGGCACACATGTAGTCAACCAACTCCGCATCGGGCTTACGCACGTAATCCGGGTTATGCGTTCCTTTCTTGACCATGTTCAGCCATGGCCCTTCAAGGTGCAGACCGAGCGCCTGATTTGGGTGTTTGGCCAGATATTCGCGCATCACGCGGATACCCTGCTTCATCAGGTCATCACTGCTGGTGATGAGCGTCGGCAGATAGCTGGTGCAGCCCGATTTCTCGTTGGCTTTCTGCATGATCTCCAGCGTTTCTACCGTCACCGCATCCGCGGTGTCATTGAATTGCACACCGCCGCAGCCGTTGAGCTGTACGTCGATGAAACCGGGGGAGATTACTGCTCCATTGAGTGAGCGCTGTTCAATCTCCGGCGGCAGTTCTGCCAGCGGGCAAACACGTTCAATCAGGCCATTCGCGATAACAATCGCGTGGTCATCCAGAATTTCATGGCCGGTATAAATCCGACCGTGGGTTAAAGCGTACATAACGACCCCCGGTTAAAAAAAGCGGCCGCCTCTTGAGAAAGAGGCGGTTATTCAATTACAGACCTTTGATGTTCTCGGCTTCTAACTCGTTGAAGTATTTCAGCGTTTTAACTTTCAGCTCCATCGTGGACGGCTCGTCGCAGACGATGACTGCTTTCGGATGCAGCTGCAGGCAGCTGATGGTCCACATATGGTTAACGTTGCCTTCAACCGCCGCCTGCAGCGCCTGCGCTTTCACGCCGCCCGTCACCAGAATCATCACTTCTTCCGCATCCAGCAGCGTGCCCACGCCTACGGTCAGGGCGTATTTCGGCACCTGGTTAACATCGCCGTCAAAGAAGCGGGAGTTTGCCACGCGGGTGTCATGGGTCAGCGTTTTAATGCGGGTGCGGGAAGCCAGAGAAGACGCCGGTTCGTTAAACGCGATATGACCATCGTTGCCTACGCCGCCCATGAACAGGTGGATTTTACCGTAGGAACGGATTTTTTCTTCATACTGACGGCATTCTGCGTCAATATCCGGCGCGTTGCCATTCAGCAGGTTAATATTTTCAGCAGGGATATCAACGTGATCAAAGAAGTTGCGGTGCATAAAGCTGTGGTAGCTTTCCGGGTGGTCTTTCGGCAGGCCAACGTATTCATCCATGTTGAAGGTCACAACATGTTTGAAGCTAACCTGGCCTGCTTTATGCATCTCAACCAGCGCCTTGTAGGCGGTCAGCGGCGTGCCGCCGGTCGGCAGGCCAAGAACAAAAGGACGATCGGCGGTCGGCTTGAATGCGTTGATGCGATTAACGATATGGCGAGCGGCCCATTTACCGACTTGTTCAGCAGTCGCCAGGGGAATCAGTCTCATTGTTCACCTCAAAAGTTAAGATTAGAAGAGTTAGGGTCGCGATTACTGCGGCAGCTGGCTGCTTAAGCGTAACCCAGCTTTGCAAGCTTCTCAGGCGTGGATCAATCCGTCTTGATTTTTTGAATGATAAAATAAGTTTTGTGTGATGGCCAGCAATCTGGGAGGGGGAAAAACGTCCATATTTGGTGATATAAAATCACAAAAATAAAACTGGTTTTAATTTGCGATACGAATTAATTTTTCATTACACTCCAGCCTGAGTGATACGTGCAAAAAAGCATTGTGTCATAAAGGTAGCACGATCGTGCCGCGATAACATAAAATACAGACGACTGCGATCACGGCATAAACGCGAGTCTCATAGGGGGAAGAAAGTGAGTATTCTAGGTTATTTGCAAAAGGTTGGCCGGGCGCTGATGGTGCCGGTCGCCACGCTGCCTGCCGCCGCCATCCTGATGGGTGTCGGCTACTGGATCGACCCTGTTGGCTGGGGCGGCGACAACGCGCTGGCGGCGTTATTTATCAAATCCGGTTCTGCCATTATCGACAACATGGCCGTGCTGTTCGCCATCGGTGTGGCTTACGGCATGTCCAAAGACAAAGACGGCGCTGCTGCGCTGACCGGCTTTGTCGGTTTCCTCGTGCTAACCACCCTCTGTTCACCTGCCGCGGTGGCCATGATTCAGAAAATCCCGGCGGACCAGGTTCCTGCCGCGTTCGGCAAAATCAAAAACCAGTTTGTCGGTATTCTGGTGGGTATCATCTCCGCCGAAGTGTATAACCGCTTCAGCAGCGTCGAGCTGCCTAAGGCGCTCTCCTTCTTCAGCGGCCGCCGTCTGGTGCCGATCCTGACCTCCTTCGTGATGATCGTGGTCGCGTTCATCCTGATGTATGTCTGGCCGGTGGTCTTCGGCGGTCTGGTGAGCTTCGGTGAGCACATCCAGAAACTGGGCTCCGTCGGTGCGGGCGTCTACGCCTTCTTCAACCGTCTGCTGATCCCGGTCGGTCTGCACCACGCGCTGAACTCGGTGTTCTGGTTCGACGTTGCCGGCATCAACGATATCCCTAACTTCCTGGGCGGCGCACAGTCTATCGAAGCAGGTAAAGCGGTTGTCGGCATCACCGGTCGTTATCAGGCGGGCTTCTTCCCGATCATGATGTTTGGTCTGCCGGGCGCGGCGCTGGCTATCTACCACTGCGCGCGCCCGGAAAATAAAGCGAAAGTGCTGGGGATCATGATGGCGGGGGCATTCGCCGCCTTCTTCACCGGCATCACCGAACCGCTGGAATTCTCCTTCATGTTCGTGGCGCCGGTGCTGTATGTCATCCACGCCGTGCTGACCGGTATCTCCGTCTTCATCGCTGCCAGCATGCACTGGATTGCCGGTTTCGGCTTCAGCGCCGGTCTGGTGGATATGGTGCTGTCGTCGCGTAACCCGCTGGCGACCCACTGGTGGATGCTGATCCCGCAAGGTCTGGTGTTCTTCGTTATCTACTATGTGGTGTTCCGCTTCACCATCACCAAATTCAACCTGATGACGCCGGGCCGCGAGCTGGCGGTTGCCGGTGACGAAACCGACGGTTATGACGTCAACGTCGATCACAGCAGCAACGGTGAGAGACGAAACCGAATCTACCACGCTGGCGCGTCGCTACATCGCCGCGGTCGGCGGTTCTGACAACCTGACCGGCATTGATGCCTGCATCACCCGCCTGCGTCTGAACGTGAAAGACTCTGCGCTGGTGAACGAAGCGCTGGCGAAACGCCTGGGCGCATCCGGCGTTATCCGCCTGAACAAACAGAGCGTGCAGATTATCGTTGGCTTCGTAGGCAGAGAAAATTGCTAACGCCATGAAAACCGTGACTGCAGCCAGGTCCGGTAGCCGGCAGCAGCGGCACCTGCTGCGGCAACCACCGCTGCGCCTGCGGCTGCAAAACCGCAGGCGGTACCCAACGCCAGAAAAAGTCGTGATTGCAACGCTGGTGGCACCGGTGACCGGTGAAGTGGTTGCGCTGGATCAGGTGCCTGACGAAGCCTTCGCCAGCAAAGCGGTCGGTGACGGTGTGGCGGTGAAACCAACCGACAAAACCGTGGTGGCTCCGGCGGCCGGCACCATGGTGAAAATCTTCAACACCAACCACGCGTTCTGCCTGGAAACCGAAAAGGGCGCGGAGATCGTTGTGCATATGGGTATCGATACCGTTGCGCTGGAAGGTCAGGGCTTTACACGCCTGGTGGAAGAGGGCGCGGAAGTGAAAGCCGGGCAGCCGATTCTGGAAATGGATCTGGACTTCCTGAACGCCAACGCGCGTTCGATGATAAGCCCGGTGGTGGTCAGCAACATCGACGACTTCAGCGGTCTGGTCATCCAGGCGAAAGGTCAGGTTGTTGCGGGCCAAACGCCGCTGTACGAGATTAAAGGCAAGTAATCGCTCCTGAGTAGAGTCATGCCTTAAGCGGCGGGGGATATCCTCCGCCGCTTTTTTGTTTTAAAACGACCAACAAACGGTTGTTTCCCTTCAGAACGCTTTTTGGATCATAGGCCGTTACTACGTCCGGCTTATAAGATCACATGCCGTTATACGTTGTTTACGCTTTGAGGAATCCACGATGAGTGAGGCTGAAGCCCGCCCGACTAACTTTATTCGTCAGATCATCGATGAAGATCTGGCCAGTGGTAAGCACACCAGTCGGTTCATACCCGCTTCCCGCCGGAGCCGAACGGCTACCTGCATATCGGCCATGCGAAATCCATCTGCCTGAACTTTGGCATCGCCCAAGACTACCAGGGCCAGTGCAACCTGCGTTTCGATGACACCAACCCGGTGAAAGAAGACATCGAATACGTTGAGTCCATCAAGAACGACGTGCAATGGCTGGGCTTTGACTGGTCCGGCGACATCCGCTACTCCTCTGACTACTTCGATCAGCTGTACCACTATGCGGTTGAGCTGATCAACAAAGGTCTGGCCTATGTTGACGAGCTGTCGGCTGAGGAGATCCGTGAATATCGCGGCACGCTGACCGCGCCGGGCAAAAACAGCCCGTTCCGCGATCGCAGCGTGGAAGAGAACCTGGCGCTGTTTGAAAAAATGCGTGCCGGTGGTTTCGAAGAAGGCAAAGCCTGCCTGCGTGCCAAAATTGACATGGCATCGCCGTTCATCGTGATGCGCGATCCGGTGCTGTATCGTATTAAGTTCGCTGAACACCACCAGACTGGCAACAAGTGGTGCATCTACCCGATGTACGACTTCACTCACTGCATCAGCGATGCGCTGGAAGGCATCACCCACTCGCTGTGTACGCTGGAGTTCCAGGACAACCGTCGTCTGTACGACTGGGTGCTGGATAACATCACCATTCCGGTGCATCCGCGCCAGTACGAGTTTTCGCGTCTGAATCTGGAATACACCGTGATGTCGAAGCGCAAGCTGAACCAGCTGGTGACCGAGAAGCACGTTGAAGGCTGGGATGATCCGCGTATGCCGACCATCTCCGGTCTGCGCCGTCGTGGTTATACCGCCGCCTCAATCCGTGAGTTCTGCCAACGCATCGGCGTGACCAAGCAGGACAACACCATCGAGATGGCGTCGCTGGAATCCTGCATTCGCGAAGATCTCAACGAGAACGCGCCGCGCGCGATGGCGGTTATCGATCCGGTGAAACTGGTCATCGAGAACTATCCGGCGAGAGGGCATGAACGAAATGGTCACCATGCCTAACCATCCGAACAAACCGGAAATGGGCAGGCGTGACGTGCCGTTCAGCGGCGAGATCTGGATCGATCGCGCCGACTTCCGCGAAGAAGCCAACAAGCAGTACAAGCGTCTGGTGCTGGGCAAAGAAGTGCGTCTGCGCAATGCGTACGTCATCAAAGCCGAGCGCGTGGAGAAAGATGAAGAAGGCAATATCACCACCATCTTCTGCTACCTACGATGCGGAAACGCTGAGCAAAGATCCTGCCGATGGCCGCAAGGTGAAAGGCGTGATCCACTGGGTGTCGGCGACCCCACGCGCTGCCGGCGGAAATCCGTCTGTACGATCGTCTGTTCAGCGTGCCTAACCCGGGCGCGGCGGAGGACTTCCTCGCCACCATCAACCCGGAATCGCTGGTGATCAAGCAGGGCTTCGTCGAGCCGAGTCTGGCGGCCGCACAGCCGCAGAAAGCCGTATCAGTTCGAGCGCGAAGGTTACTTCTGCGCTGGACAGCCGTGTACTCGCAGCCGTCGGAAAAACCGGTGTTTAACCGCACCGTCGGCCTGCGTGATACCTGGGCGAAAATCGGCGAATAATATTGCTGCTCTGGTAGCACGATATGATCAGCAAAGGGCGAGCAATCGCCCTTTTTTATTGCCCGTTATCTGCAAACGGGAATCGATTATGCTGAACCAGACAAAAAACAGTAATTACGCGCGATTACGACTAATCTGACTTTAATAAAATTAACTAATTTACCCGTGTGAAATCGTTATTTTCAGGTAGGCTATGCGCTCTTAAATGTTGCTGTGCGGGTTAGCGAAGGAAGAAAAATGACAAGTCTCGCTCTGGAAGCCAAACATAGCGTGGTGGTTTTACATCAGCTTATCGAACGTATTTTTAATCAGGCCGAAGGCAGCGATGACAGTATGGACCTGCTGCTGTCGCACTTTCATCCCGACTTCAAAATGGTGACGCCGCAAGGCAAACAGCTCGATCTCAATGACTAGCTGAAAGCCCTGTTTCGTCAAATACCCTGCACGGGCAGCGGGAAGGGATGCAAATCGCACTTCACCAGTGAGCATGCCATCATTTCCCAGCAGCAGCAGGAAGTGACCATTCAGTATCACGAACTGCAAATGCTTAACGGCAACAACCAGACCCGCATTTCGCTGGCGGTGCTGGACTGCAGCACGCCGGTTCCGCGCTGGCGCTATTTGCAGGAAACGCTGGTCGCCTGAACGCAGCCATAAAAAAAGTTGCTTTACGCCCGGTGGCGCTGGCCACCGGTTTTTTTATAAAGCCAACCTTCGCTGGCTCATAGCATATTCAATTACTGATCGTGGAGCGTCGTCGTCTTCGCGGCAGTCGCCTTCAGCGCACAGTGACCGTACAGGTACAGGCTGTGGTTGGTGAGGCGGATACCGTGACGCGCCGCGATTTCACGCTGGCGCGCTTCGATGGAATCATCGCTAAATTCAATGACCTTGCCGCAGTCGAGGCAAATCAGGTGATCGTGGTGATGCTGCTGGGTCAGTTCGAAAACGGATTTACCGCCTTCGAAATTATGACGGGTCACAATGCCCGCGTCATCAAACTGGTTCAGCACACGATAGACGGTAGCCAGCCCAATCTCTTCACCCATGTCGATCAGACGTTTATACAAATCTTCCGCACTGACATGATGATTCGTCCGGATCCCTGAAGCACTTCCAGGATTTTTAACCGAGGAAGCGTGACTTTCAGGCCAGCCTTCTTTAATGCGGTATTGTTGTCAGTCATGCGGAATCTGTCCTGTTGCTAAACGATTCACTTCCGTAGGAAGTGACAGAAAATGCACCTGGGATAATGCGTCTCATTATAGAACTGCCATGGCTAAATGAAAACTGCAAGTCTGCGGCAAAATTCCCCGGATGCTTATAAGGAGAAATGGGGTGAACCCCAACAGGAACTTGCAGATCGATGTTCCTTTTCGCGCAGTCTCAGTCTGATGCCCGAGGAATAAGCAGATGACCGTTGTCAGGGTGATTGTACAGGTCTGGGCGAAAAAGTTAAAAGATTGTAGCAATTAATTTAATCGGTATTGCCAAGTGCCCGATGTGAGCCAGCGCCCACATCGGACAGGAAAGCATCAGGCGTTCAGAATATCGTCCAGGTGCAGTTCTTCACGGATCTGCTTAACCCATTTCTCAACGCGCTCGGCGGTCAGTTCTGGCTGACGGTCTTCGTCGATGGCCAGGCCCACGAAGTGATCGTCATCGGCCAGGCCTTTAGAGGCTTCGAAGTGGTAACCTGCGGTCGGCCAGTGGCCCACGATCACTGCGCCATTCGGCTCAATGATGTCGCGGATGGTACCCAGCGCGTCACAGAAGTACTCGGCGTAGTCTTCCTGATCGCCGCAGCCAAACAGGGCGACCAGCTTACCGTTGAAGTCCACTTCTTCCAGCGTCGGGAAGAAATCATCCCAGTCGCACTGGGCTTCACCGTAGTACCAGGTCGGAATACCCAGCAGCAGAATGTCATATCCTTCGAGATCTTCTTTGCTGCTCTTGGCGATGTCATGCACATCAGCAACGTCTTTACCGAGCTGTTTTTGAATCATTTTTGCGATATTTTCGGTATTGCCGGTATCGCTGCCAAAGAAAATGCCGATGATTGCCATGAGTAAAATAACCTCTTGAAACTTAATAGTATGGTGGCGCAATTCGGCCACGGATAAGGGCAATAATAGCAGAACTGGCGAAAACCGCCGCGGAATGCCCTGCTAAAGCGCAGGACTGAGTTTGTGAATTTCCAAAAAAGCGTAAAGCGGATCTGCGCACGTTACGCCATGTTTGAAGCTGGGCGATCAGCATCTCTTCAATGAGCTCGCTGCGGCTGATATTTCGCGCGTCGGCCAGTTCGTTAAGCGCATCGACCGCGTCGCGTTGAGCTTCAGTTCGACACGCTTAAGCCCACGATTTTTATCGCGTTTAAGCTGATTGCGTTTATTGATACGCAGCTGTTCATCGCGCGAAAGCGGATTCGTCTTCGGTCGTCCCGGGCGACGCTCATTCGCGAACAGATCTAGTGTCGTACGGTCCGTTTGTTCTTTTGCCATGATTCGTGAAACTGCGTGGGCGCGAACGGCGGAAAGGCGCTGCGCGATTTAAACATTTATCGGCCTGACCGCGGCGAAAAAAGCATCCGCGGCAAATTTTTAGCGCGACATCATACTCCAGCGCCCGGCGCGACGCCAACCACTAGAACCGCCCGTAGCATTCCAGCGCTTTTGCATCAATTTATCAGGTTCCGAAGCAAGATAGCGGCGAATGGCGCGCAGTACGGCATCAGGTTTTTCCGCATGCACCCAGTGGCCGGCACCGGCAATGACGTGGGCGCGCGCCTGCGGGAACTGGCGCCAGCAGCGCATCACGGTGCTGATTGTCCAGATAGGGCGAGTTACCGCCGCGAATAAAGAGGGTAGGGTGCGGCCAGGCGGGCACGGTTTGCCAGCCCAAGAATATTGTTGTACTGGTCCCAGAGCACCGGCACGTTAAAACGCCATTGGCCGTCAACAAACGACTTCAGCAGGAACTGCACGACGCCTTCTTCATCAAGATGCTCACGCATGACGGCAGCCGCCTGCTGGCGCGTCGCGACGCCCGCTTCGGTGACCGCATTGATGGCGGCAAAAATCTCGTCGTGACGGCGGACGTCGTAATCCACGGGCGCGACATCAATCACCACCAGGCCGTTAATACGCTCCGGGGCCAGCGCCGTCAGCGCCATCGCCGCTTTGCCGCCCATTGAATGCCCGATGAGGGTGACCTTTTGCAGATCGTGGGCATCCAGCGTATCCAGCAGATCCTGCGCCATCGCCGCGTAGGTCATCTCGTCGGAACGGCCGGAAAGACCGTGGTTGCGCATATCGACCTGTAAAATATCGTGATCGGTAACCAGATCGCGCGCCAGCACGCCCAGGTTATCCAGGCTGCCAAACAGCCCGTGAACCAGTACGATGGGAGAATTATTGTTCGGCGATTGTGCAGTTTGCGCTCGGGTATTCAATTTCATGGCAAAGTTCTTTTTTTACGTATGTCAGGGTTAGGGTATCATGTTGACCATTCTGCCGCCCGGCTGCAAGGTTCCAGTTTAATCTGACTTTTGCCGCCAACCTGGTTTGACGCTATCCGCTGTTGGGATTTGACCTTATAATCCCAATGACTTGAGCCCGCTCACATTTTGCACGACCGGATTTTGTTAAGGCCTTTGCAAAGTAGCGTGGTTCTGCCATTTGCCAGATATCGCACTGGATTAAGATGAAAACAATCGAAGTTGATGACGAACTCTATCGGTATATTGCCAGCCAGACGCAGCATATCGGGGAGAGCGCGTCCGACATTTTACGGCGCATGCTGAAATTTACCGCCGGCCAGAGCGCATCCGCTGCGCCAGCCACCAAAGCGGTCGTGTAAAAGCAAGCACCGTTGCTGCACGCAGCAAAACCTGCCGTGACGCCGGCAAAAGATAAAGTGCGCGCCATGCGCGAGCTGCTGCTCTCCGATGAATATGCGGAGCAGAAAAAGGCGGTTAACCGCTTTATGCTGGTGCTGTCTACACTTTATTCACTGGATAACAAAGCGTTTGCTGAAGCGACCGAGTCGCTGCACGGCCGTACTCGCGTCTACTTCGCGGGCGACGAGCAGACGCTGCTGCAAAATGGCAATCAAACCAAACCCAAACATGTTCCTGGCACCCCGTACTGGGTGATCACCAATACCAATACGGGCCGCAAATGCAGCATGATTGAACACATCATGCAGGCCATGCAGTTCCCGGCGGAATTGATTGAGAAAGGTTTGCGGTACAATTTAACCCTTGCATCAGAAGGACCCGGTAATGGCAAATCACAGCCGTGCAGGCCAACCTGCACAACAAAGCGATTTGATTAACGTCGCTCAGCTGACCGCGCAGTATTACGTGCTGAAGCCGGTCGTGGGCAACGCAGAACACGCAGTGAAGTTTGGTACATCCGGTCACCGCGGCAGCGCGGCGCGCCACAGCTTTAACGAACCGCACATTCTGGCCATTGCTCAGGCCATCGCGGAAGAGCGCGCTAAAAACGGCGTTACCGGTCCGTGCTACGTGGGGAAAGATACCCATGCCCTGTCTGAACCGGCGTTCATCTCCGTGCTGGAAGTGCTGACCGCCAACGGCGTTGATGTGATTGTGCAGGAGAACAACGGCTTCACCCCAACGCCTGCGGTCTCTAACGCCATTCTGGTGCACAACAAAAACGGCGGCGCGCTGGCTGACGGTATCGTTATCACGCCATCCCACAACCCGCCGGAAGACGGTGGCATCAAGTACAACCCGCCTAACGGTGGCCCGGCCGACACCAACGTCACCAAAGTGGTGGAAGATCGCGCGAACGCCTGCTGCTCGACGGCTGAGCTGAAAGGGGTGAAGCGCATCTGGCGCTGGATCAGGCCTGGGCCAGTCCGGCCACGTCGTAGAGCAGGATCTGGTTCAGCCGTTCGTGGAAGGGCTGGCGGATATCGTCGATATGGCGGCCATCCAGAAAGCCGGCCTGAAACTGGGTGTGGATCCGCTGGGCGGCTCCGGTATCGAATACTGGAAGCGTATTGCCGAGCACTACAAGCTGGATCTGACCATCGTGAACGATCCCATCGATCAGACCTTCCGCTTTATGCACCTGGACAAAGACGGCGCGATCCGCATGGACTGCTCCTCCGAGTGCGCGATGGCGGGCCTGCTGGCGCTGCGTGATAAATTCGATCTGGCGTTTGCTAACGACCCGGATTACGACCGTCACGGCATCGTCACCCCTGCCGGGCTGATGAACCCGAACCACTATCTGGCGGTAGCGATCAACTACCTGTTCCAGCACCGTCCGCAGTGGGGCAAAGAGGTGGCCGTCGGTAAAACGCTGGTCTCCTCCGCGATGATCGACCGCGTGGTGAACGACCTGGGCCGCAAGCTGGTGGAAGTGCCGGTGGGCTTCAAATGGTTTGTTGACGGTCTGCACGACGGCAGCTTTGGCTTCGGTGGTGAAGAGAGCGCGGGGGCCTCGTTCCTGCGCTTCGACGGCACCGCCATGGTCAACCGATAAAGACGGCATCATCATGTGCCTGCTGGCGGCGGAAATCACCGCGGTCACCGGTAAAAACCCGCAGGAACATTACAACGAGCTGGCGGCACGCTTTGGTGCGCCAAGCTATAACCGTATTCAGGCCAGCGCGACGTCAGCGCAGAAAGCGGCCCTGTCCAAACTCTCTCCTGAGATGGTCAGCGCCAACACCCTGGCGGGCGACCCGATCACCGCGCGTCTGACGGCGGCACCGGGCAACGGCGCCTCCATTGGTGGGCTGAAAGTGATGACCGAAAACGGCTGGTTCGCGGCGCGTCCGTCCGGTACGGAAGATGCGTACAAAATCTATTGCGAAAGCTTCCTCGGCGCTGAGCATCGTCAGCAGATTGAGAAAGAAGCGGTAGAGATTGTCAGCGAAGTGCTGAAAAACGCCTGACAGGGCATCCTGCATGAAGAAGGCCGCGTTTGCGGCCTTTTTTTATGGCATGAAGCGATAGCCGATGCCGGTTTCTGTCAGCAGGTGCGTTGGCTGGGTGGGGTTGGCTTCCAGCTTTTGCCGCAGGTGTCCCATATAGATGCGCAGATAATGGCTGTGTTCCACGGCGTTGGGCCCCCATACCTGGTTAAGCAACTGGCGCTGGGTCAGCACTTTGCCGGCGTTATTCAGCAGCAGGCTGAGCAGGCGGAATTCGGTCGGCGTCAGATGTACCTCTTCACCGCTGCGCAGCACGCGCCGCGCGGCGAGATCGACGCTCACTTCGCCAAACTGCACCAGCGGTTCCGGCTGGCTGCGCTGATGACGACGCAGCGCCACGCGCACGCGCGCCAGCAGTTCGCCGATGCCAAACGGCTTAGTGAGATAGTCGTCAGCGCCGGCATCCAGCGCCTCTATTTTATCCTGCTCGTCACTGCGCGCTGACAGCACAATTACCGGCATGCTGCTCCACTGCCGCACTTCGCGGATGAAGGCATTGCCATCGCCGTCCGGTAAACCGAGATCGAGAATCACCAAATCCGGTTTGCGCGTAGCCGCTTCAATCAGGCCGCGCTGCAGTTGCTCCGCTTCCACAATCTTCAGGCCTTCGCTCTCCAGCGCCAGGCGCACGAAACGGCGAATCTCCTTTTCATCTTCGACAATCAAGATGGTCGTCACGCTGACTCCTGCGGCAAATAAGGTTAACGCATTACTTTAACAATAAACCGCGACGGCGTCCGTCACGATCTCAGTAACTCGCTGTGATCCAAAATTTTACAAAAATGTAACTTCCTTTCATCCCGGCCAGGAAATGGCTGAAAAAAGATCAAAATAGTGGTCGGATGAGTAGTAAAATTACACAGCCAGGCGTAATATCTGAGGCAGATCACATTTCATAGCAAAATTTACCACGAGGAGGCATTGATGTATCAGGCATATCCACTCGCCAAAATTGTGCTGCGCCGTGTGCTGGTGGTATTGATTGGCGTACTGGCGCTGCCAGTGATGCTGTTCCGCCAGGATCGCGCGCGCTTCTACAGTTATCTGCACCGCATGTGGTGCAAAACCAGCACCAAACCAGTCTGGCTGGCGCAATCGGAAGCGGCAGGCGGTATCTACTGGTAACGCCCGGCTTCGCGGTGATAACCCGGTGACCTCGCTCGAGGCACCGGGTTTTTTATCTTAAAGTGGTGCGACAAACGCATTGTCCCGCTGTTATCTCGCGGCATTTCAGCTACACTTAAACCTCTACAAGATTTTGGAGGTTGTACAAGTATGAGCGAGAAAATTCCTGTAGGTATCAGTGCCTGCCTGCTCGGGGATAGCGTCCGATTCGATGGCGGCCACAAGCGTTTTGCCTTTGCAACTGACGAGCTCGCGCCATTTGTGCGCTTCGAACCTGTCTGCCCGGAAATGGCCATCGGTCTGCCGACGCCGCGCCCGGCGCTGCGGCTGGTCAAACAGAGCGACGATCAGATCCACCTGTGTTTCAGCAAAGACGGCGGGGAAGAGCTGACCGACGACATGGCCCGCTGGTCTGCGGAGCGCGTTAAATCGCTGCACCATCTGTGCGGCTACATCCTGTGTGCCAAATCGCCGAGCTGCGGACTGGAGCGCGTGCGCGTCTACGAGCCTGACACTAACAACAATCGCAAAGCCGGCACCGGCGTGTTCACCTCGTTCCTGCAGAAAGAGCTACCGTGGCTGCCGCTGGAAGAGGATGGACGCCTGCACGATGATGCGATCCGCGAAAACTTTATGGGGCGCGTCTATGCGCTGCATGAGTTCAACGAAATGTGGCGCAGCGGGCTGACGCGCCACAAGCTGATTGCCTTCCACAGTCGTTACAAACTACTGCTGCTGTCACATGCGCAGGATGAGTACCGCGAGATGGGGCGGTTTGTCGCGGCGATGGAACAGTGGGAGTCACTGGATGCGTACGCCTTTGAATACCGTAACCGTCTGATGCACCTGATGTCGCACCAGGCGTCGCGCCGTAATCACACCAATGTGCTGATGCATGTACAGGGCTATTTCCGGCCGAAGCTGAGTTCACCGCAGCGTCAGGAGCTGGCGCAGCTGATCGACCGCTATCGTCGCGGTGTGCAGCCGTTGCTGGCCCCCATCACCATGCTGAAACATTACATGGCAGAGTTCCCGCACCCGTGGCTGGCGCAGCAGCGTTATTTCGATCCCTACCCGGAAGCGCTGCGTCTGCGCTACGGCCAGTAAACACGGAGCGTTATGAGCACTCACTTAGTCTGGCTGCGTAACGATTTGCGCATAAATGATAACAGCGCACTGGCCGCGGCCTGCCGCGACAATCAGGCCGAGGTGCTGGCGCTGTTCATCGCCACGCCCGGCCAGTGGCAGCAACACAGCATGGCTCCCAAACAGGCGGCTTTTATCCATCAAAACCTGTGCCTGCTGCAGCAGTCGCTAGCAGAACGCGGTATTAAGCTGCACTTTCATCAGTGCGATGACTTCGCCGCGTCGGTCGACTATCTGGCGACCTTCTGCCAGGAGTACAAGGTGGATGCGCTGTTTTACAACTATCAGTATGAAATCAATGAGCGCCAGCGCGATGCTGCGGTTGAAAAGCAGCTCGATCAGCAGGGCGTGGTGTGCCAGGGATTCGATGACAGCCTGCTGTTACCGCCGGGCAGCGTACAGACCGGCAGCAACAGCATGTTCAAAGTGTTCACGCCGTTCAGCAAAGCGTTTATCCGGCGTCTGCAACAGGGGCTGCCAGAGTGTCATCACGCACCAAAAGCGCGCGCTGGGGCACCCGTGGCCGCCGGCAAAAAAATAGCGGCATTCGATTATCCTGTAGAAGAATTCGACGAAACCTGGTTCCCCGCCGGAGAAGAGGCGGCGCTGAAGCAGCTGCGCCAGTTTGCCCAGCAGCGGGTGGAAAAATATGACCAGCAGCGCGACATACCGGCGATTGACGGCACCAGCCGCCTGTCGCCGTATCTGGCGATTGGTGTGCTGTCGCCGCGTCAGTGCCTGCATCGCATTCTGAAGGAGCATCCGCAGGCGCTGAACAACGGCAGCGCGCTGGTGTGGCTGAATGAACTGGTCTGGCGCGAATTTTATCGTCACCTGATGGTGGCTTTTCCGGCGCTGTGTAAGCATCAGCCGTTTGTCGACTGGACGCGCAACGTCAGCTGGCAACAGAATGAGCAACACCTTACCGCCTGGCAGCAGGGCAAAACCGGTTATCCGATTGTTGACGCAGCGATGCGCCAGCTCAATACGCTGGGCTGGATGCACAACCGGTTACGCATGATTACCGCCAGCTTCCTGGTGAAAGATCTGCTGATTGACTGGCGCGAGGGTGAACGCTATTTCATGCAGCAGCTGATTGACGGCGATCTGGCGGCCAATAACGGTGGCTGGCAGTGGGCCGCGTCGACCGGCACCGACGCCGCGCCTTACTTCCGCATCTTCAACCCAACGACCCAGGGCGAGCGCTTCGATAAGCAGGGCGAGTTTATCCGCCGGTGGCTGCCGGAGCTGCAAGACGTACCGGACAGCGCCATCCATCAGCCGCACGCCTGGGCGGAGAAAAATAACAAGAAACTCGATTATCCGGCGCCAATCGTGGAACATAAGGCGGCACGTAAAAAGACACTAGACGCCTTCGAGCGCGCGCGCAGCGCAGCCTGAGGCGGTCACGGAGCCGTTATGAACAATTTCGAGTTAGAACAGATCGTCAATCAGCAACTCAACACCAGTGCCTTCAGCGACTATGCGCCCAACGGTTTGCAGGTTGAGGGGCGTGAGCAGGTGCGCCGCGTAATTACCGGGGTGACGGCCTGTCAGGCGCTGCTGGATGCGGCGGTAAAACGCCAGGCCGATGCGATACTGGTGCATCATGGCTACTTCTGGAAGAGCGAAGCGCCGGTGATTAAAGGAATGAAACGCCAGCGTCTGCGCACGCTGCTGGCCAATGACATCAACCTGTACGGCTGGCACCTGCCGCTGGATGCTCACCCACAGTTGGGCAACAACGCCCAGCTGGCGCAGGCGCTGTTTGATATCGACGTCAAAGGTGAAATTCAGCCGCTGGTGCCCTGGGGCGAGCTGGCTGAGCCGCTAAGCGGTCCGAAGCGCTGGCAGAAAAATATCGCGGCGCGCCTCGGCCGCCAGCCGCTGCACTGCGGCGATAACGCGCCGGCGCTGATTCGCCGGGTGGCCTGGTGCACCGGCGGCGGCCAGGGCTTTATCGACAGCGCGGCGCGCTTCGGCGTCGATGCCTTCATCAGCGGTGAAGTGTCTGAGCAGACCATTCACAGCGCGCGCGAAATGGGCGTGCATTTCTTTGCCGCCGGCCACCACGCCACCGAGCGCGGCGGCGTTAAAGCGCTCGGCGAGTGGCTCGCGCAGCCAGCATGGTCTGGATGTGACCTTTATCGATATCGACAACCCCGCCTGACCGCCTCGCTTATGCGCCCGGAAAACACGTGCCGGGCGCAAATCAGTTGACACATCTCCTTCACTTTCGCATAACTTATTGACTTTTCGCATAAGCGAATGCCCTGAGGCGCGCCGTCACTGCGGTCACGGCGCGTTTTTCATCGCGATAATGACCGGGAGGTGGGTTTTGCAACGAGCACGTTGTTATCTGCTGGGTGAGCGGGCGGTGGTACTGGAGCTGGAACCGCCGGTTTCGCTCGTCAGCCAGCAGCGCATCTGGGGATTGTGCCAGCGGCTGCAGCAGAATGAGCAGATCGCCGGGAAGTGATGCCGGGGATGAATAACCTGACGCTGTTGCTGCGCGATCCGCAGCTGAAAGCGCTGGATGCTATCGAGCGTTTGCAGCGCTGGTGGGAAGAGAGCGAGGTGCTGCTGCGCCGGAGTCGCGCCAGGTGGAGATTCCGGTGGTGTATGGCGGGGAACAAGGTCCGGATCTGGCGGAGGTGGCGCGCCATGCGGCGGCACTGACCCCGCGACAGGTGGTGGAGCTGCACACGCGGCGGCGGATTACGTGGTCTATTTCCTCGGCTTTCAGCCGGGTTTCTCCTATTTGGGCGGCATGCCGGAACAACTGGCGACGCCGCGCCGCGCCGAGCCGCGTCTGGCGGTGGCGGCCGGTTCCGTCGGCATCGGCGGCGGCCAGACCGGCATCTATCCGCTGGTGACGCCCGGCGGCTGGCAGCTGATCGGCCGCACACCGCTGGCGCTGTTCAATCCGCATGAAATGCCGCCGACGCTGCTGCGCCCGGGCGATAACGTGCGCTTCGTGCCGCAGAAGGAGGGCGTATGCTGATTATTCTGCGTGCCGGCATCTATACCTCGGTGCAGGATCGCGGCCGCCACGGCTGGCGGCAATACGGTATCAGCCTGAGCGGCGCACTGGATGAGCCTTCAATGCGCACGGCCAACCTGCTGGTGGGCAATGCGCCGGAGACCGCCGGGCTGGAGATCACCCTCGGCCAGTTCAGCGCCGAGTTTACCCGCCCTGGCTGGATCGCCCTGACCGGCGCCGGCTGCGACGCGCAGCTGGACGGCAAGCCGCTGTGGACCGGCTGGCGCTACCCGGTGAAAAAGGGGCAGCGGCTGGCGCTGGGCACGCCGAAACGCGGCATGCGCAGCTACCTGGCGATCTCGGGCGGCATCGCCATGCCGCCAATGCTGGGCTCGCGCAGCACCGACATGAAAGCCGCCTTTGGCGGCTGGCAGGGGCGTAACCTGAAGGACGGCGATCGGCTGCCGCTGGGCAAATCCACCGCGCCGCTTCAGCACCGCAGCGGCGTGAAGCAGCTGCTGTTCACCAACCGCATCCGCGCGCTGCCGGGGCCGGAGTACGCCGAATTCAGCGAAGAGGCGCAGGACACGTTCTGGCGCACCGCCTGGCAGCTCAGCCCGCAGAGCAACCGCATGGGCTACCGCCTGCAGGGCGGTACGCCGCTGGAGCGCACCACCGACCGCGAGATGCTGTCGCACGGCCTGCTGCCCGGTGTGGTGCAGGTGCCGCACAACGGCCAGCCGATCGTGCTGATGGCCGATGCGCAAACCACCGGCGGTTACCCGCGTATCGCCTGCGTGATCGAGGCCGATCTCTACCACTTGGCGCAGATCCGTCTCGGCGAACCGATCCACTTCGTTCTCTGCTCACTGACGGAGGCGCAGCGCGCCAAGGCTGAGCAGGATCTCTTCCTTCGACAGATTGCCTGGGGGTTACATGATCGTTGATTTGAACGCCGATCTCGGCGAAGGCTGCGCCAACGACCAGGCGCTGTTGCAATTGGTGAGTTCGGCCAACATCGCCTGCGGCTTCCACGCCGGCGATGCGCAGACCATGCGTCAGTCGGTGCGCTGGGCATTGCAGTACGGCGTGGCGATCGGCGCTCACCCGAGTTTTCCCGATCGGGAGAACTTCGGCCGCACCCGCATGCAGCTGCCGCCGGAAACGGTCTACGCGCAGGTGGTGTATCAGCTCGGGGCGCTGGCGGCCATCGCCCGTGCCGAGGGCGGGGTGATGGTGCACGTTAAGCCGCACGGCATGCTATACAACCAGGCGGCGGTTGAGCCGGCGCTGGCGGAAGCGATCGCCCGGGCGGTGCAGGCGGTCGATCCGGCGCTGCGGCTGGTGGGGCTGGCCGGCAGCGAGCTGATCCGGCCGGGGAACAACTCGGTCTGACCACCCGGCAGGAGGTATTCGCCGATCGCGGCTATCAGGCCGACGGCACGCTGGTGCCGCGCGGTTTGCCGGGGGCGTTGATCGACGATGACGAACAGGCGCTGGCGCAAACCCTGGAGATGGTGCGCCATCACCGGGTGCGCAGCGTGGATGGCGTCTGGACCGCCGTTCAGGCGGAAACCGTCTGCCTGCATGGGGACGGCGAGCATGCGCTGGCGTATGCGCGCAAGCTGCGGGACAGTTTTGTTCAGCAGGGCATCCGCGTCAGCGCGGAGCAGTAAAGCAATAAAGCAAGACACAACATCACAAGCAAAAAACTATTAGAAAATATCGAGGGAAGACTATGGAACAGGCCGTGAATCTCTGGCCACTGATTGGCATCGCCGCCATCGTGGTCGGGTTTGTATTGCGTTTCAACCCGGTGCTGGTGGTGATCGCCGCCGGCATCATCACCGGTTTGGCGGCGCTGATGCCGCTGGACGTCATTCTGGAAAAGCTCGGCGAGGGCTTTCTCAACACCCGTAACCTGCCGCTGATCCTGCTGCTGCCGCTGGCGGTGATCGGCCTGCTGGAGCGCCACGGGCTGAAAGAGCGTGCGCAGGCGTGGATCGCCAAGATCAAAAGCGCCACCGCCGGCCGTTTGCTGATCGTATACCTGTTCGTGCGCGAGATTACTGCAGCGATGGGGCTGACCAGCCTGGGCGGGCATCCGCAAATGGTGCGGCCGCTGCTGGCGCCGATGGCGGAAGGGGCAACGGAAAACCGCTACGGCGAGCTGCCGGAGCGCACGCGCCACCGTCTGCGCGCCATGTCGGCCGCGACCGACAACGTCGGGCTGTTCTTCGGTGAGGATATCTTCGTGGCCTTCGGCGCAATCATCTTCATGCACAACTTTATGCTGGAGTCCGGCGGCATTCAGACCGAGCCGCTGCATATCGCGCTGTGGGGCATTCCGACCGCGGTTTTCGCTTTCCTGATCCACGCGTTCCGGCTGTATCGGATGGATAAGCAGCTGAGCGCCGAGCTGGCGCAGCTGAATCAGGCGGCGCTGCAGGCGAAGGGGGAGGCACGATGAACTTCCAGCAACAATATCTCTACTGGCTGGCCGGCGCGGTGCTGCTGATTGTGGCGGTGATGTCCTTCCGCGATCGCGCCAACCCGCGCCGCATCACCACCGGGCTGTTTTGGGGGCTGTACGGCCTGGTGTTCCTGGTCGGCGACTGGACTTACCGCCTGCTGGGCGACGCCCTGGGAGAGGGCAGCAACGAGAAACGCATGCTGCATATCATCGTTGGCGGGGTGGTGGTGGTGATGGCCCTGATTGCCGGCTTTGGCGGTGTGCGCCTCGGCAGCTATCATCAGCGGACGCCGCAGGAGCGCGAGGCCAGCGCCAAGCGCCTGGGCAACAAGCTGTTTATCCCCGCTCTGGCGATCCCGGTGGTGACGGTGATCGGCGTGCTGCTGTTCAACAACGTGCCGGCGTTGCAAAGCGCGGTGTTCGGCAGCGGTAACCACGCGACGCTGATCACCCTGTTCTCGATGACCGTCGGCTGCCTGATTGGCCTGGCGATCGCGGTGAAAATGACCCATGAGAAGGCCCTGCAGCCGATACAGGAAGCGCGGCGCCTGCTGGATTCGATCGGCTGGGCGTTCATTTTGCCGCAGATCCTCGCCACGCTGGGGCTGCTGTTTACCGTCGCCGGCGTCGGCACCGCGATCTCGCATTTGACCCAGGAGTATCTGGCGGTCGATAACCGCTTTATCGCCGTGGCAGTCTACGCTATCGGTATGGCGGTGCTGACCATGGTGATGGGCAACGCCTTCGCCGCCTTCCCGATCGTTACCGCCGGCATCGGCATTCCGATCCTGGTGTTGCAGCACGGCGGCAACCCGGCGGTGATGGCGGCGATCGGCATGTTCTCCGGCTATTGCGGCACCTTGATGACGCCGATGGCGGCGAACTTCAACATCGTGCCGGCGGCGCTGCTGGAGCTGCCGGACAAGAATGCGGTGATCAAGGCGCAGGTGCCGACCGGTGTGCTGCTGCTGTTGGTTAACGTGTTCCTGCTGTATTTCCTGATGTTCCTGTAGGAGTAAGGATGCAAAAAGTATTGATTACCGGCTTTGAGCCGTTTGGCGGCGAGCGCCTCAACCCCTCCTGGGAAGTGGTGAAGCAGCTCAATGATATGGAGCTGGTCGGCGCGCGCATCGTGGCGCGCCAGCTGCCGTGCGTGTTCGGCGCGGCGCTGGAGGCGCTCAATGCGGCGATCGACGAGGTGCAGCCGGTGATGGTGTTGGCTATCGGCCAGGCCGGCGGCCGCACCGACATCACGATCGAACGGGTGGCGATCAACGTCGACGACGCGCGCATCCCCGACAATCAGGGGCAGCAACCGGTGGACGAGCCGATCGTCGCCGGCGGTCCGGCGGCCTATTTCAGCACCTTGCCGATTAAAGCGATGGTCAGTTCGATGCGCGAGGCCGGCATTCCGGCCGCCGTTTCGCAGACTGCCGGCACCTACGTGTGCAACCATGTCATGTATGGGCTGCTGCACCGTTTGAGCGGCCAGAGCGAGGTCAAGGGCGGGTTTATTCATATCCCGTACCTGCCGGAACAGGCGGCGGCGCACCCCGGTGCGCCGAGCATGGCGGCCTCGACGGTGCTGTTTGCATTGGAGCTGGCCGTTTCCATCGCTTTGCAGGTGGAGCACGATCTGAAAGTGGTGGGCGGCGCGACGCATTAATCATGTCATCCCCGGCGCATCGGGCTGCGCCGGGTCTACGCAAGGAGTGGTCTATGCCGGAAGGACCGGAGATTCGCCGGGCGGCGGACAAACTGGCGGCGGCGGTGATCGATCAGCCGCTGACCGCCGTCGATTTCGCTTTTCCCCAGCTGAAACACTATCGCCAGCGTCTGCTCGGCGAGCGCATCGTCGCCATCGAGCCGCGCGGCAAGGCGCTGCTGACCCATTTCTCCAATGGGCTGACGATGTACAGCCACAATCAGCTGTACGGCGTGTGGAAAGTGGCGGCGGCAGGGGAGACGCCGGAGACCAAGCGCGATCTGCGGGTGCGGCTGGAAACCGCCCGCAGCGCGATATTGCTTTACAGCGCTTCCGACATTACCGTCGGGCCGCGCGAGGAAATAGAGCAACACCCGTTTTTGCAACGCATTGGCCCCGACGTGTTGGACATGTCACTGACGGTAGACGATGTGGCGGAGCGGTTGCTGACGCCGCGTTTTCGCCGCAGGCAGTTGGGGGGCATGCTGCTCGACCAGGCGTTTCTCGCCGGATTGGGCAATTATCTGCGCGCCGAAATCCTGTGGCAGGCCGAACTGCTGGCGCAGCACAAACCGCAGGATCTGACGCGAGAAGCGCTGCGACGCGTTGAGCAGGCCATGCTGGCGGTGCCGCGACTTTCCTACCAGACGCGAGGGCAGGCGGATGACAGCCGGCATCACGGCGCGCTGTTTCGCTTCAAGGTATTTCATCGCAGCGGCGAGCCCTGCGAACGCTGCGGTGGGATGATCGTGCGTACCGAGCTGTCGTCGCGACCGTTTTACTGGTGCCCGGGCTGCCAGAATTGAGTTTTGATCATCTATAGAAGAGGCGCGGGACAGGCCATCATCGTCTTCCGGCAAATCGCACCAGAGCTAATGCACTGACTGGCTGAGCCCCGGGGCAGGCAATCCGCAGCGCTGAACAGCATGAGGAAGTCAGGATGAGACCGCATGGATGCGGGCGAAAGCCGGAGCCGGGACAGGATGTCCCGTCGACGGCGGTCCGCCAGATTGACGAAGGGTGTGAAGGTACCGCGTCAGCGGCGCGAGGACGCCTGAAACGGGGCTCAGCCAGGCAGGGCTCTGCACGATACAGCATGAACTTCTGTGGGATGCTAAAAAAGAAAAGGGCGGGATAACCCGCCCTGATTGTTATTTTTTCAGCTCGGAGGTGAATTCGCGTTCGGCGTAGCCGGTGTACAGCTGACGCGGACGGGCAATCTTCATGCCTTCGCCGTGCATTTCGTTCCAGTGCGCAATCCAGCCTACGGTACGCGCCATCGCGAAGATCACGGTGAACATGGAAGACGGAATGCCCATCGCTTTCAGGATAATGCCGGAGTAGAAATCGACGTTCGGGTAGAGTTTCTTCTCGATGAAGTACGGGTCGTTCAGCGCGATGTGCTCCAGCTCCATCGCCACTTCCAGCAGGTCATCTTTCGTACCCAGCTCTTTCAGCACTTCGTGGCAGGTTTCACGCATCACGGTAGCGCGCGGGTCGTAGTTCTTGTAAACACGGTGACCGAAGCCCATCAGGCGGAAGGAGTCGTTCTTGTCTTTGGCGCGACGCACGAATTCCGGAATGTGCTCAACGGTGCTGATCTCTTCCAGCATCTTCAGTGCCGCTTCGTTGGCGCCGCCGTGCGCCGGTCCCCACAGGGAGGCGATGCCGGCAGCGATACAGGCGAACGGGTTCGCGCCTGAAGAGCCGGCGGTACGGACGGTAGAGGTAGAGGCGTTCTGTTCGTGGTCAGCGTGCAGGATCAGAATACGGTCCATGGCGCGTTCCAGCACCGGGTTCACTTCGTACTCTTCGCACGGCGTGGCGAACATCATGTGCAGGAAGTTGCCCGCGTAGGAGAGGTCGTTGCGCGGATACACAAACGGCTGGCCGATGGAGTATTTGTAACACATCGCCGCCATGGTCGGCATTTTGGACAGCAGGCGGAACGCGGCGATTTCACGGTGACGCGGGTTATTCACGTCCAGGGAATCGTGGTAGAACGCCGCCAGCGCACCGGTCACGCCGCACATCACCGCCATTGGGTGAGAGTCACGACGGAACCCATGGAACAGACGGGTGATCTGCTCGTGGATCATGGTGTGACGGGTCACGGTGGTTTTGAACTCATCGAACTGCGCCTGCGTCGGTTTTTCGCCGTTCAGCAGGATGTAGCACACTTCCAGGTAGTTGGATTCGGTGGCCAACTGATCGATGGGGAAGCCGCGATGGAGCAGGATACCTTCGTCACCGTCGATAAAGGTGATTTTGGATTCGCAAGATGCGGTAGAGGTAAAACCAGGGTCAAAGGTGAACACCCCTTTGGAACCCAGCGTACGGATATCAATAACATCCTGACCGAGCGTGCCTTTTAGCACATCCAGTTCAATAGCAGTGTCACCATTTAGGGTGAGCGTTGCCTTTTTATCAGCCATTTACGGTCTCCTTAGCGCCTTATTTCTTAAGAACCTCTAACACCAGAACAGTCATCATGTTGCGTTTACCCGCCGTATTTTCGGGCCGCCGCTACACTGGCTGCGCGCGCGCAGTGCGGTCATTTACTTCCGTAAACGCCCATCATTTGCACGCTTACTGCCTTGTTGCAACCCGCACGACTTAGGCTAAAACAGAATCTTCACAGCATCACTCAGCGGTAACGTTCATGCTGCAAGGTAAACGAATGAAATATCAGTGAAACAACAGCAAATCAGCGTTCGTCCGAGCATGACCGCTGCAAATCGTGGATATCAAAATCCTGTATATCACGACATAACTGTCCTGGTAACCAATAACCTCACGGTCAATATTGCTCATCAACACTGTTACATAACTATTTGTCAGGTGAAAGAGAGACCTCATAACTTTTGCGCATTATATGCCTTTTCTGATGACGTTTGTAACAATAATGTTTAACATTTGTCAAATCAGATGATTAAAAATTAAAAAGATGTTGTTATCGTGACCCTGATCACTGTTCCAGAGAAAACCCGACAAACTGTATGTAGGTTAATTGTAATGATTTTGTGAACGGCCTATACTGCCGCCAGGTCTCCGGAATACCCTGCCATCCCGAGCCACCCAGCGTTGTAACGTGTCGTTTAAGCATCTGGAAGCTGCTGTTTTGCATGACGCGCAGTTATAGAAAAGGAACGCTCTCGACCCGCATCGCAGTCCGGAGGAAGGAAACAATAAGAACAGCATGTGGGCGTTATTCATGATAAGAAATGTGAAAAAACAAAGACCTGTCAATCTGGATCTCAAAACGATCCGGTTCCCCGTAACAGCAATAGCGTCCATTCTGCACCGCGTCTCTGGCGTGATTACGTTTGTGGCGGTCGGTATTCTGCTGTGGTTACTGGGCACCAGCCTCTCTTCCCCTGAAGGATTCCTCCAGGCCTCAGCCATCATGAACAGCTTCTTCGTGAAATTCATCATGTGGGGCATTCTGACCGCGCTGGCGTACCACGTCGTCGTGGGTGTTCGCCATATGCTGATGGACTTTGGCTATCTGGAAGAGACTTTCGAAGCCGGGAAACGCTCCGCTAACATTTCATTTGTGATTACTGTCGTGCTTTCACTTCTCGCAGGAGTTCTCGTATGGTAAGCAACGCCTCCGCATTAGGACGCAACGGCGTACATGACTTCATTCTGGTCCGTGCTACCGCCATCGTTCTCACCCTCTACATCATCTATATGATCGGTTTCTTCGCGACCAGCGGCACGCTGACGTGGGAAATCTGGAGTGGGTTCTTCGGATCCGCCTTCACCAAAGTGTTCACCCTGCTGGCCCTGTTCTCCATCCTGATCCATGCCTGGATTGGCATGTGGCAGGTGTTGACCGATTACGTTAAACCGCTGGCGATTCGCCTGCTGCTGCAGCTGGTCATTGTGGTTGCGCTGGTGGCTTACGTTATTTATGGATTCGTTGTGGTGTGGGGTGTGTAATGAAACTGCCAGTCAGAGAATTTGATGCTGTTGTGATTGGCGCCGGTGGCGCAGGTATGCGTGCCGCACTGCAAATTTCCCAGAGCGGGCCAGACCTGTGCGCTGCTCTCCAAAGTCTTCCCAACCCGTTCCCACACCGTGTCCGCGCAGGGCGGTATCACCGTTGCGCTGGGTAACTCCCATGAAGATAACTGGGAATGGCACATGTACGACACGGTAAAAGGTTCCGACTACATCGGTGACCAGGACGCCATCGAATATATGTGTAAAACCGGCCCGGAAGCGATTCTGGAGCTGGACCACATGGGCCTGCCGTTCTCCCGTCTGGAAGATGGCCGCATCTATCAGCGTCCGTTTGGCGGCCAGTCGAAAAACTTCGGCGGCGAGCAGGCGGCGCGTACCGCGGCGGCGGCCGACCGTACCGGCCACGCGCTGCTGCACACCCTGTATCAGCAGAACCTGAAAAACCACACCACCATCTTCTCCGAGTGGTATGCGCTGGATCTGGTGAAAAACGCGGATGGCGCGGTCGTCGGCTGTACCGCGCTCTGCATCGAAACCGGTGAAGTGGTCTACTTCAAAGCCCGCGCCACCGTGCTGGCGACCGGCGGTGCAGGCCGTATCTACCAGTCCACCACCAACGCCCACATCAACACCGGTGACGGTGTCGGTATGGCGCTGCGCGCGGGCGTGCCGGTGCAGGATATGGAGATGTGGCAGTTCCACCCAACCGGCATCGCCGGCGCGGGCGTGCTGGTGACCGAAGGCTGCCGTGGTGAAGGCGGCTACCTGCTGAACAAACACGGCGAGCGCTTCATGGAGCGTTATGCGCCGAACGCGAAAGACCTGGCGGGCCGTGACGTGGTGGCGCGTTCCATCATGATCGAAATCCGTGAAGGCCGCGGCTGCGACGGCCCATGGGGTCCACACGCCAAGCTGAAGCTCGACCATCTGGGTAAAGAAGTGCTGGAATCCCGTCTGCCGGGCATCCTGGAACTGTCCCGCACCTTCGCGCACGTCGATCCGGTGAAAGAGCCGATTCCGGTTATCCCAACCTGCCACTACATGATGGGCGGTATTCCGACCAAAGTGACCGGTCAGGCGCTGACCGTGAACGAGCAGGGCGAAGACGTGGTGATCCCGGGCCTGTTCGCGGTGGGCGAAATTGCCTGCGTATCGGTACACGGCGCCAACCGTCTGGGCGGCAACTCGCTGCTCGACCTGGTGGTGTTTGGCCGTGCGGCCGGTCTGCATCTGCAGGAATCCATCGCCGAGCAGGGCGCGCTGCGCGACGCAACCGACGACGAAATTGATGCCTCTCTGGAGCGCCTCAACCGCTGGAACGGCAACCGTAACGGCGAAGATCCGGTGGAAATCCGCAAAGCGCTGCAGGAATGCATGCAGCACAACTTCTCGGTATTCCGTGAAGGCGATGCGATGGCCAAAGGTCTTGAACAGCTGAAAGCGATCCGCGAGCGTCTGAAAAATGCCCGTCTGGACGACACCTCCAGCGAGTTCAACACCCAGCGCGTTGAGTGCCTGGAGCTGGATAACCTGATGGAAACCGCGTACGCGACCGCGGTGTCGGCAAACTTCCGTACCGAAAGCCGTGGCGCGCACAGCCGCTTCGACTTCCCGGAGCGTGATGACGAAAACTGGCTGTGCCATTCCCTGTATCTGCCAGAATCGGAAACCATGACGCGTCGTAGCGTCAACATGGAACCGAAACTGCGTCCGGCGTTCCCGCCGAAGATTCGTACTTACTAATGCGGAGACAGGATAATGAAACTCGAATTCTCAATTTATCGTTATAACCCGGATGTCGATGACGCGCCGCGCATGCAGGATTACACCCTGGAAGCGGAAGAAGGTCGCGACATGATGCTGCTGGATGCGTTAATCCAGCTGAAAGAAAAAGATCCAACGCTGTCGTTCCGCCGCTCCTGCCGTGAAGGGGTGTGTGGCTCCGACGGTCTGAACATGAACGGCAAAAATGGCCTGGCCTGCATCACGCCGATTTCCGCGCTGCGCAACGGCAGCCAGAAGATTGTTATCCGTCCGCTGCCAGGCCTGCCGGTCGTGCGCGATTTGGTGGTGGACATGGGGCAATTCTATGCACAATATGAGAAGATTAAGCCTTACTTATTGAATAATGGGCAAAATCCACCGGCTCGCGAGCACCTACAGTCGCCTGAGCAGCGTGAAAAACTCGACGGTCTGTACGAGTGTATTCTCTGCGCCTGCTGTTCTACGTCCTGCCCGTCGTTCTGGTGGAACCCGGACAAGTTTATCGGCCCGGCCGGTCTGCTGGCGGCCTATCGCTTCCTGATCGACAGCCGCGACACCGAAACCGACAGCCGTCTGGAAGGACTGAGTGACGCTTTCAGCGTATTCCGCTGCCATAGCATCATGAACTGCGTCAGTGTGTGTCCGAAGGGCCTGAACCCGACGCGCGCCATCGGCCATATTAAGTCGATGCTGCTGCAGCGCAGTGCGTAACAAACGGAAGTCACGATCGGGAACCCAGGTTCCCGATCGTTTACGGAAGCCTCTATAAGCGCGGTACTGACCACGCTTATAAAGGTTCCCTTACGGGCCAGGCGCCGGTTGCGCACAGGTTCGTATCGCGTGAACCCACTTACGGCAAGCACGTATCGGTAAGCGTGCAACAAATGATATACCTCGGCGAAAAGTAAGCATAAAAATGCTTAAGGGATCACGATGCAGAACGGCGCAATGAAAGCCTGGCTGGACTCTTCTTACCTGTCTGGTGCGAACCAGAGCTGGATAGAACAGCTCTATGAAGACTTCTTAACCGATCCTGACTCAGTGGACGCAAACTGGCGTTCCATGTTCCAGCAGTTGCCTGGCACCGGGGTCAAACCGGATCAATTCCACTCCAAAACACGTGATTATTTCCGTCGTCTGGCGAAGGATGCCTCACGTTACTCTTCTGCGATTTCCGACCCTGACACCAATGCGAAGCAGGTTAAAGTCCTGCAGCTTATCAACGCCTACCGCTTCCGCGGTCACCAGCATGCGAATCTCGATCCGCTGGGACTGTGGAAGCAAGAGCGCGTGGCCGATCTCGATCCGGCGTACCACGATCTGACCGAGGCCGATTTCCAGGAAAGCTTTAACGTAGGTTCCTTTGCCATCGGCAAAGACACCATGAAGCTGGGCGATCTGAATGCCGCGCTGAAGCAAACCTACTGCGGCTCCATCGGCGCGGAATACATGCACATTACCTCCACCGAAGAGAAGCGCTGGATCCAGCAGCGCATCGAATCCGTAGCGGGCCACGCGACCTTCTCGGCTGACGAGAAAAAACGCTTCCTGAACGAACTGACCGCAGCGGAAGGCCTGGAGCGCTATCTGGGCGCGAAGTTCCCGGGCGCAAAACGCTTCTCGCTGGAAGGCGGTGACGCGCTGGTGCCGATGCTGAAAGAGATGATTCGCCACGCAGGCAAGAGCGGCACCCGTGAAGTGGTGCTGGGCATGGCGCACCGCGGTCGTCTGAACGTGCTGGTCAACGTGCTGGGTAAAAAACCGCAGGACCTGTTCGACGAGTTCGCCGGCAAACATAAAGAACACCTCGGCACCGGCGACGTGAAGTACCACATGGGCTTCTCGTCTGACGTGGAAACCGAAGGCGGCCTGGTTCACCTGGCGCTGGCGTTTAACCCGTCGCACCTGGAAATCGTCAGCCCGGTGGTGATCGGTTCCGTGCGCGCGCGTCTGGATCGTCTGGACGAGCCGAGCAGCAACAAAGTGCTGCCGATCACCATCCACGGTGATGCGGCGGTGACAGGGCAGGGCGTGGTGCAGGAAACCCTGAACATGTCGAAAGCGCGCGGTTACGAAGTGGGCGGTACCGTGCGCATCGTGATCAACAACCAGGTGGGCTTCACCACCTCCAACCCGCTGGATGCGCGTTCTACCCCGTACTGCACCGACATCGGTAAGATGGTGCAGGCGCCGATCTTCCACGTTAACGCGGATGATCCGGAAGCCGTGGCCTTCGTTACCCGTCTGGCGCTGGACTTCCGTAACACCTTCAAACGCGATGTGTTCATTGACCTGGTCTGCTACCGCCGTCACGGCCACAACGAAGCCGACGAGCCGAGCGCAACCCAGCCGCTGATGTACCAGAAAATCAAAAAACACCCGACGCCGCGCAAAATCTACGCCGATCAGCTGGAGAGCGAAAACGTGGCCACGCTGGAAGATGCCACCGAAATGGTCAACCTGTACCGCGACGCGCTGGATGCGGGCGAGTGCGTGGTGAAAGAATGGCGTCCGATGAACATGCACTCCTTCACCTGGTCGCCGTACCTCAACCACGAGTGGGATGAGAGCTACCCGAACAAGGTGGAGATGAAGCGCCTGCAGGAGCTGGCTAGCCGCATCAGCACCGTGCCGGAAGCTATCGAGATGCAGTCGCGCGTGGCGAAAATCTACGCTGACCGCCAGGCGATGGCGGCAGGCGAGAAGCTGTTCGACTGGGGCGGCGCGGAAACGCTGGCTTACGCGACGCTGGTTGACGAAGGCATTCCGGTGCGCCTGTCCGGTGAAGACGCCGGCCGCGGTACCTTCTTCCACCGTCACGCGGTGGTTCACAACCAGACTAACGGTTCAACCTACACCCCGCTGCAGCACGTGCACAACGGTCAGGGCCAGTTCAAGGTCTGGGACTCCGTGCTGTCTGAAGAAGCGGTGCTGGCGTTCGAATACGGTTACGCCACCGCAGAACCGCGCACGCTGACCATCTGGGAAGCGCAGTTCGGCGACTTCGCCAACGGCGCGCAGGTGGTTATCGACCAGTTCATCTCCTCCGGCGAGCAGAAGTGGGGCCGTATGTGCGGCCTGGTGATGCTGCTGCCGCACGGCTATGAAGGCCAGGGTCCGGAGCACTCCTCCGCGCGTCTGGAACGTTATCTGCAGCTGTGCGCCGAGCAGAACATGCAGGTCTGCGTGCCGTCCACCCCGGCGCAGGTCTACCACATGCTGCGTCGTCAGGCGCTGCGCGGTATGCGCCGTCCGCTGGTGGTGATGTCACCGAAGTCGCTGCTGCGTCACCCGCTGGCGGTGTCCAGCCTGGAAGAACTGGCCAACGGCACCTTCCTGCCGGCGATCGGCGAAATCGACGAGCTGGATCCGCAGGAGGTGAAGCGCGTGGTGCTGTGTTCTGGTAAGGTTTATTACGACCTGCTGGAACAGCGCCGTAAGAACGAGCAGAAAGATGTCGCCATCGTGCGTATCGAACAGCTGTATCCGTTCCCGCACCAGGCGGTGCAGGAAGCGCTGAAACATTACGCTCACGTACATGATTTTGTCTGGTGCCAGGAAGAGCCGCTGAACCAGGGCGCATGGTACTGCAGCCAGCATCATTTCCGTGAAGTGATTCCATTTGGGGCGTCAGCCCTGCGCTATGCAGGTCGCCCGGCCTCCGCCTCTCCGGCGGTGGGGTATATGTCCGTTCACCAGAAGCAGCAGCAAGATCTGGTCAATGACGCGCTGAACGTCGATTAATTAAAGGATACAAAATGAGTAGCGTAGATATTCTTGTTCCCGACCTGCCTGAATCCGTAGCAGATGCGACCGTCGCCACCTGGCACAAAAAACCAGGCGATGCCGTGAAGCGCGATGAAGTGCTGGTAGAAATCGAAACTGACAAAGTGGTACTGGAAGTACCGGCTTCGGCGGACGGCGTTCTGGACGCGGTGCTGGAAGATGAAGGTACCACCGTCACCTCTCGTCAGATCCTGGGCCGCCTGCGTGAAGGCAACAGCGCGGGCAAAGAGTCCAGCGCGAAATCTGAAGAGAAGGCCTCTACGCCAGCTCAGCGCCAGCAGGCGTCTCTGGAAGAGCAGAGCAACGACGCGCTCAGCCCGGCGATCCGTCGCCTGCTGGCGGAACACAGCCTTGACGCGGCAGCCATTAAAGGCACCGGTGTGGGCGGCCGTCTGACCCGCGAAGACATCGACAAGCATCTGGCGAAAGCGCCTGCTCAGGCAGAAGCGAAAGCGCAGCACCGGCAGCCGATGCGGCTCCGCAGGCAGTCGCCGGCCGCAGCGAAAAACGCGTGCCGATGACCCGCCTGCGCAAGCGCGTGGCCGAGCGTCTGCTGGAAGCGAAAAACACCACCGCGATGCTGACCACCTTCAACGAAGTCAACATGAAGCCAATCATGGACCTGCGCAAGCAGTACGGTGACGCGTTTGAAAAACGTCACGGCATCCGTCTGGGCTTTATGTCCTTCTACGTGAAGGCGGTGGTTGAAGCGCTGAAACGCTTCCCGGAAGTGAACGCGTCCATCGATGGCGACGACGTGGTTTACCACAACTACTTCGACGTCAGCATGGCGGTTTCGACCCCGCGTGGCCTGGTGACGCCGGTTCTGCGTGATGTGGATACCCTGGGCATGGCCGACATCGAGAAGAAAATTAAAGAGCTGGCTGTTAAAGGCCGCGACGGCAAGCTGACCGTGGACGATCTGACCGGCGGTAACTTCACCATTACCAACGGCGGCGTATTCGGCTCGCTGATGTCTACCCCGATCATCAACCCGCCGCAGAGCGCGATCCTGGGCATGCACGCCATCAAAGATCGCCCAATGGCGGTAAACGGTAAAGTGGAGATCCTGCCGATGATGTACCTGGCGCTCTCTTACGACCACCGCCTGATCGACGGCCGCGAGTCCGTGGGCTTCCTGGTCGCGATCAAAGAGCTGCTGGAAGATCCGACGCGTCTGCTGCTGGACGTCTCGATTCCTAGCATCTGCCGGGCGCGGCATGGCACGAGGCTGCGCCCCATAATCTAACACCTGCTTTGAAGATAACGATTACCCTGAAGGATGGATAGAACATCATGAACTTACATGAATATCAGGCCAAACAGCTGTTTGCCCGGTATGGCATGCCGGCTCCGGTGGGTTACGCCTGTACTACCCCGCGTGAAGCAGAAGAAGCCGCATCTAAAATCGGCTCCGGCCCGTGGGTGGTGAAATGTCAGGTTCACGCTGGTGGCCGCGGTAAAGCGGGCGGTGTGAAGGTTGTTAAGAGCAAAGAAGAGATTCGTGCGTTCGCTGAACACTGGCTGGGCAAGCGTCTGGTGACTTACCAGACAGATGCCAACGGCCAGCCGGTTAACCAGATCCTGGTTGAAGCGGCGACCGACATCGATAAAGAGCTGTACCTGGGCGCGGTTGTTGACCGTTCCACCCGTCGCGTGGTGTTCATGGCGTCTACCGAAGGCGGCGTGGAAATCGAAAAAGTGGCGGAAGAGACCCCGCACCTGATCCACAAAATGGCCATCGATCCGCTGGCGGGCCCAAAGCCTTACCAGGGCCGCGAGCTGGCGTTCAAACTGGGCCTGAAAGGCAAACAGGTTCAGCCAGTTCACCAAGATCTTCATGGGTCTGGCGACCATGTTCCTGGAGCGCGACCTGGCGCTGATCGAGATCAACCCGCTGGTGATCACCACCCAGGGCGACCTGATCTGCCTCGACGGCAAGCTGGGCGCTGACGGCAACGCGCTGTTCCGCCAGCCGGATCTGCGCGAAATGCGCGACCAGTCTCAGGAAGATCCGCGTGAAGCACAGGCTGCACAGTGGGAGCTGAACTACGTAGCGCTGGACGGCAACATCGGCTGTATGGTTAACGGTGCGGGCCTGGCAATGGGCACCATGGACATCGTTAAGCTGCACGGCGGTGAGCCAGCAAACTTCCTCGACGTGGGCGGTGGCGCAACCAAAGAGCGCGTAACCGAAGCGTTCAAAATCATTCTCTCCGACGACAACGTGAAGGCCGTTCTGGTTAACATCTTCGGCGGTATCGTCCGTTGTGACCTGATCGCCGACGGTATCATCGGCGCGGTAGAAGAAGTAGGTGTTAACGTTCCGGTGGTTGTGCGTCTGGAAGGTAACAACGCTGAACTCGGCGCGAAAAAACTGGCTGACAGCGGCCTGAATATTATTGCAGCGAAAAGTCTGACGGATGCAGCTCAGCAGGTTGTTGCCGCAGTGGAGGGGAAATAATGTCAGTTTTAATTAATAAAGATACCAAGGTTATCTGCCAGGGCTTCACCGGTAGCCAGGGGACTTTCCACTCCGAACAGGCGATTGCCTACGGCACGCAGATGGTTGGCGGCGTAACGCCAGGTAAAGGCGGCACCACCCACCTGGGCCTGCCGGTGTTCAACACCGTGCGTGAAGCCGTAGAAGCGACGGGCGCAACCGCGACCGTGATCTACGTTCCGGCGCCGTTCTGCAAAGACTCTATTCTGGAAGCGATCGACGCAGGCATCAAACTGATCATCACCATCACTGAAGGCATCCCGACGCTGGATATGCTGACCGTGAAGGTGAAGCTGGATGAAGCTGGCGTGCGTATGATCGGCCCGAACTGCCCAGGCGTTATCACCCCGGGCGAATGCAAAATCGGCATCATGCCGGGCCACATTCACAAGCCGGGTAAAGTGGGCATCGTGTCCCGTTCCGGTACCCTGACCTATGAAGCGGTTAAGCAGACCACCGACGACGGCTTCGGCCAGTCCACCTGCGTGGGCATCGGCGGCGACCCGATCCCGGGCTCTAACTTCATCGACATCCTGAAGCTGTTCCAGGAAGATCCGCAGACCGAAGCGATCGTGATGATCGGTGAGATCGGCGGTAGCGCTGAAGAAGAAGCGGCTGCCTACATCAAAGAACACGTGACCAAGCCGGTTGTGGGCTACATCGCGGGTGTGACTGCGCCGAAAGGCAAGCGTATGGGCCACGCGGGCGCCATCATCGCCGGTGGTAAAGGCACGGCGGACGAGAAGTTCGCTGCGCTGGAAGCCGCAGGCGTGAAAACCGTTCGCAGCCTGGCGGATATCGGCGACGCGGTAAAAGCGGTACTGCCAGCGAAATAACATTTTGCTGCTGAAAGAAAAAAGCCACCTGCGGGTGGCTTTTTTTATGGCTGTAATGCACGGCCACTAGCCGTCCTCACACATTTGCAGTAAAAACGTAACGGCAACATATTCTGCGGCTATGCTTACTTTGTCGTTGAGTAAAGAAGGGCAAAGAGGCGTGCTTTTTCCCGTCAGCGTCCAGGCGTCTGGCTGGCAAAGAGGTTAAATAATTACGGGAAAGGTAATTGTTTTCTTAATTGCGCTATCGATTTATGACAACTAATTAACAACAACTCTAACACTACATATCTGGAAAATTATTGTCTTAATCCAGATCAATAAAAGGCGATATATAGCAAACTTTACCGCTGGCTAAAAGCAACCCAACCGGTATAAATTGCGCTGCATCAATTCAGTCTTTTTCATCATTTTTCAGGAGTTTGTGCCAGGCGTTGTCATATCAATTCTGTCGCCTCCTCATCTTACTCCTGCTCGAAACAGGCTGAAGCGATCGGTTTTTCGGGGAATTTTCACCACTGTTACTCGCTCACTTCGGGCCGCAGTACGCATTGTGCTGTCGGTAACAAAACTGGAATCAATAATCAGTCGTTCCTGACCTTATTCTGCATCGCACTGCCCGCTGTTTGTGGTTGTTATTCGCAGGATGAGTTCATGCGAGGAGCAAGGAGTCATCATGTTAGATATTGTCGAGCTGTCGCGTTTACAGTTTGCCCTGACGGCGATGTACCATTTCCTGTTCGTGCCCTTAACGCTCGGTATGGCGTTTTTGCTGGCGATCATGGAAACGGTCTATGTCCTGTCGGGAAAACAGATTTATAAAGATATGACCAAATTCTGGGGCAAGTTGTTTGGTATCAACTTTGCGCTGGGCGTGGCCACCGGTCTGACTATGGAATTTCAGTTCGGTACCAACTGGTCTTATTACTCCCACTACGTCGGCGATATCTTCGGTGCGCCGCTGGCCATCGAAGGCCTGATGGCGTTCTTCCTTGAATCCACCTTTGTCGGCCTGTTCTTCTTCGGCTGGGATCGCCTCGGTAAAGTGCAGCACCTGGCGGTGACCTGGCTGGTGGCGCTCGGCTCGAATATGTCCGCGCTGTGGATCCTGGTGGCGAACGGCTGGATGCAGAACCCGATCGCGTCTGATTTCAACTTCGAAACCATGCGTATGGAGATGGTCAGCTTTGCCGAGCTGGTCCTGAACCCGGTTGCGCAGGTTAAATTCGTTCACACCGTCGCTTCTGGCTATGTGTGCGGCGCGATGTTTGTACTGGGCATCAGTTCTTACTATATGCTGCGCGGTCGTGACTTCGCGTTTGCTAAGCGCTCCTTTGCTATCGCTGCAAGCTTCGGTATGGCTGCAATCCTCTCTGTTATCGTTCTGGGTGATGAATCCGGTTACGAAATGGGTGACGTGCAGAAAACCAAACTGGCCGCCATCGAAGCCGAATGGGAAACCCAGCCGGCGCCTGCTGCCTTTACGCTGTTCGGTATTCCCGATCAGGACGCGCAGGAAAACCGCTTCGCCATTCAAATCCCTTACGCGCTGGGTATCATTGCCACCCGTTCTGTTGATAAGCAGGTGACGGGTCTGAAAGAGCTGATGGTGCAGCACGAAGAGCGTATCCGTAACGGTATGAAAGCCTACTCGCTGCTGGAACAGCTGCGTGCCGGTTCTACCGACCAGGCCGTTCGCGACCAGTTCAACGATGTGAAGAAAGATCTGGGTTACGGTCTGCTGCTCAAGCGTTATACCCCGAACGTGTCTGATGCGACGGAAGCGCAGATCCAGATGGCAACCAAAGACTCGATTCCTCGCGTTGCGCCACTGTACTTCGCATTCCGTATCATGGTGGGCTGCGGCATCATCATGCTGCTGATCATTGCGGCGTCCTTCTGGTCCGTGATTCGCAACCGCATCGGCGAGAAAAAATGGCTGCTGCGCACTGCGCTGTACGGTATTCCACTGCCGTGGATCGCAATCGAATCCGGCTGGTTTGTGGCGGAATACGGCCGTCAGCCGTGGGCGATTGGTGAGGTGCTGCCAACGGCGGTGGCCAACTCGTCGCTGACCGCGGGCGACCTGCTGTTCTCGATGCTGCTGATCTGCGGCCTGTACACCCTGTTCCTGGTGGCTGAACTGTTCCTGATGTTCAAGTTTGCGCGCCTTGGCCCAAGCAGCCTGAAAACCGGCCGCTATCACTATGAGCAGTCCACTGTGACTACTCAGCCGGCACGCTAAGACAGGAGTCATCAAATGATCGATTATGAAGTATTGCGTTTTATCTGGTGGCTGCTGGTTGGCGTTCTGCTGATCGGTTTCGCCGTCACCGATGGTTTCGACATGGGCGTGGGCATGCTGACCCGCATCCTCGGTCGTACCGACACCGAGCGCCGAGTCATGATCAACTCCATCGCCCCGCACTGGGACGGTAACCAGGTGTGGCTGATCACCGCCGGCGGCGCGCTGTTCGCCGCCTGGCCGATGGTCTACGCGGCTGCGTTCTCCGGCTTCTACGTGGCGATGATTCTGGTGCTGGCCTCTTTGTTCTTCCGTCCGGTCGGTTTCGACTACCGCTCGAAGATTGAAGACAACCGCTGGCGCAACATGTGGGACTGGGGCATCTTCATCGGTAGCTTCGTGCCACCGCTGGTGATTGGCGTGGCGTTCGGCAACCTGCTGCAGGGCGTGCCGTTCCACGCTGGACGAGTACATGCGTCTGTTCTACACCGGCAACTTCTTCCAGCTGCTGAATCCGTTTGGTCTGCTGGCGGGCGTGGTCAGCGTGGCGATGATCCTGACTCAGGGCGCAACCTATCTGCAGATGCGTACCGTGGGTGAACTGCACCTGCGTTCCCGCGCGACGGCGCAGATCGCTGCGCTGGTGACGCTGGTCTGCTTCGCGCTGGCCGGTGTGTGGGTGGTGTACGGCATTGATGGCTACGTGGTGACGTCTGCGATTGATCATCACGCGGCGTCTAACCCGCTGCCTAAAGAAGTGGCGCGTCAGGCCGGTGCCTGGCTGGTCAACTTTAACAAGTATACCCCTGTGCTGTGGGCGTTCCCGGCGCTGGGCGTGGTGCTGCCGCTGCTGACCGTCCTGACCTCGCGTCTGGAGAAAGGCGCATGGGCGTTCGTGTTCTCTTCGCTGACCCTGGCCTGCATCATCCTGACCGCGGGTATTGCGATGTTCCCGTTCGTCATGCCGTCCAGCACCATGCTGAATGCTAGCCTGACCATGTGGGATGCAACGTCCAGCCATCTGACGCTGAACCTGATGACCGTATGTTGCTTTCGTGTTTGTGCCGATCGTTCTGGCTCTACACCATCTGGTGTTACTGGAAAATGTTCGGTCGCATCACCAAAGAACATATCGAAAGCAACACCCACTCTATGTACTAAGTAAGGAGCTGAATATGTGGTATTTCGCATGGATTTTAGGAACGCTTCTTGCCTGTGCATTTGGTGTCATCACTGCCCTGGCGCTTGAGCACGTAGAAGCGACCAAAGCAAGCAGGACGAAAAGCACTGATGAGCACGTCCGTGATACAGACGCTGTATGCGCTGTCATGGATAAGGGCCCGTTAAGGGCCCTTTCCTTAATGATGCTGGCGTTGCTGCTGGCAGGCTGCATCTTCTGGGATCCGTCGCGCTTTGCTGCGAAAACCAGCGAGCTGGAGATCTGGCACGGATTCCTGCTGATGTGGGCGGTGTGCGCCGGGGTGATCCACGGCGTCGGTTTTCGTCCGCGTGCCATTCACTGGCAGGGACTTTTTCGCCCCGCTGCCGGCGCTGATCGTGCTGCCGCCGGGAATTTACTGGTTCTACCATTAAGTTCTGTCTCAGCCCGCAAGGGCTGTTTTACCGCTGCTGACGTGAGTTTTTGTCAGCGGTTGGTCAGGAAATCTCCCGAAAATCCTTCCACGGCTTGTGGCCCTCACGGCCCATAATTATTTTCATTCCCATCTTGTAACCCATTCCCAACCCGATCTCCCGCGCGTATAGTAGCGAAGTTTAAAAGCTCTAACTTTTGTTGCATTACCGGGATGTAAAGTGAATACAACGCTGTTTCGATGGCCGGTTCGTGTCTATTACGAAGATACCGATGCCGGTGGTGTGGTTTACCACGCCAGCTACGTTGCTTTTTATGAACGAGCACGCACAGAGATGCTGCGCCATCATCACTTTAGTCAACAGGTGCTGTTGGCTGAGCGAGTTGCCTTCGTGGTACGCAAGATGACGCTGGAGTATTTTGCGCCTGCCAGACTCGACGATATGCTCGAAGTCCAAACTGAAATTACATCAATGCGCGCGGCAACCCATCACGGTTCACGCAGCGGATTGTCAACGCAGAGAACAAAGTGCTGAATGAAGCTGAGGTCCTGATTGTCTGTATTGATCCACACCTAATGAAGCCTCGTGCGCTTCCCAAGTCTATTGTCGCGGAGTTTAAGCAGTGACTGACATGAACATCCTTGATTTGTTCCTGAAGGCAAGCCTTCTGGTTAAACTTATCATGTTGATTTTGATTGGTTTTTCAATCGCATCCTGGGCCATCATCATCCAGAGAACGCGCATCCTCAATGCCGCTGGGCGTGAAGCCGAAGCGTTTGAAGACAAGTTCTGGTCCGGTATTGAGCTTTCTCGTCTGTATCAGGAAAGCCAGGCGCGCCGCGAAAACCTGACCGGCTCCGAGCAAATCTTCTATAGCGGGTTCAAAGAGTTTGCCCGTCTGCATCGCGCCAACAATCATGCGCCGGAAGCGGTGGTCGAAGGGGCCGTCGCGTGCGATGCGCATCTCGATGAACCGCGAGCTGGAAACGCTGGAAACCCACATTCCTTTCCTCGGCACCGTCGGTTCCATCAGCCCGTATATCGGTCTGTTTGGTACCGTGTGGGGGATCATGCACGCCTTTATCGCGCTGGGCGCGGTGAAGCAGGCCACGTTGCAGATGGTTGCGCCGGGTATCGCCGAAGCGCTGATCGCCACCGCTATCGGTCTGTTTGCGGCAATTCCGGCGGTTATGGCCTATAACCGTCTGAACCAGCGCGTGAACAAACTGGAACTGAACTACGACAACTTTATGGAAGAGTTCACTGCGATTCTGCACCGTCAGGCGTTTACCAGCACCGAGAGCAACAAGGGGTAAACCATGGCCAGATCGCGTGGACGAGGTCGTCGCGAGCTCAAGTCCGAAATCAATATCGTTCCACTGCTGGACGTCCTGTTGGTACTGCTGCTGATCTTCATGGCGACAGCGCCAATCATTACCCAGAGCGTGGAAGTGGATCTGCCGGATGCGACAGAATCACAGGCGGTGAGCACCAATGACGATCCTCCGGTTATCATTGAGGTTTCCGGCGTAGGGCAATACAGCGTCGTGGTAGAGAAAGATCGTATGGATCAGCTGCCGCCTGAGCAGGTGATTGCTGAAGCGCAGCGTCGCCTGGAGTCAAATCCGAAAACGGTCTTCTTAATCGGTGGCGCGAAAGACGTACCCTACGATGAAATTATTAAAGCGCTGAACTTGCTACATAGTGCGGGTGTTAAGTCAGTTGGCTTAATGACCCAACCTATTTGATCATCCGCGTAGTTTTTGGGAACCGATAGTGTCAAAGGCAACCGAACAAAACGACAAGCTTAAGCGAGCGATAATCGTCTCCGCAGTGCTGCACGTTATTCTGTTTGCACTGCTGATTTGGAGTTCGTTCGACGAGCATATTGATGCATCAGCCGGCGGCGGTGGAGGGTGATCCATTGACGCGGTGATGGTCGATCCCGGTGCGGTGGTGGAGAACTATAATCGCCAGCAGCAGCAGCAGGCCAGTGCAGCGCGCCGAGGAGCAGCGCGAAAAACAGGCGCAACAGCAGGCGGAAGAGCTGCGTGAAAAGCAGGCCGCAGAGCAGGAGCGTCTGAAGCAGCTGGAGAAAGAGCGTTTGCAGGCGCAGGAAGCCGCGCAGGCGAAGCAGCAGGCTGAGCAGCAGAAAGCAGCGGAAGAGGCAGCGAAAAAGGCGCAGGAGCAGCAGAAAGCCGCAGAAGCGGCCGCAGCGAAAGCCAAAGCCGATGCCAAAGCGCAGGCCGATGCTCAGGCGAAGGCCGCAGCGGACGCGAAAGCCAAAGCGGAAGAGCAGGCGAAGCAGGCCGCAGCCGACGCGAAGAAGAAAGCGGAAGCGCAGGCCAAAGCCGCCGCAGCCGAAGCGGCGAAAGAGAAAGCCGCGCAGCAGGCGAAAGCCGCAGCTGAAGCGAAAGCCAAAGCGGAGGCAGAAGCCAAAGCTCAGGCCGCGGCAGATGCGAAAGCCAAAGCTGCACAGGAAGCCAAAGAGAAAGCTGCGGAAGCCGCGAAAGAGAAAGCGGCCGCCGAAGCCAAAGCGAAAGCTGAGGCAGCAGCCAAAGCCAAAGCGGATGCGGCGGCGAAAGCTAAAGCGGCCGCCGATGCGAAGAAGAAAGCGGCTGCCGAAGCGGCTGAAGAACCGAGAGCGATGGTTGACGATCTGTTTGGCGATTTGAGCTCCGGTAAGAATGCGCCGAAAACGGGCGGTGGGGCGAAAAGGAGATAACGGTGCGGCGGCCGGTCAGGGCAATCAGAAGAAGGCCGGTGCCTCAGGTGCTGAAATCAATGCGGTATGCTGGGGCAGATTACAATCGCGATTGAAAGCCGATTCTATGATGCGTCTTCCTATACCGGTAAAACGTGTACGTTATGCGTATAAAACTGGCTCCGGATGGCATGCTGCTGGATATTAAGTCTGAAGGTGGCGACCCGGCTTTATGTACTGCGGCCCTGGCTGCAGCGCGTCAGGCGAAGATGCCTAAACCGCCTTCGCAGGCCGTTTATGAAGTCTTCAAAAATGCGCCGCTGGACTTCAAACCAGGACCTTACATGCCCAGTCAACGAAAATACGCGCAGGGATGAACTAAGGTTAGCTTGCCGTACTCTATGAGTATTTGTGTTTGTTCAGTTTGTAACATTCTGCTAAATTATCGTGGGTAAGGTTACCCACCCGGATAAGGGAGATATGATGAAGCAGGCATTACGTGTAGCATTTGGTTTTTTAATGCTGTGGGCAGCGGTGCTGCACGCAGAAGTACGTATCGAGATCACCCAGGGGGTGGACTCGGCACGCCCAATTGGTGTTGTGCCGTTCCAGTGGGCCGGTCCTGGCGCTGCACCTGAAGATGCCGGCGGCATCGTGGCGGCGGACCTGCGCAACAGCGGCAAATTCAACCCGCTCGATCGTTCTCGCCTGCCGCAGCAGCCGGGCAGCGCGCAGGAAGTACAGCCTGCCGCATGGTCTGCACTGGGTATTGATGCCGTGGTTGTGGGTCAGGTTACCCCTAACCCGGACGGCAGCTACAACGTGGCCTACCAGCTGGTGGATACCGGTGGTGCACCGGGTACCGTGCTGGCGCAGAACTCCTATAAAGTCACCAAACAGTGGCTGCGCTATGCGGCACACGCCGCCAGCGATGAAGTATTCGAAAAACTGACCGGCATTAAAGGCGCGTTCCGTACCCGTATCGCCTACGTGGTGCAGACCAACGGTGGTCAGTTCCCGTATGAGCTGCGCGTATCTGACTACGACGGTTACAACCAGTTCCTGGTGCACCGTTCGCCGCAGCCGCTGATGTCTCCGGCCTGGTCTCCGGACGGCAGCAAACTGGCTTACGTGACCTTCGAAAGCGGTCGTTCTGCGCTGGTTATCCAGACGCTGGCAAACGGCGCTATCCGTCAGGTCGCCTCTTTCCCGCGTCACAACGGTGCGCCGGCGTTCTCGCCGGACGGCATCTAAACTGGCCTTTGCGCTGTCTAAAACCGGTAGCCTGAACCTGTACGTGATGGACCTTGGCTCCGGCCAGATCCGTCAGGTGACCGATGGCCGCAACAACAACACCGAACCGACCTGGTTCCCGGACAGCCAGACGCTGGCGTTTACCTCTGACCAGGCCGGCGCGTCCACAGATCTATAAAGTCAACATCAACGGCGGTGCTCCGCAGCGTATTACCTGGGAAGGTTCTCAGAACCAGGATGCTGACGTGAGCAGCCGACGGTAAATTTATGGTGATGGTAAGCACCAACGGTGGTGCGCAGCACATCGCCAAACAAGATCTGGTAGCGGGTGGCGTTCAGGTTCTGACGTCAACGTTCCTGGATGAAACGCCAAGTCTGGCACCTAACGGCACGATGGTAATCTACAGCTCTTCTCAGGGGATGGGATCCGTGCTGAATCTGGTTTCTACAGATGGGCGTTTCAAAGCGCGTCTTCCGGCAACTGATGGACAGGTAAAATTCCCTGCCTGGTCGCCGTATCTGTAATGCATGAATAAATATTTATGGCAAACTATAAAAGGAATCAAAGAAATGCAACTGAACAAAGTGCTGAAGGGCCTGATGCTGGCTCTGCCTGTTATGGCAATCGCAGCGTGTTCTTCTAACAAGAACGCCAGCAACGACCAGAGCGGCGAAGGCATGCTGGGTGCCGGCACCGGTATGGACGCGAACGGCAACATGTCTTCTGAAGAGCAAGCGCGTCTGCAGATGCAGCAGCTGCAGCAGAACAACATCGTTTACTTCGATCTGGACAAATATGACATCCGTTCTGACTTCGCTGCGATGCTGGATGCGCACGCTACCTTCCTGCGTAGCAACCCATCTTACAAAGTCACCGTAGAAGGTCACGCGGACGAACGTGGTACTCCAGAGTACAACATCTCCCTGGGTGAACGTCGTGCTAACGCCGTTAAAATGTACCTGCAGGGTAAAGGCGTTTCTGCTGACCAGATCTCCATCGTTTCTTACGGTAAAGAAAAACCTGCAGTACTGGGTCACGACGAAGCGGCTTACGCTAAAAACCGTCGTGCCGTACTGGTTTACTAAGAGAATTGCATGAGCAGTAACTTCAGACATCATCTGTTGAGTCTGTCGTTACTGGTTGGCATAGCGGCCCCCTGGGCCGCTATTGCTCAGGCGCCAATCAGTAGTGTCGGCTCAGGCTCGGTCGAAGACCGTGTCACTCAACTCGAGCGTATTTCCAATGCTCACAGCCAGCTTTTAAACCAACTCCAGCAACAACTCTCCGATAACCAGAACGATATTGATTCTCTCCGCGGGCAAATCCAGGAAAGCCAGTATCAGCTTAATCAGGTGGTTGAACGCCAGAAGCAAATTTTTCAGCAGATGGATAGCCTGAGCAGCGGTGGTGCAGCAGCAGCCAGCGGTGGTGCCGATGCAGCAGCCGGTGCCGCAGCGGGAAACGCTGATGCGGGGAGCAGCAATACGGCTGCCGCTGCACCCGCACAAAGCGGCGATGCGAATACGGACTACAATGCGGCCATTGCGCTGGTGCAGGATCAATCTCGCAGGATGACGCGATTGCTGCGTTTCAGAACTTTGTTAAGAAATACCCTGATTCCACTTATCAGCCGAATGCCAACTACTGGCTCGGTCAGTTGAATTACAACAAGGGTAAAAAGGACGATGCGGCGTATTATTTTGCCTCTGTGGTGAAAAATTACCCGAAATCGCCGAAAGCGCCTGACGCGATGTACAAGGTTGGCGTGATCATGCAGGACAAAGGCGAGACCGCGAAAGCCAAAGCGGTTTACCAGCAGGTGGTCGCAAAATTCCCGGGTACCGAAGGTGCTAAGCAGGCGCAAAAACGTCTGAATTCGATGGGATGATTACCGCATGACCAGAAATCGTGTTATTTCTGGTCTTGCCGCATGAATAATAAGCAGTTAAGTGATCTTCATCGAAATTTTTGTTGCGCAGAATTCCTAAATCAGTAATATATGCCGCCGTTGCCACGGGACATATCTTAAACAACGTGAAACGGCAGCATGAAGATGGGTCGTTAGCTCAGTTGGTAGAGCAGTTGACTTTTAATCAATTGGTCGCAGGTTCGAATCCTGCACGACCCACCATCTCAACCATTCAGTTTTGATGTCACTTCAGTTTGTAAAAAAACACCCCCCCCACACGGGGGGCGGCGGCGCGACCCCCCCTTCATCACACCACTGTTACTCGGGTCGTTAGCTCAGTTGGTAGAGCAGTTGACTTTTAATCAATTGGTCGCAGGTTCGAATCCTGCACGACCCACCACTTTCAAGTGGTACCGAGTAAAATCTTCGAAGTCAGCTCCCGAATGGGTCGTTAGCTCAGTTGGTAGAGCAGTTGACTTTTAATCAATTGGTCGCAGGTTCGAATCCTGCACGACCCACCAATGTAGAAAGGCGCCCTAAAGGCGCCTTTTTGCTTTTTTACGAAGTTCGGTATGTTGCTTTGAGATCGTACTCAGGCCAGATAAGGCGGGGCGGATCGCAAAGGAACCTCACATCCCTGTGGATCGGCCTCGCGAGTATTCGCCTCATCCCTGAGGCTCACCCGCAAGCGGGCAACACTGCGTGTTGTTCAAAAATGCTCCCGGCATTTTTGTCCATGGCTCGGACGCTTCGCTCCTCCGCACCCGCCTTTTCTGGCTGTCAGGCATTTCAGCTGCTGTAGTTTTGCAGCGCTTTCAGCAAGGCGCAGAGAGTTAACATGAAGCCGAAGGGTACGGAGCGGTGGTGTAAAGCTTCCGGCGCATGGATGCGCCGGCAGAGCCTACAGGGATGTATTTACGGCGACTTTACGCAACCGCTCCGTACCTTTTGGCTGAAAAGCACTATTACAGTTATTCTGGCAACCACATCATGCCAAATCTCACTAACGCTTATCCGGCGTCAGGCTCTTCCAGATATGCAGCACCGCGTAACTGCGCCATGGGCGCCACACCTGCGACATCTGCTCTGCGACCTTTGCGCTCACGCCACCGAGATTGTTGCGGGTCGCAATATCCTCTTTCGGAAAGGCATCCGGCCAGCGCAGGGCGCGCATGGCGATATAACTCGCTGTCCATGGCCCGACCCCCTTCAGCGCCAGCAACTGCTGCTGCACCACGTCCGGATTTACCGCGCCATTGAAGCGCAGCGCTCCTGAGGCGCAGGACTCGGCCAGTGCCTTGATCGCCTGCGCGCGGGCGCTCACAATGCCGAGGCTGGCGATATCATCGAGGGTGGCAGTAGCCAGTGATTCGGCCTCTGGCGGTAAGCGGGAGAGTGCAGGCCACGGCGTGGTGAGGGGCGCGCCAAAACGCTCCGCCACGCGACTGCTCAGCGTCGTCGCGGCTTTCACCGTCACCTGCTGGCCGAGGATGGCGCGGACCGCCAGCTCGAAGCCGTCAAACGCACCAGGAACGCGTAAGCCGGGATAGCGTGCCAGACTCGCAGCTAATAGCGGATCCTGGCTGAGCTGCTCGCTGATGCGCTGTGGCTGGGCATCCAGATCAAACAGATCGCGCAAGCGGCGCAGCAGGGCAGGCAGCATCGGCGTCAGCGTGGTGGTAAATTGCACCTTCAGCGCCTGCTTTTCCGGCAAATGGCTAATGCGCACCCAGCCACGACACTGACCGAGCGCCACAGTACGATGATAAACGCCCTCGCTGACCCACTCGACTTGCTTCATCACGCGCTGTTGCAGGAAATCGAGGATGGCGTCCCAGTCATAAGGAGGCCGGTAGCTGAGGCGCAGTTCGGCGCTCTCCTGCTCACCATTCAGGGTTTCCGTCTGAATCTGCTTACGCAGACGCGATGGCGTCATGCGATAGCGAGCCTGAAACACGTCGTTAAAACGGCGCAGACTGCGAAAACCGCTGGCATAGGCAATTTCGGTCACCGGCAATGCGGTTTCAGTCAGTAGCTGCTTCGCCAGCAGCATGCGCCGGGTTTGCCGCAATTCAAGAGGCGACACGCCCAGCTCCTGCTGAATCACCCGTCTTAGCTGGCGTTCACTCAGGTCAAACTCGCTGGCGATCTCAGCCAGTGTCTCCTGTTCTTCCAGTAAGCCTTCTTCGATACGGCGAATCAGCCGGTCGGCGATGCGATGATGGCTATCGACCGGTGCCGAACCAGGTGCCAGCTCGGGACGGCAGCGCAGGCAGGGGCGAAAGTGCGCCTTTTCAGCCGCTTCGGCACTGGTGAAAAACAGGCAGTTCTTCTGCATCGGCGCTTTCACCGGACAGATCGGACGGCAGTAAATACCGGTGGAGGTCACGCCGACAAAAAACACCCCGTCGAAACGGCTGTCGCGCGCCGTCAGCGCCTGATAGGCAATTTCAGGATCAAACATCATCGTCTCCGGCAAATAAACACCATCGTCGCGCAGGTGCGGATGGAAAACTGGCTGCTTTCGGACAGCTAACCAGTTTATGCTCATGACCGAAAACAGCCAGTTTCGCCGCGCAAAAGTGCGATAATCATCCGCATAGCCCACGCCGGAGGTGCAACATGTATCACGCTAAAATCATTACCACGCCCGTCGGAGAACTGACGCTCATTGCCACGGATCGCGGTCTGTCAGCCATTTTATGGGAAAACGAAGGCGCGCAGCGCGTGCCGCTGAAACCGATCGCGCGTAACGACCAGCATCCGATTCTCTGTGAGGCCGAGCGCCAGCTGCGCCAGTACTTTGCCGGCGAGCGCCAGCAGTTTGACATGCCGTACGACACCGTTGGCACTGCGTTTCAGAAAAAGGTCTGGCAGGCGCTGCTCACCATTCCGTTTGGTGAAACCCGCAGCTATCTGCAAATCGCGGAGCAGATCGGCAACCCGAAAGCGGTACGTGCCGTCGGGGCTGCCAACGGTAAAAATCCATTGTCGATCATGGCGCCCTGTCATCGGGTTATCGGCAGCAACGGTAAGCTCACCGGCTTTGCTGGCGGCCTGGCGGTAAAAGCGTTTCTGCTTGAGCTGGAAAGCCCACAACAGGCGCAGGCCGGCGCGCAGCTGGTACTTCCCGCATAAAAATCACACGACAGGCTCGGTGTAATCCGCTATTGTGTTTAGCATATAAAACACGATGGCGGATTTAATGCCGCATCATCGTCCTGATGGGCGATTTTGTTAAATCGATAAAACGAGAGCCGTGTCATGAGTGCAATGTTTGATGCCGAAAGCGCCATTTATCCCTTCCCGCCGAAACCGGCGCGCCTCAGCCCGCAGGAAAAAGCCGGTTACATCGAAGAAATTAAACGTCTGCTCAAAGCACGCGATGCGGTGATGGTGGCGCACTACTACACCGATCCGGAAATTCAGGCGCTGGCCGAAGAGACTGGCGGCTGCGTGGCGGATTCCCTTGAGATGGCGCGCTTTGGCAGCCAGCATCCGGCGCAAACGCTGCTGGTGGCCGGCGTGCGTTTCATGGGCGAAACCGCCAAAATCCTTAGCCCGGAAAAAACCGTGCTGATGCCCACGCTGCAGGCGGAGTGTTCGCTTGACCTCGGTTGCCCGATTGACGAATTTAACCGCTTCTGCGATGCGCATCCGGATCGGACTGTGGTGGTGTATGCCAACACGTCGGCGGCGGTAAAAGCACGTGCCGATTGGGTGGTGACGTCCAGCATTGCGGTTGAGCTGATTGAACACCTCGACAGTCGCGGTGAGAAAATTATCTGGGCACCGGACCGCCATCTGGGCCGTTACGTCACGCAGCAAACCGGCGCTGATGTGCTGTGCTGGCAGGGCGCCTGCATCGTGCATGATGAGTTCAAAACCCAGGCGCTGCAGCGCATGAAAGCGCTCTATCCTGACGCGGCGGTGCTGGTGCACCCGGAGTCACCGCAGGCGATTGTCGAACTGGCCGATGCGGTCGGTTCCACCAGCCAGTTGATTCAGGCCGCCAAAACGCTGCCGCATCCGCAGATGATTGTGGCGACCGATCGCGGCATCTTCTACAAAATGCAGCAGGCGGTACCGAATAAAGAGTTACTGGAAGCGCCCACCGCGGGCGAAGGGGCGACCTGCCGCAGCTGCGCGCACTGCCCGTGGATGGCGATGAATGGCCTGCAGGCTATCGCTGAAGGGCTGGCGCACGGCGGCGAGCAGCATGAAATTCACGTCGATGCGGCACTGCGCAAGGCAGCGTTGCTGCCGCTCAACCGCATGCTAGACTTTGCAGCACAACTCAAACTTACGCTGAAAGGGAACGCCTGAGGCGATTTTCATACAGGTGCAGATGATGGACTTCTTTAGCACACACAATATTCTGGTTCATATTCCGATTGGCGTCGGCGGCTACGATCTGTCATGGATTGAGGCGATCGGTACGCTGGCCGGCCTGCTGTGTATCTGGCTTGCCAGCCAGGAAAAAATTATCAACTACCTGTTTGGTCTGATTAACGTCACGCTGTTTGCGGTGATTTTCTTTCAGATTCAGCTGTATGCCAGTCTGCTGCTGCAGCTGTTCTTCTTTGTTGCCAACGTGTACGGCTGGTACGCGTGGAGCCGGCAGACCAGCAACCATGAAGCGGCGCTGAAAATCCGCTGGCTGCCGCTGCCGAAAGCCATCGGCTGGGGCGCCGCCTGCGTGATCGCCATTGCGCTGATGACGCGCTATATCGACCCGGTATTCGCTTTCCTCACGCGCACCGCGGTGGGTTTGATGCAGTCGCTCGGCCTTAACGTGGTGATGCCGCAGCTGCAGCCGGATGCCTTCCCGTTCTGGGATTCCTGCATGATGGTGCTGTCGATTGTGGCGATGATCCTGATGACGCGCAAATACGTTGAGAACTGGCTGCTGTGGGTGGTGATCAACGTTATCAGCGTGATGATCTTTGCGCGTCAGGGCGTGTATGCCATGGCGCTGGAGTACGCCATCCTGACGCTGATCGCGCTGAACGGCACGCGCCTGTGGATGCAGAGCGCACGGGAACAGGGTTCGCGCGCGCTGTCCCATTAGTGGTGGTGATGCGCGTGGCCTTCCAGCGCTGCGTGCTCGTGCTGCGTGCCGCTTTCCTCGCATAACTCGCAGTCCGGGCCGACGCAGGGCTGATACTCCATCTGCACCGTGGCATGGGCGATCTGATAATGCTGGTGCAGATACTGATGAATGCGTCGCAGCAGGCCGTCGTGATCGTACGGCGGAATCACCTGTACGTGCAGCGTCAATACCGGCTTTTCGCCCACCTGCCACACATGCACATGATGCACATTGCGCACTTCATCAATCTGACGCGTCAGCGCCCGCGCCAGCTTATCCACGTCGATATGCGTCGGTGCGCCTTCCAGCAGCTCGTGCAGGCTCTCGCGCAGCAGCGCCCAGCCGCTGCGCACCACCAGCAACGCCACCAGCAGCGACAGAATCGGATCGATCGGCGTCCAGCCGGTCAGCATGATGATCACCGCCGCCACGATTGCACCCACCGAACCCAGCAGGTCGCCCAGCACGTGCAGCGCGGCGGCACGCACGTTGAGATTCTTCTCTTCGCTGCCGCGGTGCAGCAGCCAGAATGACAGCAGATTCGCCAGCAGGCCGGCAATGGCGATGCCGAGCATCAGGCCGCCTTCAATCGGCTCGGGCTGGTAAAAACGGCGCAGTGCTTCCCAGACGATCAGGACGGTAATCACCAGCAGCGCGATCGCGTTCACAAACGCTGCCAGCGTGGTGAGGCGCAGTAAGCCAAAGGTGTGACGCGCATTCGGTTTACGCCGGGCGAACTGCACGGCCAGCAGCGCCATCAGCAGCGCGGCGGCGTCGGTCAGCATATGTCCGGCATCGGCCAGCAGCGCCAGCGAGCCGGACACCAGCCCGCCGATGACCTCGGCAACCATAAACAGCGCGGTGACGCCAAACGCGGCGGCGAGACGCGTGCGGTTGCCGCCGTGCTCACTGTGAGAATGAGTGTGTGACATAACGTTCCAGTTGGTTAAGTAGCCTGTTCGTTAATGATATCAGTAAATTGAGATTATCACGGTCAGGCTGATGCTGTTTTGCCGCGTCGGCCAGCTGCTGGCAGCGGGCGGCCACGTCGTCAATGCCGAGCATCAGCCAGCTGCCTTTCAGGCGGTGCGCCGCGCGCGCCAGCTGGGGCCAGTCTGCGGCCGCGCTGGCCTGCAGCAGCGCATCACGATCCTGCTGCAGCGTACGCTGCAGGGTGTGGCAAATACGCGGGATGAAAGCCGGATTGTGCTGCGCCAGAATCTGCAGGCTGTCCGGCAGCACCTGCAGCGGATCGCGCACTGCCTGCGCCAGCAGCGGTGCAATATCCCGCAGCGTCACCGGCTTGACCAGCTGCGCTTCGTGCGCCTGCAACGGCAGTTTCAGCAGCTGTACGTCGGCGGAGCACAGTATGCGCAGCGCAGGCTGCACGCGCTGGCGCTGACGACGGCGCAGGATGCGCAGCAGCGTCAGGCCGTCCGGGCGCGGCATCATCTGGTCAATAAACAGCACATCAAACGGCTGCTGCGCATCGGCCCGCAGCAGTTGGCGGCCATCCTCAAACACCGCCGCAGTAATGCCAAAGCTCGCCAGCTGCTGCTGCATGACCAGCAGATTGGTCGGGTGATCGTCGACAATCGCTACGCGCAGCTGCGGATAGTGCGGCCAGTGCGTGGCGTCATCCGCCGCTGTCGCCGCACAGGGTTCCAGCGGCAGGCGCACGCTCACCGTGGTGCCCTGCTGCGGCGCGGACTCCAGCGACAGCGTGCCGCCCATGCGCTGTACAATCTCGCGACAGATAAACAGCCCGAGGCCGCTGCCCTGCACCGCATGGCGCTTGCCCGACGGCGCCTGATACCACGGTTCAAACAGCTGCGCCTGCTCGCTGAGCGGAATGCCGCTGCCGCTGTCGCTCACCGTCAGCGCGATATCCCCGGTGACCGCCAGCGTCAGGCGGATTTCGCCGTGGCGGGTAAATTTCAGCGCATTGGCCACCAGATTGTTCACCACCTGCTGCAGGCGATCGCTGTCGAGCATCACGCTGGCCGGCAGCGGGGTCAGCGCCGCCACGTGCAGCTGTGGCCCGCCATCGCGCATCAGCGGGTGATAAAACTGCTGTTGCTGCTGTAGCCATAGCGTGAGATCGAGCGGGCGCGGCGTCAGGCGGAAGCTGTGGTTCTCGATGCGCGCATGATCCTGCAGGTCGTTCAGCAGCGTCATCAGCGACCGGGCGCTGCTGTGCATTAAATCGAGCCGCGCGCTCGGATGCTGCTGCTGCTCCAGCTCCAGCAGACCCAGAATCGCCTGCATCGGCGTGCGCAGCTCGTGGCTGGCGGTGGCGAGAAACTGGCTTTTAGCGGCGTTGGCGCGCTCCGCCTGCTCGCGCTGTAACCGCTCACGCCGCTGCTGCAGATAACGGCGCAGCAGCAATACCAGCAACAGCAGGATGATCACGGCGGCCGCAATCAAAATCAGCAGCGGCACATTGCGCATCGTCATGGTGGTGCCGGGCTGCGGCGGCTGCGACCAGCTGACGCGCATCTGGTTCAGCGTATCCGCCGGAATCTGCTGCAGCGCATGGTCGAGCAGGGCGCTCAGCTGCGGCTGCTGTGCGCTCACCTGCGGCGCCAGCGGCCAGGCGATATCGCTGGCCACAAACGCGAGATGCACGCGGTTGCCCTCATGGCTGGCCATGCGCCAGCGCGCCGACAGCACGTTATCCACCACTGCATCAATCTGGCCAGTGTTGAGGGCCTGCCACAGCTGGGCGCGATCGTCGAACAGCTGGGGCGCGATCTCAGCCGGAAGCAGACGCTGCGCCAGATCGCCCCGCAGCACGCCGACGCGCTGAGCGTGCAGTGCGGACCAGTCCATCGGCTGCCTGTCGGACAGCGTGTAAATGCCCCAGATGGCGCGCCACACCGGCAGCGTGGTGCGGTTAGCATCGTCCCCGTACAGCGGCTGTAACAGGTTGAGCATCACCTGCTGCTGCTGCAACAGAATGGCGGCCTGCTGCGGATTATTGACCCAGCGCGGCGTGAAACGCAGGCCGGTGCTCTGGCTCAGGGCGTTAAGCAGGTCAATACCGAAGCCGCGCGCGTTGCCGCTGGCATCGCGATAGCTCCACGGCGCGTTATCGCTCTCGGCGGCATAAGGGATGGCATCCTGCTGCGCCAGCCACTGTTTCTCTTCACCCGTCAGCATCAGGGTTTGCGTATCCTGATAGCGCAGCAGCGGCGGGCTCCAGCGCTGCTGCACGCGATTGCTGAACTCCGCTGGCAGCAAACGCAGCTGGCGGTTGAGCCAGGCAATCAGCGCCGGATCGCGCGTCAGTGCGCGCAGCGACAGCTCGCCGGCACCGGGATCGGCGGTGATCTGATAAATCTGTCCCTGCTGCAGCTGGCTGAGCAGAAAACCGGCGCTGGCTTCATCGGCCACCAGATAGTCACTCTGCTGGTTCAGCAGGGCATACAGCGCCTGTAAATTGCCGGGCAGCGTCTGCCAGCGGTGGCGATGTGCAAAGGTGGGCGGCAGCTGCGCCAGCGTGTCGGCGGCGATGGTCAGCTGAGCGTTATCACTGTTGAACATCACCGCGCGCTGGTTGTCGCGATTGCGGTAGATGCGCATCGGGCTGGTGAACCAGCTCTCGCTGGTCAGTACGTCGGCGGGCAGATCGCGCTGGCGGGCGCTCAGCACCATATCCACGTCGCCACGCTGCAGCGCCGCCAGCTGGGCGGCAAAGTCAGGATAACCGTGCAGGCTGAAGGTGCTGCCGCTCAGCTGGCTAAGGGCGCTGAGATAGTCGGCATCAATGCCCCAGATGCGATCGCCGATGCGCATCGCCCAGGGCGCGCTGTTTTGCGCCGGCACCGCCACGCGCAGCACCGCTCCCGGCCACGGCTCGGCGTGCGGTGCGGGCATCATGGCGGGCAGCATCACGCTGCTGGCGGGCTGCAGCCCGGCGCGCGCCAGCAGGCTAAACAGCAGGAAAAGCAACGGCAGCCAGCGTTTCACTGCTGCGCTTTCCACAGTTCTGCCAGCTCGACCACCGACTGCACGCCGGTCTTCTCGAGGATATTTTTCTTGTGGGTGCTGACGGTTTTGTTGCTGATGTGCAGCTGTTCGCCAATCTGAATATTCGACAGCCCGCGCACCAGCAGCGCCACAATCTGCTGCTCTTTCTCGGTGAGCGGTAGCGCAATGCGCTCCGGCAGCGGCGGAAACGCCTGCTGGCCGCCCAGCACCGCCAGAATCGCGCTCAGCAACTGCGCCATGCTTTGACTCTTCACCACATAGCCGGCCGCGCCGAGCGAGGCGGCGCTGAGCAGCGTGTGGCGGCTCTGCTGGGCCGAGTAGATCAGCACCGGACACTGCGGATGGCGCGCGCGCAGACGGCGCAACAGCTCCAGACCATCGCTATCCGGCAGGCCGATATCCAGTACAATCAGGTCAATATGATGCTGTTGCAGCAGCTGGCGCGCCTGGGCTTCGTCACCGGCGGCGTAGAGCTGTAATGGAATAGGGGCGTTGAGGCAGGCCGCTTCCAGCGCGACTTCAACTAAAGGGTGATCATCGATAAGCAGCAGCGCGGCCATGAAACAGTTCCTGTGAATTTCATAGCGTTAGCATAGCGGAAATAGGGCAGGGGAAAAACAACAGGGCGAGCCGAAGCTCGCCCTGCATCACGCTCCGCGTCGATTACTGCGTGGTGCCGTCAGTTTTGTGTTTAACGTGACCACCGCCTTCCTTGGTTTCAACTTTCTTGTTCATATCCGGGCAGCGACCATCTTTACACATGGTATTTTTGTGTTCCTGGCTGGCCGACATATTGCCAGAGGTGGTACCGGAAGTCGCGGCACCGTTAGTATTCATGCTGCCGTTATTAATGTTGCTATTGTCGACATTATTTGGCGGCAGATTCTCTTTCGCGCCGCCTGCGGCTGCGCCGGCTTCTGCTGACGCATTCGCCTGGCCGTTGTTGTTGTCCGCAGCCAGTGCTGCGCCGCTGCCCAAAGTCATCGCTGCCGTCAGAAAAATCAATGCAAACTTATTCATCATTATGCTCCTGTAATAAATGGATAGTTGCCGCGTGACACCCGCTGGTGCTGTTTGACGAAAAAAGCGTGCCGCGACGGAATTTAATTCCGTCATGAGTGTTCGGCATGAATATAAATAGCGAAAGCACCTCATTCCTCAGTGCTTACGTTTAAAAAGCTTAGTTCATAAACGAATAAATGCAAATCTGAGCGAGCCATTGGCGCACAGGACATAATTTACACCTGGTGCCTGAAGGGATACATTGGACGGGTTGCGCCCGGCGTACGCAGGGCCAGAAATTTGAATGGAATAAGTATGAATTATCAGAACGACGATTTACGCATTAAAGAGATCAATGAGTTATTACCTCCTGTAGCGCTCCTTGAAAAATTCCCCGCCACTGAAAATGCCGCAAACACGGTTTCTCATGCTCGTAAAGCGATCCATAAGATCCTGAAAGGTAATGACGATCGTCTTCTGGTGGTGATTGGCCCGTGCTCCATTCACGATCCTGCAGCCGCGAAAGAGTACGCAGCCCGCCTGCTCACCCTGCGTGAAGAGCTGAAGGGCGAGCTGGAAATCGTGATGCGCGTCTATTTTGAAAAACCGCGCACCACCGTGGGCTGGAAAGGGCTGATCAACGATCCGCACATGGACAACAGCTTCCAGATCAACGACGGCCTGCGCATTGCGCGCAAGCTGCTGCTGGAGATCAACGACAGCGGCCTGCCGGCGGCCGGTGAATTCCTCGACATGATCACGCCGCAATACCTGGCGGACCTGATGAGCTGGGGCGCAATTGGTGCCCGCACCACGGAATCTCAGGTGCACCGCGAGCTGGCGTCCGGTCTCTCTTGCCCGGTGGGCTTCAAAAACGGCACTGACGGCACCATCAAGGTGGCGATCGACGCCATCAACGCAGCCGGCGCGCCGCACTGCTTCCTGTCGGTGACCAAATGGGGTCACTCTGCCATCGTTAACACCAGCGGTAACGGCGACTGCCACATCATTCTGCGCGGCGGCAAAGAGCCGAACTACAGTGCAAAACATGTGGCAGAAGTGAAAGTCGGGCTGGAAAAAGCGGGCCTGCCACCGCAGGTGATGATCGATTTCAGCCACGCCAACTCCAGCAAGCAGTTTAAAAAGCAGATGGAAGTGGGCGCAGACGTCTGTCAGCAGATTGCCGGCGGTGAGAAGGCGATGATTGGGGTGATGATCGAAAGCCATCTGGTGGAAGGTAACCAGAACCTGGAAAGCGGCGAACCGCTGGTGTACGGCAAGAGCGTGACCGATGCCTGCATCGGCTGGGACGATACCGACACCATCCTGCGTCAGCTGGCGAATGCGGTGAAAGCGCGTCGCGGCTAATTCCAGCGCACGGCTCAAATAAAAAAGGCCGAAGACTCGCGTCTGCGCCTTTTGTGTTTGTCAGCGTGAAAATTACTTCGCTTTACCCTGGTTCGCAACGGCCGCCGCTTTCGCTGCGATCTCGTCCGCGTTACCCAGGTAGTAGTGTTTGATTGGCTTGAAGTTTTCGTCGAACTCATACACCAGCGGTACGCCGGTTGGGATGTTCAGTTCGAGGATTTCGTCTTCACCCATGTTGTCCAGGTATTTCACCAGCGCGCGCAGGGAGTTACCGTGAGCCGCGATGATCACGCGCTCGCCGCTTTTCAGGCGTGGCAGAATGGTTTCGTTCCAGTAAGGCACAACGCGGTCGATGGTCAGCGCCAGGCTCTCGGTGGTTGGCAGCTCAGCGTCGGTCAGCTTCGCGTAACGCGGGTCGTGGCCCGGGTAGCGCTCGTCATCTTTGGTCAGCTCTGGTGGGGTGACCGCGAAGCCGCGACGCCACTGTTTAACCTGCTCGTCACCGTATTTCTCAGCGGTTTCCGCTTTGTTCAGGCCCTGCAGCGCACCGTAGTGACGCTCGTTCAGTTTCCAGGATTTCTCAACCGGCAGCCAGGCCTGATCCAGTTCGTCCAGCACGTTCCACAGGGTGTGGATGGCACGTTTCAGCACAGAGGTGTAAGCAAAATCAAAGCTGAAGCCTTCTTCCTTCAGCAGTTTACCTGCTGCTTTTGCTTCGCTTACGCCTTTCTCGGACAGATCAACGTCGTACCAACCGGTAAAGCGGTTTTCGTTGTTCCACTGGCTTTCGCCGTGACGCACCAGAACCAGCTTAGTAACAGCCATACTCTTACTCCTCAATGCTTAATGTTTAGATGATGATAACAATTCCGTTATATTGCAAATGTGGCCGCTGCTCAGCAGCAACACTGATAACCCCATACCATAGCGAAAATAGTCCGCACAGCGTAAGATGCTGGGAGTGTCGGCGACCGCAGTGCGCGTTTTTCGATAACCAGGCGCCCCGCAATATTAGTGCCCGAAGGGGAATGAAAGCGCATAACGATATTCCGTCACGCTAACGTACTCTTCACCCGGGCGCAGCACGCAGTCCGGCTGCGGCCATTCGGGATGGTTCGGGCTGTCCGGCAAAAACTCGCTCTCCAGCGCCAGGCCTTGCCAGTCGCTGTACTCTTCGTGCTCGCGCGCCGTTGTGCCGCCGAGATAGTTGCCTGAGTAAAACTGCAGGGCAGGAGCGGTGGTATAAACCGTCATCTGCAGCTTCTCATCCGCAGACCAGACCTGCGCGGCAGGCTGTTTCACATCGCCTTTGGCCTGCAGCAGGAACGCGTGATCGTAGCCTTTCACCTTGCGCTGATCGTCATCGCTCAGGAAATCCTGGGCGATGCGTTTTCGCGCTGGCGGAAATCAAAGCTGGTCCCGCTCACGTCTTTGAGCCGCCCATAGGGAATGCCCATTTCGTCAACCGGCAGATACGCATCCGCCAGGATCTGCAGCTTGTGCTGGCGCACGTCGCACTGGTTGCCGTCCAGATTGAAGTACGCGTGGTTGGTCAGGTTGACCGGACACGGCCTGTCGACCGTCGCACGGTATTCAATAGCGAACGGTTATCGTCCGTCGAGCTGTAAAGCGCGCGGAGGCGATAAGGTTACCCGGGAAGCCCTGATCGCCATCCGGCGAATCCAGCGAGAACAGCACTTCGCCGTCGTTTTGACGAACAATCTTCCAGCGACGTTTATCAAAGCCTTCCGGGCCGCCGTGCAGCTGGTTTTCACCCTGGCTTGGCCGCCAGCAGCCGGTGTAATGCCGGCTTCGAGCTCAAAGCGAAAACGCCTTCGCCTTCCGATGCGGTTAGCGTAGCGCCCAACGGAGGCGCCCAGATAGGCGGGGCCTGATGCAGATAGTCGGACGGCGAGGCGCAGCCGAGCAGGGTTTCGCGCACGCTGCCGTCCGGCATCGGTACGCGGGCTGAAAGCAGAGTTGCACCCCAGTCCATAAGCGTAACCACCATCCCCGCGCGGTTGCGCAGGGTTAACAGGCGATACGGCAGACCATCCGGTGCGAGGGTAGGTGTTTCGTTTAGCACTGTCCGGCTCCTTGTGATGCTTTGCAAACATAGAAGGTTTCTTTGATGCCTGTTTTCGCTTCGTACTGCTTCGCCACGGCCTCCTGCACCGCAGGGACCAGCTCTTCCGGCACCAGCGCAACGATGCAGCCGCCAAAGCCGCCGCCCGTCATGCGCACGCCGCCTTTGTCGCCAATGGTCGCTTTGACAATCTCCACCAGGGTGATCGATTTGCGGCACGGTGATTTCAAAATCATCGCGCATGGAGGCGTGAGATTCCGCCATCAGCTCACCCATGCGTTTCAGATCGCCTTTCGCCAGCGCGGCGGCCGCTTCAACGGTACGGGCATTTTCCGTCAGCACGTGACGAACGCGTTTGGCGACAATCGGATCCAGCTCGTGCGCCACTTTGTTAAATTCATTGAGCGTCACGTCGCGCAGGGCGCTGCTGGCGGGAAGAAGCGGGCGCCGGTTTCGCACTGCTCGCGGCGGGTGTTGTATTCGCTGCCCACCAGCGTGCGCTTAAAGTTGCTGTTGATGATCACCACAGCCGCGCCTTTCGGCAGGGGAACGGCTTTGGTGCCCAGCGAGCGGCAGTCGATCAGCAGCGCGCTGCTCTTTTTTGCCCAGCGCGGAGATCAGCTGGTCCATGATGCCGCAGTTGCAGCCCACGAACTGGTTTTCCGCTTCCTGACCGTTCAGGGCGATCTGCTGCGCCATCCAGCGGCAGATGATAGAGCTGCTGGAACACGGTGCCCACCGCCACTTCCAGCGACGCAGAGGAGCTTAACCCCGCCCCCTGCGGCACGTTGCCGCTGATCACCAGATCGGCGCCGCCAAAGTTTGCGTTGCGCTTCTGCAGATGTTTCACCACGCCGCGCACGTAGTTGGACCACTGCTGGCTGTCGTGCGTCACAATCGGGGCATCGAGGGAAAACGCGTCCGTCTCATTACCGTAATCCGCCGCAATCACGCGAACCTGGCGGTCGTCGCGCTTCGCGCAGCTGATGACCGTCTGGTAATCGATGGCGCAGGGCAGCACGAAACCGTCGTTGTAGTCGGTATGTTCACCAATCAGGTTCACGCGGCCCGGTGCCTGAATGATGTGGGTGGCAGGGTAGCCAAATTTCTCAGCAAACAGGGATTGTGTTTTATCTTTCAGACTCATTTTTTAGACTCCTGATTCGCGATAGTGGACATCGCTAACGGCGCGCAGACGTTCTGCCGCCTGTTCCGCCGTCAGATCACGCTGGGTTTCCGCCAGCATTTCGTAGCCCACCATAAATTTACGCACCGTCGCGGAGCGCAGCAGCGGCGGATAGAAATGGGCGTGCAGCTGCCAGTGATCGGATTCTCTTCGCCGTTAAACGGCGCGCCGTGCCAGCCCATCGAGTAGGGGAAGGAGCACTGGAACAGGTTGTCGTAACGGCTGGTCAGCTTTTTCAGCGCCAGCGCCAGATCGTTGCGCTGCGCGTCGGCTGAGATCGGTAATGCGCTGCACGTGCGCTTTCGGCAGCAGCAGCGTTTCAAACGGCCAGGCCGCCCAGTAAGGCACCACGGCCAGCCAGTGTTCGGTTTCCACCACGGTACGGCTGCCGTCTTCCAGCTCGCGCTGGTGCGTAATCCACCAGCATCGGCGAGCCGTTTTCCGCGTAATACGCTTTTTGCAGACGGTCTTCACGTCGCTCGGCTTCGTTAGGCAGAAAGCTGTTCGCCCAGACCTGGCCATGCGGATGCGGGTTGGAGCAGCCCATCGCCGCGCCTTTGTTTTCAAACACCTGCACCCACGGATAGTGCTGACCCAGCTCGGCGGTTTGCGCCTGCCAGGTGCTGACCACCTCTTTCAGCGCGTGCCTCAACGCTCAGTTCCGGCAGCGTTTTGCTGTGATCGGGCGAGAAGCAGATCACCCGGCTGGTACCGCGCGCGCTTTCGCAGCGCATCAGCGGATCGTGGCTTTCCGGCGCGTCCGGCGTGTCGGTCATCAGCGCGGCAAAATCGTTGGTGAACACGAAGGTGCCTTTGTAATCCGGGTTTTTATCGCCGGTGACGCGCGTGTTGCCCGGACACAGGAAGCAGTCCGGATCGTGCTGCGGGCAAGCGTTGCTTCGCAGGCGTCTCCTGCGCCCCCTGCCAGGGGCGCTTGGCGCGATGCGGAGAAACCAGAATCCATTGCCCGCTCAACGGGTTAAAGCGACGATGCGGATGATCGACGGGGTTAAATTTTTGCATAACAAGTCCTGGTAATCGGCAAACAGAAGAAAATCACTGCCTTCAACGTAGCATAACGGTGGCGCTGAAAGCGTGATCCAGTCTGGATAAATGGTATCGTTTACACAAGGTGACGATTCTCATTTTGTGGGTTTATGCGCAGCGTTTGCTGAATAATGCGGCAGGCTAGTGGTAGCGGTTACATTCTTAGGGAAGGAAATCTGTCAGCTGCGTACTGTTATCGCCGGGCCGCCATGGATGGCGACCCGCTCATCAATGAAAACTAACGCAACGCCTCCGGGGGGTCAATCGATTTTGCTTTGCAGATAACGATAGTGCTCACCATCCGGAACAAAACTCCAGGCGATGCGTGATGCAGGAGGGGGCATCTTCGGCATGGTGTGAAACAAACAGCAGCTGCGTTTCACCTTCGCTAATCAGCACGTCCACAAAGCGGCGGATAAGCTGGCGGTTCAAGGGGATCGAGTCCCTGCAGCGGTTCGTCGAGGATCAGCAGCGTCGGGTGTTTCACCAGCGCGCGAACGATCAGCGCCAGCCGCTGTTGGCCCCACGACAGGCTATGAAACGGCGCGTCAGCGACCCGGTTGTCCATGCCCAGGATATCCAGCCACTGCTGGGCCAGCTTGTGCTGTTTGTCCGACACCGCCTGATAAATACCGATCGAATCAAAATAGCCGGAGAGGATCACGTTGCGTACCGTGGTACGCTGACCCGGTAATCCAGATGCAGGCTGCTGCTGACGTAGCCGATATGTTTTTTGATATCCCAGATGGTTTCGCCGCTGCCGCGACGCCGACCAAACAGCGTCAGATCGTTGCTGTAGCCCTGCGGATGATCGCCGGTGATCAGGCTCAGCAGCGTGGATTTCCCCGCGCCGTTGGGGCCGACAATCTGCCAGTGCTCGCCGGGATTGACCTTCCAGTTGAGGCGGTTAAGGATCGGGCGATCGTCATAAGAGACCACCCCGTCGCGCAGCACGATGCGCGGCGGGGGATCTGGCGCCAGCGCGGCAGGCCGATGGGGCGGTCCGGCTCCGGCAGCGCCATGCCCTGCAGGTGTTCGCTGTGCGCCAGCTGGGCAATCAGCGCCTCGGCGTAAGAATCGCCTGGCGCGCGCCCACGTGCGTCAGGGTACAGTCCGCCAGCACGCCCGCGTGCTGGACAAAATCCGGAATTTCATCAAAGCGGTTAAGCACCAGCACCACGGTATATCCCTGCTGATTAAGCTGATGCAGCGTATCGGCAAGGCTGGCGCGCGATGCCACGTCCAGACCGTCGAACGGTTCGTCGAGGATCAGCAGTTCAGGCTGCGCTCATCAGCGCCTGACAAAGCAGCGTTTTGCGCGTTTCGCCGGTCGAAAGGTATTTAAAGCGCCGGGTCAGCAGAGCGGTGATGCCGAACTGCTCGGCCAGCGCCTGCGCCCGCGCCTCATCCTTCACCTCATCCTGAATAATTTCCGCCGCGCGTGCGGCCGGTATCGTCTTCGCCAGGGCTGAGCAAATCGGTGTTGTTGCGCTGCCACTCGTCGCTGACCAGCTTTTGCAGCTGTTCAAACGACAGGCGCGTCAGGCGCGTAAAGTCGCTCTGGCATTCGCCCTTGAGGAGGTCGAGCTCGCCGGCCAGCGCGCGGGCCAGCGCAGATTTACCGCTGCCGTTGGTGCCGACAAACGCCCAGCTTTCACCCGCTGCGCGTAGTGTCAAATCAGCAATCGTCAGCGTTCGGGTATCGCTAAGACGAAACGTGCCTTGCGAAATATGCAATGATGACATGATTTATCCCTGTTTTTGCAGCAAGTAGCTATCAGTTATAGCGAGCCAGCGAAATGAAGTCAAATCATGGCGGCCAGATCAGAACAATGTGGCGATAATCACGCGGTCTGCGTTGAAACAGGCGGTGACGGCGCTGCCGGGCTGCAGATTATGCTGGCGAAGCACCTCGCTGAGCGGGACGGTGGCGCAAAGCGGTTGCCCGTCTGCCAGGGTCATCAGCACTTCGCACTGCGCCTGGCCGCGTTCGATGGGGTGGATAACGCCCTGCAGCTGGTTATCTGCTGCCTTTGCGGCGTCGGGATCGCGCGTGATAGTGACCCACGGCGCTTTCAGCAGCACCAGCACCTCTTTACCTTCATCCAGCTCAAGACGCTCCGCGCTTTGCGCCGTGATGGCGGCCTTCAGGCGGGTGGTGCCATCGGCAAGCAGGATCTCAATATGCTGCTGTACCTGCAGATTATCGCGCGCCGTCACCGTGCCAAACCACTGGTTGCGGGCGCTGGTTTGCAGCGAGAAGCGGGAAATGGCCGCCAGCAGGCTGTCCAGCGGCACGTTATCGTCATCGCTTAACACGTCAAACGCTTTTTGCTGGATCTGGGCCAGCAGATCGTAAAGCTGAATAAGGCGCTGGCCATAGCGCGTCACGATCGCACCGCCGCCGCCTTTGCCGCCGGTGGCTCGGTCCACCAGCGGCTGTTCGCTCAGGGTGTTCATTTCGTTGATGGCGTCCCAGGCGCTTTTATAGCTGATGCCCGCCAGTTTTGCGCCCCCTGGCTAATCGAGCCGGTTTGCTCCACTTGTTTAAGCAGGGCGATACGTCGCGGATCGGCGAAAAGCTTTTGCTGAAGTCGGAGTGTGAGGAGAATTTCGGCCTGCATAACAGTGTCCTGGCAAAAAGGGTATTGTGACCCAAATGGTGCAGGGCGCAAAGGGTAAAAGCACGAAAAGGGGAGTGCCTTTTTTCTCACGTTGAAAGCCGGTAGAATCACTTTTTTCACAATATCTGGAGAAAACCATGTTAGAGTTGTTGAAAAGTCTGGTATTCGCCGTGATCATGGTACCAGTAGTGATGGCCATCATCCTCGGTGCCATCTACGGCCTGGGTGAAGTGTTCAACGTCTTTTCGAACATTGGTCACAGAGACCAGGCTAAAAAGCAGCATTGATTCCTCCCAAAACGCCCGGCTTGCCCGGGCGTTTTGCTCTCAAGATTTTCCCGTTTTCGCCGATAATATTTATAAGCATCACGTGACCCCAGCCGATTTCAGCGACTCGCCCCTCACCCTAACGTTCGTATTATCAACGTATATAACGTAACCACTGGAGCTCTCTATGGCAAAATACGCTTTATCACTGGGCGGCGGCGGCCGTGGTCACCGTGTCGCTGTCGGGTCAGGCGCTGGCGGCGGAGGGTAAAATCACGGTCTTTGCGGCGGCGTCGCTGACCAACGCGCTGCAGGACATCGCCACGCAGTATAAAAAAGAGAAAAACGTCGAGGTGGTCTCCTCGTTTGCCTCCTCCTCGACGCTGGCGCGCCAAATAGAAGCAGGGCGCCCCGGCGGATCTGTTCATCTCGGCCGATCAGCAGTGGATGGATTACGCGGTGGAGAAGAAAGCGATTGATGCGGCAACCCGCGAAACGCTGCTGGGGAACGACCTGGTGGTGGTGGCGGCCAAAAGCGCTAACGCGCAGGCGGACTCACCATCAACAAGCAGACCCACTGGAACAAGCTGCTGAACGGCGGGCGTCTGGCGGTGGGCGATCCGGATCACGTGCCGGCCGGCATCTACGCCAAAGAAGCGCTGCAAAAGCTGGGCGCGTGGGACACGCTGTCGCCAAACTGGCTCGCGCCGGCGAACAACGTGCGCGGCGCGCTGGCGCTGGTGGAGCGCGGCGAAGCGCCGCTGGGCATCGTGTACGGCTCCGATGCGGTCGCCAGTGACAAGGTGAAAGTGGTGGGCGTATTCCCGGAAGACAGCCACAAACCGGTTGAATATCCGATGGCGATTGTGAAAGATCGTCAAAATCCGACGGTCAGCGCTTTCTATACCTATCTGAAGGGGCCGGAAGCGGCCGCAATCTTTAAACATTATGGATTTACGCCGCACAGATGATACTGACCGATCCCGAATGGCAGGCCGTGTTCTGCTGAGCCTGAAAGTCTCCTCCCTGGCGGTGCTGTGCAGCCTGCCGTTTGGCATCCTGATGGCCTGGGTGCTGGTGCGCTGCCGCTTTCCCGGCAAAGCGCTGCTCGATAGCGTGATTCACCTGCCGCTGGTGCTGCCGCCGGTGGTGGTCGGCTATTTGCTGCTGATTTCGCCATGGGGCGGCGCGGCTTTATCGGCGAGTGGCTGTACGACTGGTTCGGCCTCACCTTCGCCTTTAGCTGGCGCGGTGCGGTACTGGCGTCGGCGGTGATGGCGTTTCCGCTGATGGTGCGCGCCATCCGCCTGGCGCTGGAAGCGGTGGATACCCGGCTGGAGCAGGCGGCGCGCACGCTGGGCGCCGGCCGCTGGCGGGTGTTTTTCACCATCACGCTGCCGCTGACGTTGCCCGGCATCATTGTCGGCACGGTGCTGGCCTTCGCCCGCTCGCTGGGCGAGTTTGGCGCCACCATCACCTTTGTCTCCAACATTCCCGGCGAAACCCGCACCATTCCGTCGGCCATGTATACCCTGATTGAAACGCCGGGCGCGGAAGGCGCCGCGGCGCGGCTGTGCGCGATCGCCATCGTGCTGTCGCTGGCTTCGCTGATGGTGTCCGAATGGCTGGCGCGCTGGGGCCGCAAACGGATGGGGAAAGAGGCCTGAATGCTGGAACTGAATTTCTCCCAGACGCTGGGAAACCATACCCTGACGCTTAACGTCGACGCTGCCGATTTACCGGCGCAGCGGCATCACCGCGATTTTCGGCGTGTCCGGGGCGGGAAAAACTTCGCTGATCAATGCCATCAGCGGCCTGACGCGCCCGCAGCAGGGGCCGGCATTGCGCTGAAGCCGACCGCCTGGTGAATGACCGCGACAGCAAGGGCCTCAATCTGCCGCCGGAAAAACGCCGCATCGGCTACGTGTTTCAGGATGCGCGCCTGTTCCCGCACTATCGCGTGCGCGGCAACCTGCAGTACGGCATGGCGCCCAAACATGCACGCGGCAGTTCGACACGCTGGTCGACGCTGCTGGGCATCGGGCCGCTGCTCGATCGGGCTGCCGGCCTGCGCTCTCCGGCGGTGAAAAACAGCGGGTGGCCATCGGCCGCGCGCTGCTGACCGCGCCGGAACTGCTGCTGATGGACGAACCGCTGGCCTCGCTCGATCTGCCGCGCAAACGCGAGCTGCTGCCCTATCTGCAGCGGCTGGCGCAGGACGTCAACATTCCGATGCTCTACGTCAGCCATAGCCTGGACGAGATCCTGCATCTGGCCGAGCAGGTGCTGGTGCTGGATGACGGTAACGTCAAGGCCTTCGGCAGGCTGGAAGAGGTCTGGGGCAGCAGCGCGATGCGGCCCTGGCTGCCGGCGTGAAGAGCAGAGCAGCGTGCTGCGCGTGCAGCGTGCTGGAGCACCATCCGCACTACGCGATGACCGCGCTGGCGCTGGGCGATCAGCACCTGTGGGTCAGCCAGGTCAATCAGCCGCTGAACTGGGCACCCAGCTGCGCATTCGCATCAACGCCGCCGACGTCTCGCTGGTGCTGCAGCCGCCGCTGCAAACCAGTATTCGAAATATCCTGCGCGCCAAAGTCGCGGAGTGTCTGTGACGTGGTAACGGGCAGGTGGAAGTGAAGCTGGCGGTCGGGGAACACGTGCTGTGGGCGCGGATCACGCCGTGGGCACGCGATGAACTGGCGATCCGCCCCGGGCAGTGGCTGTACGCGCAAATCAAGAGCGTGTCGATCAGCCGCGAACACAAACCGGTACGACAGCGCGGTACGTCCGGCGCGGACAGCGCGCGCCCCCACGACGAGCCCCGCGACCAGCCTGGCATTACAGCACGTGCGGGTACGGATCACCTGCGCAATGCCCGGCTCAAGGTTGGTGCCGATCACTTTGCGCGCGCGTGCTTTGATCGCGTCATCGGCATTGCCCATCGCCACGCCCGAACCCGGCCTGCTTCCAGCATGCTGATGTCGTTGTAGTTGTCGCCGAACGCCACCACCTCCTGCATGCTCAGCCCCTGCGACTCCACCCATTGGCGCAGGCGCTTGCCTTTGCTGTTGCCGTTGCCTGGGCGATATCCACCTGATCGTGCCAGGACCATTCGCACGCCAGCCCCAGCGTCTCTTTCTCCACCGTGTCGGCAAACTCGCGCAGCGCCAGGGTATCGGCGTGCGAGGTGGCGAATTTCCAGATCGCCTGCGCGTCGTGGGCCGCCTGCGCCAGGCTCGGCACCTGCACAAACAGCGGGCGCTGCGCTTCCGGCAGGGACTACGCCCAGTTGAGGGTGCGCGTCACATGGCCGGTCGCTTCCTGGTACAGCATCGCGTCATCGACGTACATCAGGCCGTGAATGGCATGCTCCTGATCGAGCATCTCAATCACCCGCGCCGCCTGACCTTTCGCCAGCGGATCGGCCGCCAGCACCTTTTTCGCCTGATAATCATACAGGTAGGTGCCGTTGCAGCAGATGGCCGGGGTGTCGATCTGCAGCGCCTGGTAGAACGGATGGATGGCGACGTGGTGGCGGCCGGTGACCACCACCACCTGGATGCCGGCGGTGCGCGCCTGCGCCAGCGCTTCCAGCGACTGCGGTAAGATGCGTTTTTGGTTGTCCAGCAGGGTGCCGTCAAGATCGAGGGCGATGACGCGGTAGCTCATTAGGGTTTCCGTCCGGATCGTTAGCCATAAAGAATTAACGTCCGATGGTTGATGGGATGGTACACCGGACCAGCGGAAACCACTGAGACCAAATCAAGCGTGAGCCGGCGACAAATCAGCGTTGCTTCAGCGCGCGGCGGTGAAACGACGGCCTGACACCGGTTAACTCTTTTTCATCTGCGCAGCGAATAAGGAAAACGCATGAAACAAATCGTTTATACCGCCAGTCCGGAGAGCCAGCAGATCCACGTCTGGCAGTTGGAGGAAGCCGGCGCGCTGACGCTGCTGCAGGTCGTTGATGTGCCCGGCCAGGTGCAGCCGATGGTCGTCAGCCCGAAGAAAGACTTACCTGTACGTCGGCGTGCGTCCGGCGTTCCGCGTCCTGGCCTACCGCATTGCGGCGGACGGCACGCTGCAGCAGGCCGGCATGGCGCCGCTGCCGGGCAGCCCGACCCATATCTCCACCGATCGTCAGGGCAACTACCTGTTCTGCGGCTCGTATAACGATGCCTGCGTCAGCATCAGCCCGATTGGCAACGACGGCCTGCCGCAGGCGCCGCTGCAGGTGATTAACGGGCTGGAGGGCTGCCATTCGGCGAATATCGACCTCAGCAACCAGACGCTGTTTGTGCCGGCGCTGAAACAGGATCGCATCTGCCTGTTCAAGCTGCAGGCGGACGGCACGCTGGCACCGCGCGCGCAGCCGCAGGTGACCACCGTAGAAGGCGCCGGGCCGCGTCATATGGCGTTCCACCCGAACGGCGCCTATGGCTATGTGGTTAACGAACTGGACAGCACGGTGGACGTGCTGGGCATCTCGGAACAATCCAAACGGCCAGGTCGCAGCGCGTGACGCAGACGCTGGACATCATGCCGGCCGACTTCGACGGCACCCGCTGGGCGGCGGATATTCATATCACGCCGGACGGCCGCTTCCTGTACGCCAGCGATCGCACCGCCAGCATTCTGACCGTGTTCAGCGTTTCCGAAGACGGCACGGTGCTGAGCGATTGAAGGTTATCAGCCGACCGAAACCCAGCCGCGCGGCTTTAATATCGATCACAGCGGCCAATATCTGATTGCGGCGGGGCAGAAATCGCATCACATTGCGGTGCATGAGATCGCATCGGCGCAGCGGTGGCCTGCTGCAACCGCTGGCGCGTTATCCCGTGGGCCAGGGCCCGATGTGGGTAGTGATTCACGCGCTGGACTGAGGAACGCGCTTCGGTCATGCAGGGTCGCCATCCACGGCGACCTCTGCCAGGGTGCGCAGCGATGCGCACTTTTTTATTGGCGGGGGATCAGTTGAACGTCACCGTAATCGACGCGCTGCCCAGCGTATGGAAATGCACGTTAAACCCGACCATCGCGCCGCTCGCGCCTTCATCGACCTCAATCTTCTCCACATCCAGCGCGTGCACCGTGAAGATGTAGCGGTGGGTTTCGCCTTTTGGCGGCGCCGCGCCGCCGTAGCCCGCTTTACCGAAATCGGTGCGCGTCTGAATGGCGCCTTCAGGCAGGGCAGCCACGCCGGAACCGGCGCCCTGCGGCAGCACGCGCGTGTCGGCAGGCAGGTTCGCCACAATCCAGTGCCACCAGCCGGAGCCGGTCGGGGCATCCGGGTCGTAGCAGGTCACGACAAAGCTTTTGGTGCCGGCCGGAACCTCGTCCCACGCCAGGTGCGGGGAGAGATTGTCGCCCTGATACCCCATGCCGTTAAAAACGTGGCGTTCCGGCAGTTTTTCGCCGTCGCGCAGATCGTGTGCTCACTACGCGCATGATCTCTCCTTTCCTGTTGTGTACTGCTTTCCATGATGGTGGAAAATGGCGGCGAGTGCCAGCGGTGTCAGGGCTGAAAGTGGCCGTCCACCGCCAGTGCAGCGCTTAGCGCCGCCGTCAGCTGCGTCAGCTGCTCCGGCGTAATGCAGATACGGCGGCATCAGGTAGATAAGCTTGCCGAAAGGCCGTATCCACACGCCCTGTTCCACGAAGAAACGCTGCAGCGCCGCCATATTCACCGGATGGGTGGTTTCAATCACCCCGATGGCGCCCAGCACGCGCACGTCCGCCACGAAATTCGCGCCCGAGGCGGCGCTCAGTTCCGCTTTCAGCTGCGCTTCAATCGCCGCAACCTGCGTCTGCCACTCGCCGCTCGCCAGAATCGCCAGGCTTTCACTCGCCACGGCGCAGGCCAGCGGGTTGCCCATAAACGTCGGGCCGTGCATAAAGCAGCCCGCCTCGCCGTCGCTGATGGTGTCGGCGACCTGGCGGGTGGTCAGGGTGGCGGAGAGCGTCATGGTGCCGCCGGTCAGCGCTTTGCCGAGGCACAGAATGTCCGGCGCGATACCCGCATGCTCGCAGGCAAACAGCTTGCCGGTGCGGCCAAAGCCGGTGGCGATCTCATCGGCAATCAGCAGAATGCCCTCGCGGTCGCACATCCTGCGAATACGCCTCAGCCATTCCGGATGGTACATCCGCATTCCGCCCGCGCCCTGCACGATCGGTTCAAGGATCACGGCGGCGATCTCGTGACGATGCGCCGCCATCAGCCGCGCGAAGCCGACCATGTCCATCTCGTCCCACTCGCCGTCGAAGCGGCTCTGCGGCGCAGGGGCGAACAGGTTTTCCGGCAGATAGCCCTTCCACAGGCTGTGCATGGAGTTGTCCGGATCGCAGACCGACATCGCCCCGAAGGTATCCCCGTGATAGCCGTTGCGGAAGGTGAGGAAACGCTGGCGCGCTTCGCCCTTCGCGTCCCTGCCAGTACTGCAGCGCCATTTTCATCGCCACTTCCACCGCCACCGAGCCGGAATCCGCCAGGAACACGCACTCCAGCGATTCAGGCGTCATCGCCACCAGCCGGCGGCACAAATCCACCGCGGGCTGATGGGTGATCCCGCCAAACATCACGTGCGACATCTGGTCAATCTGCGCCTTCATCGCCGCATTCAGGCGCGGGTGGTTGTACCCGTGAATCGCCGCCCACCAGGAGGACATCCCGTCAACCAGCTGCTCGCCGCTGGCGAGGTGCAGCTCGCAGCCGTGGGCGGAGGCCACCGGATAGACGGGAAGGGCGGGTCGTGGAGGTGTAAGGGTGCCAGATATGCTGCTGGTCAAAGGCGAGATCGTCCTGGGTCATAATCGACTTGTAAACCATTTTGAAAAGTTTTAGGTTTACGAGTATAAACCGAACCGAAAATTAACAAAACCCTTTGGAGAAGCCCCGATGGCTCACCACGCACGCTGGACGATGTCGCAAGTTACTGAATTATTCAACAAACCTTTCCTTGAGCTGATGTTCGAAGCCCAACAGGTGCACCGCCAGCACTTCGATCCGCGCCAGGTTCAGGTCAGCACGCTGCTGTCGATCAAGACCGGCGCCTGCCCGGAAGACTGCAAATATTGCCCGCAGAGCGCGCGCTACAAAACCGGCCTGGAGTCCGAGCGCCTGATGGAGGTCGAGCAGGTGCTCGACTCGGCGCGCAAGGCCAAAACAGCCGGCTCGACCCGCTTCTGCATGGGCGCGGCGTGGAAGAACCCGCACGATCGCGACATGCCGTATCTGGAGCAGATGGTGAAGGGCGTGAAGGCGATGGGCCTGGAAGCCTGCATGACGCTCGGCACGCTCAACGACGAGCAGGCGCAGCGCCTCCGGCCAGCGCCGGGGCTGGATTACTACAACCACAACCTCGACACCTCGCCGGAGTTTTACGGCAACATCATCACCACCCGCACCTACCAGGAGCGTCTGGATACGCTGGATAAAGTGCGCGACGCCGGGATCAAAGTCTGCTCCGGCGGCATCGTCGGGCTGGGCGAAACGGTGAAAGACCGCGCCGGCCTGCTGCTGCAGCTGGCGAACCTGCCGACGCCGCCGGAAAGCGTGCCGATCAACATGCTGGTGAAGGTCAAAGGCACGCCGCTGGCGGATAACGAGGACGTGGATGCGTTCGATTTTATCCGCACCATCGCGGTGGCGCGCATCATGATGCCAACCTCTTACGTGCGCCTCTCCGCCGGCCGCGAGCAGATGAACGAGCAGACCCAGGCGATGTGCTTTATGGCCGGGGCCAACTCCATCTTCTACGGCTGCAAGCTGCTGACCACGCCGAACCCGGAAGAGGACAAAGATCTGTTCAGCTGTTCCGCAAGCTGGGGCTGAACCCGCAGCAGACCGCAAGGTGCTGACGGGCGATAACGAGCAACAGCAGCAGCTGGAGCAGCAGATTTTCAACGCCGACACCGACCAGTTCTACAACGCGGCAGCCGTATGACCTGGCCGGGCAACGTATTGCGCAGGCGCTGACGGCGCAGCGTGCCGCCGACAGCTGGCGCGCAGCGGCGCGCGCAGGGTGGTGGAAAACGGCGCGGGTCGTTTTCTTACCCGTGAAGGCCAGCGGTTCTGCAATTTCTCCAGCAACGACTATCTCGGGCTGAGCCAGCATCCGGCCATTATCCGCGCCTGGCAGCAGGGCGCGGAGCGGTTTGGCGTGGGCAGCGGCGGATCGGGACACGTCAGCGGCTACACCACGGCGCATCAGGCGCTGGAAGAGGAGCTGGCCGACTGGCTCGGCTACCCGCGCGCGCTGCTGTTTATCTCCGGCTTTGCCGCCAACCAGGCGGTGATCACGGCCCTGATGGGGAAGGCGGATCGCATTGTCGCCGACCGCCTGAGCCACGCCTCGCTGCTGGAGGCGGCAAGCCAAAGCCCGGCGCAGCTGCGGCGTTTTGCCCACAACGATGCGGGGCAGCGCTCGCTGCGCTGCTGGATAAACCCTGCGACGGACAGCAGTACAGCTGGCGGTCACCGAAGGGGTGTTCAGCATGGACGGCGACAGCGCGCCGCTGGCGGAACTGCACGGGCCGCAACCCGGCAGCGCAGGCGCCTGGCTGCTGGTGGACGATGCCCACGGCATTGGCGTGATGGGCGAGGAAGGGCGCGGCAGCTGCGTATCAGCAAAACGTGAAGCCGGAACTGCTGATTGTCACCTTCGGCAAAGGCTTTGGCGTCAGCGGCGCCGCCGTGCTGTGCGACGAAGCCGTCGCCGACTATCTGCTGCAGTTCGCCCGCCACCTGATCTACAGCACCAGCATGCCCCCGGCGCAGGCTGTGGCGCTGCCGGCGGCGCTGGCAGTCATCCGCAGCGCGGAAGGGGATGAGCGTCGCCAGCGGCTGGCAGAGCATATCGCCCGCTTCCGCCCCAGGGCTCGCGGCGCTGCCCTTGCCGCTGGCAGCTGATGCCTCGGAGAGCGCCATCCAGCCGGTGATTGTCGGCGAAAACGGTGCCCGCGCGCTGGCGCTGGCACAGGCGCTGCGCGAGCGCGGCATGTGGGTGACCGCCATCCGCCCGCCCACGGTCCCGCCGGGCACCGCGCGGCTGCGCTTAACCCTGACGGCGGCGCATGAACCACAGGATATCGACGCGTTGCTGGAGGCGCTCCATGATGCCGGTGAATAAGCAGGCCGTCGCGGCGGCATTTGGCCGCGCCGCGCAGAGCTATTCGCAGCATGATGAGCTGCAGCGTCTGAGCGCGCAGGGGCTTCTGGCCGCGCTTGGCGAGAACCGCTTTTTCCCGCAGGTGCTGGACGCCGGCTGTGGTCCCGGCAGCAACAGCCGCTACTGGCGCGGGGCGGGAAGCCAGGTCAGACGGCTATCGATCTCTCACCACAGATGCTGGAAGAGGCGCGCCAGCGGCAGGCGGCGCATGACGTATCTGCTGGCCGATATCGAGGCGATCCCGCTGGCGGATGCGCAGCGTGATCTGGTCTGGAGCCATCTGGCGGTTCAGTGGTGCAGCAGCCTGCCGCAGGCCTGCCGCGAGCTTTATCGCGTGGCGCGACCGGGCGGGAAGGTGGCGTTTACCACCCTGCTGGAAAGTTCGCTGCCGGAGCTGAATCAGGCCTGGCGGGCAGTCGATGAACAGCCGCACGCTAACCGGTTTTTATCGCATGAGCAGGGTGACGCAGGCGCTGGCAGGCTGGCGCGCTCGCAGCGTGGTGCAGACCATCACGCTCAATTTTAGCGATGCGTTCAGCGCCATGCGTTCGCTGAAGGGCATCGGCGCCACGCACCTGCACGACGGGCGACACGCGGCAAAACCTGCTGACGCGCGGTCAGCTGCAGCGCCTGGAGCTGGCCTGGCCGCAGCAGCGGGGTCAATTCCCGCTCTCTTATCAACTTTTTCATGGGATTATCGAACGTGACTGAACGTTATTTTGTTACCGGCACGGACACAGAAGTGGGCAAAACGGTGGCCAGCTCGGCGCTGCTGCAGGCGGCACGGCTGCTCGGGAAAACCACCGCCGGGTATAAGCCCGTGGCTTCCGGCAGCGAGATGACGGCGGAAGGGTTACGCAACACCGACGCGCTGGCGCTCCAGCGTAACAGCACGCGTGAACTCGCCTATTCCGCGGTGAATCCGTACACCTTTGCCGAACCGACCTCGCCGCATATTGTCAGCGCCGATGAAGGCCGTCCGATTGATTTCGCCGTGCTGTCTGCCGGGTTACGGACGCTGGAAAATCAGGCCGACTGGGTGCTGGTGGAAGGGGCGGGCGGCTGGTTTACGCCGCTTTCGGACACGCAGACGTTTGCTGACTGGGTGCAGGCCGAGCAGCTTCCGGTCATTCTGGTCGTCGGCGTCAAGCTGGGCTGCATCAACCACGCCATGCTGACCGCGCAGGCCGTACAGCAGGCCGGGCTGCGTCTGGCGGGCTGGATAGCCAACGACGTGGTTGCGCCGGGTAAACGACACCTGGAGTATCTGGCGACGCTCAGGCGCGTCCTGCCCGCCCCGTGCCTCGGGGAGATCCCCTGGCTTGCTGACGGCGCGGAACAGCAGGCCGAAAGCGGCCATTATCTATCCCTGCCACAGTAAATGGCGCGGCGGCGCAGCACTCTGCGCCGCAGGCTACCGACGCTAGGTGGCCGTTAACCACTTACTCACCGTTACATCATCCAGTTCGTTAACGTGGCCCTGCGCCACGTTACGCCCGCGATAGAGCATACAGAAACGGTCCGCCACCCGGCGGATAAACGACAGCTGCTGCTCCGCTAACAGCACCGTCATACCCAAGCTCCCGGTTTAAGCGCCCCAGCAGCTGCCCCAGCTTCTGGGCGACGCTGTGCCCCGCGCCGTGCAGGGGTTCATCGAGGATCAGCAGGTGAGGGCGGTTTACCAGCGCATTAGCCAGCGCCAGCTGGTACTGGTCGTCCGATCGGCAGATCGCCACTTGCGCGGGTTTGCCGCACCCCATAGAGCGCCGGAAACAGGTCGTAAACGTCATCTCGCGCCATGGCGCCGGCTGCGATCGTCCCGTGCCGCCATCAGGGCAATATGCAGGTTCTCCTCAATCGTTAGCTGGGAGAAGATCCGCCTGTCCTGCGGGACATAGCCAATCCCCGGCCCGGTGCGCTGTTCTGACGGCGGGTGGAGCAAATCACGCGGCGGCGCGCCCGCCTCATGCCAGATGATGCTGCCGCTTTCGACGGGCATTTCCCGGCGATGCAATTCATGAGGGTGGTTTTCCCCATGCCCGGCAGGCCAACGACGCCTGTACACATCCCTTGCGGAAAATCTAAATCCACATTCCATAGCGTATGTTGACTTCCGTAAAACTGATTCACTGCACGCAGACTCAACATCTGTCATTCTCCTTCCAGATTATTCGCCTGAATGCTCCCGCTCTGTGTCGTCTGGCATACAGTCATGCACAATGACTATTGGGACACTGCTGTCGCCGGCGGCGCTGGTTCATCCTGCCGGCATGGACTCGTCACTCCACCGTTAATTCACTGCAATTCCCAGGCCAGATCCGCCAAAGCAGCCTCAACCGGGGTAAAAGGCAGCGAAACTCGCCATAATTGATGAGAAAAGCTTAACAAAAGCCCAGCAGATAATAACTCGGGCCTGCACATCGACGGTGCTGGCGGTGCTTAAGTTTGTGGTGCATCTGTGCTGTCATAAGGCAGGGACTGAAGAAATAAGTGGCCTTAACGCTGGGCTTTTTCCCGTTACGGCACGATGGGGTACGCCAAAAGAATAGTTAAAGCCGTGCAGCATCATGGAAAAATAATCGCAATAAAAATTTTTTGCCGCCGTCTCGTGGGAAAATCCGGGAATTTGCGGAGCGCCAGTCTGTATGGGCTGGAAGCAGTTATCCACTATTCCTGTGGATAACCTTGTGCATTAGAGTTAGAAAACACGCGATAAGCGAGAGAAGACGCGGCTTACGCCCAAATTGACGCGAAACGCGGCTTTAGAAAATATCGTTTAGTTTTTAATTGCTTAGATAAAAGCAATTCCCGTCATGAAAGTGTCACCGGTTGCCACAAAACTCAATTTCAGTGACGCTGGCTTGACAAATGTTAAAAAAGAAAAAGTTCTGGGGATAACCTGACCTGACTGGTGTTTTATGTTGTCACAGTCCAAATTTTGGTCGCTATCGCGCTAATCATTCAGGCGGGTACATCTCCAAATCATCCTGACATGCATACTGTTTTTTTCATCCAGTGTTTTTTACTTGGCAAAATCCCTGCCACAGCAAGGAGTAAAATTACTCACCTGCCGCTTATAACGTCATCAGGTTGTCGCCCATGAGTAAACCGTTCAAATTGAATTCTGCTTTCCGTCCATCTGGCGATCAGCCTGAGGCGATCCGTCGTCTGGAAGAGGGGCTGGAGGATGGGCTGGCGCACCAGACGCTGCTGGGGGTGACCGGCTCGGGCAAAACCTTCACCATCGCCAACGTGATTGCCGATCTCCAGCGCCCGACGATGGTGCTGGCGCCGAACAAAACGCTGGCGGCGCAGCTGTACGGCGAGATGAAAGAGTTCTTCCCGGAAAACGCGGTGGAGTACTTCGTCTCCTACTACGACTACTACCAGCCGGAAGCCTATGTGCCCAGCCTCGGACACCTTCATCGAGAAGGATGCCTCGGTGAACGAGCACATCGAGCAGATGCGCCTGTCGGCCACCAAGGCGCTGCTGGAGCGCCGCGACGTGATCGTCGTGGCCTCGGTTTCGGCGATCTACGGCCTGGGCGATCCGGATCTCTACCTGAAGATGATGCTGCACCTGACGCACGGCATGATCATCGACCAGCGCGGCGATTCTGCGCCGCCTGGCGGAGCTGCAGTACACCCGCAACGATCAGGCCTTCCAGCGCGGCACCTTCCGCGTGCGCGGCGAAGTGATCGACATCTTCCCGGCGGAATCGGACGATATGGCGCTGCGCGTCGAGCTGTTCGACGAAGAGGTGGAACGCCTGTCGCTGTTCGACCCGCTGACCGGACAGGTTGAGCTCGGTGATCCCGCGCTTCACCATCTACCCGAAAACGCACTACGTGACGCCGCGCGAGCGTATCGTGCAGGCGATGGAAGAGATCAAGGTGGAGCTGGCGGAGCGCCGCAAGGTGCTGCTGGCGAACAACAAGCTGCTGGAAGAGCAGCGCCTGAGCCAGCGCACCCAGTTCGACCTGGAGATGATGAACGAGCTGGGCTACTGCTCCGGCATCGAAAACTACTCGCGCTACCTCTCCGGGCGCGGGCCCGGGCGAGCCGCCGCCGACGCTGTTTGACTACCTGCCGGCCGACGGCCTGCTGGTGATCGACGAATCCCACGTCACCATTCCGCAGATCGGCGGGATGTACCAAGCGGCGACCGCGCGCGTAAAGAGACGCTGGTGGAGTACGGTTTCCGCCTGCCGTCGGCGCTGGACAACCGGCCGCTGCGCTTTGAAGAGTTTGAGGCGCTGGCGCCGCAGACCATCTACGTCTCGGCCACGCCGGGCAACTACGAGCTGGAGAAATCGGGCGGCGATGTGATCGATCAGGTGGTGCGTCCGACCGGGCTGCTCGATCCGATTATCGAGGTGCGTCCGGTGGCCACCCAGGTGGACGACCTGCTCTCGGAGATCCGCAAGCGCGTTCCGCCATCAACGAGCGCGTGCTGGTGACCACGCTGACCAAGCGCATGGCCGAAGACCTGACCGAGTATCTCGAAGAGCACGGCGAGAAGGTGCGCTATCTGCACTCGGACATCGATACCGTGGAGCGCGTGGAGATCATCCGCGACCTGCGTCTGGGCGAGTTTGACGTGCTGGTGGGGATCAACCTGCTGCGCGAAGGGCTGGATATGCCGGAGGTGTCGCTGGTGGCGATTCTGGATGCGGACAAAGAGGGCTTCCTGCGTTCCGAGCGCTCGCTGATCCAGACCATCGGCCGCGCCGCGCGTAACGTCAACGGCAAAGCGATTCTGTACGGCGACAACATCACCCCGTCGATGGCGAAAGCGATCGGCGAGACCGAGCGCCGCCGCGAGAAGCAGCAGCGCTACAACGAAGAGCACGGCATTGCGCCGCAGGGGCTGAACAAGAAGGTGGTGGATATTCTGGCGCTGGGTCAGAACATTGCCAAAACGCGCGGCAAAGGGGAAAACGGCTCACGGCACTGGGCGCCGAAGATGAAGCCAGCTATCGTGGTGCTGACGCCAAAAGCGCTGCAGCAGAAAATCCACGAGCTGGAAGGGCAGATGATGCAGCACGCGCAGAACCTGGAGTTCGAAGAGGCGGCGCAGATCCGCGACCAGCTTCATCAGCTGCGGGATCTGTTTATCGCGGCCTCGTAGCTGAAGCCGGCGCTCGCGTTGCGCGCCGGCGAACCCTAAACCAGCGCCTGAATCGCCTTCTCCAGCGCCTCGCGCAGCAGCTGGCGGTCGTGGCGATACTTGATGTCGGTGGCCTCCAGCGGCTCCTGCACCACCAGACGATCCCCGACACCGCGAACATCTCCCCCGCCGGCCCCACCACCACGCCGCTCAATGATCCTCTTGCCAACGTCTTCGCCTCCATCAAATCGCCAGCTTATCCGCGACCGACAGGCTCGCCGCCGCCGGGCTCAGTTCACGCCCGAGGTTACCGATGTAAACCATCGTGGCGCAGGGGTGCGGCGCAGCGCCTGCGCCAGCTCTTTCACCAGCAGAATCGGCATCAGGCTGGTGTAAAAGCTGCCCGGACCGATCAGGATAAGATCCGCTTCCCCGATGGCCTCCACCGCTTCGCGCGTCGGCGGACGCACACTGGCGGTCAGGTCATCAGCTCCTTGCGGCGGCAGGAGGAGCTGGTCAATATTCACCTCGCCGTAAACTTCATGCCCTTCGGCGTCGATGGCCATCAAGTCAACCGGTTGTTCAGACATGGGGATCAGAAATGCGTCCACTTTGAGCAGATTACGGATCAGATTGATGGCTTCCAGAGGCCGCACGCTCAGGTGATCCAGCGCTTTTAACATCAGATTTCCGAGGTTATGCCCGGAAAGTTCGCCATTGCCGCCAAAACGGTACTCAAACATCGCCGACGCGACGCTCGGCTCGGTGATTAACTGGTTCAGGCAGTTGCGCATATCGCCCCAGGCAATGCCGCCTTCGGCACGGCGGATCCGCCCGGTGGAGCCGCCGTTGTCGGTGGTGGTCACTATCCCTGTCAGCCTTGAGCCCAGTGACGACAGCGAGGACATGACGCGGCCCAGGCCGTGGCCTCCGCCAAGAGCGACCACTCGGTCAAGATCCGCAAAAGTGCGATTGCGCATACGTATTCCTTAAAAAACGATTCGATCGCGTAACAGTAAGGTAGACACCCCCAAAAGACGATGCCTTCAAACATCGATGCTGTATGCAATGTCAAAAAGTCGCGGATTTTAGGTATTCTGTAGCGAAAATGCGGCGAAGATAATTCGCTATATACTACAATATATATAGCGATAAATGCCGATGGATGCGAGCGTCAGAATTTCCGCGCTACTATCGCCCTAACCACGTTTTCAACATTGAAAACATACACTCTAGCCCTTGTGCCTGTGTCGAAAGATATGGCGCTCTGGCCGTGGCGAATTTGCCACCAGGGTACAGAAAGAAATGACTGTGCCTCCCGATCTGGAAAGGTGTACATGGCTTCACAACTTACTGATGCTTTCGCGCGTAAGTTTTATTACTTGCGTCTGTCGATTACCGATGTGTGCAACTTCCGTTGCACCTACTGCCTGCCCGACGGCTACAAACCGGGCAGCGTCACCAATAACGGCTTTCTCTCCGTGGATGAAGTGCGCCGCGTCACGCGCGCCTTCTCTGAAGCTCGGCACCGAAAAAGTGCGCCTGACCGGCGGCGAACCCTCGCTGCGCCGCGATTTCCCCGACATCATTGCCGCCGTGCGTGAAAACGAACGGCCATCCGCCAGATTGCGGTGACCACCAACGGCTACCGTATGGCGCGCGACGTCGGCGCCTGGCGCGATGCGGGCCTAACCGCGATTAACGTCAGCGTCGACAGCCTGGATGCCCGCCAGTTTCACGCCATTACCGGCCAGGATAAATTCCACCAGGTCATGGACGGCATCGATGCGGCATTTGCGGCCGGCTTCGAAAAAGTCAAAGTCAACACGGTGCTGATGCGTGATGTAAACCATCACAGCTCGATACCTTCCTGGCGTGGATCAAATCCCGCCCCATTCAGCTGCGTTTTATCGAGCTGATGGAAACCGGCGAGGGCAGCGAGCTGTTCCGCCGCCATCACATCTCCGGCATGGTGCTGCGCGACGAGCTGCTCAGGCGCGGCTGGATCCACCAGATCCGCCAGCGCAGCGACGGCCCGGCGCAGGTCTTCTGCCATCCGGATTACGAAGGTGAGATCGGGCTTATCATGCCTTATGAGAAAGACTTCTGCGCCAGCTGCAACCGCCTGCGCGTCTCTTCCGTGGGCAAACTCCATCTCTGCCTGTTCGGCGACGGCGGCGTGCCCCTGCGCGATCTGCTGGAAGACGATGCGCAGCAGGACGCGCTTGAAGCGCGCATTTCTGAAGCGCTGACGCATAAAAAACAGACCCACTTCCTGCATCAGGGCAATACCGGCATTACTCAGAACCTGTCCTACATCGGCGGGTAATCAGGCTTAAGAAGGAATCAGAAGATGAGTAAGCGCAGAATTTATCCCGACACGCATTGCGATCCTTACCGTTTCCGACCGCCGTGGCGAAGAGGATGATACCTCCGGCCACTGGCTGCGCGAGGCGGCCCATGACGCGGGGCATCACATCGTCGATAAAGCGATCGTGAAGGAGAACCGCTACGCCATTCGCGCGCAGGTCTCGCAGTGGATCGCCAGTGATGAGGTGCAGGTGGTGCTGATCACCGGCGGCACCGGCTTTACCGCCCGCAAGCGATCAGGCGCCGGAAGCGCTGCTCCCGCTGTTCGACCGCGAGGTGGAAGGCTTCGGCGAAGTGTTCCGCATGCTCTCCTTCGAAGAGATTGGCACCTCCACGCTGCAGTCGCGCGCCGTGGCCGGGGTGGCGAACAAAACGCTGATTTTCGCCATGCCGGGCTCGACCAAAGCCTGCCGCACCGCGTGGGAAAACATCATCGCCCCGCAGCTGGATGCCCGTACCCGTCCGTGTAATTTCCATCCCCATTTAAAGAAATAAGCTATGTCACAACTAACCCACATTAACGCCGCCGGCGAAGCGCATATGGTGGACGTCTCCGCCAAAGCCGAAACGGTGCGCGAGGCGCGCGCGGAAGCGTTCGTCACCATGCTGCCGGACACGCTGGCGATGATTATCGACGGCAGCCATCACAAGGGCGACGTCTTTGCCACCGCGCGCATCGCGGGTATTCAGGCCGCCAAGCGCACCTGGGATCTCATCCCGCTGTGCCATCCGCTGATGCTGAGCAAGGTGGAGGTGAACCTGCAGGCCCAGCCGGAGCACAATCGCGTGCGGATTGAATCGCTGTGCCGCTTAACCGGTAAAACCGGCGTGGAGATGGAGGCGCTGACGGCGGCCTCCGTTGCCGCGCTGACCATCTACGACATGTGCAAAGCGGTGCAGAAAGATATGGTGATTGGCCCGGTTCGCCTGCTGGCAAAAAGCGGCGGAAAATCCGGTGATTTTAAGGTGGACAGCCATGATTAAGGTGCTCTTTTTTGCGCAGGTGCGCGAGCTGGTGAATACCGACAGCCTGACGCTGGATGCCTCTTTTGAAAACGTTGCGGCCCTGCGCGCGCATCTGGCGGCACAGAGCGACCGCTGGGCGCTGGCGCTGGATGAAGGCAAGCTGCTGGCCGCCGTTAACCAGACGCTGGTGGAGCTTACCCATCCGCTGAAGGCCGGGGATGAAGTGGCCTTCTTCCCGCCGGTGACAGGGGGCTAAGATGGCTGAAACCCGAATTCTGGTGAGCCCCGAGCGTTTTAACGTGGGAACTGAATATAGCTGGCTGGCGGAACGCGATGAAGACGGCGCGGTCGTCACCTTCACCGGCAAGGTGCGCAACCACAATCTCGGTGACAGCGTGAAGGCGCTGACGCTGGAGCACTATCCGGGGATGACCGAGAAATCGCTGGCGGAGATTGTCGACGAGGCGCGGGGCCGCTGGCCGCTTGGCCGCGTCACGGTGATTCACCGCATCGGCGAGATGTGGCCCGGCGAGGAGATTGTCTTCGTCGGCGTGACCAGCGCCCACCGCGGCAGCGCGTTTGCGGCCAGGGAGTTCATTATGGATTACCTCAAAACCAGAGCGCCGTTCTGGAAGCGCGAAGCCACGGCGGAGGGCGATCGCTGGGTAGAAGCCCGCGACAGCGATAAACAGGCCGCCGAACGCTGGAACTAGCGCGCAAAATCCGCCCGCGCCGATAGCCGCCAGACCACGAAAACGGTAAGGTACGGTTTTTGCTGGCTTATCAGGGAGCAGGATGAACACCAACACGATATTACGCGGCGCAGCGCTGCTGGCTGCGCTGGTGCTGGCCGGATGCAGCACCAAAAAGGAGCCGCAGCTACCGGCCCGCCAGCCCGCTGACGTGAAAGCGCAAATTCAGCAATTGCTGCCCGCCCATGTGACGCAAAAATCGGCCTGGGCCGACGACATCTATACCGCGCTGCGCGTGCAGCACATCGACGCCAGCGCCAGCAACATTTGCGCGGTGATCGCCGTGACCGATCAGGAATCTAACTTCAGCGCCGATGCCACCGTGCCGGGGCTGCCGAAGATCGCCTGGAAGGAGATCGATCGCCGTGCCGATCAGATGCACATCCCGAACTTTTTGGTGCACACCGCGTTGAAGATCTCGTCGTCGAACGGGAAGAGCTACAGCGAGCGGTTGGATAAGGTGCGTACCGAGAAGGATCTGAGCGATATCTTCGATGACATGATCGACCGCGTGCCGATGGGGCAGAAGCTGTTCGGGCATTTAAACCCGGTACACACCGGCGGGCCGATGCAGGTGAGCGTCGCCTTCGCCGAGGCGCACGCCAAAGGCTACCCTTATCCGATCGACGGCTCGATTCGCCGCGAAGTCTTCAGCCGGCGCGGCGGCATGTACTTCGGCATTATGCACCTGCTGGGGTATCCGGTCGATTACAGCCGGCCGATGTATCGCTTTGCCGACTTCAACGCCGGCTGGTACGCCAGCCGCAACGCCGCGTTCCAAAACGCGGTCAGCCGGGCGAGCGCGATTCCGCTGGCGCTGGACGGCGACCTGATCGATTTCGGCAGCGACAAGCCCGGCTCGACCGAGCTGGCGGTGCGCACGCTCGGCAAGCGCCTGAACATGAGCGACAGCGCCATTCGCCGGGCGCTCGAGAAAGGCGACACGGCCGGCTTTGCCGACACCGACGCTGTGGAAAAAGGTCTTTACCTCGCCGATAAGATGGCGGGAAAACGTCTGCCGCGCGAGGTGCTGCCGGGGATCAAGCTGGAGAGCCCGAAAATCACCCGCAAGCTGACCACCGCCTGGTTCGCCAAGCGGGTTGACGGGCGATATCAGCAGTGTATGACGCGCCGTTGACGATCCGTGGTGTACACTTCACACTGACGTTATCAGTAACTTTTAAAGAGGTGAATCATGGACCGATATCCACGTTCTGATTCAATCGTGCAGCAGGCCTCGTACCGGGCTGCAGACCTATATGGCGCAGGTGTATGGCTGGATGACCTGCGGCCTGCTGCTGACCGCGTTTGTCGCGTGGTATGCGGCGAACACGCCGGAACTGATGATGTTTATCTTCTCCAGCAAAATCACCTTCTTTGGGCTGATTATCGCGCAGCTGGCGCTGGTGTTTGTGCTTTCCGGCCTGGTGCAGCAGCTGAGTGCCGGCATGGCAACGACCACGCTGTTTATGCTCTATTCGGCGCTGACCGGGCTGACGCTTTCCAGTATTTTCATCGTTTACACCTACTCATCCATCGCCAGCACCTTCGTGGTCACCGGCGGGCATGTTTGGTGCGATGAGCCTGTACGGTTACACCACGAAGCGCGATCTGAGCGGCTTCGGCAGCATGCTGTTTATGGGGCTGATTGGGATTGTGCTGGCGTCGCTGGTGAACCTCTGGCTGAAAAGCGAAGCGCTGATGTGGGCGGTGACCTATATCGGGGTGGTGATCTTTGTTGGCCTGACGGCTTATGACACGCAGAAGCTGAAAAACATCGGCGAGCAGATCGATGTCACGATACAGTTCAAACCTGCGCAAATACTCCATCCTGGGCGCGCTGACGCTGTATCTCGACTTCATCAACCTGTTCCTGATGCTGCTGCGAATTTTCGGCAACCGTCGTTAAGAGTAACCAGCCATTAAGGCTGTGAAAATAATCGCGCCGCTACGGCCAGGTGAACGGTTTGTACTTATCAGCCCGTTTCACCTTTTCCGTAGCGGCGCAATGTATTACGCGTCATTCAGCCTCCACCTGGCACGCCTTATCGCGCCGCCATCTTGCGCTCATTCTTCTCCCGCAACTTCTTCGCCCGGCTCTCCAGCACCAGATAGCAGCACCAGCGCCAGCGGCAGCGGCAGAAAATAATACAGCACGCGGTACGCCAGCAGGGCGGCGATAATCGTTCCCTGCGAGACATGCTCCCCCGCCAGCAGGGCGATAAACACCGCTTCCAGCACGCCGATCCCCGCCGGAATATGCACAATCACCCCGGCAATACTGCTCACCAGCAGCACGCCCAGCACGAAGAAATAATCCACTTCACGCGCCAGCAGCAGCCAGATAATGGCACCCATCGCCATCCAGTTGGCGCTGGAAACTGCCAACTGCAACAGCGCAAACTTCCACGAGGGCAGGACCAGCTTCTGGCCCTTCACCGTCCTAATGACGGCGCTTCTTCGCGAAAGCGCAGGCCCACAGATAAACGGCGATAATCAGCAGCAGTACGATGCCCAGAATCCGCAGCGTGGCCTCATCGATATACCAGTGCGCGGGCGGAATCTGCACCACGCCGAAGGTAAACACCACCCCGCCGAGCAAAATGTAGCCCAGCCAGTTGGTGGTAATGCTCAGTGAAAAAATGCGCGTGATGGTCCCGCCCGGCAGGCCGAGGCGCGAATAGAGGCGATAGCGCATGCCAAACCGCCCACCCAGGTGCTCAGCGTCAGGTTAAAGGCGTAACAGATAAACGACACCAGCATCACCTGACGTTTGGCCAGCTTATGCCCGCAGTAGGCGCGGCCCAGCAGATCATAGCAGCCGTACATCAGGTAGCTCACGATAACCAGCCCCGCAGCGCCCAGCAGCACCATCCGGTTATAGTTGCGGATGACCTTCCACACCTCTTCCCAGTCCACTTTCTGCGCGTAGACCACCAGCAGCACGGCGACCGCAATAAAGAACAGCCAGGTGAGGATCTTTTTTGCCAGACCGCCAGCGCGGATGCGATTTCGACATCAGGGTTTGCCTCCGTCTTCCGCTTCTATGCGGTCCTGGGTTTCCATTTCCGGTTGTACCGGCGGGTCCACCTGCGCCAGCTTCGGCGTATGCGCTGGCAGCCAGCCGACCATGGCCGGGAAATGGCGCAGGAAGTGGAACACCACCACGCTCTTGCCCAGGTTCCACCAGGTGCGCTGCGGCAGCATGTCTTCATCCACGCGCACGCAGTCCTCAGCGAGCAACTGCTCAAGGTTATCGCGCAGGGTCTGGTTAAACTGGCGAGGTCGTGGATGATCAGGTTGGCTTCAAGATTCAGCGACAGGCTCAGCGGATCGAGATTGCTGGAACCCACCGTGGCCCAGTGATCGTCCATCAGCGCCACTTTGCCGTGCAGCGGGCGGCGGCGGTATTCGTAGACCTGAACGCCGCCCTTCACCAGATAGTTGTACAGCAGCTCCGCGCCGACTTTGACAATCGGCATATCCGGCTCGCCCTGCACAATCAGCTTCACGCGCACACCGCGCCGGGCCGCATTGCGCATGGCATGCAGCAGGCGATAGCCCGGGAAGAAGTAGGCGTTGGCGATAATCACTTCGCGCTTCGCGTTGGCCAGCATCTTGAGATAGTGGCGTTCAATGTCATCCCGGTGCTCGCCGTTATCGCGCCAGACAAACAGCGCCTGCGCTTCACCGGGCTGCCGGTTCTCTTCCGGGCGATGGCGGCGTCGCCACCAGCGGCGAACGGCCTCTTTCCCCGGCAGGTTCTCCAGCTCAAACAGCAAGATATCCTGCACCACCGGCCCTTTCATCCGAACGGCGTAATCCTGCTTCGCTTCCGGGCCGTAGTCGGACATATGCTCAGCGGAGTAGTTAATGCCGCCGACAAACGCCACCGTCTCATCCACCACCACAATTTTGCGGTGCATCCGGCGGAAAAGGTTGGTGCGCATGCCGAACAGGCGCGGGCGCGGATCGTAATAGAGAAAGCCCACGCCCGCGGCGGTCAGGCTGTTGACGAACGCATCGCTGAGGTCCGGCGAGCCGTAGCCATCCAGCAGCACTTCAATTTTGACGCCGCGCTGTGCGGCGGCCAGCAGCACGCTGTGCAGCTGCTTGCCGACGTTATCTTCGAACCAGATAAAGGTTTCCAGGATCACCTTTTGCTGGGCATGATCAATCGCACCGGAGACGCGCGGAAAGAATTGATCGCCATTTTCCAGCAGCCGCAGCCGGTTGCCTTCCCGCCAGCTGAACATTTCATAGGTGGATCTCCGCGCTCAGCGGGGCATGATCGGAAAGATGTCGCCAGGGTTTCACCGGCAGCGCCCACGGCTGGCTCACCGACGCATTACGGATATAGATGCGATCGAGACGCAGCAGCGGAAAGCGCGCCGGGAAGGTGCGCGCCGGGCGACCGTTTGTCAGGCGGGTAAACACCTCCTGCAGGCCGGCTCCGCGCTGTAAAAATCGATTAGCGCGTACCTGCCAGTCATTAAAATCGCCGGCCACCACCAGGGGCGCATCCGGTGGCAGCGACTCAATCAGTTCACACATCATGCGCATCTGCGCCTGACGATGGGCTTCTCGTTCAGGCCCAGGTGAACACACAAGGTGTGAATCGGTTCCGGCTCGAGGTCCGGCGGGCGTAATGCGGCAGTAAAGCAGGCCGCGTTTTTCGCTGCCGCCGACGGAAACATCGCGGTTTTGGTATTCGGTGATCGGATAGCGGGACAGCACCGCGTTGCCGTGATGCCCTTCGGGATAGACCGCGTTGCGGCCGTAGGCGTAATCGCTCCACATGGTGTCGGCAAGAAATTCATAGTGCGGCGTGTCCGGCCAGTTCTCAAAGTGAAGCGGATGGATGGCGTGCGCGCCCATCACCTCCTGCAGGCAGACGATATCCGCGCTGACGGTGCGCACCGCGTCGCGCAGCTCCGGCAAAATAAAGCGGCGGTTAAATGCTGTGAAGCCCTTATGGGTGTTGATCGTCAGCACTTTAAATGAAGATCCTTGCGTGTTTTGTGGCATACTGCGACGCGCTCCTTTTCATCATCAACAGAACAAAGTGTAGTCTTTGTCACAAATGGGTGGTGCTGGAGACAGAAAATTAGGGTGTTATCCGAAATTTGCTTTACATTGAGGAAATCCGTCTGGCTGCGGTCAGATACACTTGGGCGACCTGTTGGGTCTGCCAGGAGAAGAGAATGAAATGGTCTAATCGTGTTCAGATTGTTACCGGTCAAACCTGCCTGCATATTGCGACCCACCTGCTGGTGATCGCGGCGCTGGTGTGGGGCTGGAAACATAAGGCACTGGTCGAAGTGAGCAGTACCCTGGTGGCAGCTTATGCGCTGGTGTTCATCACCATGCTGGCCCTGCAGCGTAGTGCCCGTTTGCGCCGCTTTGGTGACTCTCTGGAAGAAGTGACGACGACATACTACTTCGGCGCGGCGATGCTGACGCTGTTCCTGATTTCACGCTTCATCCACAACAATCTGCTGATTGGTTGTCTGGGCGTGGTAATGCTGGTGGGCCCGGCGCTGGTGTCGCTGCTGGCCAAAGAGCCACCGCAGCGCGTGCAGAAAAAACGCAGCTAAGCGGACGTGCCAGCAAGAAAAGAGGAGCCCACTGCGGCTCCTTTTTTATGCGCTACCGCGCAGCGGCCCATCGCCCTCACGTTTTGCTGGTCGCGGTTCTTGCGGAAAGCTGCTACACTGCCGCTCTTACGCATGGTAGTTTGTGCCCTTTTCACACGCAGGCCTCGAGGCTGCGTCATATCCCCCCTGAAAACTACATCGCGCAGCGCGATCAGGGCGGTTCGGAGTTTTACACCTGCATGTCTTTTGATTCCCTTGGCCTGAATCCGGAAATTCTGCGCGCGATCGCAGAGCAGGGCTACGTTGAGCCGACCCCAATCCAGCAGCAGGCGATTCCCGCCGTGCTGGAGGGCCGTGACCTGATGGCCAGCGCCCAGACCGGCACCGGTAAAACCGCCGGCTTTACGCTGCCGCTGCTGCAGCTGCTGGTAGAAAAACCGGCAGCCGCACGCCAAAGGCCGCCGTCCGGTTCGTGCGCTGATCCTCACGCCAACCCGCGAACTGGCGGCGCAGATTGGCGAGAACGTGCGTGACTACAGCCAGTACCTCAACATTCGCTCGCTGGTGGTGTTCGGCGGCGTCAGCATCAACCCGCAGATGATGAAGCTGCGCGGCGGCGTCGATGTGCTGGTGGCCACGCCGGGCCGTCTGCTGGATCTGGAACACCAGAACGCGGTGGAGCTGATCGCAGGTGGAAATTCTGGTGCTGGACGAAGCCGACCGCATGCTCGACATGGGCTTTATCCACGACATTCGCCGCGTGCTGGCAAAACTGCCGCGCCAAGCGTCAGAACCTGCTGTTCTCCGCGACCTTCTCCGACGAGATCAAGGCGCTGGCGGAAAAGCTGCTGCACAACCCGCTGGAAGTGGAAGTGGCGCGCCGCAACACCGCCTCCGAGCAGGTGACGCAGCAGGTGCACTTTGTCGATAAAAAGCGCAAGCGGGAACTGCTCTCGCAGATGATCGGCCAGGGCAACTGGCAGCAGGTGCTGGTCTTTACCCGCACCAAGCACGGCGCCAACCACCTGGCGGAACAGCTGAACAAAGACGGCATCACCGCGCGCGGCGATCCACGGCAACAAGAGCCAGGGCGCGCGTACCCGTGCGCTGGCCGACTTCAAATCCGGCGACATCCGCGTGCTGGTGGCCACCGACATCGCCGCGCGCGGCCTCGACATCGAAGAGCTGCCGCACGTGGTGAACTACGAGCTGCCGAACGTGCCGGAAGATTACGTGCACCGTATCGGCCGTACCGGCCGTGCGGCGGCCACCGGTGAAGCGCTCTCGCTGGTCTGCGTGGACGAGCACAAGCTGCTGCGCGACATCGAACGTCTGCTGAAAAGAGAGATCCCGCGCATTGCGCTGCCGGGCTATGAGCCGGATCCGTCCATCAAAGCCGAGCCGATTCAGAATGGCCGTCAGCAGCAGCCACGCGGACGTGGCCAGGGCCGCGCGCCGGGGCAGGGTGCTGACGCACCGCGCAGCCGCAGCGGCGGCAATGGTCAGCGTGCCAGCGCCGGTAACGGCGGCGCGCGTCCACAGGGCGAGGCGCGTGCACCGCGTCGTCCGGGCAATAACGGCCCGGCGGCAGGCAACGCGGGTAAACCGGCGCGCTCACGTCGTCCGGCAGCCAAGAGCAACGGGAACGCGTAACGGTATGCGGGTTTTACTGGCGCCCATGGAAGGCGTTCTCGATTCGCTGGTGCGTGAGCTGCTCACCGACGTGAACGACTACGATCTGTGCGTCACCGAGTTTTTGCGCGTGGTCGATCAGCTGCTGCCGGTAAAATCCTTCTACCGTCTGTGTCCGGAGCTGCACCACCACAGCCGGACGCCGTCCGGCACGCTGGTGCGCATACAGCTGCTGGGCCAGTATCCTGAGTGGCTGGCGGAAAACGCCGCACGCGCGGTGGAGCTGGGCTCTTACGGCGTCGATCTCAACTGCGGCTGCCCGTCCAAGCTGGTGAACGGCAGCGGCGGCGGGGCGACGCTGCTGAAAGATCCGGAGCTGATCTATCGCGGCGCCAAAGCGATGCGCGAGGCGGTGCCCGCCCATCTGCCGGTCACGGTGAAGGTGCGCCTCGGCTGGGACTCCGACGCGCGGCAGTTTCGAAATCGCCGATGCGGTGCAGCAGGCCGGCGCCAGCGAGCTGGTGGTGCATGGCCGCACCAAAGAGGACGGCTACAAGGCCGAGCGCATCAACTGGCAGGCGATCGGTGAGATCCGCCAACGGCTGACCATCCCGGTGATCGCCAACGGCGAAATCTGGGACTGGCAGGATGCGCAGGATTGCCTGCGCATTACCGGCTGCGACGCGGTCATGCTCGGGCGCGGCGCGCTCAACGTGCCTAACCTGAGCCGGGTGGTGAAATACAACGAACCCCGCATGCCGTGGCCGCAGGTGGTTGAGCTGCTGCAAAAATACACCCATCTGGAAAAGCAGGGCGACACCGGCCTGTATCACGTTGCGCGCATCAAGCAGTGGCTGGGCTATCTGCGGAAAGCCTACCAAGAGGCCGACGGCCTGTTCAGCGAGATCCGCACGCTGCGTGTCTCCGCCGAGATCGCCAGCGCCATCGAACGCCATGCCGCACGCATGGCCCAGGTGTCCTGCATCTGAGCCTGAGCGGTGGTACCTGAACCGTCAGGTCCGCCGCGTTAACGGGCAAGCCAGCGATCACCACACGAGAGTGTGCGCTGCCGCCATGTTTTATAACAAAAAAAGCCGCGATCCTTAGCCTGCTAACCGGTATAGTGAACCTTCGCTTTCACCACGTTTCTGACGCCATCTTCCATGTCTGACGCCGCTGTACTGAGTAATGCTCAGTTAAATAAACGCATCCTCTCCGTCATCGTTTTCACCTTCTTTTGCTACCTGTCCGTCGGGTTGCCGCTGGCGGTGCTGCCGGGGTTTGTGCATAACCAGCTGGGCTTCAGCTCGTTTATCGCCGGGCTGATCATCAGTCTGCAATATTTCGCTACGCTGCTCAGTCGACCGCACTCTGGCCGGCTGGCCGATCGCTACGGCCCGAAACGCGTGGTGATGATGGGGCTGGTGTGCTGCGGCATGAGCGGCGTGCTGTCGATCATTGCCGCGCTGTGCAGCGGTGCGCCGCTGCTGAGCCTGACGCTGCTGGCGCTGGGGCGGCTGTTTCTCGGCGTCGGGGAAAGTTTCAGCAGTACCGGCTCGACGCTGTGGGGCATGAACATTGTCGGCCCGCGGCAAACCGCGCGGGTCATTTCGTGGAACGGCGTGGCGACTTACTTTGCCATGGCGATTGGTGCGCCGCTGGGCGTGCTGCTGAACCAGATTTTTGGCATCAGCGGCTTTGCCGGTCTGGTCGCGCTGATGGGGGCGATCGGCTTCTGGATGGCCTCCGGCAAACCGGCGGTCAGCGTCAGCGCCGGCGTGCGCATTCCGTTTCATCGCGTGGTCAGCCGCGTCTGGCTGTTTGGCCTGGCGCTGGGATTTGGCACCATCGGCTTTGGCGTGATCTCCACCTTCATTACCCTCTATTTCGCCAGTCGCGACTGGAGCGGCGCGGCGTTCGCGCTGACGCTGTTCAGCCTCGGCTTCGTGCTGGTGCGGCTGGCGTGCGGACGCTATATCACGCGCTTCGGCGGGCTGCAGGTCTCGCTAATCTCCTTCGTGCTGGAGGGCGCCGGTCTGCTGCTGATCTGGCAGGCGGACAGCAGCTGGCTGGTGGATATTGGCGCCTTCCTCACCGGCGGCGGTTTCTCACTGGTGTTCCCGGCGCTGGGCGTGGAAGCGGTGAAGCGGGTACAGCAGCAGGATCAGGGATCGGCGCTCGGTACCTATTCGGCGTTTCTCGATCTGGGGCTGGGGTTGACCGGACCGGTGGCGGGGCTGTTAATCGGCCACTGGGGCATGCAGTCGGTGTATCTGGCGGCAGCACTGATGGTGCTGGGCGCGTTCCTGATTACGCTGCGCCTGCACCAGCAGTCTTCAGAGCCTATCAGGCCAGATGAATAAACAGCGCATACAGCAGCCCTGACAGCAACACCGATACCGGCAGGGTCAGCACCCACGCCATCAGCAGGTTGCGGATGGTGGCGCATCTGCAGGCCGGAGCCGTTGGCCGCCATGGTGCCGGCCACGCCGGAAGACAGCACGTGGGTGGTCGATACCGGCAACCCATACATGTCCGCTGCGCCGATGGTCATCATCGCCACCAGCTCCGCCGAGGCGCCCTGGGCGTAGGTCAGGTGGGTCTTGCCGATCTTCTCGCCGACCGTGACCACGATGCGCTTCCAGCCGACCATGGTGCCCAGGCCGAGGGCGATGGCCACGGCGACCTTCACCCACAGCGGGATGAAGCGGGTCGCCTCGTCGATCTTGCGCTTGAACGCCGCCAGCTTGCTGGTGGTATCGGCGTCGAAGCGGCCGACGTTGTCCTTGTCCATCAGGCGGATCGCCTCGGTGGTCAGGTACATGTCGTTGCGCACGTTGCTGACCGCCTGCGCCGGCATGTTTTCGACCGAAGCGCCGTACTGGCGAATCAGTTCCGCGCCGATGGCGCCGGGCAGCGCCGCCAGCGACGGGATCAGTTCCGGCCTGGCTTCCTTGGTGCGCACGTATTCCGACAGCACCGCGCGCGCTGCCGGCATTGCGGCGGGCGGTGGCTGCAGCGTGGACCAGCACCTGCTGGGTGACTTCGGCGATGGCGACGAACTGCACGGTCTGGTCCGCCGGCATGGTGCGGTTCAGCGCGTAGGCCATCGGCAGGGTGCCAACCAGGATCAGCATGATCAGGCCCATGCCCTTCTGCCCGTCGTTGGAGCCGTGGGCGAAGGAGACGCCGGTGCAGGTGAGGATCAGCAGGCCACGAATCCACCACGGCGGCGGCGCCTTGCCCTTCGGCGCCTTGTACAGCGCGCGGTTCTTCACCAGCAGGCGCAGCGCCAGCAGCAGCAGGGCGGCGCAGACGAAGCCGATCAGCGGCGAGAGCAGCAGGGAGTAGCCGACCTTGGTCGCCTGCGCCCAGTCGACGCCGCTGGTGCCGTCGCGGCCGTGCATCAGCGCATTGGCCACGCCCACGCCGATGATCGAGCCGATCAGGGTGTGCGAGGACGACGCCGGCAAGCCCAGCCACCAGGTGCCGAGGTTCCACAGGATGGCGGCGATCAGCAGGGCGAAGACCATGGCGAAGCCGGCCGAGGAACCGACCTGCAGGATCAGCTCCACCGGCAGCAGGGCGATGATGCCGAAGGCCACCGCGCCGCTGGAGAGCAGCACGCCGAGGAAGTTGAAGCAGCCCGACCAGACCACCGCGAAGTGCGGCGGCAGCGAGTGGGTATAGATGACGGTGGCCACCGCGTTGGCGGTGTCGTGGAAGCCGTTGACGAACTCGAAGCCCAGGGCGATGAGCAGGGCGACGCCGAGCAGCAGGAACGGCGTCCAGGTGGTGACGACCGCGCCGGTCTCTTCTACGTCGTTAAACAGGTTGATGCCGGTAAAGAGCAGCCCGGCCACCAGCAGCAGCAGAAAGAGCACGCGCGACGCGCGACCGCTGCGCGGGTGCAGATTGGGCCGTCCGCGGTCGGACGATGATGCAGGGAAACTGTTTTCAGCCATAACACACCCCCCGGGGTGAATTAACGATGCACGAATGGCACCCGTTAACTGCAGTGTGATACGGGTTTTGTATGACAGAATGATGATGCCAGCGCGGGCTGTCATCATGCTGTAACAGGCCTGTCGCAGGCTGTGGATCTGACCGCTCTGGGATCTTCACGCCGCTATGCTCCAGCCTGTCCTGCCGCTTGCCTCGCTGCCCGACTTCAATAACGAAGTCGCCGGACTGATTCACGGTTACCTGTTCAACCCGGATACGCCGCCACAGCGGCTCAACGCCCGCGAGGCCGCGCAGCTGGCGCGGCACACCTTACCCGACGGCTGCTTTCTCTGGCTGCACATTAACCTGAATCATGCCCGCGCCGAGCGCTGGGTTCAGGACCACTTCAGCGTAGATGACGATTTTTTCGATGAGATTCATTCAGCCTCGCCGCGCACCCGGCTGGCACAGCAAAACGATGCGCTGCTGGCGGTGCTGAATGACGTCACCTTCAGTAAGGAGGAACGCAGCACGCAAAATGCGACGCTGTGGATCTGGTGCCGGCCGCAGGTGATGGTCAGCGCACGCTATCGCCCGGTTGGCATGATTGAACGTATGCATCAGCAGATTGATCGGCTGTGCTTCAGCGCGCCGGATGCGATGCTGCTGTGGCTGCTCGGCGAACAGGAAGCGCAGCTGGAGCAGGTGGTGCGGCGCTCCAGCCAGGCGGTGGATGCGATAGAAGAGCGGCTGCTGAGCGCGGCGATCAAAGCCAACCGCAGCGAGCTGGGCCATCTGCGCCGCATGCTGCTGCGCGTCCAGCGGCTGCTGGCGCCGGAGCCGGCCGCGCTGTTTCGCCTGCTTAACCGGCCGCCAAACTGGCTCAACCGGGAACCGCTCAGTGAGCTGCGGATTTTCACCGAGGAGTTCAGCGTAGCGCTTAACGACCTTGCCAGCCTGATGGAGCGCATTCGCCTGCTGCAGGAGGAGATCGCTGCCCGCCTGATGGAGCAGAGCAACCGAACGCTGTTTTTGCTCACCTCAATCACCGTGCTGGCGCTGCCCATCAATATCGTGGCCGGTTTTTTTGGCATGAACGTGGGCGGCATTCCGCTGGCGAACAATCCGCACGGCTTTCTGCTGTTAGTGCTGGTGGTGCTGGTGTTTACTCTGGTGGCGGGCTGGCTGGCGTTACGCCGACCACACGATTGAGCGCGCAACTGCACCGCGATACAACCGCACAATGACCCCGGCGATCGGGCAATAAAAAAGCCAGCCCTGCGGCTGGCTTGATCATCGACAGCGAACCCTTACAGGCTGTTGCCGTTGCTGGCAGGCTGTGCCGGCGCGGCCTGCTCAACCGGGGCGGCTTCAGCGGGCTGCTGCGCATCGGCCTGTGGCGCGACGGCGGTGGCACCCTGCGGCGTCATCGGCTCTTCTTTCGGCATCGCGTCAGAAGACTCCTGTACCATCACCGGCGCAGGCTGGGCTTCGCCCGGCTGACCGTTGATTTTGGTCGGCATACCGGTACGTGCCTGGATGGCGTTGTTCACGGCATCCTGATTGGTGCTGGCATCGGCCACCACTTTGGTCACGGCGGACGTCAGGCTGATTGGCACCAGTTCACGTGAGTTGAACTGCTCTTCAGTGGTCGACAGCGGATTGTGAACCTCGATGTAGCGCGAACCGTCTGGCTCAACGGTGGCTTTTACCGGCTGGTCAATGAACTGGACGCGCGTACCCACTGGCACGTTGTCGAACAGCCATTTGATGTCGTCCGCACGCAGACGCACGCAGCCGTGGCTCACGCGCAGGCCGATACCAAAGTTGGCGTTGGTGCCGTGAATCGCATACAGACGGCCAATGTACAGCGCGTACAGGCCCATCGGGTTATCCGGACCTGCCGGGAACACAGCCGGGATGCTCTCGCCGCGCGCCGCGTACTCTGCGTGCATCGCTTTGGTTGGCGTCCAGGTTGGGCCATTCTTCTTGCGCTCAACCGCGGTGGTCCAGTTAACCGGCGTATCTTTACCCAGCTCGCCGATACCGATCGGCAGCACCACGACAGTTTTGGTGCCTTTCGGGTAGTAATACAGACGCATCTCGGCGCTGTTGATCACGATGCCTTCACGCGGTGCGTCAGGCAGAATCAGCTGCTGCGGGATCACCATTTTAGTGCCTGCTTTCGGCAGGTAAACGTCCACGCCCGGATTGGCTTCCAGCATGTTGCTGAGGCCCATCTGGTACTGCGCCGCAAACGCTTCCAGCGGCAGTTTGCTGTCGTCTGGCACGGTGATTTCAATATTTTCGCCAATCAGGCGGCTATTCGCTGGAGGCAGCGGATAGACGACTGCAAAGGCCGACTGGCTGAACGCCGCCAGTACGAGGGCGAGTGAAGCGAACGCGCGAATGCTTTTTTTCATGTTTTTACAAGTCGTTATGGCCATTTTCATGGCTTGTCAGTGTGTCGAACCCATCAGGGTCAGAATAACCCGCTGCGCATTATATGTGCATAGGCGCAATGATGGGAATCAGGATTTTCGCTGGTTGAAGATACTTTACGCAAAACGCGGCGTTTCACAGACTATTCTCTTTGCCACGCCGCCCAAAATGTGAATTTTCTTACGGTTGCCACAGCGTCACTTCGCCGCTCAGTTTACGGTTGAGGAAAAACGCGGCACTGATCAACGCCAGATGGGTCAGCGCCTGCGGCATGTTGCCCAGCGCATTGCCGTGCGAGGTAAACTCCTCGGCGTACAATCCCAGCGGATTGGCGTAGCTCAGCAGCTTTTCAAACTCGAAATGTGCCTCATGCACCCGCCCGGCGCGCGCCAGACACTCCACATACCAGAACGAACAGGCGGCAAATGCGCCCTCGCCGCCGGTCAGCGCATCGGCGGGCGTCTCACTGATGTTATAACGCCGCACTAAACCGTCGCTCACCAGATGGGTTTTAATCGCATCCAGCGTGGCGATCCACTCCGGATCGGTCGAGCTGACAAAGCGCACCAGCGGCATCAGCAGCATCGACGCATCCAGGTATTTACCGCCGCGCGTGGCGGTGAAGTGGCCGAGTTCATCGTTCCAGAAGTTCTGCCAGATGTCGTCGCGGATCTCACTGCGCACCCGATCCCAGCGATCGTACGGCATCGGCAGCGAACGCTTCATGCCCAGCCGCAGTGCGCGGTCCAGCGCCACCCAGCACATCAGGCGCGAATGCAGGAAGTGCTCCGGCTCGCCGCGCATCTCCCAGATACCGGCGTCCGGCTGGTTCCAGTTAACGCAGACGTAGTCAATCATGCTGGACACATGGCGCCAGCCGCGCTGCGAGATAGCTTCGCCGTATTTGTTCGCAAGGTAGACCGCATCCATCAGCTCGCCATAAATATCCAGCTGCGTCTGACGCCAGGCATCATTGCCGATGCGCACCGGGCGCGAGTTGGCATAACCGGAGAGGTTGAGCAGTTCGGTTTCGTGCAGCTCGGTGCCGCTGTCGAGGCGGTACATCACCTGCAAATGCGGCGTATCGTCGTGGCTGTGCTCAACGCAGCGGCCGACCCAATGGGTGAAGTCACGCGCTTCTTCCACATAGCCGAGCCGCATCAGCGCGTACATGCTGAACGAGGCATCGCGGATCCACGAGGCGCGGTAATCCCAGTTACGCTCTCCGCCCAGCTCTTCCGGCAGGCCAAAGGTGGCGGCAGCCGCAATCGAGCCGTGCTGGTGCGAGGTGAGCAGCTTGAGCGCCAGCGCCGAGCGCGTCACCATCTCGCGCCAGCGACCGCGATAAGAGCTGTGGCTGCTCCAGCGCCGCCAGTAATCCACGGTATCGCGAAAGCAGCGCTCGGTCGCGATATGCTGCACCTGCGGATCGTCATCGTTGCCAAACACAAATTCGGCGTGCTCACCGGCCTGCAGGGTAAACTGCGCCACCGCGCTGTCCGGTTCGCGCGTCATCACCACCGTGGCGCTCAGGCGCAGCGACGGCTGGCCTTCGGCGACAAAGGCGATACCGCCTGGGCGCGTCTCCGTGCACGTTTCGGCACGGGCATAGTCGTGGCGCGGCGCGCAGCGCAGATCAAAGGTGGCGGTGCCGCGGATCATTTTTACCCGCCGCACCAGGCGCGGCACTTTGCTGCGCTCGTCGCAGATCGGCATGTAATCAGTGATTTCCGCCACGCCGGCCTCGTCAAGCCAGCGGGTTTGCAGAATGTTGGTATCGGGCAGGTAGAGCTGCTGCTGGCGCGCGTTTTGCCACTGCGGTGCCAGCGAAAACAGGCCGGCTTCGTCGCTGTCGAGCAGGGCGGCAAACACGGAGGGGCTGTCGAGTTCGGGCCAGCAAAGATAATCAATGGTGCCGTCGTTCGCGATCAGGGCACAGGTGCGTAAATCACCGATGACGCCGTGATCGTCAATTCTGCGTTTAATCTTGCTCATCCTGCCTCCTGAACGCTATCCGATTGTTAACTATAGACGAAACGGCAGAATCGGCTGCGACGTGGCACAGAACGATAACTTCTATACTGTGAAGACACCCATCAGGCAGGAGAACGTTATGACACTGGGCAAACAGAAAGTCGCCGTAGTGACCGCTTCAGATTCGGGGATTGGACGCAGCTGCGCCGTGATGCTGGCTGAGGCCGGCTACACCGTCGGCATTACCTGGCGCTCGGATGAAGAGGGCGCGCAGGAGACCGCGCGGCTGGTGGAGAGCAAAGGCCAACTGGCCCAGGTGCGGCAGCTCGATCTGTCCGATCCGCAGGCAGGCGGGCAGCAGCTGGCGCAGCTGATCAACTCGCTGGGCCGCATCGATGTGCTGGTGAACAATGCCGGCGTGATGACCAAAGCCGATTTTCTTGATGTGACCTTTGAGGACTGGCGCAAAGTCTTTACCGTTGACGTAGACGGCGCCTTTGTCTGCGGACAGATTGCCGCGCGTCATATGGTGGATCAGGGCGACGGCGGGCGCATCATCAACATTACCTCGGTGCATGAGCATACGCCGCTGCCGGATGCCGCTGCCTATACCGCAGCCAAACATGCGCTTGGCGGGCTGACCAAATCGATGGCGCTGAGCCTGCTGCCGCATCACATTCTGGTGAATGCCGTGGCGCCGGGCGCCATCGCTACGCCGATGAACGACATGAGCAACAGCGAGGCGCACAGCCGGCGCATGCCGGAAATCCCGATTGGCCGCCCTGGCGATACGCGCGAAATCGCCAGTCTGGTGGCGTGGCTGTGCTCGGAATGGGCCACTTACACCACCGGGCAGTCATTCGTGGTCGACGGCGGCTTCATGCTGGCCAACCCGCAGTTCAAGGGTTACCACAGTTAACCGGCGCGGCGGCGGTTCCAGCGGCGAATCACAAAGCGCAGCACGATGCCGAACACAATTGCCGCCGCCAGCCAGATGAAGTGCTTAAGGTGCTGATCAAGCTTGTGCAGCCACGGCGTGATGATTTCACCGGCGAAGTAGCCGAGGGTGACAAAAATCAGCGCCCACAGCGCGGCGCCAATGACGTTAAGCACGAAAAAGCGCAGCGGCTTAAGACGGCTGGTGCCAATAATAATCGGTCCAATCAGGCGAAAGCCGTACATGAAGCGCACGCCGATCACAAACAGGCTGGGGTGCTTCTGAATCAGCCGGTTAGCTTTTTTAATGGTGTCCTGATGTTTGCGGAAGCGCCGCAGAATGCGTGTGCCATAGCGGCGGCCAAGCCAGAATAGCAGCTGATCGCCAATAATGCCGCCGCCCATCGCCGCCAGCACCACGCCGCTGAAATGCAGCAGGCCCTCGTGCGCCGCGACGCCGCCCAGCAGGGTAAAGGTTTCCCCTTCGGCAATGCAGCCAATCAGCAGCGCCAGGTAACCGTACTGGGTGATTAATCCATTGATATCGATGTGCAATTGCTCCTCCCTGGGTAAGCGATACAGCTAACAGTCTAGCTGGCTGCGGCTTTTTTTGTGCCGCTGGCCGCAAAAACAGCCGCGCCGATTATACTTGAACTGAAGCTGCCTGCATTGGACAGCCTGATCGCTGGGGCAGCCCGTCGCATCAGAGGAGTGATTGTATGAATCATGTCTGGGGTCTTCTGGCGCATCCCAATCAGGAGATGCGTGATATCAAGCAGGAAAACGAGAGCGTTTCGCACCACTACACCCATCACGTTCTGCTGATGGCGGCGATCCCGGTGATCTGCGCCTTTATCGGCACCACGCAATTGGGCTGGAATCTGGGCGAAGGGCAGTTCGTGCAACTCAACATGCTGACCGGTATTGGTCTCGGCATTCTGTTTTACCTGATCATCTTAGGCGGTGTGGCGGTGATGGGCCGCGTCATTCACTGGATGGCGCGCGACTATCCGCAGCGTCCCAGCATACAGCGCTGTACCGTGTTTGCCGGCTATGTGGCAACGCCGCTGTTCATCAGCGGGCTGGTGGCGCTCTATCCGCTGGTGTGGCTGTGCGTGCTGGCCGGTGCGTTAGCGCTGATGTACACCGGATATCTGCTGTACGTCGGCATCCCGGTATTCCTTAACATTGACCGTGAAGAGAGCCTGCGCTTCTCCGGCTCGACGCTGGCGATTGGCGTGCTGGTGTTTGAGGTGCTGCTGGCGCTGACGGTGATTCTGTGGGGTTACGGACCACGCTTGTTCTGACCGTGATAAGGGTCAGGTCGTCAGCTATGGCGACCTGACTGATCCCGCTGCGCCTGGCAGCGACTGTTATGCCCGCCTTTTTTAACGCCCGGAAACAATCTCTCTAAGAAATTTCGCAGATGAGCGCGTATGATAGCGCAGCCAGCCCGCGTCGCATCAGGCCTGACGCCGGCGGCCTGTGTTACAACACAGCGCAAACCTCCTCACCGGATTTTTTTGACACGATGTCTGTAAAAATGCGTATTTCTTTGCTGTCGCTGGCGCTGTTTGTCGCCGCGCCAGCTGTGATGACTCCGGCGCTCGCCGCCGCAGCAAAACTGTCCGATCTGGCGCCGATTGCCCAGCCGCAAATCGCCTCCGGCAGCGCGCTGATTGTCGATCTCGATAATAATAAAGTGCTGTTTTCCAGCCATCCGGACCGGGTGCGGCCTATTGCGTCGATCACCAAAGTGATGACCGCGATGGTGGTACTGGATGCCCGACTGCCGATGGACGAAATGCTGTCGGTGGATATCAGCCAGACGCCCGAAATGCGCGGCGTGTTCTCGCGCGTGAAGCTCAACAGTGAAATCAGCCGCCGCAACATGCTGCTGCTGGCGCTGATGTCCTCGGAAAACCGCGCGGCGGCGAGCCTGGCGCATCACTATCCGGGCGGTTACGATGCCTTTATCCGCGCCATGAACGCCAAAGCGCGCGCGCTCGGCATGACGCACACCCACTATGTGGAGCCGACCGGTTTGTCGCTGCACAACGTCTCCAGTGCGGAAGATCTGGTGAAGCTGCTCAAGGCCACGCGCCAGTATCCGCTGATTGGTCAGCTGAGCACCACCAAAGAGGAGACGGCGGTGTTTAAACACCCCAGCTACGCGCTGCCGTTCCGCAACACTAACCATCTGGTGTATAAAAATGACTGGCGCATTCAGCTGACCAAAACCGGTTACACCGACGAGGCCGGTCACTGCCTGATAATGCGTACCATGATTAATAACCGTCCGGTGGCGCTGGTGGTGCTGGATGCGTTTGGCAAATATACCCACTTTGCCGATGCCAACCGCCTGCGCGACTGGCTGGAAACCGGCAAGGCGGCGCCGGTGCCGGCGGCCGCGCTGGCGTACAAAAAGCAGAAAGCGTCGCAGCTTGCCAGCAGTGCGGACGTGGAGTAGCGCAACCCGTTACTCAGCGTAGCGGCGCAAAGGAGTGCGCCGTGTATTGTGGTGGCGCGTGACTGACGGTCAACGGCGCTTAAATGAACAAAATTTCTTATCGTTAGCACCAATGTTTTACGCCACCATTCCTATAGTTTCCCTGACGGCAAAGTCCTACACTGGCGACCATTCACGGTTAACCTTGCGTTTATAGGCTGTTATTGCGCTGGAATCTCACTCATATGTTCAAGTTTCGTTCTCTGTTTACCCCGTTCCTGCTGCTGCTGGTGTTATTCACGCCGGCGCTCAGCTATGCGGATGACAACGCCGCGCCCGCGCAGCAGGAAGAAGACGCGGCACCGAAGGTCAATCCGGCGGTTGAACTGCCGAAGATGCAGAAGATCCTCGACAAAATTAAGGGCCAGGTGTCTGGCGATACCAATGAAAACCAGCTCAACCAGCTCAATGAGATGGCGCTGGAGCTGTCAGGTAATGCGGAAACCCTCGGTCAGGCGCTGATTCCGCAGCGTCAGCAGCTGGATGCGCAGCTGGCGGTGCTCGGCCCGGCGCCGAAGGCGGACAGCGGCGTGAAAGAGACGCCGGAAGTGACGCGCAAACGCGCCGCGCTGGAGAATCAGAAGGGCAAGCTGGATGATCAGATCAAGCAGGCCGACGGCATCAAAAACGGGGCGCTGGTACTGTCCTCGCAGATCGTCAACCTGCGGCGCGATCAGCTAAAAAGCCAGCTGGCGCTCAACTCCGGCAGTATTTTAGGACCGCGCTTCTGGTCACCGCTGTTCAGCCGTCAGGACCTGGATGGCGAAAAAATTGGCGACTTTATCAGCGAGCTGCAGGATACCGCCGCGCTGTCTTGGGAGCCGGGCTGGCGCGTGGGCACGGTCGGCTGGCTGCTGGCGGCGCTGCTGGTGATGACGCTGGGCCGGCGTTACAGCGAAGAGTTTCTGGCGTGGGTCAGCATTCACAAACTGCCGGAAGGGCGGCTGCGCCGCAGCTTCCTCGCGGCGGCGATTGCGCTGACTACGCTGGCGGCCGTGGTGCTGACCTTTAACTTTCTCTCGCTGGCGTTTGTGCGCCGCGATGAAGTGTCCAGCGACGTGCAGGATTTTATCAGCCGTCTGGTGCAGCTCAGCGTTTACTGCGGACTGATCGCCGGTCTCGGCCGCGCATTTCTGTCAACGCGCCGCCCGAGCTGGCGTCTGCCGAGCATCTCCAGTGAAGTGGCGCTGGCGCTGAAGCCGTTCCCGCCGATTACCGCCGCGCTGGTGTTTATCTTCCAGACCGCCGAGTCGTTTAACTACACGGTCGGCACCAGCCTGAACACCACCATTTTTGCCAACGGCCTGACGGCGCTGCTGATTGGCAGCACCGGGCTGGCGATCAGCATGCGCACCAATCGCGTGCGTCGTCGCATGGCGCAGGCCGGCAATCCGCCGGAAGCGCGTCCGACCATCGTCGGCCTGGTGCAGCTGGCGCTAACGGTCACCGCCGTGGCGATTCTGGTTTCGCTGATTGTCGGCTACGTCACGCTGGCGCGCTTCCTCAGCTATGAAGTGATCTGGTGCGGCATCCTGTTTGGCTCGTTCTACTTCCTCAGTCATCTGATCAACGACGGTTGTGAAAGCCTGTTCTCCACCAACAACGCGACCGGCAAGCGGTTGCAGACCTCGCTGAATATTGACGAGCGCTATCTGCAGCAGGCCGCAACGCTGCTCAGCGCCGTGGGTAAAACTCTGCTGGTGGCATTTGTCGCGCTGGCGCTGCTCAACGGCACGTTTGCCTCGTCCACGCCGATTGAGCTGATCCAGAAAGTCATTGAGTTCTGGGGTGGCAAAGGGCTGGAGTCGCTCAACATTGTGCCGGCGCACATGGTGAACGCCATTCTGTGTCTGGTGGTGGGTATCTACGTGCTGCGCTCGGTGCGGCGCTGGCTGGACAAAGAGTTCCTGCCGAAGACCACCATGGATATCGGCATGCGCGCCTCGCTGGTGACGCTGTTCAGCAATATCGGCTACGTGCTGGTGATTCTGATGACACTGTCGATGCTGGGCCTGCAGTGGAGCAACCTGGCGTGGATCGTCAGCGCCCTGTCGGTTGGTATCGGTTTCGGCTTGCAGGAGATCGTGAAGAACTTTATTTCCGGCCTGATCCTGCTGACCGAGCGCCCGGTGAAGGTGGGCGATATGGTCAGCATCGGCGGCGTCGAAGGCGACATCCGCCGCATCAACGTGCGCGCCACCGAGATTCAGCTGGGCGACCGCTCCACCGTGATCGTGCCGAACTCGCAGCTGATCTCGCAGAACGTGCGCAACGCCACCATGGGCAACGCGCAGGGCGTGGTGACGATTCAGCTGACTTTCCCGCTCGATATCGATCCGGAGCAGGTGCGCGAACTGTTGCTGGACGTCTATCGTGAAAACGAGCGTATTCTCGAAACGCCGGAGCCGTCGGTTTCGTTTAAAGATTTGACGCCGGCCGGTATTGTGCTGAGCGTGACCGGCAACGTTGCCAGCCAGCGCCAGATTTCCGGTGCGAAAAGCGATCTGCTGTTCGATATCCTGACGCGCCTGCGCAAAGAGGGCATCGTGCTGTCGACGCCACAGACCATGATCATCGAACGCCGCGCGCTGCCGGCGACGGCACAGGAGCAATCCGATCCATTACCGTGACAACGGTTTGGGTCATAATCGCACGCGGTGGTGAATCCAGGGCGGCATGAATGCCGACCCTACACGCTTGTGGAACGTGATGGTGAATTCGGAGTCGGCATCAATGCCGACCCGACGGTTGTAGGGTGGCCATTTATGGCCACCGGGACAGCGTTAATCCCTTCAGGCTTTCACCGCCCAGCCTTTCCGCTTGCTGGTTTTGCCGATGCCCGGGTTAAAGGTGTTGGTCGGATCGGCTGTGCGGTAAAACGCCTGCAGATCTGCGGTTTGGCCGCATACAGATGGCCGACGTTATGTTCCGCAGGATACTGGGCGCCGCGCCGCGAGGATCGCGAGCATCTGCTCCTTCAGCGCGTGGGCATCGACGCCTTTTTTCACGATGTAATCCTGATGGAAGACGTGGCACATAAAGTGGCCGTAATAGAGCTTATGCACCAGCTTGCTGTCGATTTCCGGCGGCAGGTGCTCAAACCACTCGGTGTCGTTGCGGCGCAGGGCGATATCCAGCGCCAGAATATCTTCCACCTCTTCGGCATGCACCGCCTGATAGCGGATGGCGGCGCCGGCGGCGGCAAAGCGGTGCAGGAAGGCTTTGCTGCCCTCTTCAGGCGTACAGGCAAAGAAATCCCCTTCGGCGGTTTTGAAGAACTCGGTCAGCCAGGCCTGCGCTTCGGCGATGCCGTCGCCGGCCATCTTCAGCAGCAGGTGATGTTCGTACTTGTCGCGCCAGGTTTTCATCCGCTCCGGCAGGTGCGCCGGGAACCAGCGTTGCTCAGCTTCTGCATCAGGCGATCGGTCAAGTGCGGCTTGAACAGCGACAGCTTGCTGAGCCAGGCATCGCATCGGTGCGGCCCTTCAGGGTGAAGAAGAACGGCATTTTGTCGGTGCCGAGCTTGTCGATCATCAGGAAGGTGTCTTTGCCGTAGACCTCGGCGATGTCGTAAATATCGCGGTGCATGTACTCGCCCGCCACCGGCAGATGGGTGAATTCCGCCAGAATGTGGCGACGGATCTCCGTCAGAACCTCAGGCTGGTTGGTGCCGATGTAAAACACCTGCTGCTTTTTCTCTGCCGGGAAGGTGTCGAGACGCACCGCAAAAACCGCCAGCTTGCCGGCGCAGCCGGAGGATTCAAACAGGCGATCCGGGTCGGCGTTGTAGCGCGCCGGCGTATCGGCATCGATATCCCGCACCCGGGTCACGTAGTCGTGATCGTGCGCGTGGCGCGCATCGTGCTGCACGTCTTCGTCCTTCACGCGATCGTCGTCGAGCTTGCTGAGGATCTGTTCCGGCGTCACGCCGAGATCGATGCCCAGATGGTTCACCAGCGTCAGCTTGCCGTTTTCGTCAATACGGGCAAACAGCGACATCTCGGTGTAGGCCGGGCCGCGCTGCACCAGCGAGCCGCCGGAGTTATTGCAGATCCCGCCGACCACCGAGGCGCCAATGCAGGAGGAGCCAATCACCGAGTGCGGTTCGCGGCCCAGCGGCTTAAGCGCTTTTTCCAGGGAGTAGAGCGTGGTGCCGGGGAAGGCGAGCACCTGCTTGCCGTTGTCCAGCAGCTGCAGCTTGTCGAGGCGCAGGGTGCTGATAATCACGATGTCGCGATCGTAATCGTTGCCGTTGGGCGTGGAGCCTTCGGTCAGGCCGGTATTGGCGGCCTGCATTAAAATAATCTTGTCGGCGGCGACGCAGGCGCTCAGCACGCGCCACAGCTCCAGCAGCGTGCCGGGGAAAACCACCGCCAGCGCCTCGCCCTGGCCGGAGCGGAAGCCCTTGCGGTAGCGGGCGGTTTTAGCCGGGTCGGTAAGCAGGTGAGAGGAGCCAACCAGGCGCGACAGTTCGTTAATAAATGTTTTGTTATCGTCAGTTCGAACAGAAGACATCTTCCACTCCTTGTGGTGGGGCAAATTTCTCGCTGTAAAGCATAGCGCGATTAACTGTTAAGCGGTCGAGTATTCACGAGAAAAATCAGAGAATAACCCTGCAACGATCGGAGGGTTTGTGGCACACTGCGCTTTTCGCACGGTATGGCCGAGATCGTCCGGCGGTTATTGATGAGAGAGTAAAACGACATGAAATGGCTATGTTCTGTAGGTGTCGCCGTCAGCCTGGCGCTGCAACCTGCGCTGGCAGAGGATTTGTTTGGCAATCACCCGCTCACGCCTGAAGCGCGGGATGCGTTTGTCACTGAGTTGCTCAAGAAAATGACGGTCGATGAGAAAATCGGCCAGCTGCGTCTGATCAGCGTCGGCCCGGATAACCCGAAAGAGGCCATCCGCGAGATGATCAAAGACGGGCAGGTAGGGGCCATCTTTAATACCGTCACCCGCCAGGATATCCGCAAGATGCAGGATCAGGTGATGGATCTCAGCCGCCTGAAGATTCCGCTGTTCTTCGCCTATGACGTGGTGCACGGCCAGCGTACCGTCTTCCCCATCAGCCTCGGCTTAGCCTCCTCCTTTAACCTCGACGCGGTGAAAACCGTCGGGCGCGTGTCGGCTTATGAAGCGGCGGACGACGGCCTGAACATGACCTGGGCGCCTATGGTGGACGTCTCGCGCGATCCGCGCTGGGGCCGCGGCTCGGAAGGCTTTGGTGAAGATACGTATTTAACCTCCACGATGGGTAAAACCATGGTGGAAGCGATGCAGGGCAAAAGCCCGGCGGATCGCTACTCGGTGATGACCAGCGTCAAGCACTTCGCGGCCTATGGCGCGGTGGAAGGCGGTAAAGAGTACAACACCGTCGACATGAGCCCGCAGCGCCTGTTCAACGACTATATGCCGCCGTACAAAGCGGCGGTCTGGATGCCGGCAGCGGCGGGGTGATGGTGGCGCTGAACTCGCTGAACGGCACGCCTGCGACCTCCGACTCCTGGCTGCTGAAAGACGTGCTGCGCGACCAGTGGGGCTTTAAAGGCATCACCATTTCCGACCACGGCGCGATTAAAGAGCTGATCAAACACGGCACCGCCTCCGATCCGGAAGACGCGGTGCGCGTGGCGCTCAAGTCCGGCATCAACATGAGCATGAGCGACGAGTATTACAGCAAATACCTGCCGGGGCTGGTGAAGAGCGGCAAGGTGACGATGGCGGAGCTGGACGATGCCACCCGTCACGTGCTGAACGTGAAATACGACATGGGGCTGTTTAACGATCCGTACAGCCATCTGGGCCCGAAAGACAGCGACCCGGCAGGATACCAATGCGGAAAGCCGCCTGCACCGCAAAGAAGCGCGTGACGTGGCGCGCGAAAGCCTGGTGCTGCTGAAAAACCGCCTTGACACGCTGCCGCTGAAAAAATCCGGCACCATTGCGGTGGTGGGGCCGCTGGCCGACAGCAAGCGCGACGTGATGGGCAGCTGGTCTGCCGCGGGCGTGGCCGATCAGTCCGTGACCGTGCTGACCGGCATCCGCAGCGCCGTGGCCGGAAAAGGCAACGTGGTGTACGCCAAAGGGGCGAACGTCACCAACGACAAAGACATCGTGACCTTCCTCAACCAGTATGAGGAAGCGGTGAAGGTCGATCCGCGCACGCCGAAGGAGATGATTGACGAGGCGGTGAACGCCGCGAAGCAGTCTGACGTGGTGGTCGCGGTCGTGGGGGAAGCGCAGGGTATGGCGCACGAGGCCTCCAGCCGTACCGATATCACCATCCCGCAGAGCCAGCGCGATCTGATCGCCGCCCTGAAAGCCACCGGCAAGCCGCTGGTGCTGGTGCTGATGAACGGTCGTCCGCTGGCGCTGGTGAAAGAGGACCAGCAGGCTGACGCCATCCTGGAAACCTGGTTCGCCGGTACCGAAGGCGGTAACGCCATCGCCGACGTGCTGTTTGGCGATTACAACCCGTCAGGCAAGCTGCCGATGTCCTTCCCGCGCTCGGTCGGGCAGATCCCGGTCTACTACAGCCACCTGAACACCGGCCGCCCGTACAACGCCGACAAGCCGAACAAGTACACCTCGCGTTACTTCGACGCAGCTAACGGCCCGCTGTATCCGTTTGGTTACGGCCTGAGCTACACCACCTTCAAGGTCTCTGACGGTGAAAATGTCCGCGCCGACCATGACGCGTAACGGCAAAGTGACCGCCAGCGTGGAGGTGACCAACACCGGCAAGCGCGATGGTGCCACGGTGGTGCAGATGTACCTGCAGGATGCCACCGTCGATGAGCCGTCCGGTGAAGCAGCTGCGCGGCTTCGAGAGCATCAAGCTGAAGGCCGGCGAAACGCAAACCGTCAGCTTCCCGATTGATGTGGATGCGCTGAAGTTCTGGAACCAGCAGATGAAATACGATGCGGAGCCGGGCAAATTCAACGTGTTTATCGGTGTGGATTCGGTCAGAACCCAGGATGCGCAGTTCGATTATTTGTAATTGAGGGTTTGTTATCCTGGTTTCCCTCACCCTAACCCTCTCCCGGCGGGAGAGGGAAACGATCAAACCGACTTTTAGCGGATATTATCCTCTGACCTGCCAGCTTCAGCGGACTGCCCCCTCTCCCGCGCGCGGGAGAGGGCTGGGGTGAGGGAAAGGTCATTAGCGCAAGAACGAACAAATGAATCTCCGCCACCGCATCGAACAGCAGGTCTTTCGCCTTAACGGCCTGTCGCTCAACGAATTTGACATCTCTCAACCGCCGGGCGATCCCGGCCTGTTCGGCCCTGACCACATCATCTGGCAGGTGCACGGCGACTTTCCAGCGATGCTGTGCGGCGGCATCAGCGCGCTGATGCTACAGATGCTGCATCCGGCGGCGCTGGCGGGCGTGTGGGATCACTCCAGTTTCCGCCAGGACATGCTCGGCCGGCTGCGGCGCACCAGCCAGTTCATCGCGGTCACCACCTTCGGCAACACCGCCGATGCGCATACCCTGATTGAGCGGGTCAAACGCATCCATCTGCGCGTCACCGGCATCGATAACACCGGCAAACCTTATGCCGCCAGCGATCCGCATCTGCTCACCTGGGTGCACGTTGCAGAAACCAGCCGCTTCCTGGCCGCGCATCTGCGTTACAAAAATCCGCAGCTCAGCCTCGCCGATCGCGATCGTTATTACGCCGAAGCGGCGCGTGTGGCGGAAGCGCTTGGCGCGCAGCAGGTGCCGAAAAGCGTAGAGGCGGTTGAGGCCTATTTACAGGCGATGCGGGCAGAGCTGGTTTACGATGCGCGTACTCACGAAGTGATGCAGCTGCTGCTTAACGCGCCGGCACCCAGCTGGCAGGCGAAACCGGCGATGCGCGTCATGCTGCGGGCGGGCTGTGGTCTGCTGCCCGACTGGGCGCAACAGCTGATGCAACAGCCGATCGGGCCAGTGACGCAATGGCGGATTGATAAGCAGATCGCGTTGATTGCCGCCCTGTTGCGCTGGTCAATCCAGCGTGGCGCCTGGGCGCGTGCCATGCAGCGCATGGGACACGATCCGCGTTACAGGTGAAATTCATCCTGCTTGCTGGTGTAGCTACGCGGCGTGCGCGCCTCGCGTTTCAGCAGGAGCTGGCGCTGCTGATAGTGATGCAGCAGCATGCCCAGGCCAACGCCCAGTAGCGCCAGCGGCACCAGCGTGTAGTAGATATCCAGCGGCAGCAGCACCAGCAGCGCGATGGCACCGACGATCAGCGTCAGGGCTGCCATCACCCACGTATAGCGGACAAACAGCCACAGCAGCAGGGCGAGAATCACGATTTCGCGCAGATTGAGATCGAGGGTTTGCAGCACCATGACGACAGCTCCGCAACAGAAGAGTGCGCTGACAATAGCATGCGAAGCGGTAAAAGAATCGCAAAAAAATCTGAAGCTTCGCCGCCGCTGCCCCTGCCATTCTTAAGCCGGGCTGAACGATGGCCTGGCGCACTTTGAGAGTTTTACCCTTGTGTCACATGGCGCGAGTGCCGATCCTGCTCTATTCTCGGGGAAAATGGATCCCTCCAGGCATTGTCGAGGCGTTATGACACACCAACCTCTGATTGCTGAGGTGCCGAATCAGCAACACACTTTAACCGCCATCGTCGAACAGGATGCGCGTACCGCCTATTTTTATATCTGGCCGAACGACCTGTTCCGCAGTCAGTACGCCGTGCGCGGCTGCTGGTTGCGCAATCTGCTGCCGGCACCGGCGCAGGAAGATCGCGAAGCGATGGAGCAGGGTATTGCGCCGCTGCTCAGCGCCAGCTATTGCCGCACGCTGGAAGCGGAGCCGATGCTCGATCCGGCCGGCCTGCAGATTCTGTGGGAGCCCAGCGACGACGGTGCCGCGCTGTGGTATTACGGCCAGCTGCTGGCGGTGATCCCCGGCTGGAGCCTGTATCAGGACAAGCAGGTCAGCTTCTCGGCGGGCTGCATCAAAGAGAACCGTCTCACCGCGCCGCTCGGTTCAGCCTCCACCAACGATTACTACGCGCGCGCCGAACAGCAGCGTCATTTCTGGCGTGACTGGCACGATGGCCAGCAGTGGGATCGCGTGCAGAGCGAGCTGCTGCAACGTTACCAGGCGCAGTTTGGTGAGTCGGTAAAATATTACGCCATCGATCAGGGCAACTGGCCGCCAATGGCGATTTCGCAGCACTGGCATAACGGCGTGTGGTATTTCTTCACGCTCGGCATGAGTATCCGGCCGATGCCGCAGGTGGATTACCTGTTTGATGAGCTGGCACCGCAGTACCGGCGTGTAGAGCTGGCGATGGCGGTGGATGGCGAAGTGATGACCGAGGCCAACGCGGTGCAGATGGCCAGCGCGCTGGCGGAGTTTGCTCATCTGCCGTGGGCGCGGCTGACGTGGATTGGCGAAGGGCACACGCTGGCGTCGGAAGTTGCGCCGGTCGGCTTTGAAAGCTTCCTGCTGGCCAACGGGCTGGCGGGCGAAAACGCGCAACTGCGGCTGCCGAAGCGCGACGGCGATCGGCCAAATCTGCTGTGGGCGACGCCGATCACCGAAGCCGAGCGACTGTTTGCCCAGGCGGACGATCGCGGCGGCCAGCAGCTGCTGCAGCGTTTGCTGGCGCAGGGCAGCGATCATGTGTTCCGTCCGCGCCAGGAAGTGGTGGAGCCCGCACCGTAGTGCCTGCTGAATAAGCCCCGACATACCCCTCTGGCAGCGACCAGGCGGGTATTAAGCGGATGCTTCCCGTTCCAGCCATGCGACGAAGCGGTTTAGCGACGATGATTTATCCACGTCAGGCGCAATTAACGCCACGTAGCGGCTCCCCTTCGCCTCAACAGCTAACGGGGTGATAAGCCGGTTGCCCTGCAGGTCATGCCCCAGCATTTGTATTCCACCGATACCCACACCGACGCCATCAATAATCGCCTGCAGACTAATATAATTGTGTTCGAATCGCTGAAAACGTTCCGGGCGCACCTCCCCGACGCCAGCCTGCTTCATCCACCGTTCCCACTCGCCTGACCGCGTACTGGATAACACGACAACGTGGGTCGCCAGGTCTGCAGGGGTGTTCAGCACTTTTGTGGCTAACAGTTTCGGCGCGGCAATCAGGGTGAGCTTTTCCTCAAATAAGGCTTTCTTCTCAAAGTAACGCCATTCAGGTTTGTTCAGCGCATCCCGGCGAATCAATACGTCAAAGCCAGATAGCCCTTTCACCTCCGAACTGTTTGAGGTGGATACCGAGATTTCAATGTCAGAATATTGGCTATGGAATGCCGGCAGGCGCGGGATCAACCAGTGCATCGCAAAGGTGGTTTGCGCATTGACGCGTATCGTGCGGGTGTTGGGTGTTTTGCCAAAGCGCACCGCAGCATCGCTGATGATGTCAAAAGCGGTGCTGATCTCTGCGGCAAAAGCCCGGGCATGTTCCGCCGCCACGCTGCGCTGTCCCTGGCGTTCAAATAACGGTTGCCCCAGCCACTCTTCAAGCAATTTGATCTGGCGGCTAACGGCACCGTGAGTCATCCCTAATTCCTCAGCCGCGTCACTCAGGCTGTTGGCGTGCGCGGCCGTTTCGAACAGCCGCAATGCATTCAACGGCGGCAGGTTACGTTTTTTCATCTGTGACTTTTAGTATCAGGAGTGGGCAATATTTATCGATATTATGATCCAATCGCCCTGATTAAGATGCGTGCTTTGCCGTTGAAAATGAGGAAAGTCAGTGGGTGATTATCTCTTTGTGACGCTGATCGCGATCCTCTCCGGAGCGCTGAGTGGCGTCATCGGCACCGGTTCTTCGTTACTGCTGCTGCCGCTGATGGTCAGCAATTTCGGCCCCAGAGTGGCGATGCCGGTCATGGCTATCGCCGCAATCCTGGGAAATCTCTCGCGCATCGCGGTCTGGTGGCGTGAAATCGACTGGCGCGCCACTCTGGCCTATAGCCTGCCTGGCGTGCCAGCTGCGTCGTTAGGCGCACATGTGCTGCTCTCTTTACCTGCCTGGCTCATTGATGGTGCGCTGGGGCTGTTTTTTTGGGTGATGATTTTGGTCAGACGCAACCTGAAAAACAGTCACTGGACGCTCTCGATAAAGCAGTTAGGGCTTTGTGGTGGCGTGGTGGGTTTTCTGACAGGACTGGTTCTCACCACCGGACCGGTGAGCGTGCTGATTTTTACCGCCTATGGATTAAGCCGTGGCGCGTTTATTGGCACGGAAGCATCGAGCGCCTTGCTGTTATATTTCAGCAAGGTCAGTACGTTCGCCTTCCAGCATGCGCTCTCAATGCAGGTTGTGCTCACCGGTGTGTTAGTGGGCAGTGGCATTATGCTGGGCACCCTGAGCACGAAGGTGATAGTCCAGAGACTGTCGGTCACACAATTTGCCGTGCTGATAGACGTCATTCTGTTTATTTCCGGCGCAGGATTAATCGTTAATGCCTGGTCAGGAGCACCATGAAATTAATCTTTATCACCCTTGAAATAATTTAAACGTAGCGGGTCAGCCCAATCAGCATCGCAACGATAAGTCATAGTTGCAATAGGCAACGAATACTTTTCGCGCGATGCTGTGATGAGTCAGTTATGCAAGGTTCAGGTACGCAGGAAACAGACCTGTCAGATGATGACTACGCCGATTTTTGGGCATTCATCATAATGTGATGCGCCCCGGCACGAGCATAGATACACCGGTTCGTGAAAGCTTTTGGAGTATTGCTTGATCTCTTCCTGTGCACGGTCAACCGTCAAATTATGGAAAGAGTGATAAAAACCCACACACCAAAATGAGCGCTGCTTAATTTCAGTCTCAATGTAGTGTGATTTAACGATCGAATTCACTTTGGATATGTCGTGCAACATTCCTTTGACTAACGTTGTCGCTTTTATTGCCCGCTTAAATTCAAGGTAGATGTACTGATCCTTGGCAGTATTAGGTTTTCTGAAAATCAAATCGACAAACATGTAAAAACGATTGAGTTTGCTTCTTTGATCAGATTTCGCCTTCAACTCCCTTCTGGTGTGAAAACCCTTCTCATTCAAAAGGAAATATTCAAACTCAATTTGAAACCATTTTTCCCAGTCGTTGTACTCATTGGCCACGACATGGGCAAATCTGGCTTTTACTTCCTTTTTTTTAATAAACTCTAACAGTGATTCCTTTACAAGCTCAAAATCTTTAAATTCACTCATTTCAGATACCATAAATAATAAATGCTGTGTGCCTGCCTGCTGATTAACGTATTACACTTACATTTTCCAGTTTCACCAGGCTTTCCGGCTTATCACCTACCTGCATAGCAACGGTGACGAACACATTGAGATCCTGCAGCCAGGCGAGTCTGACACGGCTACCCACTTGTCCTGAATCAGTTTGCTGACACTCGACTAAGAGATATTTGCCGCTAAATTCATCCGCAATGCTCTTTGCGTCTCCCATCGAGGTTACCTTGCAGCGTAACCCTGAAGACGTAATTTTTTTATCGGAGTCAATACTCTCCCATTGCGCCTGATATTGTTGACCCGTTACTAGCGGAAAACGCAGATCCGTCTGCAACTTATTAAGGAGTGATGCGCCTGTGCTGATGGACATGGTGAACTTAAGCTGCAACTGATTAGCCAGCGTCAAACGTTGCACCTTCCAGATACCGTAATCTTCCAGCTTAAGTACATAACCATTTGGCTGTGCATCCAGCTGCACTTCAACCTTACCGAGCGTGCTTACTTCGGTATAACGGATTTGTTTGAAGCGTGGCAGCGCCCAGGGGTTAATCAGTGCTTGTGCCTGCCGTTCAATTTCAGCAGAAAGAGAATACTTATCCAGCCACTGCGAATTATTTTTACTCAGGTCTGGCATTAATGGCCCCATCAACGTGGATGCTGGCTTATTCGCAGCGGACACAAAATGTCCTTCAGCGGTAAACTTTTTTCCTGCTGGTAACTGGCAGAGCTGATCGAAACGTTGTGTCATCTGAGTATCAATTTTGAAGCTACTTTTGCGGCGAACAAGATCAGCAGTGATGAGTGAATCTGTAACGCGCCCCTCGCTGTCGAAATTCATGGCAGCAATTACAGCACCCTGATGGGTTTTACAGTTGTACAGGTAGTGTTCTGTTTTTAATCCCAGCGGCGCATCGTAAGGCGGTTCCCAGATGATAGCTGCGTAATCATATCCCAGACGAACCGATAAAATATCGCCAGTATGTTGAATGCTATTCACATCGACCAGTTTGGTGGTGCCGATTTCAGACGTGGCTGATAACTTTTCCCACCGAGCCTCTTTTATGGGGAGTTTGCACACCTTGTGGATATCGTCTGCGGTAATTTGCTGATCATCCTGTGCAGGCGCATACCGGAGATAGCTGTTACCGTAATAACGAGCGATGGTAAAGCCCTTATCATTTAACAGATCCTTATACAGGAGCTGTGCTTTGCCCTGTTTGCAATCAATCGACCGCCATTGTTGCGCCGTTTTTCCGTTATTGAAGTTTAACGACACCATGAAATTTACCCGATCGTGGATGCGGGTAACGGAAAAGGGATTCGTGATGACACCTGTTAATTCGGGCATATCTGCAGCCTGGACGCAAGAAAACGGCAGGAGAGACAGCAAAGAAAGCGGACGAATTAAAGAGCGTACGAAGTACATATATGGTCCTTCATATATTGATTAAGAAGTTCAGGTATCGGCATCTTGCAGCAAATTTTTAGGCTCTGTGCGTGGGCAGCTTAGAAATGCACTATACGTGGGGCGAGTACGTCCGCTGTTAGCACAACACAAAGGAACCAGCGCTTGCGCCATATTCCCTTTCAGGACGATTCCGGACGGCGAACTGAAGGCCGAAAGCCCGGCGTAGCGACTGGCACGGAAGTTAACACCAGAGCGGTCAGAAAGGGGGCAGGGTAAGGCCGGTGACAATAAGCGCTCTTATGATCACGCTATTCAATCAGTTAACTATTTTGTGATCTTGCGCACCTCAAGTTCCTCTGTAACAAGCCGTTAACCTCGATCAGGCAACTCGCCACACCAGGGTAAGGGCACACCGATGTTAAAAACCACACAATCCCGTTTCACCGCGACCTTAGTCGCATTCTTCGTTGTTCTTATGCTGGTCACCGTCCTGGTGATCAACCAGTTCATCGCGCCACAGCTTAGCCAGAACGAAAGCCGGCTGGTGCGCTATGAGGTGGATGGTCTCGCCGGACGTATCGTCGAGCAGATGAACCGCGTGCAGGCGCAGCAGCGTGCCATTACCGAAGCGGCGGGCGTGATGGACAGCGCCGCCATTGATACGCTGCTGCCGGCGCTGGTTAACCAGTATCAGGACAGCAACGTGTTCGGCGGCGGTATCTGGCCGTTACCTAACCGGCGCGATCCGGCGAAAGAGAAAGACAGCTCGTTCTTTGCGCGTAACGCCAGCAACCAGCTGCAGGTCAACACCTACTGGAACTCCGATGCTGCCGACAAATACTGGGAGCAGCCGTGGTACAAAGATGGCATGGCCGCAGAAAAAGGCCAGTGCGCGTGGGCGAAGGCTTATCAGGATGCCGCCAGCCCGCAGCCGCGCACCAACTGCGCGATGGCGATTTACCGTAACGGCACTGTGTGGGGCGTCTCAACCATTGACGTCACGCTCGGCTTTTTCAACCAGCTGGCGCAGCAGATGGGTGAGGCGATTCATGGTCGCGTACTGATTGTCGAAGCGGACGGCAAAGTGGTCGGCAATGCCGCGCTGCTGGAGGGGACGCCGAAGCTGGAAAATCTGGCTGATACCCAGCTGCCAATGGCGGCGGCGCTGAAAGGGCTGCTGGCACAGGCCGGTTCTCAGCCGTCGCAAACCACCTTCAGCGGAGAAGATGGTGAGCACACGCTGTTCCTGCAGGCCATTCCCGGCAGCCCGTGGTATCTGGCCAGCGACGTGCCGTCAGCGCTGCTGGATGCGCAGACGCACAGCATGCTGACCCGTCTCGGCCTGGTCCAGATCCCGCTGGCGATTCTGCTGCTGCTGGTGCTGCTTGGCTTTGTCCGCGCGATGATGAAACGCCTGAATCTGCTGCATCAAAACATCGAAGCGCTGTCGACCGGTGGTGCGGATCTGACGCAGCGTCTGCCGGCCAGCAATAGCCCGGAATTCAACGCCGTGGCGCAAAGCTTCAACCAGTTCATCGCCCATTTGCAGGGGCTGATGCGCCAGGTGGGCGACAGCGCACTGGCGATTACTGCGGCTTCACGCGAAATCGCCAGCGGCAACGCCGATCTCTCGGCGCGGACGGAATCGCAGGCGAGTTCCATTGTGCAAACCGCCGCGTCGATGGAAGAGCTGACCGGCACGGTGCGTCAGAACGCCGACAACGCCACGCACGCTAACCAGCTGGCAGATGGCGCGTCCCAGGTGGCGGCGCGCGGCAGTGAAGTGGTGCGTCAGGTGGTCAGCACCATGGGCGAAATCCATCACTCCTCGCGTAAGGTGGTGGATATCATCAGCGTCATCGACAGCATCGCTTTCCAGACCAACATTCTGGCGCTCAACGCGGCGGTAGAAGCGGCACGCGCCGGTGAACAGGGACGCGGGTTTGCCGTGGTGGCATCGGAGGTACGCAATCTGGCGCAGCGTTCCGCCAACTCCGCGCGCGAAATCAAGAAGCTGATTGAGGAGTCGGTGGCCAATATCGACACCGGCAGCCAGCTGGTGGAGCAGGCCGGACAAACCATGGACGAGCTGATGCAGGGTGTCAGCAGCGTCACAACGCTGATGAGCGAAATCATGTCCGCCAGCCGCGAGCAGAGCATGGGGATCGAACAGGTGAACGTGGCGATTACCCAGCTCGACGGCAGCACCCAGCAGAACGCGGCGCTGGTGGAGCAGGTCTCGGCAGCGGCGCGCGCCATGGAAGAGCAGAGCGTGCAGCTTGAGCAGGTGGTGCACGGCTTCAAACTGTAATTCATTCCGTCAGAGAGCACAGCGGCGCGTTTTTTGCGCCGCTGTCACGCTTTTCCCCGCCTTTTTCTGCTGAATTATCTGCTGGCTGCTAAGCTTACTGCTTATCGCGCCAGCGCACGGAATGTGCGCGATTTTCTCCGCTGCCGCTTCCGCTATTGTGTACAATAGTGGGGATTTTTCCGAAGGAGTTGTCATGCCCGCCATTGAAGTTATCCTCGTTGACCACCTCGATCGTCCCACCGGCAAGATGGAAAAGCTGGAAGTGCATGAGAAAGGATTGCTGCATCGTGCGGTAACGGTTTACGTGTTCAATTCGCGCCATGAACTGTTGCTGCAGCGCCGGGCGCAAAGCAAGTATCACTGCGGCGGTTTGTGGAGCAATACCTGCTGCAGCCATCCCTACCCGCAGGAGCCGACGCGCGATGCGGCTGAGCGCCGCCTGCGTGAAGAGATGGGACTGGATCTGGCGTTAACGCCGGTGTTTGAACTGAGCTATAACCTGCCGCTCAGCAACGGTCTGATCGAACATGAGTACGGTCACGTGTTTTTCGCCATCAGTGACGAAGTGCCGGTGCTCAACCTTGATGAGGCTGACGACTGGTGTTACCGCTCAGTCGAACAGATTCAGCAGGAGATGCGCGACAATCCGGCACAATTCACGCCGTGGTTCCTGCACACTTTTCCGCGCATCCCCAACACGCTGGGCGATTTCCGCCTCACCGCCTGAGCCAACGCCTCATCGCTGAGGCGTTATCCGCTTACTGAAAATCTTCCGCATCGACGTCATAGCCTGACGGTTCCCAGCGAATCGCCAGCAGCGCCAGTAATCCGGCCAGCGGTGCGAGCAGGATCACCCAGAACACGCCGGTGCCGAACGCCGCGACCAGCAGCGGAAACACAAACAGGGATACCGTCGAACTGGCGCGCATCAGCGTCTGGTTAAAGCCGACGCCCACGCCACGCAGCGAAGCCGGATAGCTCAGCGAGGCAAAGGTCATGGTGTGCGAACCCGGACCAAACCCCTGGCCGAACAGGAACAGCGCCAGCATGGCAATCGCCAGGGCCGCTTCCTCGCCGCCGGCCGGGCGACCAATCAGCGCCAGGCCCAGCAGCGCCGCACACTGGCAGGCGTAACCGGCCACCGACATCTTCCACGCGCCCAGCCGTGGCACCAGCCGCACCGCCAGCAGGCCGCCAACAAACGCAAACAGCAGGTTAAGCGCCAGCGAGACCAGAATGGTGGTCAGCATCGACTGCGCGAGGAAGCTGGAGATGATCACCGGCAGGCCAAAGGCCACGGCGTTATAGGCGAACGACGAGGCAATCGAGGTTATCGTTGCCAGTAGCGTACGGCGGCGGTAAACGCCTTGCAGCAGCGCGCCATAGTTGCGCCAGCTGGCTTTACGTACTGGCTGTACGGCAGTGAGCTCGGCATCCTGCGCGACCTCCGCGTTGATGTTATATGACCGCCGCAGGATTGCCGCTGCACCCTGCAGGTTGCCCTGATTTGCCGCCCAGATCGGTGATTCGCTCATGTAACGACTGCGGATGGCGATGATCAACAGCGCCGGTACCGCGCCAAAGCCGAGGATCAGCCGCCACAGCCAGTCAGTATGGCTCTCTGGCAGCACCGCATATAGCAGCAGCACCAGCAGATAGGAGATGCTGATCGCCGCGTACCAGGTGGGACACCACATCGCGACGCTGGCGGCCTTATTGCCCTGACCGCGCAGTCGGGAAAACTCCGCCAGAAACGCCATCGCCACCGGCAGATCGATGCCGACGCCGAGCCCCATTACAAAGCGCGCCGCCGCCAGCACGTACTCGTTCGGCGCAAAGGCACAGGCCAGTGCCGCCACCACGAAAAAGAACATATCGGCCATAAAGACCCGATAGCGGCCAATTTTATCGGTGAGATAGCCACCGATCAGCGCGCCAACAATCGCGCCAAAGGTGATAGCCGACGCCACCATGCCAGTGCCGGCGGGCGTCAGATTGAATTCGCGCGTGACATCTTTAATACCGAAGGCCAGCGCACCGAGATCGTAGGCATCGAGAAAAACCCCGCCCAGCGCAATGGCGATGACGATGCGTGCATTGCTGCGCGAGGCGTTACTGTTATTGACCAGCCGCGTCACGTCGGCCGCGCTGCGAATCCACTGCGTCTCGCCCTGCGGCGTATTCCCTGCCAGCGCCACGTGCGCCGAAGAAGTTAAGTCAGACATGATGTTGTGTGATTTATTGTAAAGAGTGGGGCTATGAGCATAAGCCGCGCCACGGATGTGAAAAATTCTATTTGGTTATAAGTGCAACCAAAGCGTTCTATAAAACCGGCAACGGATAGCAGAAAAAGAACGAATTGCGCCGCTTGACCGCACCCATCCCGTTTCGCCAGGCTACGCTTGATAATCACTGAAAGAAAATAATGCTGAGGAAAGCGCCATGATTAAGCAGGGTTTATTGGGGATGATCGCATTCGCGATGAGTGTCGGGGCCGTGCAGGCAGCGGACCCGGTCAAGGTAGGTTCCAAGATCGATACTGAAGGTTCGCTGCTCGGCAACATCATTCTGCAGGTGCTGAACCAGCATGGGGTAAAAACCGTGAATAAAATCCAGCTCGGTACCACGCAGGTGGTGCGCGGCGCAATCACCGCCGGTGAGCTGGATATCTACCCGGAATATACCGGCAACGGGGCGTTCTTCTTCAATGATGAGAAGGACGCGGCGTGGAAAAACGCGCAGCAGGGCTATGAAAAGGTGAAAAAGCTCGATGCAGAGAAAAATCATCTGGTGTGGCTGACGCCCGCACCGGCCAATAACACCTGGACCATTGCGGTGCGCGGCGATGTCGCGCAGCAGAATAACCTGCAATCCCTCGACGATCTCAGCGCTTACCTGAAAAAAGGCGGTACCTTTAAGCTGGCGGCATCGGCGGAGTTCATCGAGCGCAGCGATGCGCTGCCAGCGTTTGAGAAAGCCTACAACTTCAAGCTGGGCCAGTCACAGCTGCTGTCGCTGGCTGGCGGGGACACCGCTGTTACCATCAAAGCGGCCGCCCAGCAAACGTCCGGCGTCAATGCGGCGATGGCTTACGGTACCGACGGCCCGGTCGCGGCGCTCGGCCTGCAAACCCTGAGCGACCCGAAGGGCGTACAGCCGATTTACGCGCCCGCGCCGGTGATCCGCGCCAGCGTGCTGCAACAGTACCCGCAGATTGCCGACTGGCTGCAGCCGGTATTCAGCAAGCTGGATGAGAAAACCCTGCAGCAGCTCAACGCGCAAATCGCCGTTGACGGTCAGGACGCCAGCCAGGTGGCGCAGCAGTGGCTGCAGCAGAATAAGTTGCTGTAAGCGGTGCTGTCACGGATAAACCGACCGCGCCAGCAGCCGGTGCTGCTGGTGCTGACGCTGCTGATCACGCTGGCGCTGGGAGCGCTACCGCTGCTGAGCTATGCGGCCAACCGGCTGGTCTCCGGACAGCCGCTGATGCTTTGGCAGATAACGGCGGGCTGGCTGCTGTTGCTGCCGCTGTTATGGCTATGGCTGGGATTATGGTGGCCGCCGGGACGCGGTGCGGCACTGGCGCAGCTGCTGGGCGCGGAGCTACTGTTCGCCCTGCTGATTGGCATCGGCGGCCACGCCGCCAGTGAGCTGGCCCGCAGCGGCAGCCCGCTGGCGCGCACCGCGCTGGGCAGCGGCCTATGGTGTGCGGCAGGATTAGCGCTGCTGCTGGCCGCCGAAGCGATTCGCCAGCTTAGCCAGCAGACGCCGCTGCGTATTCTGCTTAATCTGCAACTGTGGCTGCCGCCGCTGATACTGCTGCTGAGTGGTCAGCTTGACGCGCTGTCGCTGCTGAAAGAGTACAGCAATCGCACCGCCGTCTTTAACGCCGCGTTCAGCCAGCATCTGCTGCTGCTGGGCGGCACGCTGTTGCCCACCTTACTGATTGGTCTGCCGCTTGGACTCGCCATCGCGCGTCGCGCCCGCTGGCAACATGTCGCCTTCAGCGTGCTGAATCTGATCCAGACCGTGCCGTCTGTGGCGTTGTTTGGCCTGCTGATTGCACCGCTGGCCGGGCTGGCGGCGCATTTTCCGCAGCTGGCGCGCCTCGGTATCAGCGGGATTGGCGTCGCGCCAGCGCTGATTGCGCTGGTGCTGTATGCACTGCTGCCGCTGGTGCGCAGCGTGGTTGCGGGGCTGCAGCAGGTGCCGCAGGAGGTGCGTGAAACCGCGCGCGGCATGGGCATGAGTAGCTGGCAGCAGTTCTGGCACGCCGAGCTGCCCCTGGCGCTGCCGGTGTGGCTCTCCGGACTGCGCGTGGTGGTGGTGCAAACCGTCGGGCTGGCGGTGGTCGCCGCACTGATTGGGGCCGGCGGCTTCGGCGCCATTGTGTTTCAGGGATTGCTGAGCAGCGCGCTGGATCTGGTGCTGCTGGGCGTGATTCCGGTGGTGGCGCTGGCGGTGATATTCGATGCGCTGCTGCGATTGCTGTCGGCGCTGCTGGAGAGAGGACATGATTGAATTTCATCAGGTGAGCAAAGCGTTCGCCGGTAAAGAGGCGATTCGCAACCTGTCGCTGAAGATTGAGAAGGGCAGTTTTACCGTGCTGATTGGCACGTCCGGCTCGGGTAAATCCACCACGCTGAAGATGATTAACCGGCTGGTTGAGCATGACAGCGGCGAAATCCGTTTTGCCGGTGAGCCGATCGAGCAGATGGATGCGCGCGCGCTGCGGCGGCGCATTGGCTATGCCATTCAGTCCATCGGCCTGTTTCCACACTGGAATGTGGCCAAAAATATCGCCACCGTGCCGTCGCTGCTCGGCTGGCCGCGGGAAAAAATTGCCGCACGGGTTGAGGAGCTGCTGGCGCTGCTCAATCTCGACAGTCAGCTGGCGTCGCGCTATCCGCACCAGCTCTCCGGCGGTCAGCAGCAGCGTGTTGGCGTGGCGCGCGCGCTGGCGGCCGATCCGGAACTGCTGCTGATGGATGAACCCTTCGGCGCGCTCGATCCGGTCAACCGGCAGGCGCTGCAGCAGGAGATGCTGCGCATTCAGCAGCTGTCGGGGCGCACCGTGGTGCTGGTGACGCACGATATCGACGAAGCGTTAACCCTCGCCGATCAGCTGGTGCTGATGGACGGCGGAGAGATTGTGCAGCAGGGACGGCCGATTGACCTGCTGACGCAGCCTGCCAGTGATTTCGCGCGCCAGTTCTTTGGCCGCAGCGAGCTGGGCGTGCGTCTGCTGGCGCTGGGGCGGGCCGGCAGTGCGGCACGACGCGGTGAGTGGCTGGAGGCGGAACCGATCGCCGCCGGGCTGACGCTGCGCGAGGCGCTGTCGCAGTTTATTGCGCGCCGCACCGACAAATTACCGGTTGTTGATCAGCATCAGCAGCCGCTGGGCGTGCTGCACTTTAGCGATTTGCTGCGACAGCAGGAGGCGGGCTGATGCGAGTGCTGCGCGATCCGCTGTACTGGCTGCTGGGGGTATTTCTGCTGTTGCTGTGGGGGTTACCGCACAGTGCGCCGCTGTTTGCGCACTGGTTTCCGCAGCTGGAGCGTCCGCTGTACCAGCAGGAGAGTTTCTGGCAGCTGGCGCTGGCCCATCTGTTGCTGGTGATCAGCGGCAGCGTGCTGGCGATAGTGGTGGGCGTTGGCTGTGCGGTCTTCGCTACCCGTCACGGCGGCAGGGCGTTCCGCCCGCTGCTGGAGACGCTGGCGGCTGCCGGTCAGACCTTTCCGCCGGTGGCGGTGCTGGCGATTGCCGTGCCGGTCATGGGCTTTGGCGCTGCGCCGGCGGTGATGGCGCTGTTTCTGTATGGGCTGTTGCCGATTCTGCAGGGCACGCTGGCGGGACTGGACAGCTCCCGGCCAGCAGTCGTGAGATCGCCGTCGGTCTGGGAATGGGACCGTGGCGGCGTCTGTGGCAGATAGAGCTGGCGCTGGCGGCACCGGTGATTATGGCGGGCGTGCGCACCTCAGTGATGATCAACATCGGTACCGCAACCATCGCCTCAACCGTCGGGGCGGAGAGTCTGGGTTCGCCGGTGATTATCGGTCTGAGCGGCTTCAATACCGCCTATGTGATTCAGGGCGCGCTGCTGGTGGCGCTGCTGGCGCTGATCTGCGACCGGCTGCTGGAGCGGTTGCAGCACGCACTCAGTGGGTATGCAGAATAAGGCTGTAGCCAACCAGCATCATGCCGCCCATGCCGCCAATCGCCATGATGGCAAACAGGGTGCCAATGAGAATTTTATTCCAGTTCATAGGTAAACCTGAGAAAAGTCATGAAGTGCGGCATGATAACGCGCACATGCGGTAAGGCAAAGGCCGCATGTGCGATTTTTCAGGTGGGTTCGTGGACGTGAATCGAGAAGCCCTGAGCCTGCCAGTGTTCGAACTGCTCCAGCTGGCGGCGCGTCGGCTTTTTACCGGTCCAGATAAACAGATGCTGGCCGGGAAACAGCTCCGGACGCGGCATATCCAGTGGTTCTGCCAGCACATCAATGCGCCAGCCCTGCTGCGCTAAGCGCCAGGCTTCCAGCCAGATGCGGGTGCGATCTTCTACGCCCCAGCCAATCATTAAGGCATCTTTGCCGGCTTTTTTACGCGCGCCTGCCAGACAGAACGCGACATAATCAATCAGCGCGCCGTCCAGCAGACTGCACATGGTGCGGGCGGTATTTTGATCCAGCCCGAGACGCTGGCGTACCGGTACAAAAACGTGGTCAATCAGCGCATCGACCGGGTGTTCACGGCCAATGGTGGCGATTTTGGTGCGCAGTTTGGAGGCGCGCACGTGGCGCAGCACGCTCATCAGCTCTTCCTGCAGCGCCGTCCAGCCGTCATGCACGTTGAAGGTCTCTCCTTCAAGCAGGGCTTTGACTTTGCCAACAGGCACACCGCTCTCTATCCAGCGTTTGATCTCTTCGATCCGCTGAACATCTTCATCATCAAATTGTCGATGACCACCCTCAGTGCGCTGCGGCTTTAACAATCCATAACGACGCTGCCAGGCGCGCAGGGTTACCGGGTTAATTCCACAGCGCTCGGCAACATCACCGATACTGTATAAGGCCATGGCATCCTCTAAAATTCTGACCTGCATAACAACACCTTAACCGCCAGAGTGAGCTTGTACAATGATTATTTTATTGTACAACTTGACCCACTGCACGATTTCGGGCTTTATCTCTTATGTGAGATTTATTTCCCGAAAATGAGAGGTTGAAGATGTCTGCTCTAAATACGGAAGATCGGCTTGCGGCACGTCTGGCGGAATTACGCCTGCAGCGCGGCTGGTCGCTGGATGAACTGGCTCTGGCAACCGGCATTAGCCGGGCATCATTGTCGCGCATTGAGCGCGCCGAGACCAGCCCTACCGCCGCTTTGCTTAATCGCTTGTGCGTAGCCTACGGTTTAACCATGTCGCGACTGCTCAGCGAAGTAGAAGAAGAAGCGGCGCTGCTGCTGAAAGCGGAGCAGCAGCCGGTCTGGCAGGATACGCTCAGCGGCTTCCAGCGGCGCAACGTCTCGCCGCCGGCTAGTCAGTTTAAAGCGGAGCTGGTGGAGGGCGTGCTGCGTCCTGGCGCGCGCATTGATTATGATGCGCCGCCGGTACAGGGGCTGGAACAGCACATCTGGCTGCAGTCGGGCGAGCTGACCCTCACTATGGAGACGCAGAGCTGGACGCTTCAGGCCGGCGATTGCCTGCGCTTCCACCTCAGCGGACGTTCCTCTTTTCAGGCGCATGCCGAAGGCGGCGCGCGCTACATTCTGGTGGTGTGCAAACCATGATTGAAATCGACTCTCTCAGCGCCACCCAGGCGCAGCCGCTGCTGGCGTCACTGTGTGAGGTGCTGCACGGCTGCGTGGCAGACGGTGCCAGTGTCGGCTTCATTGACGCAGACGATCGCGCCGTGATGGCGCGTTTCTGGCAGGACAAAATTTACAGCCTGGCGAGCGGTGATAACCAGCTGCTGGTGGCCTGGCAAGCGGGCGAGATAGTGGCCACGGTGATGCTGGGCTTCAGCAGTATGCCGAACGGCCGCCATCGCGCGGAGATCAGCAAGCTGCTGGTGCATCCGCGTGCGCGACGTCAGGGCATTGCGCGCCGTCTGATGTTACGTGCCGAGCAGCTGGCGCAGCAGCAGGGAAAAACGCTGCTGGTGCTGGATACGCGCAGCGGCGATGTTGCCAGCGCGCTCTATCTGTCGCTCGGCTGGCAGGTGGCGGGTTCGATTCCGTGCTATGCCGAATCCACGGCCGGCGAGCTGGATGCTACCACGGTGATGTATAAGCGGCTGACGTAAGCGTTCTGGTTGCTGTTACCGGACGCCGCGTTTCCCTTGTCCACAGGCTGCCTCTCCCTTTCCGCAGGCTGACTCTCCCTTGTCCGCAGCTGCGTCTCCCTCTCCCGGTGGGAGAGGGCCGGGGTGAGGGCATCAGCGTACACATTCCCATCCCGTGCCAGCAGAAACCCGGTCACACGCACCAAATCAGTGCGCCGCCGCCGCATCGCCCAACCCCAGCGCCTGCATAAACAGCCGGATGATCGGATTTATTTTCCGGCCTTTCTTCATCACCAGACAAAATGCGGTTTCGCGCCGCAGCGTGTCATCGCCCAGTTCACACAATTGTCCGCGGGCAATAAACGGAGCGGCATAATGTTCCGGTAAATACCCAATAAAGTGACCGGTTAAAATCAGCATGGCCACCGATTCCACCTGCACCGCCTGCACACCGCTCTCCTGCACCGGAATCAGGCGGCGTTCATCGCGCGGAGTAACATATAAATGATTAATAATTTTCTGCTGACGTAATACATCCACCGAAATATTTTTATCGCAAGATCCGCAATAGAGAGGATGTGACGCAGCGCAATATAATTTTGCGTATTCTTTATAAAGTTCGAAGTAATCAAACTCATTTTTCATTTCATACACGGGCGCAATGCCGCAATGAAAACGCCCTTCGCTTATGCCGCGTTCAATATCATCCAGCTGTGCGGTCTGCAGACGAATCTGCACCTTTGGCGCTTTCTGGTGCAACTGTTGCACCGCACTGGTGACCGGCGAGTGCGGATCGCTAATGGTGTTATCCACCACGCAAATCGCGATGTCGCCCAGCAGCTCGTTGCGACTATTGTGCAGCCGCTCGCGAAACAGGTTGAGCGACACGAACAGCTCCAGCGTGGCCTGATAAACATTGATGCCGTGCTGCGTCAGCTCAAAACCTTCACGGCCGCGGCTGCACAGCGTCATGCCCAGCCGAATCTCCAGGTCAGAAACCTGTTTACTGATCGCCGCCAGGCCAATATTTAATTCGTGACTGGCGGCGGTTAATCCGCCGGCTTCCACGACGCATTTAAATACCCGCAGCAATTTTAAGTCGATATTACTCAGCGCCAGAACCGCATTATCGCCGCGATTATTCGCATTGTTTCCAGACTGGGAAACTTTACTTTCCATTTTTGCTATTCAACTCCGGAATAATTGCGGTGAAAGTACAGTGAATCTGAAATACCACCTATTTGCCAGCGTGGCAATAAAATAAGTTTTTATTATCGCTGCCGGCTGAATCCAAACTTTTTCATATTGCTGCGGCTGATTTGTGAGGGAAATAGCATGTCTGAGAATGCCGAACTGTTATGGGGTGCACGTTTTAAAGCGGCTCCGGCAGCCAGTTTAACCGCGCTGTCGCGTAGCCCGGATTATTACTTTGCGCTGGCGCCGTACGACCTCGCCGGTTGCCGCGCCCATGCGCGCGAGCTGGCGCGTGCCGGGCTATTGAGTGCTGACGAGCTGGATACCATGCTGGCGGCGATTGACGCGCTGGACGCCGATTATCGCGCTGGCCAGCTGCAGCCGATTGCCGCCGATGAAGACGTGCATACCTTCATCGAACGCGCGCTGACAGAACGCCTCGGCGCGATGGGCGGCAAGCTGCGTGCCGGCCGTTCACGCAACGATCAGACCGTCAACGATCTGCGTCTCTACCTGCGGGATAACGGCCGCAAGCTGGTGAGCGCGCTGTTGCAGTTGCAGCAGGCGCTGGTGACGCAGGCCGCGCAACACACCGACAGCGTCGCGCCCGGCTTCACCCATCTGCAGCAGGCGCAGCCGATTGTGTTTGGCCATCAGCTGCTGGCGCATGCCCAATCCTTCGCGCGTGACATCGAGCGTATGCAGGACTGGGATCGCCGCAGCGCGCGCTGTCCGCTGGGCGCGGCGGCGATGGCCGGTTCGGCGATTGCGCGTCAGCCAGAGCTGGCCGCTGCCGATCTCGCTTATCTGGCGCCGTGTGAAAACTCGATCGATGCGGTCGCCAGCCGCGACTACGCCGCGGAATTCCTGTTCGTCACCAGCATGATCGGCATCAACCTGTCCCGGCTGTGTGAGGAGGTGTGCCTGTGGGCGTCACGACAGTTCCGCTGGGTGGAGCTGCACGACAGTTATGCCACCGGCAGCTCGATCATGCCGCAGAAGAAAAATCCGGACATTGCCGAGCTGACGCGCGGCCGCAGCGGCCGGCTGGTTGGTAACCTGATGGCGCTGCTGACCACCATGAAAGCCATGCCGCTCTCTTACAACCGCGATCTCAGCGACGACAAACGTAACGTGATTGATGCGGTCGACACGCTGCTGATGGTGCTGCCTGCCATGGCCGGCATGATGGCGACGCTGAAATTCAACACCGGAGTGATGCGCGAGCAGGCGCCGGATGGCTTTACGCTGGCGACCGAAGTGGCCGACTGGCTGGCAATGCGCGGCGTGCCATTCCGCGAGGCGCACGAGATTACCGGCCAGCTGGTGCAGCTGTGTGAACGCGAAAACTGCGGCCTGGCCGATCTCAGCGATGCGCAGCTGTACGGCGTCGATGCACGTCTCACGCCCGAGGTGCGTCAGGCGTTAACGCTGGAAGCGGCGCTGGCAGCCCGCAGCGGCTACGGCGGCACCGCGCCGGCACGGGTGCGCGAGCAGCTGGCCCGTCTGCAAACCCTGATGCAGGACCAGCAGCGCTGGGCCGATGATTACGCCGGACCGCGCGCCTGAGGAGAGCCTATGTCACACACCACGCCGGTTGAACCGTCGGTCAACAATGGCCGCGTCCAGCCCCATTACGATCTTGATCGCTATCAGGTGGTGCCGCGCCGCTATTATGGCCGCATCACCGCATCGGCAGTGATCCTCGTGCTGCTGGCGCTGCTGGTTAACGCCTTTGCGCACGGCAATATTGAGTGGTCGTTCGTCGGCCAGTTCTTCACCGCGCAGGCAATCCTTAACGGCGTGGTTAACACGCTGATTATGTCGGTGCTGGCGATGGCGCTGGGCATCCTGTTTGGCGTCATCACCGCCATCATGTACATGTCGCCCAATCCGGTGCTGCACTATATCGCGGTGGGCTATGCGTGGATCTTTCGCGGCACGCCGCTGATTCTGCAACTGCTGCTGTGGTTCAACCTGGCGCTGGTGTTTCCCACCATCAGCATTCCCGGTCTGTTCAGCGTGCAAACCGTCACGGTGATGACGCCGTTTCTCGCCGCGCTGCTCGGCCTGAGCATCAATCAGGGCGCCTACACCTCAGAAGTGGTGCGCGCCGGGCTGTTATCGGTGGATACCGGACAGTATGAAGCCGCCAAAGCCATCGGCATGCCGCGTTTGCAGGCGCTGCAGCGCATCATTCTGCCGCAGGCGATGCGGGTGATTCTGCCGCCGGTCGGCAATGAGTTCATCAGCATGATCAAAACCACCAGTCTGGCCAGCATGATTCAGTACTCCGAGCTGCTGTACAACGCGCAAACCATCTACTTCGCCAACGCGCGCGTGATGGAGCTGCTGTTTGTCGCGGGCATCTGGTACCTGATTATCGTGACGCTGCTGTCTTTCGGGCAGAGCCAGCTGGAACGCTACTTCTCACGCGGCCATCGTCGTCGCCAGTAACCGGGAGTGAGAGATGAGAAACATCGTGCGCGCCGTCAAGGTGAACAAATATTTCGATCAGTTCCACGCGCTGAAGGACGTCAGCCTGGAAGTGAACTACGGCGAGGTGATGTGCATTCTCGGCCCGTCGGGTTCCGGTAAGAGCACCTTTCTGCGCTGTATCAACCAGCTGGAGAAAGTGGATCAGGGCGGTATCTGGGTCGACAACGAACTGGCGGGTTATCGCATTGCCGGCAACAAGCTGCACCCGCTGAGTGACAAACAGATTGCGCGCCAGCGGCTGCAGACCGGCATGGTATTTCAGCGCTTCAACCTGTTTCCGCACAAGACCGCGCTGGAGAACATCATTGAGGGGCCGTGTCGCGTGCTGCTGCGCCCGAAACGCGAAGCCAGCGAAGAGGCGATGGCGCTGCTGGATCGCGTCGGACTGGCGCACAAAGCGCACGACTATCCGCAGTCGCTCTCCGGCGGTCAGCAGCAGCGCGTGGCGATTGCCCGCGCGCTGGCGATGAAACCCAAACTGATGCTGTTTGATGAACCGACCTCGGCGCTCGATCCGGAGATGGTCGGTGAAGTGCTGGCGGTGATGCGCCAGCTGGCAAAAGAAGGCACCACCATGCTGGTGGTGACCCACGAAATGGGCTTTGCGCGTGAGGTCGCCAACCAGGTGGTGTTTATGGATGAGGGACGCATTATTGAGCAGGGCGCACCGGAAGAGATTCTGCTGAACCCGCAAAACCCACGGATGAAAAACTTTATCAACGCGATTCTTCTTTAACGTGACCGGGGTGAATAGATGAAAAAATTGTTATTGAGTGCCATCAGTGCCGCGCTGCTGCTGCAATCCTCTGCCTGGGCGGAGATTGCCGTACCGGCCAGTATCAAAGAGAAAGGGCTGACCGTCGCCATCATGCCGAACTACCCGCCGATGGATTTTAAAGATCCGGCCACCAATCAGCTGAGCGGCGTCGATTATGAGCTGGGCCAGGCAATTGGCGAGAAGCTCGGCGTGAAGGTTAACTGGCAGGAGATCGCGTTTGAACAGATGGTCAACGCGGTGGTGACCAAACGCGTCGATCTGGTGATGTCCGGCATGACCGACACCAAAGAGCGGCAGAAGGTGGTTAACTTTATCGACTACTTCAAAACCGGTCCGCAATTCTACACCCTGGCGGCGCGCAGCGACATCAACAGCGCCACCGATCTGTGCGGCAAAAAAGTAGGCACCAGCCGCCGCACCACCTTCCCGCAGGAGATTGCTACCTGGTCAAAAGCGCACTGCGAAGCGGCCGGTAAACCTGCGATTATCGTGGTGGGCGCGGAAGGCACCGCCGATGCGCGCACGCAACTGCGTCAGCGTCGTCTGGATGGCGCGGTACAGGGCAGCGAAACCCTGCCGTACATCATGAATCTGGAAAAAGGCACCTTTAAGCCGCTGGATAAAGCCTTCTCCTTCCAGTACACCGGCATGGCGCTGGGTAAAGATGCCGGTGAGCTGACCACGGCGATTCAGGCAGCCATCAATGCCATGATTGCCGATGGCAGCTACCAGAAAATCCTCAGTAAATGGGGCCTGAGCGACAACGGCATTGCCGAAGCCACGGTAAATCAGGGCTAAGGAGCGGGCGTATGCAACAACCGGGCGCAGTGCGCTGGCCGCAGGGCAAGCGTGGCTGTATGGCGCTGGCGTTTGATCTTGATGGTCCCACTGGCGATGCCATGCTCAATGGCAGCCTGTGGTCAACACCAGAGTATTTCACCTTTGGCGCCTACGGGCCGTTTCGCGCGCTCGGTCGGCTGCTGGATCTGCTGCGCGCCTTTCAACTGCCGGCCACGTTTTTTGTCCCGGCGTGGGTGGTGGAGCAGTGGCCGCGGCAGTGCCAGGCGATTATCGAACAGGGCCACGAAGTGGCCTATCACGGTTATCGCCACGAATCGTTCTGGGCGATTACGCCAGATGAACAGCGCGCCGTGATGGCGCGCTCTGCCGCCATCTTTCAGCAACATCTTGGTATCCGCGCTTGCGGTTTCCGCACTCCTTCCGGCGACTGGCACGCCGAAACGCCGCAGATTCTGCGGGAAGCCGGGGTGATTTACTCCAGCAGCATGCGTGGTGACGATCGGCCGTACAGCATTGCCGTCGCCGGGCATACGCCGCTGGTGGAGATTCCCGGCAAATGGGAGATGGATGATTACGCCTCGCTGGCCTACACGCGCCAGCCGGATTTTCCACAGGGCGGCGATCGCATCGCCAGCTATGCGCACACCGGTGATAACTGGCAGCGCGAATTTGACGGCGCGATGGCCGAAGGACTGTGCCTGACCACGCTGTTCCACCCGAAAATATCCGGGCAGCCCGGCTGTTTGCTGTTGCTGGAGCAGCTGTTTGCCCACATGACGGCGCGCGACGATGTGTGGTTTGCGCGCTGTGATGCGGTGGCCGCGTGGTATTTGCAGGAGCAGCAACATGACTGAACATTCACGCTGGCCGTCGGGCAAACAATCGGCGGCCATCATTACCATCGACTATCACGATATTCACGGCATCCTGACGCAGGCGCCTGCGGTTGCCGGGCGCGATAAAACCCTGTCGGTGTGGCGCTATGGCACGCTGCGCGGCGTTGATCGTCTGCTGGATCTGCTGGCGGAGAAACAGCTGCTGGCCAGCTGGTGCTTACCGGCCATCGTCGCCGAAGAGCAGCCGCAGGTGCTGCAGCGTATTGTCGCCGCCGGGCATGAGATCGCCTGCAGCGGTGAGCGACACGAAGACTTCTCTGCGCTGACCCTGGCGCAGCAGATTGCCAGCGTGACGCGCGGCTGCGAGCGGCTGGCGCAGCTGACCGGCCAGCCGATTGCAGGGTTTCGCACGCCGGCTGGCCAGTGGAAACCGGGCCTTGCTGCGGCGCTGGCAACGCAAGGCATTCGCTGGTCCTCCAGCTGGCGCGGTGATGACTTACCCTATTTTCACCCCGGCACCCGGCTGGTGGAGCTGCCCATGCACTACACGCTGGAGGATGCGCCCTATTTTGCCTTCAACCTCAGCCCGGCGATTCCGCCCGGACAGTCGCGCATCGCGCCCTATGGCGAAACGCTGGCTAACCTGACGCAGGATTTCCACGGTTTTCACCGTTTCGGCCTGTGCTACCTGTTGCGGCTGCACCCGGAAATTATCGGCACCGCCGGACGCATTGGCCTGCTGCGTCAGCTGCTGGAGACGCTGCAGCAGCATGACGTGTGGATCGCTACTGCCGGCCAGGTGGCCGCGCACTGGCAGACGCAGCCGGATAACGATGCCGATCATCCGGCAGAGGTGTTTGCCCGGCTCAGCGGAGGCGAACATGGACACCACGCTTGATCGGCTGGCGGACTTCATCGCGGCCACCCGCTTTGCCCAGCTGCCGGAACCGCTGGTAGCGCAGGCGAAGCGCCATCTGCTGGATACGCTCGGCGCGGCGCTGGCGGGCTGTGACAGCCCGATCTGGCGCGAATGCCGGGCGCTGGTGGCCGAAGAGGGCGGCAGCGCCGTGGCGCAGCTGTGGGGCTGTGCGCAGCAAGCTTCCCCGCGCCAGGCGGCGTGGCTCAACGGCGTGGCGGCGCACATGTATGAACTGGACGACACCGGCGGCTGCGATCACTCCGGTGCCGTGGTGTTACCGGCGCTGCTGGCGGCACTGCCGCTGGCGACGCAGCCGGTCGACGGCCGGGGGTTTCTCACCGCGATGGTCGTCGGTTATGACATCGGCCGCCGCGTGCTGGAAGCCTGCGGGGGGTATGCGGCGCACAACGGTGCGGGCTGGCACTCAACTGCCAGCTGTGGCGTTTTTGGCGCGGCGGCCGCCGTCAGTTGTTTACTGCGGCTGTCGGCCGCGCAGTGTGCCTCAGCGCTGGGCATCGCTGCCAGCTTCAGTGGTGGCCTGTGGGGCTTTATTCATGATGGCTCACACACCAAAAAGCTGCACGCGGCGCGCGCGGCGGAAGGGGGCGTACAGGCGGCGCTGCTGGCACAGCGCGGCATTAGCGGACCGGCCGCGGTATTTGAGGCGCGCTGGGGCGGCTTTCTGCAAACGCTGGCCGGTGAAACGCAACAGCCCGCCGCGCTCACGGCCCAACTGGGCGAGGTGTGGAAACTGGCGCGCTGTTCCATCAAGCCGTACGCCGCCTGTCGCGGTACGCATGCGGCGATCGATGCGCTGGGTCTGCTGCTTGAGCAGCATGCGGTGGCGACCGGGGACATCGCGCGCATTGTGGTCGGGCTCAATCCGTTCCTGCTGGAGATGTGCGGCACGCGTGAGCTCACCAGCCTCGCCGCCGCGCAAATGAGCCTGCCGTATGCGCTGACGGCGCGAGCGCTGTTCGGCTCTGCGGAGCTGGCGAGTTATGACGACAGCCGTCGCCTGAGTGCGGAAGCTGCCGCGCTGATGGCGCGTATTGAGCTGGAGATTGACCACCAGCAGGGGCGCGATGATGAGCCGTGGGTCCGGCTGGAAACGGTGCAGGGCCAGCAGTGGCAGCAGCACGTCGCGGTGCCGTCCGGATCGCCGGCGAATCCGCTGAGCGACGCGGCGCTGCGCGCCAAATACCGCAGCCTCGCCGCGCGTGTCTTGCCGGCGGCACAGGTGCAGCAGCTGGAAACGCTGTGTCTGACGCTGGATAACGTGGCGGATGTGCGGCAAGTCGCGGCGTTGCTGGCGACCCGGTAAAAGTGGGGCGCCAGCCATGGCGTAATGCCGCTCGGTCAGGCCAGCGCGACCTGATGATGACGGTGCGCATAAAGGTACGACCGGGCACATGGGTAACAGATCAGACCGGGCACACAGGTAACACTTTTTGTGGTCAGTCGATCCGGATAATTCGCTTTTCTGCCCGGTCATAATACGCAAGGATGAGCCTGTCGAAGAGGATGACGTCAATGCCGTCGTCCACTTCCAGGAACCGCACGTACTCGCCCCGTAACGCTGCGCTCAGGAAGGTCCGCCCGTTCAGCCTCAGGTCGCCTTTTTCACCGACTTTATACAGCTTCGCCCCCTCCGGATAACCCACCTCCGGCACTTTTCCGTCCCATCTCCGCGGTGAAGGCGTCCATATTTTTGCGGGCGGCTGCTGCCCGTGTGCCTCATGCGGCTTTTCCTGATTGAACTCGTTCCGCCATCCGCTGCACCACGCCTGCTGCTCCGGCAGCGAGCCAAAGACGTCGTGGTGGCTCATGGCGACCTTCAGCGACCGGTGCATCCGCTCGTGGCGGGCGTTCTGCCCCGGACAGCCCGGCGCGGTTCTTTCCGGCTGTATCCCCAGTTTTATCAGCCACACGCTCAGCTGCGTCAGCGCGAGGATGCCCGGCGCAACGAAGGGCGAGCCGTTGTCGGTGCGGATAACGTCGGGCAGCCCGCCTTCCAGGAAGGCCTTTTCCATGCAGCCGCGCACGAACACCGTGGTCTCCGACGTGCCCGGCTCGCAGGACAGCAGGTAGCGGCTGTGGTTATCGGTGAGCGTGAAGGGGCGGCACCAGTTGCCGTCTTTCAGGCGGAAGCGCCCTTTAAAATCAGCGCTCCAGACGTGGTTATTCCTCACGGGTGTCGTGAGACTGCGCAGGTTGCCCGGCGTTCGCTTACGCGGCGTCCGCGGCTGCACCATTCCCGCCGCCTTCAGCAGGTCGCCGATGGTGCTGGCGGCGGGCACGATGAAGTCAGCGCCGTTGCTGAGGAACCAGTGGCGGATTTTTTTTGGCCCCCAGTCGGGGTGCTGCTGGCGGAACTGAACAAGGCGCGCGGCGATGTCGGGGGCGATTTTATCGGGCTGGAGATGGCGGGCGCGGGAGAGATTTTCAAGCGAGGAGAGCTCTCCGGGGTTAAAGCGGCTGAGCCACTTGTAGCCGGTTTTGCGGCTGATGCCGTGGCGGTGACACAGCTGCGTCATGGATTCCCCGCCTGCCTGGCAGGCGAGGATGAATTCAAGGCGTTGCATGGTAACAGTCTCAGTCCAGGGCATAGTGAGTCTCCTCTGCTATGCCGTTTATAACTGTTACCCATGTGCCCGGTCTAAAGTGTTACCCATGTGGCCGGTTTGTACCTCAATGCGCACCCTACAAAAACGCGCGCTGGCCCGTAGGGTCACCGTTTACGGTGACCCGGGGTTTGCCGTTTGCGGTGACCTGGATTTACCACATCCATTGCGACCGCAATCAAACCCGTTCCGCCAGCCCTTCAATCCGCGCCATCGCCGCCCGCAACCGCGCTTCGTTGACCGGTTCGGCCATGTTGGCCATATCCGGCGCATGGACAGACTCACGTATAATCAACGCCAGCTCGCTCTCATCCAGCGTGGCAATCTCGGCCAGCGTTAACGGTACGCCGCAGTCGCGCGCCAGGCGCATCTCGTCCACCAGCTCTTCGTCGCTGCGATCCTCCAGCGCCAGCAGGCACAAATTGCCGTAACCCACCAGCAGGCCGTGACCAAACTCGCGCGTTTTGTCGCAGAAAGTAAAGCCTTCGTAAATGGCATGCGCAGCGGCGGCGTGGGCGCCATTGCTCATCAGCGAGGTCAGACCGGCCCAGGTAAAAATCGCGTCCAGCACCTGATCGAGCGAGGTGCCGCTCTCACCGCGCAGCACCGCTGCGTAAGCCGCCGGACCGTGCTCCGCGATCACCTCATAGCAGATCTGGCTGTGCGCCAGCGATGACAGCGCATTGCCGGTGCGTGCCGGATGGCGCGTGCTTACCGCCCGGAACTCATACCATTTAGCCAGCGTATCGCCGAGGCCCGCGGCCAGCCAGCGGGCAGGGGCGGCTGCCAGCAACTCACTGTCGATGATCACCGCCGCCGGTGCCTGTGGCAGCGGGAAAATATCAAAGAAGTTGCCGTTATCGTCGTAACGAATGGTCAGCGGGGTCACCGCAGCGCAGGTGGCGGCAATCGTCGGGACGGTTATCACCGGCAGCCCGAGCTGCGCGCCCACCGCTTTAACCGTGTCCAGCGCCTTGCCGCCGCCCGTACCGATCAGCACCTCTGCCTGTTGTTCAACCGCTAACGCCGCCAGCCGTTCGATATGGTTAAGCGAGGTTTCGCCACCAAACCACACCGGTGCCAGCAGCGTGACGCCAGCGGCGTCGAGTTGGGTCTTCACCTGCGTTGCCACCGCCTGCATCGCGCGCTGGCCGCCAATCAGCAGTGCGCGCTGGCCCAGCCCGGCGCAGATGGCCCCCAGCTGGTTAATCACACCCGCACCACGCAGCACGCGCGCCGGGAACAGCAAATTTTGTTGCGACATAGCGAAAGCTCTCTTTTTCAGGGAATGGCTGCATCATCGCCAAAGCGGCTTGCAGAAAAAATCCCTGTCAGTCGATAATCACTTCAGCGATTCGTTAACTATTGTCAGCAATCCCTGAAGGAAGTGCGGTGCCAACCTTACCCAATCTGAAACTGCTGCAGGTGTTCGCCAGCGTGGTGGAAAACCAGGGCTATTCGCGTGCGCAGCAGGCGCTGAACATGACCACGCCGGCCATCAGCGCCTACATGAGTGAACTGGAAAGTCAGCTGGGCTTTATCCTGTGCCAGCGCGGGCGCGCAGGCTTTGCGCTGACCAGCAAAGGCGAACAGTTCTACGCCTATACCCGGGAAATGCTGGCGACCCTGAGCGGCTGGCAGTCGCAGGTGGAGACGCTGAAAAGCGCGCAGGGCGGCACGTTTGCGCTCGGCGTGGTCGACGCCACCGTCACCGACAGCACGCTGGATCTGCCGGCGGTTATCGCCCGTTTTAATCAGCGCTTTCCGGCGGTGTTTCTCACCCTCAGCGTGTGTGAGCCCAACGAACTGCAGCAGCAGGTGCTGGAAGATCGGCTCGACCTGGCCATCGGGCACTTTCCGCTGCGCGCCAGCAATCTGGTGACGCTGCCGCTGTACGAGGAGCAGCAGTGGCTGTACTGCAGTCCGCAGCATGCGCTGGCGCAGGGCGATGCGGATGTGCGTCGCGTGCAGCAGACCGGCATGGTAACGCGGCGCTACTGGAACCAGCAGGAGCTCAACAAGCGCGGTTTCCGCCATAGCACCGCGTCGGTGGAGAGCATTGAAGCGCAGCTGACGCTGATTCTCTCCGGGCGCTATATCGGCTTTTTGCCCGAGCATTACGCGCGCAGCCGCGAGCAGCAGGGCCAGTTGCTGCGCCTGCTGCCCCACCATTTTCACTTTCGCGCGCCGTTTTCGTTCGCCTTCCGGCGCGGCCGCGCGCGCGAGCCGCTGATCCGCGCGATGCGCGAAATTCTGAATCCAGCGCGAAAAACTGAGCGTGAAAGCTGACGCTGTGGCAATACTGTGTAAAAATACAGGCCGGTTTAACCAACAGTATTCACTATGGCCCTGACAGCAGCGATAAAAAGCCAGATTGCGCAATGGTATAAGGCGCTGCAGCAGCAGATTCCGGACTTTATCCCCCGCGCGCCGCAGCGCCAGATGATCGCCGAGGTGGCGAAGACGCTGGCCGGTGACGACGGGCGCCATCTGGCGATTGAGGCGCCGACCGGCGTCGGTAAAACCCTGTCTTACCTGATTCCCGGCATTGCCGTCGGGCGCGCGGAAGAGCAAACGCTTGGTGGTCAGCACCGCCAACGTGGCGCTGCAGGATCAGATCTTCAGCAAAGATTTGCCGCTGCTGAAGAAAATCATCCCCGATCTGAAATTTACCGCCGCCTTTGGCCGTGGTCGCTACGTCTGCCCGCGCAACCTGGCGGCGCTGGCCAGCCACGGACGATCAGCAGGGCGATCTGTTGCTGTATCTCGACGAACAGGCGGTGACCGGTTCGAAAGAGGAGCAGAAATTCTGCGCGCGGCTGGAGAAAGACCTCAGCAGCTATAAGTGGGATGGCCTGCGCGATCACTAGCGACAAAGCATCGACGATCCGCCTGTGGCAGCGCCTCTCCACTGATAAAGCGAACTGTCTGGCACACCACTGCCACTACTATCGCGAATGTCCGTTCTTTGTGGCGCGACGCGAAATCGAGCAGGCCGACGTGGTGGTGGCGAACCACGCGCTGGTGATGGCGGCGCTGGAGACGGAGTCGGTGCTGCCGAACCCGCCAAAGACCTGCTGCTGGTGCTGGATGAAGGCCACCATCTGCCGGAGGTGGCGCGCGACGCGCTGGAGATGAGCGCGGAAATTACGCCGCGCTGTCGAGCAGCCTGCAGCTGGATCTGTTCGTGCGGCTGGTGGAGCAGTGCATGGCGCAGTTCCGGCCGAAGAATCCGCCGCCGCTGGGCAACCCCGAGCGGCTGAAGGACCACTGTGAGGAGCTGCGCGAGCAGCTGCAGACGCTGAGCAACAGGCTCAATGCCTACCTGCTGCCGCGCGACAATCAGCCTGGCGCCGAGCACCGTTTTGAAATGGGCGAGCTGCCGGCGGAGATGGTGGAGAGTTGCGCGCGGCTGTTCAAACTGACCGATGCGCTGCGCGGGCTGGCGGAGTTCGTGCTTAACGATCTCACCGAGCAGACCGGCAAGGCCGACATCGTGCGCCTGCACCGGGCCATCCTGCAACTCAATCGCCACTTCGGCTGGTTTGAGGCGATGAGCAAACTGTGGCGGCTGGCGGCGATGGAAAAGGCGTCCAACGCGCCGGTCTCCAAATGGGTGACGCGCGAACTGCGCGATGGCCAGGCCCATCTGCTGTTTCACTGCGTCGGCATCCGCGTCAGCGACCAGCTGGAAAAGCTGCTGTGGCGCAAGGTGCCGCACGTGGTGGTCACCTCGGCCACGCTGCGTTCGCTGAACAGCTTCGCGCTGCAGGAGATGAGCGGGCTGAACGAGAAGGCCGGCGATCGCTTTGTGGCGCTCGACTCGCCGTTCAACCATGTCGAACAGGGCAAGCTGGTCATCCCGCAAATGCGCTATGAGCCGCTGCTCGCCAACGAAGCGGAGCACATTGCGGAGATGGCGCGCTTCTTCCTCCAGCAAATGCAGGCGCAGCAGCACAAAGGCATGCTGGTGCTGTTTGCCAGCGGGCGCGCGATGCAGCAGTTTGTCAGCCTGGTGCCCGATCTGCGTCTGTCGCTGCTGGTGCAGGGCGATCAGCCGCGCTCACGGCTGGTGGAGCTTCACCGTCAACGGGTGACCGCCGGACAAAGCCAGCGTGCTGGTGGGCCTGCAATCTTTCGCCGAAGGGCTGGATCTGAAAGGCGATCTGCTGACGCAGGTGCACATCCATAAAATTGCGTTCCCGCCGATCGACAGCCCGGTGATCATTACCGAAGGGGAGTGGCTGAAGAGCGCTCAAGCGCTATCCGTTTGAAGTGCAGAGTTTACCCAGCGCCTCGTTTAACCTGATCCAGCAGGTCGGGCGCCTGATCCGCAGCCACCAATGTTACGGCGAGATCGTGATCTACGATCGCCGGCTGTTGACCAAAACCTACGGTTCAGCCGCCTGCTGGCCGCGCTGCCGGTGTTCCCGATTGAACAGCGCGCGGTGCCGGAAGCGGACAAACCGGCGAAGCGCAGCAAGAAATCCTGAGTATGCGGCAACAGCCGGATGCACGATTGTTGGCCGCCGGGTGACGGCGCGCCCTGGAAGCGGGAAAGTATGATGGAACTGAATAAGATCATTAAAGAGATTGGCCGCGGCAAGAATCACGCACGCGATATCGACTTTGACACTGCCGTGGCGCTTTACAGCGCGATGCTGGCGGACGAGGTGCCGGATCTCGAACTGGGTGGCGTGCTGATTGCGCTGCGCATCAAAGGCGAAGGGGAAGCAGAGATGCGCGGCTTCTACCACGCGATGCAGCAGCGCATGATGCGGCTGCAGGCCCCGGCACAGCGTCCGATGCCCATCGTCATCCCCAGCTATAACGGCGCGCGTCGCCAGGGCAACCTGACGCCGCTGCTGGCGCTGCTGCTGGTGAAGCTCGGTTTTCCGGTGTTGCTGCACGGCGTCAGCGACGACCCAACCCGCGTGACCAGCGAAGCGGTGCTGGCGGCGCTGGATATTGCGCCAGTGACCAGCGCGCAACAGGCGCAGGCGAAACTCGACGCTGGCGAGCTGGCATTCATCACCATCAATGATTTATGTGCGCCAATGGCTAAACAGCTGGCGCTGCGCTGGCGCATGGGCGTGCGTAACAGCGCGCACACGCTGGCCAAGCTGGCGACGCCGTTTGCCGAACGCGCCGCGCTGCGGCTGGCGAGCGTGTCGCATCCGGAATATGTGCCGCGCGTGGGGAAATTCTTCCAGGATATCGATGCACCAGCAATTCTGCTGAACGGCACTGAAGGTGAGGTCTATGCCAATCCGCAGCGCTGCCCGGCGATTAATTATATTCGCGGTGCCGGCGCAGAAGCGGAAGTGTGGGTTGAGCGGCAGCCAGAGGTCGCGCTGGCGTTAGCAGAGAGCAAAGGCGCCCAGGATACCGCAGCGTGGATCCGTCAGGTGCTGGCCGGTGAACGCGCGGTGCCGCAGGCGCTGCGCCTGCAGCTGGCGTGCTGTCTGGTCGCGACCGGCGAAGTCGCGACGATGGCCGATGCCGAAACGCGGTTACAGCAGGCGGGGATTTAACCGGGCTGCCCGGCTGGCCATGCACGAAAAACCTGGGCGGTGACGGCGGTCACCGCAGCGGTTGCGCAGGGGGTGCACGCCTGCGCAGCTGAAATGGCTTGCTGAGCAGCGCCATCAGCGTTTAATCAGTACACTCTCCACCAGTTGCTGCCAGAAGGTAATACCAATCGGCAGCAGCGCATCGTTGAAATCATAGTTGGCATTGTGTAGCGGGGCTGAAGGCGTGGCACCGTCAGCGCCGAGCCAGAAATAGGCGCCGGGACAGGCTTCCAGCATGCAGGCGAAATCTTCAGACGCCATCGACGGGTTAACCTGCCAGTGCACCTGCTGTTCACCCAGCAGCTGGCACGCCACGTCACGCACCTGCTCCGCCGGGGCGACATGGTTGGCGGTAACCGGATAGCCGGGATACCAGTGAATCTCGCCGCTGACGCCAAACGGGCGCGGCAGCGTGGTGACAAAATCTTCAATCAGACCGCGCACGCGATTGCGCACGTCGGTCTGCAGACATCGCACCGTACCGCGCAGCGTGATCTGCTCCGGAATGACGTTAATGGCCTCGCCACCGTGAATCTGGGTGACGCTGACCACCGCCGACGCCAGCGGTGACAGGCGGCGCGACGGGATGGTTTGCAGCGCCAGAATCAGCTCGGCGGCGACCACCATCGGGTCGGCACCGCTTTCCGGCATCGCCGCATGGCAGCTTTTGCCGTGCAGCGTAATCTCAAACGAATCCAGCGATGCCATCATCGCGCCCGGATTTACCGCCAGCGATCCCACCGGCAATCCCGGCCAGTTGTGCATCGCGTACACGGCATCCATCGGGAAGCGCTGAAATAGACCTTCCTCCACCATTTTGCGCGCACCACCGAGATTCTCTTCGGCCGGCTGAAACAGGAAGTGTACCGTACCTTTGAAATTACGCGTGGCGGCCAGCTGACAGGCTGCGGCCAGCAGTATCGCGGTGTGGCCATCGTGACCGCAGGCGTGCATCACGCCAGGCCGGCTCGATTTCCACTGCGGCTCGCCTTTTTCGGTAATCGGCAGGGCATCCATATCGGCGCGCAGCCCGATGACCGGACCCGGACCGTTTTCCAGCGTGCCGATCACGCCAGTGCCGGCGAGACCGCGAAACACCTGCAGTCCGGCATCGGTCAGCACCTGAGCTACCAGCTCGCTGGTCTGCTGCTCCTGGTAACCCAGTTCAGGGTGTTGATGTAACTGACGACGCCAGGTGAGGGCGTTTTCCAGCAGGACAGCAGGCAGGCTCATAAGGTAAGGCTCCATCAGCAGCGTCAGCTGCGCAATCTCCGACGCGGGAAGTTAAGTGTCCACTGTAGTGGTAAGCGTGGGGGGCGTCTATCGTGGAAAGGAATAATTTGGCTATAGGCTATAGCGGATTGGAATAAGAGGCAGGGGCAAGGTCGGCATCAATGCCGACCCTACACAATGCACTCTTTTGGAACAATGTTACGGCTTAACAGGCCAACACGACGTTATTGTTTAGCCGGGGTGACATCCTGTAGGGTGCGCATTGATGCGCACCTGGAACTACTTCAGCATCGGCAAATTGAGACCGTGCTGCTCTGCGCAGGTCTGCGCCAGCTCGTAGCCCGCATCGGCATGACGCATCACGCCGGTGGCCGGGTCGTTCCACAGCACGCGACCAAGGCGCGCATCTGCTTCAGCCGTACCGTCACAGACGATCACCACCCCGGAATGCTGCGAGAAGCCCATACCGACGCCGCCGCCGTGGTGCAGGCTTACCCAGGTGGCCCCGCCGGCGGTGTTCAGCAGCGCGTTCAGCAGCGGCCAGTCCGACACCGCATCCGAGCCATCCTTCATCGCCTCGGTTTCACGGTTAGGTGACGCCACCGAGCCGCAGTCGAGGTGGTCACGACCAATCACGATCGGCGCTTTCAGCTCGCCGTTGCGCACCATCTCATTGAATGCCAGCGCCGCTTTATGACGCTCGCCCAGCCCCAGCCAGCAAATACGCGCCGGCAGGCCCTGGAAGGCGATGCGCTCCTGCGCCATATCCAGCCAGCGGTGCAGGTTTTTGTGTTCCGGGAACAGCTCTTTCAGTTTGGCGTCGGTTTTATAGATATCTTCCGCATCGCCCGAGAGCGCCACCCAGCGGAACGGGCCTTTACCCTCGCAGAACAGCGGACGGATATACGCCGGCACAAAGCCCGGGAAATCAAAGGCGTTTTTCACCCCTTCATCCAGCGCTACCTGACGAATATTATTGCCGTAATCCACGGTCGGCACACCCATATGGTGGAAGTCGAGCATCGCCTGCACGTGCTGCGCCATGGAAGCGCGTGCCGCTTTCTCTACCGCTTTCGGATTGCTGACGCGCTCGGCTTCCCAGCGCGCCACGTCCCAGCCCACCGGCAGATAGCCGTTGATCGGGTCGTGCGCGGAGGTCTGATCGGTCACGATGTCAGGCTTCATGCCGCCCGCTTTCGCGCGCTGCACCAGTTCCGGGACCAGCTCGGCCGCGTTGCCCAGCAGGCCCACGGAGATCGCCTGGCCGGCTTCGGTGGCGTCTTTGATCAACGCCAGCGCCTCATCCAGGCTGTAGGCTTTATGGTCGAGGTAGCGGGTGCGCAGACGGAAATCGATGCGCGACTCCTGGCACTCAATCGCCAGCACGCAGGCACCGGCCAGCACGCCCGCCAGCGGCTGCGCGCCGCCCATGCCGCCCAGACCGGCGGTGAGGATCCAGCGGCCCGTCAGGTCACTGTTGTAGTGCTGGCGACCGGCTTCGGCGAAGGTTTCAAAGGTGCCCTGCACGATGCCCTGCGCGCCGATATAGATCCATGAACCGGCGGTCATCTGGCCATACATCATCAGCCCGGCCTTATCCAGCTCGTGGAAGTGATCCCACGTCGCCCAGTGCGGCACCAGGTTGGAGTTGGCCAGCAGTACGCGCGGTGCATCGGCATGGGTGCGGAACACACCGACCGGCTTGCCGGACTGGATCAGCAGCGTCTCTTCCGGCTGCAGCGCGCGCAGCGAGCGCAGAATCTGCTCAAAGCACGCCCAGTTGCGCGCGGCTTTGCCGATTCCGCCATACACCACCAGATCCTCCGGGCGTTCGGCCACGTCAGGATCGAGGTTGTTCTGAATCATGCGGTATGCCGCTTCAATCAGCCAGTTGGCGCAGTGCAGTTCATTACCGCGCGGCGCACGGATTTCACGGGCAACAGCCTGAGTCAAAGTTTCGCTCATCATCGGTTCCTTAATTAGCAGTAGAACGCTGGCTTGGCAGCAGCGCAGTAAGGGTTTCAGGCCAGACGTAACTGCTGGCCCACAGGCGCATGGCATCAATGTCCGGCGCCAGTAAACGGTCCTGATCGAGGAAGGCGACCTGCGCACGAATGCGGCTCATCTCCTGTTCGATCGCGGCAGAGCTTTGCAGCGGGCGGTGGAAGTCGATGCCCTGCGCCGCCGCCATCGCTTCAATGCCGACCACGGCAGCGGTGTTGAAGCACATCTCGCCCAGGCGGCGTGCCGCGTAGGTGGCCATCGATACGTGATCTTCCTGATTGGCTGAGGTCGGCAGGCTGTCGACGCTGCCCGGGTGCGCCAGTGATTTGTTTTCCGAGGCCAGCGCGGCAGCGGTAACCTGCGCAATCATGAAGCCCGAGTTCACGCCGCCGTCGCGCACCAGGAAGGGCGGCAGGCCGGAGAGACCGGTGTCGAGCAGCAGCGCCAGGCGGCGTTCGGAGATAGCACCGACTTCGGCAATCGCCAGCGCGATGATGTCGGCGGCAAAGGCCACCGGCTCGGCGTGGAAGTTACCGCCGGAGATCACGTCGCCGCTGTCGCTGAAAACCAGCGGGTTATCAGAAGCGGCGTTGGCTTCAATCTGCAGCACGCGCGCGGCGTGGCTGAGGTTATCGAGACAGGCGCCCATCACCTGCGGCACGCAGCGGATCGAATAGGGATCCTGCACGCGTCCGCAGTTGCTGTGCGAACTGAGAATTTCGCTGCCTTCGAGCAGCGTCGCCACTGCAGCGGCGACGGCAATCTGCCCGTGCTGGCCGCGCGCCTGATGGATGCGTGCATCAAACGGTTTAACCGAGCCTTTAATTGCTTCCAGCGACAGCGCGCCAGCCATCAGCCCGGCGGCAAACAGATTTTCGGCTTCAAACAGACCACGCAGCGCCAGCGCGGTAGAGACCTGGGTGCCGTTGAGCAACGCCAGACCCTCTTTTGGCCCCAGCACAATCGGCTGCAGGCCGACGCGGGCCAGGCCTTCGCTGGCGGGCACCAGTTGGCCGTCAATGCGCACCTGGCCTTCACCGAGCAGCATCAGGGAGAGGTGCGCCAGCGGCGCCAGATCGCCGGACGCGCCAACCGATCCCTTCGCCGGGATGCACGGCATCACGCCGGCGTTGAACAGCGCCAGCAGCGCGTCAATCAGTTCCATGCGGATGCCCGAGTGACCGCGTGCCAGGCTGATGATTTTGCTGGCGACCACCAGGCGGGTGACGTTGTCCGGCAGCAGATCGCCGAGGCCGACGCTGTGTGACAGCACCAGGTTACGCTGCAGTTCCGCCAGGCGTTCGGCGGGGATCTGCGTTTGCGCCAGCTTGCCGAAGCCGGTGTTGATGCCGTACACCACCTTGCCCGAGGCGACAATGGCCTCGACGGTTTCACGTGCGCAGTCAATATCCGCCCGCGCTTCCTCTGCCAGCTGCAGCGTCACCTTCTCCTGATAAATACGGCGTAAGGTGGCGAGGTCCACTTCACCGGGAACGAGGCGAATTGCCTGAACCGAACCTGACATAGTCTACTCCTGTCTATACAAGTGATCTGCCACGTTGTGGCGGAGCGCAAGTTGCGATGGCATCCGCCAGAGGCGCTATAAGTGTTGTGAGTGAAGCATAAGTGTCTAATCTTGTCTATACAAGTAGCAAGCGCTGTGCCAGATTGATCGTATTCTGTGAAACGTGCCGCAATGCGGGCGCGGCAACCTCCAGCCTGGTACGCTGCACCAAAAGCGAGCGGCAGCTGCACCACGCAAGCAGGCTATGCACCATTGGATGTATATACATTTAGGCGGCGAGACAGTAAACTTCACACATCATTCGGAAAAGGAACAGGAAATGGCGGAGCAAACGGCAATCGCACAGCTGGCGGCAGCGATGGGGGATGAACCCGCGCCCATTTACCAGCGCGTTAAGCAGGCAATCGTCAGCCAGATCCGGGAAGGTCACTGGAAAGCCAACCAGCGGGTGCCGTCGGAGAGCGAGCTGGTCAATGAACTGGGCGTCAGCCGCATGACCATCAACCGTGCGCTGCGCGAACTCACCAGCGAAGGGTTTCTGGTGCGCATGCAGGGCGTCGGGACCTTTGTCGCGGAGATGAAGGGCTACACCGCAATGCTGGAAGTGCATAACATCGCCGATGAAATTGCCCAGCGCGGCCATACGCACAGCTGCAAAATTCTCTCAATAGGTCAGATGAAGGCCGATCCGGAACAGGCGGCGGTGCTGGGACTCTCCACCGGCCAGACGCTGTATCATTCGCTGATCGTGCACTACGAAAATGAGCTGCCGGTGCAACTGGAAGATCGTCTGGTCAATCCGCTGGTCGCGCCTGACTACCTCAGCCAGGATTACCACAGCCTGACGCCGTATACCTATCTGATGCGCGTCGCCCCGCTGACTGCCGGTGAGCATATCGTTGAAGCGGTACTGCCGGATTTGCGCCAGCGTAAGCATCTGGCGCTGGATGAGCACGAGCCGTGCCTGCTTATCCGCCGCCAGACGTGGAGCGACAACAAAATCGTCACTTATGCGCGCCTGCTCTACCCAGGCTCACGCTACAAATTGCTGGGCCGCTTCAGGGGACATGGCTAAGCGCGATAAACAGCAGGCTGGCCTCTGCCGTTTGCGGCACCAGCTGCTGCTGCTCCTGCAGCCACCACATTCCCTGCTGCGCCTGCAGCGTCTCGCCCGCACTGCTGCGCCATGTACCGGCCAGCACATACGCCACGCCATTCAGGCTGCTGACCGTCTGCTGCTCCACGCTTACCGCCGCGCGCCAGGCGTCGCGCCGCGTCATGATGTTAAAATCCTGACAGCTGCCGCTGACTTGCGCCTCTATCGCCCATTCGCCGGGAAAGGCCCACGGCTGATGGGGCAGCAACGGCTGTTCGGCCTGTTCACAGCGCAGCAGCACGCTATCGCCCTGAAGCAGGGTAATTACCCGATCGACGCCGGGGAAGGGCGAGAACGGCCCGTCGGCGTCGATAGTGGCGATGCTGGCGCGCCACTGGAACTCTGCTGCGCCCGGCGGATAGCTGATAATTTCGCGCGTTTCCCCGCCGCCGTTGCGCCAGCGGCTGACCGGCAGCTGCGCGTAGTCAAAGCGCGCGATCATTGCAGCGCCCGCATTGCCCGGGCAAAGCCAGCGGCGGCCGCTTCTTCCGCCGCGTGGTGGCCTTGCTGAATCACCGGCTGTCCGGCAACAAACACATCACGAATTTGCTGGCTGCTGCCGGCAAACAGCCAGCGATTGAGCAGCGCGGCGGAACTGACGCTGGCCAGCAGCGCATCCTCTTCCAGCACCAGCCAGTCGGCGCGTTTGCCCACCGCCAGCTCACCGCTGGCAATGCCACAGGCCTGCGCGCCGCCCTGCGCCGCCTGCTGCCACAGCAGATCGCCGACCGAGGGTTGATCGGTTAGCGTGATGCGGTTGCGGCGACGATCGCGCAGCCGCTGGCCATACTCCAGCCAGCGCAGCTCCTCCAGCGCACTGAGCGAAACGTGGCTGTCGGAGCCAATGCCCCAGCGCCCGCCGCGCCCGATGTACTCCACCGCCGGGAAGATGCCGTCGCCGAGATTGGCTTCGGTGGTGGGACATAGTCCGGCAATCGCACCGCTGTCCGCCATGCGCGCGATCTCCTGCTGATCGAGATGGGTGGCATGAATCAGGCACCAGCGCGCATCAACGGCAAAGCGATTATACAGCCACGCCACCGGCCGTTCGCCGCTCCATGCCAGACTGTCATTAACCTCTTTTTCCTGCTCGGCAACGTGAATGTGCACCGGCAGATGCGCAGCGCTGGCGGCCAGCACCTCATGCATCTGGGCTTCGCTTACCGCGCGCAGCGAGTGGAAACACAGGCCGTGGTTGATCAGCGGCTGCTGCGCGCTCCACTGCGCGACACGCTGCTGCTGCTGCAGATAGGCATCGGTGTGCTGAATGAAGCGTCGCTGACCGTCGCTGGCCGGCTGCGCACCGAAGCCACTGTAGCTGTACAGCACCGGCAGCAGCGTCTGGCCGATACCGGCAGTGCGTGCCGCCTGCATCAACTGGTGCAGCATCGCATCGTCGGCATAGGGCTGGCCGTGCGGATCGTGATGCAGATAGTGAAATTCCGCCACCTGGCTGTAGCCGCCCTTGAGCATATCAATGTAGAGATGGGTGGCGATGGCACCGACCTGCTCAGGCGACAGGCGCTGCACCATGCGGTACATCAGATCGCGCCACGTCCAGAAGCTGTCCTGCGGATCGCCTGCCACTTCCGCCAGCCCGGCCATGGCGCGCTGGAAGGCATGGGAATGCAGATTGGCCATCGCCGGAATTACCGGTCCGGCCAGGCGCACGGCGTCACCGGGCGTACTGTCGGCGGTAAGGGCGCGAATAAATCCCTGATCGTCGGTTGCGATCAGCACGTTTTCTTGCCAGCCGTCGGCCAGCCGTGCGCGTGGGGCAAAATAAACTGCCATGGTTGATCCTCAATGGCGGAAAGTTGTATATACATATACATACTTTGAGGCGCAGTGTAAATCGCCAGACAAAAGGGGAGTGGGATGGCAAGTAAACAGATCGACAGCCTGTGGCTGGGGGCCGATGTGGTCACCATGCGTGACGGTCGCTATAACCTGATTGAGGATGGCGCCGTGGCGGTGGATAACGGCGAGCTGGTGTGGGTCGGCCCGCGCAGCGCGTTACCGGACTTTGCCCCGCGCCGGCAGCAGCAGTTTGACGGCGGCATCATTACGCCCGGTCTGGTGGATTGCCACACGCATCTGGTGTTTGGCGGCGATCGCAGCCAGGAGTTCGAACAGCGGCTCAACGGCGTGAGCTATGCGGAGATCGCCGCGCAGGGCGGCGGCATCCTGTCGACGGTGCGCGCCACGCGCGCGGCCAGTCAGCAGCAACTGGTGGCGTCGGCGCGCTGGCGGCTCGATCGCCTGCTGGCCGAAGGCGTTACCACGGTGGAGATTAAATCCGGCTACGGGCTGGACGAAGAGAGCGAGCTCACTCTGCTGCGCGCTATCCGCGAGCTGGCGCAGTCGGTGCCTGCCGATGTGCAGGCCACCTGCCTGGCGGCGCACGGCTTCCCGCCAGAGTTCAGGGATAACCCGCAGGGCTGGATTGATATTATCTGCCAGCGCCTGTTGCCGCGGGTGAAAGCGGAAGGGCTGGCGGATGCGGTCGACGCGTTTTGCGAACACCTGGCGCTGTCACCGCAGCAGGTGAGCGCGGTATTTGATGCCGCCAAAGCGCTCGGCCTGCCGGTGAAGCTGCACGCTGAACAGCTGTCGGCACTCGGCGGTGCCGCACTGGCGGCGCGCTATGGTGCGCTCTCAGCCGATCACCTCGAATACGCCACGGAGGACGATGCCCGCGCGATGGCGGAGCATGGCACGGTGGCGGTACTGCTGCCCGGAGCGTTCTATCTGCTGCGCGAGACGCAGCGTCCGCCGGTCGAACTGTTCCGCCAGCACGGCGTGCCAATGGCGCTGGCCAGCGATGCCAATCCGGGCACGTCACCGGCGCTGTCGCTGCGGCTGATGCTGAACATGGGCTGTACGCTGTTTGGCCTGACGCCGGAGGAAGCGCTGGCCGGCGTCACGCTGTGGGGCGCGAAGGCGCTTGGCCTGCAGGCCACGCACGGCTCGCTGGAGCCAGGCAAAGTAGCCAATTTTGTCCACTGGCCGCTGGCTCGCCCGGCTGAGCTGGTTTACTGGCTGGGCGGCGAACTGCCGTGCCAGGTTATCTATCGTGGAGAAGCGCAATGACCCCTTTTCATTTCACCGCCGGTAAGCTGCCGCTGCTGGTCAGTATTCCGCATGCCGGTACCCAGCTGACGTCGGAGGTTGACGCCGGGCTGAGCGAGGCCGCGCGCGGCCTGCCGGATACCGACTGGCATATTCCGCTGCTGTACGACTTTGTGCGCGACCTCGGTGCCAGCGTGCTGATCGGGCACTACTCGCGCTTCGTGATCGATCTCAACCGTCCGCCGGACAACCAGCCGCTGTACAGCACGGCCACCACCGGGCTCTATCCGGAGACGCTGTTTGATGGCACGCCTACCTTTAAACCCGGCATGACGCCGGACAGCGCGGCGCGTCAGCGCTATCTGGAGACTATCTGGCAACCCTATCACCAGCAGATTCAGCAGGAGCTGGCGCGGCTGAAAGCCGAACATGGCTATGCGCTGCTGTTTGATGCGCACTCCATCGCCTCGGTGATTCCGCGCCTGTTCGATGGCCAGCTGCCGGATCTGAACATCGGCACTAACGACGGCGCCAGCTGTTCGGCGGCCAGCATCGCGGCGATTGAGCAGGTGTGCGCCGCGCAAAGCGACTACAGCTGGGTGGTGAACGGACGCTTTAAAGGCGGCTTTATCACGCGCGCTTACGGCCAGCCAGCGCAGGGCGTGCAGGCGGTGCAGCTGGAGCTGGCGCAGCTGAATTACATGGATGAGGCGCCGCCGTTTGCCTGGCAGCAGGATCGCGCCACGCGGTTGCAGCACGTGCTGAAGCCGCTGCTGCAGGCGTTTCTGCAGGCGGGGAAAGCCGTTTAATTGATGCGGGTCGCCATCACGGTGACCCTGTTTCTCATTTGGCGGATGTACATCCGCTGCCTCACTCCCCAATGCTGTGCAATCCCTGCCCTGAAAGGGTGCACGACGCGGTCCGCCTGACGCCAATCCCCTCCGTTTACCGTCTTTACCGATCTGGCACAGCCCTTGCTAGCTTGTATGTACAAGTAAAGACCACGCGGCAATGATGACTATTTATTCTGGCTGGCTCACAAAAAGCTTATGCCGACAATGATCTGCCGCAAGCTAACTTGTATATACATGAAATGTCATTTGCGCTGTATCAGCCAACAGCGACAGCCAGATTTGTTAACCACCAGGAGAAGACGTATGACACACCGTGCCCCGTTTCGCCGTTTTTGCCTTACCACGCTGTTTGCCAGCCTGATGCTGGCCGGCGTGGCTGCCGAGGCTAAAGAGTGGAAATCCATCACCATCGCCACTGAAGGCAGCTATGAGCCGTGGAACCTGACGCTGCCGGGCGGCAAGCTGGGCGGCTTCGAACCTGAACTGATGGAAGATCTCTGCAAACGCATGAGCATTCAGTGCAAGCTGGTGGTGCAGAACTGGGACGGGATGATTGCCGGACTGAACGCCGGAAAATATGACGTCATCATGGATGCGATTGTGATTACGCCGGACCGGAAAAAAGTGGTCAACTTCACCACGCCGTACGCGTCAACGCCGGCGACCTTCATTACCAGCAAAGATAACCCGCTGCTGCCGGCCGATAAGAACATCATCAAACTGCACGACGACGAGGCGGCCATCAATGCGGCCATCGCCCCGCTGAAGGCGGCGCTCAAGGGCAAAACCATCGGCATTGCCTCCGGCACCGTGTATACGCCGTTTATCGATAAATACTTCAAAGACGTGGCCGACGTGCGCGAATACACCGCTTCGGCGGATGCGATTCTCGATCTGCAGGCGGGCCGCATCGATGCGGTGTTTGATGACGTGACCTTCGCGCAGTCGATGCTGGCGCGAAAAGAGAACAGCAACCTGACATTCAGCGGCCCGCAGCTGGGCGGTCCGATCTGGGGGGGAAGGCGAAGCGATGGGCGTGCGCATGGCTGATAACGACCTGAAGGCCAAACTCGATGCCGCCATTCACGCTGCGCTGGCGGACGGCACGGTGAAAAAGCTGAGCGAGAAGTGGTTTAAAACTGACGTAACGCCGTAAGTGAGGTGAAAGATGATGAGCCTGCTGAGTTTTGGTGCAGATGGCTGGGGTCGCCTGATTCTGAGCGCCGCCGGTACCACGCTGCTGCTGTCGCTGGCGGCGCTGATGATTGGCGCCGTGGTCGGTTCCGGCGTGGCGGCGGCGAAACTCTCGCACCAGCGCTGGCTGCGCTGGCTGGGTGAAAGCTATTCGGTGGTGTTTCGCGGCATCCCGGAACTGCTGGTGATCTACCTGTTCTACTTCGGTGGATCGGGGTTGATCACGCTGGTCGGCCAGCTGTTTGGTGCTGACGGTTTTATTGAGGCACCGCCGTTCCTGATTGGCGCGCTGGCTATCGGGCTCATCTCCGGATCCTATCAGGGTGAAGTGTATCGCGCTGCGCGCCTGGCGCTGGCGAAGGGCGAAGTCGAAGCGGCGGTAGCCATCGGGATGCCGCGCTGGCGCATCGCCCAGCGCATCCTCGTCCCGCAGATTGTGCGCTACGCGCTGCCGGGGATATCCAACGTCTGGCAGATGAGCCTGAAAGATTCGGCGCTGGTGTCAGTGACCGGCATCGTCGAGCTGATGCGCGCCAGCCAGGTGGCGGCCGGTTCAACGCGCGATTACTTCACCTTTTACCTGATTGGCGGTGGCTGCTATCTGCTGCTGACACTGCTGTCGAACCATGCGTTTCGCCGCGCGGAATCGCGCCTCGGCCGCGCATGGCAAAGTCGCACTGCGGCACAGCACTAAGGAGCAGCAGCATGATCGACTTCGCTTTTCTTGCCGACACTTTTCTTAAGCTGAGCGCGGCGCTGCCGGTGACGCTCGGGCTGTTTATCAGCGCCTTTGTCTGCGGCGGGCTGCTGGCGCTGGGCATTCTGGCGCTGCGCATGAGCCGCTGGCGGCTGCTGAGCGGTTTTGCCCGCGGCTATATTCTGGTGTTTCGCGGCTCGCCGCTGCTGATTCAGCTGTTTCTCATCTACTACGGACTCGGCCAGTTTGGCGTGATTCGCCACAGCTTCGTCTGGCCGTTTCTGCGCGAGCCGTTTATCTGCGCGGTGCTGGCGCTGTCGCTGTGTACCGCCGCTTACACCGCTGAGATCCTGCGCGGTGCGCTGCTGGCGGTGCCGGCAGGTCAGGTCGAAGCCGGGCTGGCCTGCGGCATGTCACGCTGGCTGCTGCTGCGCCGCATCATCGCGCCGATCATGCTGCGCTATGCGCTACCGGCGTACTCCACCGAGGCGATTCTGCTGGTGAAATCCACCGCGCTCGCCAGCCTGGTCACGGTGTGGGATGTCACCGGCGTGGCGCAGCAGATCATCCAGCGTACCTATCGCACCATGGAAGTGTTTGTCTGCGCTGCGGCTATCTACCTGATTCTCAACTTTATTATCGTCCAGCTGTACGCGCTGTTAGAGCGCCGTCTGACCCCGGTGCACCGCGCTGAAAAAAAGCCGCTGCCCGCCGTTAAACCGCTTGCCGGAGAGTAATATGCATTCCACTTCACCAGTCACCTTATCCGCCACTGATATCCATAAATCCTTTGGCGCTATGGAGGTGCTCAAAGGCATCTCGCTGCAGGCGCATCAGGGCGATGTTATTTCAATTCTCGGTGCCAGCGGCTCGGGCAAAAGTACCTTGCTGCGCTGCATCAATCTGCTGGAAACGCCGGATGCCGGCGTGGTGAGCGTCGGCGGCGAAACCATTGAAATGAAGCGCCACGCGCGCGGCCATCAGTTGGCGGCGAATCCTAAGCAGATCGAACGCCTGCGTTCGCGGCTGGGCATGGTGTTTCAAAGCTTCAATCTGTGGTCGCACATGACGGTGCTGCAGAACGTGATTGAAGGTCCGCACTATGTGCTGAAGCGCGACAAAAAAAGTTGTATCGCCCAGGCGGAGCAGTTGCTGGATCGCGTCGGGCTGCTTAACCGCAAAGATTTTTATCCGGCGCAGCTCTCCGGCGGCCAGCAGCAGCGCGTGGCGATTGCCCGCGCGCTGGCGATGGATCCGGAGGTGATGCTGTTTGATGAGCCAACCTCGGCGCTCGATCCGGAACTGGTCGGCGAGGTGCTGAAGGTGATGCGCAGCCTGGCGGAAGAGGGGCGCACCATGCTGGTGGTGACGCACGAGATGGGCTTCGCGCGCAACGTCTCTAATCGCGTGGTGTTTATGCATCAGGGCAACATTGATTGCGAGGGCACGCCGGAAGCGATGTTTGGCGCCAGCGGTTCATCGCGCTTTAAGCAGTTTATCTCCAGCCATCAGAGCCATCACGCGGAGCAGCCAGTATGACCGTCGTCTGGGGCGATGCGCCCCTGACCTGGCAAGCGCTGGTACAGGTAGCGCGACATAACGCCGAACTGACGCTGAGTGCCGCCGCCTGGCAGCGCATTGCGCGCGGTCGCGAGATCGTCGAACAGATCGTTGCCAGCGGTCAGATTGCCTATGGCATCAACACCGGGCTGGGGGCGCTGTGTAACATCACGCTGCCGGAAGACCAGCTCAGCCAGCTGTCACGCAATACGTTGCTGAGCCACGCCTGCGGCGTCGGTCCGCTGCTGACGCGCGAGCAGACGCGCGCCATTCTGTGTGCGGCCATCGCCAACTACAGCCACGGCAAATCCGGCGTTTCGGTGGCGCTGGTGCAGCATCTGCTGGCGCTGCTCAATCAGCAGATCACGCCGCAGGTGCCGTCGCAGGGTTCAGTCGGTTATCTCACCCACATGGCGCATATCGGGCTGGCGCTGATTGGCGTGGGCGACGTTGAGTACCAGCAACAGGTGATGCCGGCGGAGCAGGCGCTGCGGCTGGCCGGTTTACAGCCGTATCGCCCCGGCGCCAAAGAGGGCCTGAGCCTGGTCAACGGTACGCCGTGCATGACCGGGCTGAGCTGTCTGGCGCTGGACGATGCGGCGCGGCTGCTGGATTGTGCGGATGTCACCGGCGCGATGAGCTTCGAAGCGCTGCGCGGTCAGCTGGCGGCCTTTGACGCCGAGGTGATTGCGCTGAAAGCCAGCCCCGGCATGCAGCACAGCGGCCAGCGTCTGCGTGCGCTGCTGAGCGACAGCCCGCTGCTGGCGGCGAGCTGCGGCATACGCACCCAGGATGCGCTCAGCCTGCGTTCAATGCCGCAGGTGCACGGTGCCAGCCGCGATCAGTTCGCCCACGCGGCGCGTCAGGTTGAGATCGAGCTGAACGCCTGCACCGATAATCCGCTGGTGCTGGGCACGCCGGACAACTGGCGCGTGGTGTCGCAGGCCAATCCGCACGGTGAATCGGTCGCCATGGCGGCCGATCTGCTGGCGATTGCCATGGCGGAGATTGGCAGCATTGCCGAGCGCCGGCTGGATCGGCTGGTCAATCCGCTGGTCAGCGGGCTGCCGCCGTTTCTGGTGGCGCAGCCGGGCGTCAACTCCGGCATGATGATCGCGCAATACGTGGCGGCTTCCCTGTGCGCGGAGAATCGTCAGCTGGCGCAGCCGGCGGTGCTGGACAATTACGTCACCTCGGGACTGCAGGAGGATCACCTCAGCCTCGGTACCGGCGCGGCGCTCAAGCTGCTCAGACTGCTGAATAACCTCTGGCAGGTGCTGGCGATTGAGTACCTGCTGGCGGCGCAGGCGCTGGATTTTCACGGTGAGGCGCAGCTGGCCAGCGGCACGGGCCGGGCGCTACGCGCGCTGCGTGCTGAGGTTGCCACCTGGCAGGAGGATCGCTGGCTGGCACCGGAGATAGCCCGGGCGGTGAAGGTGTTACAGACGCTGGCCTGCTAGCGGCGCGAGGTGACGCGCCGCCAGTGTCCTGATTTAACCGCGGCGCGCGTCCGGGCGCACCAGATCAAAACGCTGATCTTCGCTGATGGCGTAATAGGCGGAAGGACCGCCGGCGCGCAGAATCGGCTGCGCTTTGGCGGTCTGGTAGATGCCGTTCTCCAGCAGCGCTTCATCGATATGAATCGCCACCGCTTCGCCCAGTACCAGCCAGCTCTCCAGCTCGCCTCCCTGTGCATCCTGCAGGCGAATCAGCTGCGTCAGGCGACACTCAAAGTTGACCGGACTTTCTGCTACCATGCTGACGTTAACGTGGGAAGCGGCCAGCGGCGTCAGGCCGGCGAGGGCAAACTCGTCGTGATCGGGCGGCACCGAGGCGGAGCTCTCATTCATGGCTTCTGCCAGCGGACGCGTCGCCAGGTTCCAGACGAACTCGCCGGTTTCACTGATATTCTGCACGCTGTCTTTCCAGCCGCTGCTGGCAAAACCAATGATTGGCGGATGGTAGTTAAAACAGTTAAAGAAACTATAGGGCGCCAGATTGCGCTGGCCGCTGGCGCTTTGCGAGCTGACCCAGCCAATCGGGCGCGGGCCGACGATGGCGTTGAGCGGATCGTGAGGCAGACCGTGTCCACTGCGTGGCTGATAAGTGTAACGTTGACGCATTTGCGCTCCTGATTCGTCCTGGATACTGCGTGTTCCGGCGGCGCTGGCGGCTGGACGCAGTATTGCGGATGCAGTTTTAGGGAGAATAGATTTAAATTCGTTGCACTAAATTTTCCTGGCGGATTGTGCGCTGCCGTCATCCAGCGTATCTTACGCGCGCATTAATGTCCGGAGAATCTATGAACAAGCCTGCCGCTACCGCGCTCTTTCATCCGCGTAACCGCCATCAGGGCCGTTATGATTTTGCTGCCCTGACTGCCGCGCATCCGCCGCTGGCGGACAAAGTGCGCCCCAACGGTTACGGTGAGCTGTCGGTTGATTTCGCCGATCCGCACGCGGTGCTGCTGCTGAACCAGGCGCTGCTGAAACTGTTTTATAACCTGAACTGGCAGCTGCCGGAAGGCTATCTGACGCCGCCAGTACCGGGCCGCGCTGACTATATCCATGCGCTGGCGGATCTGCTGGCCAGCGATAACGGTGGCGTGCTACCGCGCGATCTCGACGTGATGGATATTGGCTGCGGTGCCAACTGCATCTATCCGCTGATCGGTCACGCGGAGTATGGCTGGCGCTTTACCGGCACCGACATCAGCGCGGACGCCGTTAACGCCGCCAGTCAGATTGTGGCCAGCAACCCCGGCCTGCAGCGCGCCATTCGCCTGCGCCGTCAGAAGCAGGAGAGCGCGATTTTTGCTGGCGTGGTGCACAAGAATGAACGTTATCACGCGGTACTGTGTAATCCGCCGTTCCACGCCTCGGCGGCCGATGCGGCGGCCGGCAGCCAGCGTAAAGTGCGCAATCTCGGCCTGAGCAGGCAGGCGCCGCTTAACTTCGGCGGTCAGCATAACGAGCTGTGGTGCGACGGCGGTGAGCGTGCGTTTATCGGCCGGATGATCGATGAAAGCGTCGCATTAGGCGATCGCATCGTCTGGTTTACCTCACTGGTGTCGCGCAAAGAGCATCTGCCTGAACTGCGCGACCGGCTGAAGGCGCACGACGCTTATCAGGTACGCATCGTCGACATGGCGCAGGGCCAGAAGCAGAGCCGCTTTATCGCCTGGACATTTTTACCGCCCGCCACGCGCGCGCAGCGGCTGGCACGCTAAGCGCTGCTCAGGTAAAAAAAAAGCCGCTACGGGGATCCGCAGCGGCTTTGTTGTTTTTACGCCGTATTAAGAGACGTGCTGCAGGAACTCCTGCAGACGCGGGCTCGGCGGGTTCGCGATCAGATCCTGCGGGTTGCCGTCTTCCGCGATACGGCCCTTTATCGATAAAGATCAGGCGCGACGCCACTTTCTCGGCGAAGCCGATTTCGTGGGTCACGATCACCATCGTCATGCCTTCTTCCGCCAGATCCTGCATCACCTTCAGCACTTCGTGGCGCAGCTCCGGATCGAGCGCGGAGGTCGGCTCATCGAACAGCATCATCTTCGGCTTGACCGCCAGCGCGCGGGCAATCGCCACGCGCTGCTGCTGACCGCCGGACAGCTCGGAAGGGTAGTGGTGCGCGCGCTCAGCCAGGCCGACCTTGGCCAGCAGATCTCGTGCCAGCTTTTCCGCCGCGGCTTTCTTGGCGCCGCGCACGCGGATCGGGCCAAACATCACGTTTTCCAGCGCCGTCAGGTGCGGGAACAGGTAGAACTGCTGGAACACCATGCCGGCTTCCTGACGGATCAGGCGGTCATCCACTTTCGGATCGTTGACCTTCAGGCCGTCGACGATCAGATCGCCGCTGGTGATCTCTTCCAGCTTGTTGATGCAGCGCAGCAGGGTGGATTTACCGGAGCCGGACGGCCCGATAATCACCACCACTTCACCCTGCTCGATGTTCAGATCGATGTTGTGCAGCACCTGGGTTTGGCCAAAGTGCTTGGAGACGTTTTTAAATTCAATCACAGGATTTTCATCCTTCTTTCAAGACGACGCAGAACGAAGCTCAGCACCAGGGTAATGATCAGGTAGACGACGGCCACGGCGCTCCAGATTTCCAGCGCGCGGAAGTTGCCGGCAATGATCTCCTGGCCCTGACGGGTCAGTTCGGCCACGCCGATAACGATGAACAGCGAGGTATCTTTGATGCTGATGATCCACTGGTTGCCCAGCGGCGGCAGCATGCGGCGCAGCGCCAGCGGCAGGATCACGTGGCGGATCGTTTCGCGACGCGACAGGCCTAACGCCAGGCCGGCTTCACGGAAACCTTTATGAATCGACAGCACCGCACCGCGGGTGATTTCCGCAATGTAGGCGCCTGAGTTGATCATGATGGTGACGACGGCTGCGGTGAACGGGTCGATGCGCAGGTCGGTGAACGCCATCGGCAGGGCGAAGTAGATGAACATGACCTGCACGACGATCGGCGTGCCGCGAATCACTTCGATGAAAACCAGTGCGATGTGGTTGGCGATCCAGCCGCCGTAGGTGCGGGCGAAACCGGCGACAAGACCGATAATCAACCCGCCAATCAGACCGAGGACCGAAATCCACAGGGTCATTTTGGCGCCTTCAAGCAAGAGAGGAATGGCAGGCCAGATGGCGCTCCAGTCAAACTGCATGATGTGATTCCTGTATACTGTTGCCAAGTGGAAATCAGTAAAAAGCAGGCCCGGGAACGGCAACAGCGCCCTGCTGAAGTAAAAAGGCCTGAATTCAGGTGAAATTATTTAGGCTCGGTACCGAACCATTTTTTGTAGATTTCGTTATAGGTGCCGTTCTCGTGCAGGGTTTTCAGCGCGCCGTTCACTTTCTCGCGCAGGTCGTCGCTGCCTTTCGGGAAGGCGATACCGTACTGCTGCGCTTCCAGGGACTCGCCAACGGCTTTGAACTTGCCGTTACCGGCTGTTTTGATGAAGTACAGGATGTTCGGCGTGTCGTGCAGAACAGCGTCAGCGCGGTTGGTGCCCAGTTCCATGTACGCGTTGTCGATGTTCGGGAACTGACGCAGGTCTTTGGTTTTGATATTTGCTTTCGCGTAATCAACCGAACCGGTGCCGCTCTTCACCGCCACCACTTTGCCGTCCAGATCTTTGACGCTTTTCACGTCGTTATTATCGGCTTTGACCATCACCAGCAGGCCGCTTTTGTAGTAGCCGTCAGAGAAGTCGATCGCTTTTTTACGCTCATCGGTAATGGTGATGCCGGCCAGCGCCAGGTCAACGTTTTTGGTTTGCAGCGCCGGGATGATGCCGCTGAAGTCCATCGGCTTCAGGGTGTAATCCAGCTTCAGCTCTTTTGCGACAGCGGCCCACAGATCCACATCGAAACCAACGTATTTGTCGCCCTGTTTGAATTCAAACGGAACGAACGCCGTGTCGGTCGCCACAACCAGTTTGTCGGCAGCCTGAGAGGACACCGCAAAAGCCAGGGTAAGTGCAGCCAGTGAAACTTTTAATACAGACTTCATAGCATTTCCTTTTATATCCACGGGGCGATCCCCTGCGAGAACAGGTGGCACAATGAAAAAATCGTGCCAACCTTTTCTCAAACGCGGAAATGCTAACTGTTTTGCAAAAGGGGCGAGGATGACACGCATTTGCACGCCGGGAAAAGTTTGGGCCAGAATGAGGTCTTATTGCACCAAAGTGGAGCATTGTGCTGTGGTGGTGCAGGCACAGTGTGCATCAACTGACGGGGAGATAATAAGGGTAAACCTTCTGAAAGGATTAAGGAAAAACATCTTCCGTTAACGGTTGTGTGAGGTGATTATTACAATTTCTTCACTTTTGCACGTTCTCAGGCAAAAAAGCCGTGCACGATAGTAGTGCATAACCCCACCCGACCGGAAGGCGAGCGGTTTGATAAAACGCGTATGAACATTACTCGATGTTAGATTCGATGAACCACAGGAACTGATCCAGATCGCGGGACGCGGCGGTGAAGATATCTGCGGTATCTTCGTCTTTCGCTTCGCTAATCGCTTTACGCACGTCGTTCGCCACAATGGCATAGCGGTCCGCCAGCTCTTTCAGGTGATCCTGAACGGTGTGGATATCCAGCGGATAGCTTTTCAGCGGGGTTTTGCTGTTGATCACCTGCGTGGTGCCCAGCGCCACGCCGCCCAGCTGAACGGCACGTTCAGCCATCGTATCGAGGTGGGTAACCAGTGCTGTGCGGAAGCCATCCAGCATTTCATGAACGGCAATAAAGTTTGCACCGCGCATATTCCAGTGGGCCTGTTTGGTGATCAGCGAAAGATCGATGAACTGGATCACCTGGCGATTCAGCAACTCAATGGTCGCTTTTTTGTCGCTATCCGATACATCGTTACGGGTATAAAGCAGATTAGACGCTTTCGTTTTCACCAGTTTAGCGGTACTCATAATCTCATATCCTCTTGATGTTTATGTCCCAGGTAATTACGGAAATAAGTATAGCACCAGATTTTTCACTCTGCCGGCCATTGGTTCAATACAATGACAGGAATAGCTAGAAGCTTAATGTTAAGCCGTGAAAACTAACAAGCTGATTATAAAAACACATTAAAATCAATGTTGTAAATTCATGGGATAGTTAATTATTAATTTCTGATCGGGATGTTCGCAAAATAATAACAGCTTACCGTTCGGCTATTTAAGAAATGATAATGAGAATGTGTCTATATACAGCCGGTTAAATAACCGGCTGACCTGTACGGCTTATTGCGGCGTGTTGATATCCACTTCATTTATATGTGCCGCTTTCTGTTTCATGGTGAGCGTCGAGCCGGCAGACGCGGCGATAATCGCCAGCAGCGCCAGCGATTGCTGTAGCGTCAGCAGTTCGCCGAGGAACACCATGCCGGAGAGCGCCGCCATCGCCGGCTCCATACTCATCAGCGTGCCGAAAATGCGCGTCGGCAGACGCGTCAGCGCAATCATCTCCAGCGAGTAGGGAAGGGCGCTGGAGAGCAGGGCGATGAGCAACGCCAGCGGCAGAATTTCCCACTGCCAGATACCGGGCGCGGCAAAGGTCAGACCGAGCGGCACAAAAATCACTGAGGCGATCAGCGAGCCCAACGCGACCGTGGCCGGGCCGTGTTCTTCGCCTGCCCGCTGGCCCGCGAGAATATAGACCGCCCAGCAGGCACCGGCGCCCAGGGCCAGCGCTGCGCCCGTCAGATCAATCTCAGAAACGCCATGGCCCAGCGGCAGCAGGAACCATAAGCCCAGTACGGCCAGCACCACCCAGATAAAATCGACCGGACGGCGGGAGGAGAACAGCGCCACCGCCAGCGGGCCGGTAAACTCCAGCGCCACGGCGATACCCAGCGGTACGGTCTGGATGGAGAGGTAGAACAGGTAGTTCATTGCCGCCCAGCGACAGTCCATAAAACAGCAGCGGCAAACGCTGCTCCTTTTTGAAGCGCAGACGCCAGGGTTTGAAAATCACCACCAGGATCACCGTGCCCAGCACAAGACGCAGGGCGGTAACGCCAGGCGCGCCGACCGTCGGAAAAAGCGATTTTGCCAGTGAAGCACCGCCCTGAATGGACAACATGGCGATGAGTAATACGGCAACCGGCAGCACTACCGGCGCCAGTTTGGGATGGGAAAGAGGTGCAGACATCCTGTGATCAATTCCTGTGATGATGAATAACCAGGCAACGGGCAGCCAGTGTAAAGCAATCGGCGGGAAATAAGGAGGCGGCTGAGGCAATGATGCGGGGTTTGTCGCCGTACGGCGCGGCCGCCTCGCATCATCTGGCGTCGTGACGCCTCATTCACACCGCTTTTCGGGCGAAATTTCGGCGAAAAAAGCGCGACGGTGGAATCCGTAAAATGGATAAGCGACTGGCTGAAAAAACGCCATTTTCAGGGCCATTTCCGTAAAGAAATGTCAGGTTAGTTTAGGAATTTACTTAAACCGATAATTTTCTGTGCGCAGGATTATTGCAGAAAGATGATGCTTTTTATAAGAAAAATGAATGACATAGGAAAGTTCATTAACTTTCTGTTACACCAAACAATCTGTTAGACAACAAAATGCGGGCAGAGTTTCTTGCTAAGTTTTGTTATATTTTTAGCGTTGTCAGGAGAGAAGTATATTCACATTTGAGGTGGTTATGAAAAAAATTGCATGTCTTTCAGCACTGGCCGCTGTACTGGCTGTTTCCGCAGGTACCGCTGTAGCTGCTACTTCTACTGTTACTGGTGGTTACGCTCAGAGCGACTATCAGGGCGTGATGAACAAAGCTAACGGTTTCAACCTGAAATACCGCTACGAGCAGGATAACAACCCACTGGGCGTGATCGGTTCTTTCACCTACACCGAGAAAGATCGTTCTGAAAACGGCGCATACAACAAAGGCCAGTACTACGGTATCACCGCTGGTCCGGCTTACCGTCTGAACGACTGGGCGAGCATCTACGGTGTTGTAGGTGTTGGCTACGGTAAATTCCAGCAGAACCAGACTGCCGGTCAGTCTAAAACCGCACCGCAAGCAACAGCGACTACGGCTTCTCCTACGGCGCAGGTCTGCAGTTCAACCCAATCCAGAACGTTGCTCTGGACTTCTCCTACGAGCAGAGCCGTATCCGCAACGTTGACGTTGGCACCTGGATCGCGGGCGTAGGTTACCGCTTCTAAGTTTTTGCTTAGACCAGAGTTGCACAGAAACGGCCCTTTACGGGCCGTTTTTTTATGCCTGCAAACGCTGCCGTGAAGGGCGTTTTTCGCAGGCAAAATAAAACCCGCTGCAGGCAGCGGGTCAGACTGTGAAGCCCTGAGGAAACTCAGCCGCGCCAGATCAGATTCGGGCAGGGCTGCGCGGCGATTTTTTTGCCGGTCAGTTTCTCAAGCAGCATCAGGCGCAGGGCAAAAGGCGAGCGGCTAAACAGACACAACAGCGACTTCAGCTCAAAAGCCGGTTTGCTTTGTACGGTCTGGAAGCATTTGCCGCAGTCGAGGCAGCTTTTCATCGTGCTCATCTTTACCTCCTGGAAAACGGGTAACTCAACAGTAAGCACAGCCCTGCAATAAACAGCAGGAAAAGGAGCAGCAACAGCCAGGGTTCGTTCATCGTTGCCTCCTTTGTAGGCTATTCGCTTACAACATGTACAAAGATAGCACTGGCTATACTCTTTAGCCAACACTATTCAGGAAAAATTTGTGCTTATTTGTGCCTGGTTTACAATGAGCGCAGCCAGCCCGCACCGCAGGTAAAGTGCGGCAGATAATAAAGAGGAAGCTGAATGAGTCGTCGTGCGAAAAGCGCCACCCACATGCCCCAGGGGCCGCTGAAAGATATTGAGGAGCATGTCGAAGGATTTCGCCAGGTACGCGAAGCGCATCGCCGTGAGCTGATTGATGATTACGTTGAGTTAATCTCTGATTTAATTCGTGAATTTGGCGAGGCGCGCCAGGTCGACATGGCGGCACGCCTGGGCGTTTCGCAGCCGACCGTGGCCAAAATGCTGAAGCGTCTCAGTACCACCGGTCTGGTTGAGCAGGTGCCGTATCGCGGCGTGTTCCTCACCCCGGAAGGCGAGAAGCTGGCTGAAGCCAGCCGCGTGCGCCATCACATCGTTGAAACCTTTCTGCTGGCGCTGGGCGTCAGCCCGGAAACCGCCCGCCGGGATTCCGAAGGGCTTGAGCATCACGTCAGTGATGAAACCCTCGCCGTGTTCCAGAAATTTTACGAGAATCGCTAACCTACAAGGCCTTCTGCCATCATGCCCATCGTGCTTCGTTCCTTAATGCGTGACCGCGTTTTGCATTTACTGTTGCTGTTGGGCGTGATTCTGTTGCCGCTGGCGGATTACCGCTGGCCGCAGCTGCCCGCCGCCGTTGACTGGCACACCATCATGACCCTCAGCGGCTTGATGATGCTGACCAAAGGGCTGGAAAACAGCGGCTATTTTGATGTGCTCGGCGCGCGGCTGGCGCAGGGCTTCCAGCACGAACGCACGCTGGCGCTGTTTATGGTGTGTGCGGCGGCGCTGCTCTCGACCTTTCTGACCAACGATGTGGCGCTGTTTATCATGGTGCCGCTCACGCTGACGCTGCGTAAGTTCTCGCGCCTGCCCATCTCAAGGCTGATCATCTTTGAAGCGCTGGCCGTCAACGCCGGCTCGCTGCTGACGCCTATCGGCAACCCGCAAAATATCCTGCTGTGGGGCCACGGTCCGCTCAGTCGTGCGCCGGTTTTATCTGGCAGATGGCACCGCTGGCGCCGGTGATGATGCTGACGCTGGTGGTGCTGACGTGGTTTAGCTTCCCGGCGCGCAGCATTGAGAAGCATGATGCACCGGGCAATCAGCAGTGGCAGAAACCGCTGTTTATCGTCAGCGTCCTGCTGTACGTGGTGTTTATCGTCGCGCTGGAGCTGAAACTCACCGGCTGGGCGCTGCTGCTGGTGGCAGGCTGTTTTCTGCTGCTGGCGCGTCGCGTGCTGGTGAGCGTGGACTGGACCCTGCTGCTGGTCTTTATGGCGATGTTTATTGATGTGCATTTTCTGATGCAGCTTCCGGTGCTGCAGCCGCATTTTGCCGCCATCGGTCAGCTGGGCGAGGGCGGTATCTATCTGCTGGCGATTGGCCTGTCGCAGTTTATCAGCAACGTGCCGTCCACCATTCTGCTGCTCAACTATGTTCCTCCTTCCGACGCTGCTGGCCTGGGCGGTGAATATCGGCGGGTTTGGGCTGCTGCCCGGCTCGCTGGCCAACCTGATTGCCCTGCGCATGGCAAACGACCGCCGTATCTGGTGGCGCTTCCATCTGTTTTCCCTGCCGATGCTTGCCTGGTCGATGCTGTGCGGCTGGCTGTTGTTACAGCTGCTGCGCTAACCCTGACCCACCTGTCCGCCTTTGCAAGACGCGCTGATTTATCAGCGCGTTAAGTGATGTGGCAGAAAATGCGTCGGATGTTAGCTTATGTAAAGTTACACTGGCATTTGTCAATTTCCCATCTAAGGTTAAGTTGACCGTTTCGCCCGGGGATCGGGATTACCAGCCAGTGATGACAAATTATGAGTGAAAACCACAATCCGCCATCCGCCGATGAGCAAAAAGACAACAACACGTCAGATTCCAGTCAGGATAACGAGCAATCACCCCGTAAGCGCCCGGGCAAAAAACCGTTAATTATCCTCGGCATTGTCGTGGTGGTGATGGTCGTCGTGGCGCTGGTCTGGTGGTTTTTAACCCGTAACGAAGAGACGACCGACGACGCCTTTACCGACGGCGACGTGGTGACGATTGCCCCCAAAACGGCGGGCTACGTCACCGAGCTGCGGGTGCGCGATAACCAGCGCGTGAAAAAGGGCGATCTGCTGGTGGTTATCGATCCGCGTGATACCACCGCGCAGCGCGATCAGGCTCAGGCCCAGCTTGGGCTGGCGCATCGCGCAGCTGCATCAGGCGCAGGCGCAGCTGGCGCTCTCGAAAGTGCAGTATCCCGCCCAGCGTGACGAAGCCAAAGCGCAGGTGCTGAAAGCGCAGGCCGATCTGGCGAACGCGCAGGCGGAGTACCGTCGTCAGCGCGGCGTCGACCCGCGGGCAACCACCCAGCAAAGCATTGATTCCGCGAACGCTGCGCAGTTACGCTCGGCTGAAGCGCAGCTGCAGAGCGCCCAGGCGCAGCTGGAAGTGGCAGAGCAGGTACAGCTGCAAATCCGCCAGCAGGAAACCAACGTTGAAGCGCGCGAGCGTCAGGTCGATCAGGCGAAAGCGCAGCTGGAAACGGCCAATCTGAACCTCTCTTACACCGAAGTCCGCGCCCCGTTCGACGGCTTTGTCACCAAACGCAACGTGCAGCCCGGCACGCTGGTGCAGGCGGGAACGGCGCTGTTCTCGCTGGTTTCCCCTAACGTGTGGGTGGTCGCGAACTTTAAAGAGTCGCAGCTCGAGCGCATGAAGCCGGGCGATAAGGTCACCGTGTCCGTCGACGCGTGGCCGGATATGGAGCTTGAGGGGCACGTAGACAGTATCCAGCAGGGCAGCGGCTCGCGCTTCTCCGCCTTCCCGGCAGAAAATGCCACCGGTAACTTCGTCAAAATTGTGCAGCGCGTGCCGGTCAAAATCGTGATTGATAAAGGGCTCGATCCGAACAAACCGCTGCCGCTGGGGCTGTCGGTTGCACCGAAGGTGACGGTGGAATGACGGATCACAGCCACGACAGCTGGAAGCCCGCCAGCAATCCGTGGGCGGTGGCGATTGTCGTCACCCTGGCGGTGTTTATGGAAATTCTGGACACCACCATCGTCAACGTGGCGCTGCCGCACGTGGCCGGCTCGCTCTCGTCCAGCTATGACGAATCCACCTGGGTGCTAACCAGCTACCTGGTCGCGAACGGCATCGTGCTGCCCATCTCGGCGTTTCTGAGCCGCGTGTTTGGCCGCAAGCAGTTCTTCCTGATCTGCATCGTCATGTTCACCGTCTGCTCGTTCCTGTGCGGCATCGCCACCGAGCTGTGGCAGATCATCCTGTTCCGCGTGATGCAGGGCTTTTTTGGCGGCGGGCTGCAGCCCACGCAGCAGTCGGTGCTGCTCGACTACTTCAAGCCCGAAGATCGGGGCAAAGCGTTTGGGCTTTCCTCCATTGCGATTATCGTTGCGCCGGTCCTCGGCCCGACGCTGGGGGGCTGGATCACCGACAACTACTCGTGGCGCTGGGTGTTCTTTATCAACATTCCGGTGGGGATTGTGACGGTGCTGGCGATTTACCAGCTGCTGGAAGATCCGCCGTGGGAGAGCAAATCAAAAGAGAAGCTGACTATCGACTGGACGGGGATCGGCCTGATCGCGCTGGGGCTGGGCTGTCTGCAGGTGATGCTCGACCGGGGAGAAGACGAAGACTGGTTTAACTCGAACTTTACCCGCACTTTCGCGGTATTAACGCTGATCGGCATCATTGGTGCGATTTACTGGCTGATGTATGCCAAAAAGCCGGTGGTGGATCTGCACTGCATGAAGGACCGCAACTTTGCCATCTCCAGCCTGCTGATGGCGGGGATGGCGATGATCCTCTACGGCAGTTCGGTGGTGATCCCGCAGCTGGCGCAGCAGGATCTGGGCTATACCGCCACCTGGTCCGGGCTGGTGCTGTCGCCCGGCGCGGTGCTGATTGTGCTGACCATTCCGCTGGTGCTGAAGCTGATGCCGGTGGTGCAGACGCGCTGGATTATCGCCTTTGGCTTTACCTGTCTGGCGGTGTCGTTCTTCTGGTCGCGCACGCTGACGCCGGATATCGACTTCGAAACGCTGGTGCTGTTCCGCAGCGCCCAGTCGATGGGGCTGGGGTTCCTGTTTGTGCCGCTCACCACCATTGCCTTTATCTCCATGCCGCAGACGGCTGAATGCCGATGCGGCCGCGCTGTTCACCATGTTCCGTAACGTGGCGGGCTCGGTCGGGATCTCGCTGTCGACGGCGGCCATCACCGAACGCGCCCAGGCGCACAGCGCGCATCTGGCGTACCACGCCTCGCCGTTTAACGAGCAGTTCCAGCTGGCGATACGCGAAAGCGCGCAGGCGATCCAGAACTTCACCACCCAGGTGGGCGATCCGCTGACCGGCATCGCCACCGGACGCCTGTATCAGACCATGATTGAGCAGTCGCGCTTTCTGGCCTACATCGACGTCTTCACCATCCTGAGCGCGGTGGCCTTGCTATTGATTCCGTTTTGTTTGTTGCTCTCGCCGGTTAAGAGCGAGGGGAGTGCAGGAGCACATTGATGATACACAGACGTTTACACCCCCTGATGATAATGATGCTGCTGGCGGGTTGCGCCGTCGGGCCGGACTATCAGCCGCCCGCAGGCGCCTCCACGCCCGCGTACGCTACCGTCGATATGCGACCGCTCAGGGGACAGCTTCAAAACCGCAGACGACCTCCGCCGCGACCAACCCGCGCTGGTGGAAAACCTTCGGCTCGCCGCCAGCTCGACAGCCTGGTTGAACGCGCCATCGCCGGGAACCTGACGCTGCAGCAGACGGTGCTGCGCATCGCCGGGGCGCGCGAACAGATTAACCAGGCGGGCGGGGCATTTTATCCGTCGGTGAACGGCAATCTGCAGGCGACGCGCCAGCAGCTCGGGCTGGAAGGGGAGCTGAAATCCCACGGCGTGTACGACCAGGTGGATGATGACGCTCTCAACGGCGCGCTGGGACCGCTGACGCAGCCGATCAACCTCTACCAGGGCAGCTTCGACGCCCAGTGGGAAATTGACCTGTGGGGCAAGGTGCGTCGTCAGGTGGAAGCCGCCGAAGCGCAGCAGAAAGCGGCTATCGAGCAGCGTAACGACGCGCTGGTGTCGCTGGAAGCGGAAGTGGCGCGCGCGTGGCTCCAGCTGCGCGGGGCGCAGAGCGTTATCGCCACGCTGAACACCCAGATTAAAAGCGCGCAGCAGACGCTGGATCTGACCGAAAGCCGCCAGCGGGGCGGGCTGTCGCCGCAGATGGACGTGGAGAATGCCCGTGCGCAGCTGGGCAACCTGGAGGCGCAGCTGCCGCAATATCAGGCGCAGGAGCGTCAGGCGATGAACGGCCTGGCGATCCTGCTGGGCAAACCGCCGGGGGCGCTGGATGCCGAACTGCAGAGCGTGCAAAGCCGATGCCCGCGCTGCCGGATATCGTGCAGACGGGCATTCCGTCGACGCTGGCGCGCCGCCGTCCGGACGTGCGCGAAGCGGAGGCGAATCTTCATGCCGCCACGGCGCAAATCGGCGTCTCGGTGGCGGAGCTGTTCCCGAGCTTTACCCTCTCCGGGCAGTTTGGCCTGCGCAACAGCGAAACCAACTGGCTGACCGACTGGAGCAGCCACTTCTACAGCTTTGGCCCGCAGGTCTCCATTCCCATCTTCCAGGGCGGTCGGCTGGTCTCCAGCGTGAAGGTGGCGCGCGCGCAGCAGGGGGCGGCGGTGCTGGACTATCGCCAGACGGTGCTGACCGCGCTTGGCGATGTCGAAAATGCGCTGGTGAGCTATCGCACCGACCAGCAGCGTGAAGCGGGTCTGGCAAAAACGATCGACGCCCTGCAAAACGCCTTTGACCTGGCCAGCGACAGCTACCGCCAGGGGATCGCCAGCTTCATTGACGTGCTGGACGCCCAGCGGCAGCTGGCGCAGGCGCAGAGCGCACGCAGGCGCAGGTGCAAAGCGCGCTCGATCTGGTGGCGCTCTACAAGGCGCTCGGCGGCGGCTGGGAGCCGTATCAGCAGGTGCAGCTGCCGGACTACAGCGTCTTTGGTCCGGCCACCGCAGTCAATTAATCTGCCATCGCTGACCGCATTCACGGCGTGCGGTCAGCGCCTTACTTGAAATAAATATTCTCCCTTCTGTTTGTTGTGCAAAATTTGCACTGACTTCTCTGCGCCCTGAATCAGGTTGTGTAATCATTATCTCAATTAAAGGCAAAGATAATGACCCGTGGCGCAAAATTTAAATTTCATATTTATTCATTGTGGTGGAAATAATCTATTTTAAGGCTTCTTATCTCAGGAAAGGAGTTGGTTATGTCCCGCGAAACCTGGATGACGCCCAATCCGGCATCAGGGCCAAACAGTAGCACGCGCACCGAGCCTTTTGTGAAAGTCATTGCGCTGATTGCCACCCTCGGTGGTTTGCTGTTTGGCTACGATACCGGCGTGATCTCCGGCGCACTGTTATTCATGGGCGACGATCTGCATCTCACCCCATTTACCACCGGGCTGGTGACCAGCAGTCTGCTGTTCGGCGCGGCGTTTGGCGCACTGGCTTCCGGTCATTTTGCCGCCGCGGTCGGGCGGAGAAAAATTATTCTGGTACTGGCGATTATTTTTGCACTCGGCGCGCTGGGTACCGCACTGGCACCTGATGTCAGCTGGATGATTTTCTTCCGCCTGGTCCTTGGCGTGGCCGTGGGCGGTGCGTCCGCCACCGTACCGGTGTACATCGCCGAAATGGCACCAGCCAACAAACGGGGTCAGCTGGTGACCATGCAGGAGCTGATGATCGTTTCCGGCCAGATGCTGGCCTATATGTCGAACGCCGGCTTCAACGCAGCCTGGGGGGGCGACACGACCTGGCGCTGGATGCTGGCGGTCGCCACGCTGCCGGCGGTGCTGCTGTGGTTCGGGATGATGTTTATGCCGGACACGCCGCGCTGGTATGCCATGAAAGGCCGTCTCGCTGAGGCGCGCAAGGTGCTGGAACGCACCCGCGCGCGCGAAGACGTTGAGTGGGAGATGATGGAGATCGAAGAGACGCTGTCGGACGAGCAACAGCAGCGTCCGCGTCTGCGGGAACTGCGCCAGCCATGGCTGATCAAACTGTTCCTGATCGGTATCGGTATTGCCGCCATCCAGCAACTGACCGGCGTAAATACCATCATGTACTACGCGCCGACTATGCTGAAAGCGGTGGGGATGAGCAATGACGCTGCGCTGTTTGCCACCATTGCCAATGGCGCGGTCTCGGTATTAATGACCTTTGTGGGGATCTGGCTGCTGGGGCGCATCGGTCGCCGCACCATGACGATGATAGGTCAGTTTGGTTGTACCGCCTGTCTGGTGTTTATTGGCACCGTCAGTTACCTGATGCCGGAAACAGTTAACGGTCAGCCGGATATCTTGCGCAGTTATATGGTGCTGCTGGGTATGCTGATGTTTCTGAGTTTCCAGCAGGGCGCGTTATCGCCGGTGACCTGGCTGCTGCTGTCAGAAATTTTCCCGACGCGGTTACGCGGTATTTTTATGGGCGGCGCGGTATTTGCGTTGTGGATCGCCAATTTTCTTATTTCTCTGCTGTTCCCGGTTCTGCTGGCGTCGGTTGGCTTATCCGGCGCGTTCTTTATTTTCGCGCTGATTGGCATAGGCGGCGCGATTTTTGTTATTCGCTGGGTACCGGAAACACGCCATCGTTCGCTGGAGCAGATTGAACATTATTTGCACGACCGGCTGTCTGATGCGCCGGCGCCCCAGCTATTGCGACCGGCAGTGAAGAAAAGCGGATAACCAAAGACATACGATTTTTGCATGATGGCCGGTTAACAACCGGCCTTTTTTTATTTATTTAATGGCAAAATGAGATATTGCTCGCATCTGTGACGCTAATGCCATCCGCGTTAAAAACGGATTTTACTTACACTATTAATGTTTTTTTACCTTTATCCTGACTACTGCCTCAGCGCACAATAAGCGCTAAACGCTTGTTTCCTACGCGTGAATAAGCAATGAAATCGATTCCAGTTCCAGCCGGTGGTACTGAACCGCTGATGTTAATTCACCGTTAATTCACGCCGCACATTGGGTTTAAACGCGCCTGCCAGGAATATGCTAATCCATTCGGATTAATCCGGTCTGCAAAATTAATTTATTTTTTTATTTGAATTGGGTAATCTTGCCACTACAGTTTATTTAACCCCCTTAAGCAAGGACATTGTGATGAGTGACGCATTTAAAGTTCTGAACAACATTCGCACATTACGTGCACAGGCTCGTGAACTGCCACTGAGCGATCTGGAAGAAATTCTGGAAAAATTAACCGTCGTGGTGACTGAGCGCCGTGACGAAGTTGAAGCGGAAGAAGCGCAGAACCGCGAAAAAGAAGAGAAGCTGTCTAAATACCGTGAAATGCTGCTGGCAGACGGTATCGACCCGAACGAATTACTGGGTGCACTGGAAACCGGTAAAAAACGCGCCAAGCGTGCGCCGCGTCCGGCGAAATATTCTTACACTGACGAAAACGGTGAAGAGAAATCATGGACCGGTCAGGGCCGTACCCCAGCTGCGATTAAAAAAGCGCTGGATGCAGGTAAAAGCCTCGACAGCTTCCTGATCAAATAATCTGCACAATCCTTGTAAGCGGGAGCCGGAGGCGTCAGCGTCTCCGGCTTTTTTATTGGCCTCGCTCCGGGCACGGGCGGCGGTTCATTTCCCGCGCCGTGGATAACCTGTCCGGCGCGGTCGCAATTTTTTTACCTCTGGCAACAAGGTGTTCTCCGCCTTGCCTCTGCGTATCCGGGTGCAGAGGTGGCTCATCCAGGCCGCTTCTGGCATAATGCCCGCTGTTTTTTCCTCCACTGCGTAACAAAGGTCAATGCCGTGTTAGTTTCCAGCAACATCACCATGCAGTTCGGCAGCAAGCCGCTGTTTGAAAACATCTCCGTCAAATTCGGCGGCGGCAACCGTTACGGCCTGATCGGCGCCAACGGCTGCGGCAAGTCCACCTTTATGAAAATCCTCGGCGGCGATCTGGAGCCGACCGGCGGCAACGTCTCCCTCGATCCGAACGAGCGCCTGGGTAAGCTGCGCCAGGATCAGTTCGCCTTCGAACAATACAGCGTGCTGGACACCGTGATCATGGGCCACGCGGAACTGTGGGCGGTGAAGGAGGAGCGCGATCGCATCTACGCCCTGGCGGAGATGAGCGAAGAAGACGGCTATAAAGTGGCCGATCTGGAAGTCGCCTACGGCGAGATGGACGGTTACACCGCCGAAGCGCGCGCCGGCGAACTGCTGCTGGGCGTGGGCATTCCGGTGGAACAGCACTACGGCCCGATGAGCGAAGTCGCGCCGGGCTGGAAGCTGCGCGTGCTGCTGGCGCAGGCGCTGTTCTCTAACCCGGACATCCTGCTGCTCGACGAACCGACCAACAACCTGGACATCGACACCATTCGCTGGCTGGAGCAGGTGCTGAACGAGCGCAACAGCACCATGATCATCATTTCGCACGACCGTCACTTCCTGAACATGGTCTGCACCCACATGGCGGATCTGGACTACGGCGAGCTGCGCGTTTATCCCGGGCAACTACGACGAATACATGACGGCCGCCACCCAGGCGCGCGAGCGTCTGCTGGCGGACAACGCCAAGAAGAAGGCGCAGATCGCCGAGCTGCAATCCTTCGTCAGCCGCTTCTAGCGCCAACGCCTCCAAATCGAGGCAGGCCACCTCCGCGCGCGCGGCAGATCGACAAGATCCAGCTGGAAGAGGTGAAAGCCTCCAGCCGCGTCAGAACCCGTTCATCCGCTTCGAGCAGGACAAGAAGCTGTTCCGTAACGCGCTGGAAGTGGAAGCGCTGACCAAGGGCTTCGATAACGGCCCGCTGTTCAAAAACCTGAACCTGCTGGTGGAAGTGGGCGAGAAGGTGGCCATGCTCGGCGCCAACGGCATCGGTAAAACCACCATGCTGAAAACGCTGGTCGGCGAACTGCAGCCGGACAGCGGCACCGTGAAGTGGTCGGAAAACGCGCGCATCGGTTACTACGCGCAGGATCACGACTACGAGTTCGAAAACGACCTGACCGTGTTCGACTGGATGAGCCAGTGGAAGCAGGAAGGCGACGACGAGCAGGCGGTGCGCAGCATTCTGGGCCGTCTGCTGTTCAGCCAGGACGACATCAAGAAGACAGTGAAGGTGCTGTCCGGTGGCGAGAAGGGCCGCATGCTGTTCGGCAAGCTGATGATGCAGCGCCCCAACATGCTGGTGATGGACGAACCGACCAACCACCTGGATATGGAGTCCATCGAGTCGCTGAACATGGCGCTGGAGATGTACGAAGGCACGCTGATCTTCGTCTCCCACGACCGTGAGTTCGTCAGCTCGCTGGCGACCCGCATTATCGAAATCACCCCGAACAAGGCGATCGCATCGTGGACTTCACCGGCAACTACGAAGACTACCTGCGCAGCCAGGGCATCGTCTAACGGCATAGCCGTTTAGCAGCCTCCATCATCAGCGGCGCAATTTATCGCCTGATAAATTGCGCCGCTCAGCAATACCTGACGCTTATGTCACGCCCCGGCGTTATTCCTCACGCTGGCCGCACACCTCGCAGTGCGGATCCTTCGGCAGTTTCATCTCGCGGAACTGCATGCTCATCGCATCGAACATCAACAGCTTGCCGCGCAGCGGCTGACCATAGTCGGCCAGCACCTTGATCGCTTCCATCGCCTGCAAGGAGCCAATCACGCCGACCAGCGGCGCCATCACGCCCGCCTCAACGCAGGTCAGCGCGTTCTCGCCAAACAGACGGCTCAGGCAGCGGTAGCAGGGCTCACCCTCGGCTGACAGGTGAAGACGCTGATCTGCCCCTCCATGCGGATCGCCGCGCCGGAGACCAGCGGCCTCTGATGCGCGTGGGCAAAACAGCCCGCGTTCAGCTGGTTGCGGACGGCGACGTTATCGGTGCAGTCCAGCACCAGATCGTGCCGGGCAATCTGCGCGCCGCAGCGCGTCGTCATCCAGCATTGCGCGTCGATCGGGGTGGAGCGTGCACGTGCGGGTTGATGCGCCGCCAGCTGCTGCCGGGCGGAGTCCACTTTCGCCTGGGCCGATGCGCGCGTCGCTGTGCAGCGTCTGGCGCTGCAGGTTGGAGACCGACACGGTATCGAAATCCAGCAGCGTCAGATGCCCGACGCCCGCCGCCGCAAGGTACTGCGCGGCGGCGCAGCCCAGCCCGCCCAGCCCGACGACCAGCACGCGGGCGGCCTTGAGCGCTTCCTGGCCGTCGAAGTCAAACCCGCGCAGCACGATCTGGCGGTTGTAGCGCATCATCTCCGGGTCGCTCAGCTCCACCGTCATGTCAGCCTCCGAACAGGTGGTTAAAGCGCTCGACCTCAACCCATTCGCCCGGCTTCCACGTTGCCGCGCTCGCGCTCCAGCACGATGAAGCAGTTGCCCTGGCTGAAGGAGCTGAAAATGTGCGAGCCCTGATGTCCGGTGGTGCTCACTTCCAGCTCGCCCTCCGCGCCGCGGCTGAGCATGCCGCGCTGGAAATCGAGACGGCCCGGTGATTTCTTCAGCCGCGTGGCGTCAATGCGCGCGCGCGCAGGCGCAGCGGCATGCGCCAGTGGCTCTGTGCCGGACAGCTTCGCCAGCAGCGGCTGCACCAGCTGGTAGAAGGTGAGGGCCGCCGAGACCGGGTTGCCCGGCAGGCCGCAGAACCAGCTGTGGGCCAGCTTGCCAAAGGCGAACGGTTTGCCGGGCTTGATCGCCAGCTTCCAGAAGGCGATCTCGCCCAGCTCTTCGAGGATGGTTTTGGTGTAATCCGCTTCGCCCACCGAGACGCCGCCGGAGCTGATGACCACGTCGGCCTGGCGTTATCCGCCTCGATAAACGCCGCGCGCAGTTTTTCCCGGGATCGTCAGGAATGATGCCGAGGTTAATCACCTCGCAGCCCAGCTGCTCCAGCATCAGGTGTACCGCCAGGCGGTTGGTGTCGTAAATCTGGCCGTCCTGCAGCGGCTGGCCCGGAAGCTGCAGCTCGTCGCCGGTGGAGAAAACGGCCACGCGCACTTTACGGATCACGTCGATTTCCGCGATGCCGAGCGACGCCAGCACCGGCAGCTCCGCCACCGTCAGCTTTTGCCCGGCGGCAAAGACCGTCGCGCCGAGGGTAATGTCCTCGCCGGTACGGCGGATGTTCTGGCCCGCTTTAACGCTCGCGGTAAAACGCACGCCCGTCGTCGGTCTGTTCGGTCTCTTCCTGCATCACCACGGCGTCGCAGCCGGCCGGAACCGGCGCGCCGGTCATGATGCGCACGCAGGTGCCCGCAGGCCATTCGCCGCTAAACGGCTGACCCGCAAAGGCTTTACCCGCCACCGGCAGCGCGTTACCGGTCAGCGGATCCGCCAGGCGTACCGCGTAACCGTCCATCGCGGAGTTATCAAACCCCGGCACGTTGAGCGGAGAGACGAGATCACCGGCGTCGCGGTAATGACGGCCAAAACGGCGGCAGCGGGGGCAGCGCCAACGCTCAGGCAATCGGTAAACTCGGTCAAGCAGCTGCTGCAGCATTTTCTGCTGCGCGTCTTCAAGGGAAATCAGTCCGGCGGTAAAAGGTTCCATGTTGATCTCCTGTCGGGTGTAAAAGCGAAAGCGGCCCATTATGGTGGCAGGCGCGCGCAAAGGCCGCTAAGGTATGACCGCTGTACACTTTCGCTTTACAACACGGACGGCTTTCTATAGTCAAAAATCGCATAAAAGATGAAAACGATCAATCATATTTATAGAAAAAGCCGCAAAACAGGCTAACGGGTGATGCGAATGGTTAAGGCGGTAATCGCAATTCATGGCGGGGCCGGGGCAATCACCCGTGCGGCAGCCACCTGAGCAGCCGAAAAAGAAGGCAGTACTATCGACAGCCGCTGTCCGCGATTGTGGAAACGCCGGCCAGCAGATGCTGGCCAGCGGGCGGCAGCGCGCTGGATGTGGTCACCGAAGCGGTGCGGCTGCTGGAAGAGTGCCCGCTGTTTAATGCCGGGATAGGCGCGGTGTTCACCCATGAGGGAACCCACGAGCTGGATGCCTGCGTGATGGACGGCCGCACCCTGCGATAGCGGGGGCCGTCGCAGGCGTCAGCCGCCTGCGCAACCCGGTGCTGGCCGCGCGTCTGGTGATGGAAGAGAGCCCGCACGTGCTGCTGACGGGCGCGGGGGCGGAGAGCTTTGCCTTCGAACACGGGATGGAGCCGGTCTCGCCCGATCTCTTCTCCACGCCAGGAACGCTTCCAGCAGCTGCAGCGCGCGCTGGGCAGCGAACAAGATGCTGCTGGATCATGATGGCGCGGCGCAGGGGAGCGATCCGCTGGACCCGGATCGCAAATTGGGCACGGTGGGCGCGGTGGCGCTGGATAAAGCCGGCAACCTCGCGGCGGCGACCTCCACGGGCGGGATGACCAACAAGCTGCCCGGGCGCGTCGGCGATACACCCGCTGCCGGGCGCCGGCTGCTATGCCAATAACGCCACGGTGGCGGTCTCCTGTACCGGCACCGGCGAAGTGTTTATCCGCGCGCTGGCGGCCTACGACATCACCGCGCTGATGGATTACGGCGGTCAAGTTAGCCTGCAGCGAGGCCGAGCGCGCAGTGGTGGTGGATGGAAAAACCTGCCGGCGCTGGGCGGCAGCGGCGGCATGATTGCGGTGGATCGCGAGGGCAACGTGGCGCTGCCGTTCAACAGCGAAGGCATGTACCGCGCCTGGGGCTATGCCGGCGATGCGCCGAGCGTAGGCATTTATCGTGAAGCGTAACGGAGGCAGCGCGTGACGGACGTCTACAGCGAAGCAGTTCTGACCGACCGCAGCAGGTGCTGGCTGTCCATCAGCTGAATATTGCGCTTTCAGCATGAAGAGCGGCAGTGCACGGACGCAGTACGGAACCTTTCGTTCGATCTGCAGGCGCGGCGAGACGCTGGCGATTGTCGGCGAGTCCGGCTCCGGCAAATCGGTGACGGCGCTGGCGCTGATGCGCCTGCTGGAACAGGCCGGCGGGCGCATCGTCGGCGGCGAAAAATGCTGCTGCGCCGGCGCAACGGCCAGGTGCTGGATCTGATGCGGGCGGTCCGCCAGCGCAGATGCGCGGGGTGCGCGGCGCGGACATTGCGATGATCTTCCAGGAGCCGATGACCTCGCTGAACCCGGTGTTCCCGGTCGGCGAACAGATCGCCGAGTCCATCCGCCTGCATCAGGGGATGAGTCGCCAGCAGGCGCCAGGCCGAAGCGCGACGCATGCTGGAGCTGGTGCGCATTCCGGAGGCGCAGGCCATGCTGGCGGCCGCTATCCGCATCAGCTTTCCGGCGGCATGCGCCAGCGGGTGATGATCGCCATGGCGCTCTCCTGCCGTCCGGCGGTGCTGATTGCCGATGAGCCGACCACCGCGCTGGACGTGACGATTCAGGCGCAGATCCTGCAGCTGATCCGCGTGCTGCAGCAGGAGATGGAGATGGGGGTGATCTTCATCACCCACGATATGGGCGTGGTGGCCGAGATCGCCGATCGGGTGCTGGTGATGCACCGCGGCGAACAGGTAGAACGCGCGCCGGTGGAGCAGTTGTTCGACGCGCCCGCAGCATCCCTATACCCAAGCGCTGCTGGCGGCGGTGCCGAAGCTGGGGGCGATGAACGGCCAGCCGCTGCCGGCGAAGTTCCCGCTGCTGCATACCAACGGCCGCGAAGAGGCCAGCACGCCGCAGGATACCGTGCGTGCCGGTCGGCGGCCGATTTTGCAGGTGCGCGATCTGGTCACGCGCTTTGATCTGCGCGGCGGGCTGCTCAACCGGGTGAAGCGCGCAGTGCACGCGGTGGAAAACGTCAGCTTCGATCTCTGGCCGGGCGAAACGCTGGCGCTGGTGGGCGAGTCCGGCTGCGGTAAATCCACCACCGGGCGCGCGCTGCTGCGGCTGGTGGACAGCCAGGGCGGCAGCATTACCTTTAACGGCGAGCGCATTGATACGCTGCCGGGCAGCTGGCTGCACGCGGTGCGGCGCGATATTCAGTTTATCTTCCAGGATCCGTATGCCTCGCTCGATCCGCGCCAGACGGTGGGGTATTCGATCATGGAGCCGCTGCGGGTGCATCGCAGCATGGACGGCGCGCGCAGGCAGAGCAACGCGTGGCCTGGCTGCTGGAGCGCGTCGGCCTGCAGCCGGAGCACGCGCGGCGTTATCCGCACGAGTTTTCCGGCGGCCAGCGGCAGCGTATCTGCATCGCCCGCGCGCTGGCGCTGAACCCGAAAGTGGTGATCGCCGATGAGTCCGTCTCGGCGCTGGATGTCTCGATCCGGGCGCAGATCATCAATCTGCTGCTGGATCTACAGCGGGAGATGGGCATCGCCTTCCTGTTTATCTCGCACGACATGGCGGTGGTGGAGCGCATCAGCCATCGCGTGGCGGTGATGTATCTGGGGCAGATTGTGGAGATCGGCCCGCGGCAGAGCGGTGTTCGAGAACCCGCAGCACCCCTATACCCGCAAGCTGATGGCGGCGGTGCCGGTGGCCGATCCGGCGCATCGTCACCGCCAGCGCGCGCTGCTGGACGATGAAATCCCGAGCAATATTCGTAAACGCTGGGCGATGAGCCGGAAGTGGCACCGTTACTGGAAGTGGCGCCGGGCCATTTTGTCGCCCGCCATGCCATTAGCGGCGCCTGAGCAGCAACCAACCGCGCCCTCTGTGCAGGGCGCGCAAGACAGGGACTACAGGAGAACGATAACGATGCACCATATCATGCGAAAAGGGGTTATCACTGCCGGGTTATTGAGTTCGGCGCTGGCCGCTGCCCCCGCCTGCGCGGCCAAAGATGTGGTGGTCGCCGTCGGCCTCCAACTTCACCACGCTCGATCCGTATGACGCCAACGACACGCTGTCGCAGGCGGTGGCGAAATCGTTCTATCAGGGCCTGTTCGGCCTGGATAAAGAGATGAAGCTGGAAAACGTGCTGGCGGAGAGCTACAGGCCAGCAGCGACGCGGCTGGTCTACACCATCAAGCTGCGACCGGGCGTGAAGTTCCAGGACGGCACCGACTTCAATGCTGAGGCGGTGAAGGTAAACCTCGATCGCGCCAGCAATCCGGAAAACCACCTCAAGCGCTACAACCTGTATAAAAATATCGCCAAAACCGAGGTGGTCGACCCGGCGACGGTAAAAATCACCCTGAAAGAGCCGTTCTCGGCGTTTATCAATATTCTGGCGCATCCGGCGACGGCGATGATCTCCCCGGCCGCGCTGAAGAAATACGGCAAGGAGATCGGCTTCCACCCGGTCGGCACCGGCCCGTATGAACTGCCGTCACCTGGAATCAGACCGATTTTGTGAAGGTGAAGAAGTTCGACGGCTACTGGCAGCAAGGGGCTGCCGAAGCTCGACACCATCACCTGGCGCCCGGTGGTGGACAACAACACCCGCGCGGCGATGCTGCAAACCGGCGAGGCGCAGCTTTGCCTTCCCGATCCCGTATGAGCAGGCCGCCATGCTGCAGAGAAACAGCAAGCTGGAGGTGGTCGCCAGCCCGTCGATCATGCAGCGCTACATCAGCATGAACGTCACGCAAAAGCCGTTCGATAACCCGAAGGTGCGCGAAGCCATTAACTACGCCATCAACCGCCAGGCGCTGGTGAAGGTCGCCTTTGCCGGCTATGCCACGCCGGCCACCGGCGTGCTGCCGCCGGCTATCGCCTATGCGCAAAGCTATCAGCCGTGGCCGTACGATCCGGCCAAAGCGCGCGAGCTGCTGAAAGAGGCGGGCTACCCGAACGGCTTCAGCACCACGCTGTGGTCGTCGCATAACCACAGTACCGCGCAGAAGGTGCTGCAGTTCACCCAGCAGCAGCTGGCGCAGGTGGGGATCAAGGTGCAGGTGACGGCGATGGATGCCGGGCAGCGTGCGGCGGAAGTGGAGGGCAAAGGGCAGAAAGAGAGCGGCGTGCGGATGTTCTACACCGGCTGGTCGGCCTCGACCGGTGAAGCCGACTGGGCGCTGTCGCCGCTGTTCGCCTCGCAGAACTGGCCGCCGACGCTGTTCAACACCGCGTTCTACAGCAACCCGCAGGTGGACAAAGACCTGGCCGATGCGCTGAAAACCACCAAACCGGAGGAGAAAGCACGCCTCTACAAAGACGCGCAGGACATCATCTGGAAAGAGTCGCCGTGGGTGCCGCTGGTGGTGGAGAAACTGGTGTCAGCCCATAACAAACAGCTGACCGGGTTCTACATCATGCCGGATACCTCGTTCAGCTTTGACGATGCGGATTTGAAATAACAGACGCGGCCAGCCTTACGGGGCTGGCCGATGCTGCGCGGGATTTCGCATGCTGAACTATGTTTGTAAACGCCTGCTGGGGCTGATCCCGACGCTGCTGATTGTGGCGGTGCTGGTGTTTCTGTTTGTCCATATGCTGCCGGGCGATCCGGCGCGGCTGGTTGCCGGGCCCGAAGCGGATGCCACGGTCATTGAGCTGGTGCGTAAGCAGCTGGGTCTCGACCAGCCGCTGATTCAGCAGTTCTGGCACTATATCGGCAACGCTCTGCAGGGCGATTTTGGTATCTCGATGGTGTCGCGTCGTCCGGTGTCGGAGGAGATCGCCAGCCGCTTTATGCCCACGTTCTGGTTAACGATAGCCAGCATGCTCTGGGCGGTGGTGTTCGGCATGGCGATCGGGATTGTGGCGGCCGTCTGGCGCAACCGCTGGCCGGACCAGCCTCGGCATGGCGCTGGCGGTGACCGGCATCTCCTTCCCGGCGTTCGCGCTGGGGATGCTGCTGATGCAGATCTTCTCCGTCGAGCTGGGCTGGCTGCCGACCGTGGGCGCCGACAGCTGGAAGCACTACATTCTGCCCTCGATGACGCTGGGCGCGGCCGTGGCCGCGGTGATGGCGCGCTTTACCCGCGCCTCGTTCGTTGACGTGCTGCACGAAGATTATATGCGCACCGCGCGGGCCAAAGGGGTCAGCGCGAAGCGCTGGTGGTGCTCAAGCACGGGCTGCGCAATGCGATGATCCCGGTGGTGACGATGATGGGGCTGCAGTTTGGCTTCCTGCTGGGCGGCTCGATCGTGGTGGAAAAGGTCTTCAACTGGCCGGGGCTGGGGCGTCTGCTGGTCGATTCGGTGGAGATGCGCGACTACCCGGTGATCCAGGCGGAAGTGCTGCTGTTCTCGCTGGAGTTTATTCTTATCAACCTGGTGGTGGACGTGCTCTACGCCGCCATCAACCCGGCCATCAGGTACAAGTAAGGAGCGATTGTTGAACTGGCGACGTCAGGCCGTACTGAAATCCCTGCCGCTGATGACGGAAAACCGGGCGCCACATCCGCACGCCGTGGCCTGAATTCTGGCGGCGTTTTCGCCGTCAGCCGGTCGCGATGACGGCGGGGCTGTTTGTGCTGCTGCTGATTGTGGTGGCGGTCATGGCGCCGTGGGTGGCGCCGTTTGATGCGGAAAACTATTTCGACTACGACCGGCTGAACGACGGGCCGTCGCAGGCTGCACTGGTTCGGCGTGGATTCGCTCGGGCGCGATATCTTCAGCCGCGTGCTGGTGGGGGCGCGCATCTCGCTGGCCGCCGGGGTGTTCGCGGTGCTGATCGGCGCGGCCATCGGCACCGTGCTGGGGCTGCTGGCCGGCTATTACGAAGGCTGGTGGGACCGCATCATCATGCGCATCTGCGACGTGCTGTTTGCGTTTCCCGGCATTCTGCTGGCGATTGCCGTGGTGGCGATCATGGGCAGCGGCATGGCCGAACGTGATCATTGCGGTGGCGGTGTTTTCAGCATTCCGGCCTTTGCCCGCCTGGTGCGCGGCAACACGCTGGTGCTGAAACAGCAGACCTTTATCGAGTCGGCGCGCAGCATGGGGGCCAGCGACGGGACCATCATCTTGCGCCACATTCTGCCGGGCACGGTGTCGTCGATCGTGGTCTATTTCACCATGCGTATCGGCACGTCGATTATCTCGGCGGCCAGCCTGTCGTTTCTGGGCCTGGGCGCGCAGCCGCCGACGCCGGAGTGGGGCGCGATGCTCAACGAGGCGCGGGCCGATATGGTGATTGCGCCGCACGTGGCGATCTTCCCGAGCCTGGCGATTTTCCTGACCGTGCTGGCGTTTAACCTGTTGGGCGACGGGCTGCGCGACGCGCTGGATCCGAAATTGAAGGGGTGAGGGTGAACACCGCATTGCAGTTGTAGCGGCGCGATTCATCGCGCAATAAATTGCGCCGCTACGATAACTGCAATGCCTGGCGTATGACTTTTGTTCAATCCATTGATTTTATTAACACTTCAGCGCATCAAAACGTTTCCCAGTTATCGTTACCGTGGCTCACCGCCGCGGGCAGAGCGCGGGTCGGGGCGGGCAGCACCGGTTTCACCACCCGCTCGGTTACCGCAGCAGGCGGGCGGGCGCCGGTGTTGAACCGTGCCACCGCCGATGACAGCCGGCTGGCCTGCTGCTCCAGCGATGCCGAGGCGCTGGCCGATTCCTGCACCAGCGTGGCGTTCTGCTGCGTCACGCGATCCATCTCATTCACCGCCTGGCCAATCTGGTCGATACCGCGGCTCTGCTCATCGGAAGCCGAGGCAATCTCACCCATGATATCGGTGACGCGCGTCACCGCGCTGACAATCTCCTGCATGGTATCGCCAGCGCTGCTGACCTGCTGCGAACCGAGGTCCACGCGCTGCACGGAGTTTTCAATCAGCAGTTTGATCTCTTTCGCCGCCTGCGCGCTGCGCTGGGCCAGGTTGCGCACTTCGCCCGCCACCACGGCAAAGCCGCGCCCCTGCTCACCGGCACGCGCCGCTTCTACCGCGGCGTTGAGCGCCAGAATGTTGGTCTGGAAAGCGATACCGTCGATGACGCTGGTAATGTCGGCGATTTTCTTCGAGCTGTCCGCAATGTCGCGCATGGTTTTCACCACGCCTTCCACCACGTTACCGCCTTTGTCGGCGGTGTCCGACGCGGTTTTCGCCAGCTGCGTGGCCTGACGCGCGTTGTCAGCATTCTGCTTCACGGTCGCGGTCAGCTGTTCCATGCTGGCGGCGGTCTCTTCCAGTGAGGCAGCCTGCTGTTCGGTCCGCGCCGAGAGATCGTTATTACCGTTGGCGATGGCGCTGGCGCTGCCAAAAATGGCATCCGCGCTGTCGCGCACGTTATTAATGGTACCAAGCAGCGCCTGCTGCATATGGTTCAGGCTGGCGGCAATGGCCGCCATTTCACTGCGGCCTGCCACCTGCAGGCTGGCTGACAAATCGCCTTCGGCAAAGCGCTCGATCTGCTGCTGCACCTGCTGCATCGGTGCCAGCAGCACGCGGCGTACCAGCGTCCATACCGCCGCCACCATCAGCACCACCACCAGCGCGATGACGGCAATCATGATTAGCACCTGCTGATAGTTGCTGTCATTTTGCAGGCTGCGCTGATTGATCAGCTGCATGTTTTCATCGCGCCACTGCTGATAAGCCTGTTCCAGTTCATCCTGCGCCTGCTGCGCATCGAGATTGCCGTAGGCCGCGTAGTTATTGGCTTTCAGAAACACGGCGGACTGCTGCAGCAGCGCGGCAAACGCTTTGAATTTATTGTCGATCAGATCGGCGGTCGACGCACTCTGGCCGTCGATGCGCGGATAGCTTCTATACTGATTGAAGTGCTGCTGCGCCGCTTCCAGCGAGGCACCGGCTGCCAGCAGCAGCTTGTTAATCGCCGCCAGCGACTGCTCGTCAGTCTGATTTTTCAGAATACGGATCGCCACGCGGTTGATGGTGACGCGGGTTTTCACCAGCGTTTGCCAGCCGTCGCCCAGCTCGCGCTGCTGATGAGACAACTGATTGCTGGCGGTGAAATTATGTTGTCCCGCGCGCAGCGAGGAGAAAAAGAGCGAGCCGGATATGGCCTGCATGGCTGTGAATACCACCAGAATAACCACAATGGCGGTCACAATTTTCATCTTGTTGAACATGTGAGCATCTCTTAGCAAATGAGCCGGTAGTTATGTTATCGGTGGAAAAAAGCATCACTAAAGTGCGGCAGCGAAATAATTCACCGCAGTAATGGTTACGGACAGGAGGCCAGGGGATGAAACCCTTCAATTACCAGCAGGATTTTAAACAGCTCGACTTCCGTCAGCATCCGGAGCTGTATCAGGTCGGACGCGGCGAGCAGGGGGTGCTGATGGTGGAACCTTATAAAAGCGAAATTCTGCCGCACTGGCGCTTTCGCACCGTCGAGCTGGCGCAGCAGTCATCAGAAAAAATCATGCAGCTGTTCGAGGCGTATCGCGCGCAGGATGATTTTGTCGGTATGGATATGGCGCGCAAATTTATTCAGATGGGGTACACCCGCGCGCGCCGCTACAGCAATCATCAGGGCGGACGGAAATACGGTGCCGACGGCAAAGAGCTGCCGCGGACGGTAGAAAAAGAAAAGGCCGCTGCGGCGGCCGTATTCAAAGCGTGCTGGGACCGGCTGCGCGCCGATAACGATTATCTGGCGCGCAAAAAAGCGCACCAGCAAAAGTACGGTTAAACGCGCGTGCCCCACAGGTCGTATTCGTCGGCGTGTTCGACTTTGACCCGCACCACCTCGCCGACCTTCACCTGGCGATCGCCATTCAGGTAGACCGCACCGTCGATTTCCGGGGCGTCGGCCATGCTGCGGCCAATCGCGCCTTCTTCATCCACTTCGTCGATGATCACCAGAATCTCGCGACCGATTTTCTCCTGCAGACGCTCGGCAGAGATCTGCTGCTGCAACTGCATGAAGCGGTTCCAGCGCTCCTGCTTGACCTCTTCCGGCACCTGATCCGCCAGCTCGTTGGCCGTTGCGCCTTCCACCGGGCTGTACTGGAAGCAGCCGACGCGGTCGAGACGCGCTTCTTTCAGGAAGTCGAGCAGCATCTGGAAATCTTCTTCGGTTTCGCCCGGGAAGCCGACGATGAAGGTGGAGCGCAGGGTCAGCTCCGGGCAGATCTCACGCCACTGTTTGATGCGCGCCAGCTGGCGGTCAACCGCGCCCGGGCGCTTCATCAGCTTCAGGATGCGCGGGCTGGCGTGCTGCAGCGGGATATCCAGGTACGGCAGGATTTTGCCTTCGGCCATCAGCGGGATCACGTCGTCCACGTGCGGGTACGGGTAAACGTAGTGCAGACGCACCCAGATGCCGAGTTTCGCCAGCTGCTCGCACAGGCCGACCATGCTGGTTTTCACCGGCTCGCCGTTGTGGAAACCGGTGCGGTGTTTAACATCCACGCCGTAAGCGGAGGTGTCCTGGGAGATCACCAGCAGCTCCTTCACGCCCGCGTCGACCAGACGTTTGGCTTCCGCCAGCACTTCGCCAATCGGACGGCTGACCAGATCGCCACGCATGGACGGGATGATGCAGAAGGTGCAGCGATGGTTACAGCCTTCGGAAATTTTCAGGTAGGCGTAGTGGCGCGGCGTCAGCTTCACGCCCTGTTCCGGCACCAGGCTGAGGAACGGGTTGTGTTTGGGTTTTGGCACGTAGTGATGAACATGTGACAGCACCTGCTCGTAGCTGTGCGGGCCGGTGATCTCCAGCACCTTCGGATGCACTTCGCGGATCTGATCCTCTTTCGCGCCCAGGCAGCCGGTGACGATCACTTTGCCGTTCTCGGTCAGCGCTTCACCGATGGCTTCCAGTGATTCCTGGACCGCGCTGTCGATAAACCCGCAGGTGTTAACGATCACCATATCGGCGTCGTCGTAGCTTGGCACCACGTCGTAGCCTTCGGTGCGCAGCTCGGTCAGGATGCGTTCGGAATCCACCAGGTTTTTCGGGCAGCCGAGGGAGACGAAGCCTACACGCGGCGGATTTTTGACATGGCTCATAAGGATAAAAATTCATCATAATTAAGGTGGACAGGAGCGCGATTGTACAGAGGTTGACGGGGAAAATGTATAGGCTGCGTGAGAATCTGATTGGCGGCAAAAATTGATGTTAACGCTATGCTTGCTGAGGGTAACCCACGCTCAATAGTCACTGGGTGGCGGACATCCGGGTTGTGCAAGCGGGTCGATTTTGCTTAAATATCGGGTTGGTAATTGTAAGTTATTATCGACATTACAGAATTTTAAAGCGCGCCAGCGGTGAGTTTCTCTCTGCCGGGGCTGAAGTGGATAATGTGAGAGCAGACAAATGCAAGAGATCGTCAAAGGTTTTCTGAATTTTCAACAGAATGTGTTTCCTGAAAGGAAGGATCTTTTCAAGAGTCTGGCGTCCAACCAGAATCCTAAAGCTTTATTCATCTCCTGTTCGGATAGCCGTCTGGTGCCAGAGCTGGTGACACAGTCGGAGCCGGGCCAGCTGTTTGTGATCCGTAACGCCGGTAATATCGTCCCGCCGTTTGGTCCGGAGCCGGGTGGCGTGTCAGCAACCATCGAGTATGCGGTGGTCGCGCTGGGCGTAACCGAGATTATTATTTGTGGTCACTCCAACTGTGGTGCGATGAATGCGATTGCGTCCAACGCCGATCTCGAGAGCATGCCGGCGGTTGACCACTGGCTGCACTACGCCAATGCAGCAAAAGCGGTGGTGGAAGAGCGCAACTACGAATCGGTTGAGAAACGCCTCAACGAAATGGTGAAAGAGAACGTGATTGCCCAGCTCAACAATATCAAAACGCATCCTTCCGTTTCGGTCGCGCTGCGTAAAGGCAAGCTGCGCCTGCACGGCTGGGTTTATGATATTGAAAGCGGCGGCATTATTGCGCTGACCAAAGGCGGTGAATCCTTCATTTCACTGTCGGAAAACCCGGAAACCTGCTTCGAATAATCCTGCCTGCTACAAGCCCGGCCACTGCGGCGGGCTTAATGTTTTGTAAATCCTGCACATCCTTTCTTACTGGCTGACTACCCTTAACGGCAGACTGTGAAAAGGAGAATCCCATGCGTTTATGGCGTGTTGCGCTGCTGGCTGGCGCGCTCAGCGGTTCCTTTACCGCGCTGGCGGCTGATGTCCAGGTGCAGGTGTTACAGGACAAGCTCGATCATCCGTGGTCGGTGGCGTTTCTGCCCGACCAGCAAACCCTGCTGATTACCGAACGTTCCGGACAGCTGCGCAGCTGGCAGCCGGGCCGGGGGCTATCGCAGCCGATTAGCGGCGTACCCAACGTGTGGGCCAACCGTCAGGGTGGTCTGCTGGATGTGGTGCTGGCGCCGGACTTCGCGCAAAGCCGTCGGGTGTGGCTCAGTTATACCACCGCCGATGACACCGGCCGCGCGGGCGGCGTGGTGGGTTACGGCACGCTCAGCGCAGATCTCCGTCAGCTGCAGGATTTTAAGGTGGTGCTGGAGCAAACGCCGAAACTCTCCGGCGGTGCCAACATCGGCACGCGGCTGGCGTTTGATCGCCAGGGTTATCTGTACATCGCGTTCGGCGATAACTTTGCCAGCCGCAGCGCGCAGCAGCTGGACAAACTGTCGGGCAAGATTGTCCGTCTGACGCAGGACGGCAAGGTGCCGGCGGATAATCCGTTTAACCATCGTCAGGGCGCACGCGCGGAGATCTGGTCTTACGGCGTACGCAACCCGCAGGGGCTGGCGCTCAATCCATGGACGCAGCAGATGTGGGAGAGTGAACACGGCCCGCGCGGCGGCGATGAGGTGAATCTGGCGGCGAAGGGCAAAAATTACGGCTGGCCGCTGGCGACGTATGGCATTGATTACAGTGGGCAGAAAGTGCCGGAAGCGCAGGGCAGCGCCGTCGCCGGCACTGAGCAGCCGCTGTTTTACTGGCAGCAATCGCCGGCTATCAGCGGCATGGCGTTTTACAATAGTGCGCGCTTTCCCCAGTGGAAAAACTCGCTGTTTATCGGTGCGCTGAAAGATAAAAGTCTGATCCGTCTGCGCGTTAACGGCGAGAAGGTCGAAGAGGCGCAGCGGCTGCTGAGCGACCGTGGCGAACGCATCCGCGATGTTCGTCAGGGGCCGGATGGTTATCTGTATGTGCTGACCGATGAGGCCAATGGCAAGCTGCTGAAAGTCGGGCTGGCGGAGGCCTCCAGCGCCGCGCGCGGTTAATCAGCGCACCCAGTTACACACCTGCCAGCCGCGCTGCTGCGCTTCCTGCTGCAGCAGCGCGTCCGGGTTAATCACCCATGCATGATCGGCATGCGACAGCAGCGGCAGATCGTTCATCGAATCGCTGTACGCCCAGGTGCGCTCAAAGCGTCGATCCTGCTGCAGCGCTCGCCAGTCGCTGAGTCGTGAAACTTTGCCTTCACGGTAAGTGGCGGTGCCGTAAATTTCACCGCTGTAGCGTTCATCGACCACTTCCACGCCAATCGCCAGCGCGCCGTGTACGCCCAGCCGTTCCGCAATCGGCACGGCGAGGTGATCGCCGCTGGCGGTAATAATCATTACCGTGTCGCCACGCTGCTGATGCCACTGAATGCGTTCGCGCGCGGCGGGAAAGACGCGCGGCAGGATATCGCGATGAATAAAGCGCCGCACCCAGCCTGCGACGGTGAGCGTCGCCATGCCGGTGAGCGGTGAGAGCGTAGTGCGCATGTACTCTTCAATCGACAGGCTGCCGGCGTGGTATTGCGCCATCAGCGCCTGCTCCTGACGAATGATCTCTTCCGGTGCAAACCCCTGCGAAACCAGCCAGCGCAGCCAGAGGCTGGTGCTGTCTTCACAAATCAGGGTTTCATCCAGATCGAAAACGGCTAAGTCCATCATGATTCTCCTCGGGCTGACTGGCATCAGGTTAGCGGAATTTTGTGACTGGCTTAACTGTTCTGCGAAAATTCGGAATTTCTCGCAATTTTTCCTCTGCCCTGACGCCCGCGCACTGGCAGCGCAGCGGCCTTAATGCCAGGGTTACTCTAACAAACTCTAAAAAACTTTACGGTTTGGCGGTTTTTTTCACCGGCGTGAACCGTTAGCGTTTGGTAAGACATGTCTTACCTGCACAAATCCGTGATTTTACAAGGACAATTGGGTCACGCTCATGAGAAAAACATCCCTGACTTCAGTCTGGCGGCCACTGGCGGCCACTTCATTATTGTTGCTTTTCGTCCCTGTCACCACTCAGGCCGAGCAGGCACCGGCGGCACCGCAGATTGAGGCAAAAGCCTGGATTCTGATGGACTACAGCAGCGGTAAAGTGCTGGCAGAGTCCAATGCCGACCAGCGTCTTGATCCCGCCAGTCTGACCAAAATGATGACCAGCTACGTGGTCGGCCAGGCGCTGAAATCCGGCAAAATCACCAGTAACGACATGGTGACCATCGGCCAGGATGCCTGGGCCACCGGCAATCCGAAACTGCGCGGGTCGTCGCTGATGTTCCTCAAGCCGGGCGACCGCATCCCGGTCTCGGAACTGAATAAGGGCGTGGTGATCCAGTCGGGGAATGATGCCTGTATCGCGCTGGCGGACTATGTCGCCGGCAGTCAGGATGCCTTTATTGGCCTGATGAACAATTACGTTAAAGCCTTTGGCCTGCAGAATACCCACTTCCTGACGGTGCACGGTCTGGACGCCGAAGGCCAGTACAGCACCGCACGCGATATGGCGATTATCGGCCAGCGCCTGATTGCTGATGTGCCGGAAGAGTATGCGCTGAACAGCGAAAAAGAATTTACCTTTAATAATATTAAACAGATGAACCGCAACCGGCTGCTGTGGAGTAGCAACCTCAAGGTTGACGGCATCAAAACCGGGCATACCTCGGGGGCGGGCAACAATCTGGTTGCTTCAGCGGTGGACGGCGATATGCGCCTGATTTCGGTGGTGCTGGGCGCGCAGACCGATGCAATTCGCTTCCGCGAGAGTGAGAAGCTGCTGACGTGGGGCTTCCGTTTCTATGAAACCGTTACGCCGATTAAAGCCGATAAACCGTTTGCCCAGCAGCGCGTGTGGTTTGGCGAAAACAGCCAGGTCAACCTCGGCGTGGCGAAGGATGCGGCGATCACTATCCCGAAAGGGCAGATGAAAAATCTCAAGGCCAGCTTTACCCTCAACACACCGCAGCTGGAAGCGCCGCTGAAAAAGAATCAGGTAGTGGGCACTATCGATTTCCAGCTGGATGGCAAAACCATTGAGCAGCGTCCGCTGGTGGCGATGGAGGATGTACCGGAAGCCGGCTTTATTGGCCGTATCTGGGATTTCATTATGATGAAATTCAACGGCTGGTTCGGTAAGTGGTTCAGTTAATCTCAGGACGGCGGGTCAGCCCGTGGCTAACCCGCCTGCCGGCTGAGTTTATCCGCGCACCCAGCCTTTTTTAATCGGCATCGCGAACAGGGCGCGGTAGAGTTGATGCGTCAGCGCCAGCATGCGCTGACCGTACAGCTGCCACGCCAGATGCGAAGCCAGACAGCCAAGCAACCCCACCAGAAAACCGCCCAGCATATCCAGCGGCCAGTGCACGCCGAGATACACGCGTGACCAGGCAATAGCGCTGCCAATCGCCAGCAAAACCACGCCGGACCACAGACGGTGCCAGAAAATAAACGCCAGCGCGAAGGTAAAAATTGTGGTGCCGTGATCGCTGGGATAGGAGTCATCAGCAGCGTGTGACAGGAACTGGTGACCGAAGCCAATGGCGAACGGGCGCGGGTGTGGCAACAGCTGGCCCACGCACCAGGAGATGCTCAGCGCATAAATCAGCGCCATGCCGGTTTTCAGCACCAGTGCGCGCTGCGACTGCAGCTGATCGCGCGGCCCCCACAGCCACAGGGCGACAATCAGCAACGGTACAATAGCAATCACATCTTTGGCGATAAAGGTCGCCAGGCTGAGCAGCCACGCGGGTGAATCCGGCGTGGCGTTAATCCATAAAAAGAGGGTGTGGTTAAGAGCTTCCATCACGTTTCCTCGTCCTCGTCTTGTTTACCCAAAAAGAAATTGCGGCAAAAATCAGCAGCTGGCTGAGCCACACCCACCAGCCCGCCCACAAATTGTGGGAGAAAAAGTGCGCACCACGCATCACCTGGCCATAGCCCATCAGCAGGCCACAGGCGATACCCATTGCCAGCGCCAGCAGCGCGCGGCGTGGACGCTCCGGCCACCACAAAAAAAACAGCGCCATCAGCGCAAAGCCGCTGGAAGCATGGCCGCCCGGAAAGCACTGGCCGGGGCCACTGTTGGCCGGTACCGCCGCCAGCAGCGGAAAGCTCGCGGCGTTGCCGCCGAACAGCGCCAGATCCCACGGACAGGAGTGCGCGCTGTGCGCCTTCAGCATGCCCACCACCAGCGGCCCCATGCCAAACAGCAGGGCCACCAGCACGCGCCGGGCGTCGCGCTGTTGCAGGCCGCGCAGTAACAGCAGCACCGCGCCAGCGATAATCACATCCTTCATCAGCCGATGGTTAATCAGGTCCAGCCAGCGGTTGTGCTGCCACGGAAAACGCCGGGTGAGCGGATCAAACCAGCGCTGGCTGATGGCGATGTCGAGGCTTTCGTGGCGCGACCACCACAGAAACGCCAGCGCCAGAATTGCCAGCAAAATAAGGTTGATAGCGTAGAAGCGTGCGGACAGAGAATAAATAGCCGCGCTCCGAATCTCACTGCGGGTTGTTGGAGTGTTTAACTTTGATGAAAGTTGCATGAATATTTGCAAATAGCGAAACCAGAGTGACAGGGTGGCAAATCACGCTTAGGGAAACCTTAAGGGGGGGCGCGTAGCAGGCATAAAAAAACCCGCTAGCAGAAGGCTAACGGGCTCCTCAATTTGGGGATTTCAAAGAAAAGCAGTGGCACTTATTCAGACTGCATCGCGTCCGATTAGTTCTGACGCGTGTAAAAATATTTTTAAACAGGCAAAAGCGGCCAGATGATGATAATCAGCGTCCCCGCCAGCGTCAGCAGCACGTTGGCGATGGCGTAGGTGCCGGCATAGCCCAGCGCCGGGATGTTGCTGCGCGCGGTATCGCTGATGATCTCCATGGCCGGCGCGCAGGTACGCGCGCCCATCATCGCACCGAAGAGCAGGGCGCGGTTCATGCGCAGCACGTAGGCGCCGAACAGGAAGCAGATCACCACCGGTACCAGGCTGACGATCAGCCCGGAAACCAGCATCTGCCCGCCGACCGCGCCCAGGCTGTGGCCGAAGCCCGCTGCCGGCGCTCAGGCCGACGCCCGCCATAAACACCATCAGGCCGAACTCTTTCACCATGTTCAGCGCGCCCTGCGGGATGTAGCCGAAGGTCGGGTGGTTCGCGCGCAGGAAGCCCAGCATGATGCCGGCGAACAGCAGCCCGGCGGCGTTACCCATGCCAAAACTGAAGTTGCTGAACTGGAAGGTGATCATGCCGATCATCAGGCCAACGATAAAGAAGGCGCAGAAGGCCAGCAGGTCGGTCACCTGGCTGTGAATCGAGATAAAGCCGATGCGGTCGGCCACGGTTTTCACCCGGCGGGCGTCGCCGCTGACCTGCAGCACGTCGCCTTTGTTGAGCACGATGTTGTCGTCGATCGGCATCTCAATCTGGCTGCGGATCACGCGGTTGAGGAAGCAGCCGTGATCGGTCAGCTTCAGCTGGCTCAGGCGGCTATTCACCGCGTTGTGGTTTTTCACCACGATCTCTTCGGTGACGATGCGCATGTCGAGCAGATCGCGATCGAACACCTCTTTGCCGTTGCGGAAGCTCGGGTCGAGACGCGCGTGGGCGTCCGGGTAACCCACCAGCGAGATGTCGTCGCCCATCTGCAGCACCGCGTCACCGTCCGGGTTGGCCAGAATGCCGTTGCGGCGGATACGTTCGATGTAGCAGCCGGTCTGGCGGTAAATCCCCAGCTCGCGCAGGTTTTTGCCGTCAGCCCAGGCCACCAGCTCCGGCCCGACGCGGTAGGCGCGGATCACCGGCAGGTAGACTTTACGCTGGCTGTCGGTATCCAGACCGCGCTCGCGGGCGATTTGCTGGGCGCTGGTCGGCAGATCCTGGTGCTGCAGTTTCGGCAGGTAGCGTGCGCCGAAAATCAGGCTGACCAGACCAATCAGATAGGTGAGGGCGTAGCCCAGGCTCAGGTGATCCAGCTGCGCCCCAGCAGCTGCGTGTCGCTGATGCTTTGAATGCCGCAGCGTATCGCCGGCGCCCACCAGCACCGGGGTGGAGGTCATCGAGCCTGCCAGCATGCCGGCGGTGAGGCCGATATCCCAGCCAAACAGTTTACCCAGCCCTAACGCGATCAGCAGCGCGCTGCCGACCATCACCAGCGCCAGCATCAGATAATTTTTGCCGTCGCGGAAGAAAATCGAGAAAAAGTTGGGTCCGGCTTCCACGCCGACACAAAAAATAAACAGCATAAAGCCTAGAGTTGAGCGCGTCCGTGTTAATGCTGAAGTGTTGCTGGCCTAATAATAAGCGAAACGACCAAAACGCCAATGGAATTACCGAGTTGAACGGAACCCAGGCGCAATTTACCCAGGCACAGGCCCAGCGCCAGTACCACAAATAATAACAGAATGTAATTCCCGTTTAACAAATCTGCGACGTTTATATTCACGGAGGCTAACTTCTTGTTTACCAGTAACGGGTTGATGGGAGGGGATTTTTTCGCTATCTTGTGACGGCAGCGCACGGCCCGGTCACCGAATGTTCTTAATCTGTGACCCACATAAAAGCGGCGCCATTCTAATCATAATTAACACCCTCAGCTATCAGCAGTTTTCATTCCTTCTGCCTTCAGCTGTTTCTTTTTATTTCCACGTAAGCGCATCAGGGCAGTTAAAAGTTTCAATATTGTTAACGTCAAAGTTGAGGAGAGGTATGTTGCAGCGCAATAATCGCTGGCCAGCATCGGTTCTGGGCGTGATGCTTTATACGCTGGTGTTTATTTTTGCACATCATTTTTGGTCCGCCGCCGCGACGCAGGCGGTGCGTGGACAGCCGGAACTGCTGCTGTTTCTGCTGCCGGGCATCGTGATGGCGCTGCTGCAGCCGGACAGTCCGCTGATCGGCACACTGTGGATCGCGCTGGGCGGAACGCTGCTGGGCATGACGTGGGTGTGGCTGGTGATGCCGATGACGCACAGCTTGCTGCTGGTGACGGCGTGGAGCCTGAGTGCTCTATTCTGGGCGGGGTGCGGTGCGCTGCTGGTGCGCCTGTTGCGCATTATGCTGGCGATGCGCACCAGTTGAGTGAAGCGAAGGCGGGCCCGCAGGCCCGTCAGGTCAGGCTTCGATGCCGAGGTTTTCTTTGGTCCACGCCGCAAATTCGGTGTAACCACCGATGTGCTGGTCGTCGAGGAAGATCTGCGGCACGGTAGAAACCGGTTTGCCGGCACGCGCTTCCAGGTCGGCTTTAGTGATGCCGGTCGCCTGGATATCGACGTACTGATAATTAAAATCGTCGCGCTCGCTGGTTAACTTCGTGGCTAACTCTTTTGCTCGTACGCAGTATGGGCAGCTGGAACGGCCAAAAATCACTGCAATCATTGCTTCTCTCCTTCCGCTGCTGTTTTGTGACTTGTCTCACATCACAGCGTGAATAATGCGTCACATCATGCCCGCCCATCCTGCTTAAGAAAAGCAGAAATTGCCTGTTACTCTAATGCGCGCTGTCTATACCCGGTCACAATGCCGTACTACAGTAATCGGGTATCAACTGCAGCAGAAACAGATGAACACTGAGGAGCCCTGAACCATGCGTAATCTGGCGACGTTGCCCAAACCCGTGCTACTGCTGGAAGCACTGGGCGTGCTGGCAGTGATTGGCGCGCTGCTGCTGGTCAACGACTGGCTGGCGGCACCGGCATTCATGGCGAAAAAACCGCTGGCAACGCTGCTGTTTTTCCTCGGCATTGCGCTGATGCTGCCGGCAGCGTGGCTGATGATGTGGCGCACCGCAAAGGCGATGGCACCGCAGTTGTTCAATCACACCGACAAAAAGAAGTAACCGGAGAGGATTATGACGCCGACTATTGATTTGCTTTGCAGCCACCGTTCCATTCGCCACTTCACCGATGAGCCGATTACCGAGGCGCAGCGTGCCGCGATTATTGACAGCGCCAGGGCGACCTCGAGCTCCAGTTTTCTGCAGTGCAGCTCCATTATCCGCATCACCGACCCGGCCATGCGCGAGCAGCTGGTGACGCTGACCGGCGGGCAGAAGCATGTGGCTCAGGCCGCGGCGGAGTTCTGGGTGTTCTGCGCCGACTTCAACCGTCACCTGCAGATCTGCCCTGAGGCCGAGCTGGGCCTGGCCGAACAGCTGCTGCTGGGGGTGGTGGATACCGCGCTGATGGCGCAAAACGCCTTCACGGCGGCGGAATCGCTGGGGTTAGGCGGCGTTTACATCGGCGGCCTGCGTAACAACATCGAAAGCGTGACCGAGCTGCTGAAGCTGCCAAAACATGTGCTGCCGCTGTTTGGCCTGTGCCTCGGCTGGCCGGCGGATAACCCGGATCTGAAGCCGCGCATTCCTGCGGCGATGCTGGTGCATGAAAACCACTACCAGCCGGTCGATCAGGATGTCCTGAATCAATACATGAAGAGCTGGCGACTACTACCTGACGCGCGGCAGCAATAACCGTCGCGATACCTGGACTGACCATATTCGTCGCACCATCATTAAAGAAAATCGCCCGTTTATTCTTGATTATCTGCACAAACAGGGCTGGGCGACGCGATAGTCCATTTATCCTGCCCCTGCCTGCGTATATGATACGCAGGCTTTTTCCATGTCTTCAGAGAGGTGCAGGGTGAAAATTGCCATATTGTCCCGGGATGGAACGCTCTATTCATGTAAACGCCTGCGAGAAGCGGCGGCGAAACGCGGGCATCAGGTTGAGATCCTCGACCCGATGTCCTGCTATATGAACATCGACCCGGCCGCCTCGTCGATTCACTATCAAGGCGGCCGCAGGCAGACTCGCCCATTTTGATGCGGTGATCCCGCGCATCGGCTCCCCCATCACCTTTTACGGCACGGCCGCGCTGCGCCAGTTCGAGATGCTGGGCAGCTATCCGCTCAACGAATCCGTCGCCATTACCCGCGCCCGCGACAAGCTGCGCTCGCTGCAGCTGCTGGCCCGTCAGGGGATCGATCTCCCGGTCACCGGGATTGCCCATTCGCCGGACGACACCAGCGATCTGATCGACATGGTGGGCGGCGCGCCGCTGGTGATCAAGCTGGTGGAAGGCACGCAGGGCATTGGCGTGGTGCTGGCGGAAACCCGCCAGGCGGCGGAGAGCGTGATTGACGCCTTTCGCGGGCTGAATGCGCATATTCTGGTGCAGGAGTACATCGAAGAGGCGAAAGGGCGCGATATCCGCTGCTTCGTGGTGGGCAACGAGGTGGTGGCAGCCATTGAGCGCCAGGCCAAAGAGGGCGATTTCCGCTCTAACCTGCACCGCGGCGGCAGCGCCCGCGCCGTCACCATCACCGATCAGGAGCGGGAAATTGCGGTGAAAGCGGCGCAAACCCTGGGGCTGGACGTGGCGGGCGTGGATCTTCTGCGCGCGACGCGCGGGCCGCTGGTGATGGAGGTGAACGCCTCGCCGGGGCTGGAAGGCGTGGAAAAAACCACAGGGGTCGATATTGCGGGTAAAATGATCTTATGGATCGAGCGTCATGCCACGCCGGGCTACTGTCTGAAAACGGGCGGCTGAAGCGCGCTTTTGCGCGCTTTTCGTGGCTATCCGCGACTGTTTTTCCGTAAGCTAAGGCGCTTATTCCTATTAAAGAGGCTGCAACGCGATGGATTTACAGGTCGTACCTACACTGGATACGTTACGTCAATGGCTTGATGATGCCGGAATTACGTTCTTCGAATGCGATTCCTGCCAGGCGCTGCATCTGCCTCATATGCAGAATTTCGACGGCATTTTCGATGCCAAAATCGATCTGATTAACGACGTGATCCTTTTCTCCGCGCTGGCCGAAGTGAAGCCCTCCGCGCTGCTGGCGCTGGCCTCCGACCTGTCGGCCATCAACGCCAGTTCTTTGACGGTGAAAGCATTTCTCGACATACAGGATGATAATCTGCCAAAACTGGTCGTTTGCCAGTCTTTATTCTGCGTAGGCGCCGGGAGTCACCTTTGAGCAGTTCACGCAGTTTATGCGCCAGAGCGAAGAGCAGATTTCGATGGTGATGATGGAAGCCAACGCACACCATCTGCTGTTTATGGCGCGACAGAAGAGGAGCGTCCGCAGAGCGTCAGCAGCGACAGCATGCTGCATCTCCCAATTTTCTTCCCGTAAGCCTGCTAACTGCCGCTTTTTGCGGCAGTCGCTGCCATGGCAGGCGCGCAGAAGGCCACAATTTTTCTTCTGCTTTTAACCTTTCTTTAAAGAATTATTCACCCCTTTATGCCGCTGAAGTGCCAGATTCGGCATAGCACGAGACTAACCTGCATAAAAAATTGATAAAAGGCGTTTTTTCGTCTGGGCTATAGCCGGAGACACGGGCTACAGTTATTCTTGCGATGCTTCAAAAAGCGAGCGGAAGCTGCGGCGCAGCAAAGGTTTCTTGCTATTAAACTCCCGCATGCAGGCATAGGATGATTCATTGTGTGGCTGTAATTTAACAGACAACGCAACGACCGGATCGCACAGTTTATGCAGTTCGTTGTGATAACGAGCTTTCAGAAGGAATAAAAATATGATCGCCTTGAATAAAAAATGGTTATCGGGTCTGGTTGCGGGTGCTCTGATGGCCGTCTCTGCCGGCACGCTCGCTGCGGAACAAAAAACGCTGCACGTTTATAACTGGTCTGACTATATTGCGCCGGACACGGTGGCAAATTTTGAAAAAGAGACCGGCATTAAAGTGGTCTACGACGTGTTCGATTCCAACGAAGTGCTGGAAGGCAAACTGATGGCGGGCAGCACCGGGTTTGACCTGGTGGTGCCTTCGGCAAGCTTCCTCGAGCGCCAGCTGGCGGCAGGCGTGTTCCAGCCGCTGGATAAGAGCAAGTTACCGAACTGGAAAAACCTCGATCCGGAAGTGCTGAAGATGGTGGCCAAGCACGACCCGGACAACAAATACGCCATGCCTTACCTGTGGGCGACCACCGGTATCGGCTATAACGTCGATAAAGTGAAAGCGGCGCTGGGCCCAGACGCGCCGGTGAACAGCTGGGATCTGGTGCTGAAGCCGGAAAACCTGGAGAAGCTGAAAAGCTGCGGCGTCTCCTTCCTCGATGCGCCGGAAGAGATTTTCGCCACCGTGCTGAACTACCTGGGCAAAGATCCGAACAGCAATAAAGCGGATGATTACACCGGCCCGGCGACCGATCTGCTGCTGAAGCTGCGTCCAAATATCCGTTACTTCCACTCTTCCCAGTACATCAACGACCTGGCGAACGGCGACATCTGCGTCGCGATCGGCTGGGCAGGGGACGTATGGCAGGCGGCTAACCGCGCGAAAGAGGCGAAAAACGGCGTGAACGTCTCTTACTTCATTCCGAAAGAGGGGGCGCTGGCCTTCTTCGACGTCTTCGCGATGCCGGCTGACGCGAAAAACAAAGACGAAGCCTATCAGTTCCTCAACTACCTGATGCGTCCGGAGGTGATCGCCCACATCAGCGACCACGTTTACTACGCGAACGGTAACAAGGCCTCCGTGCCGCTGGTGAGCGAAGAAGTGCGTAACAACCCGGCTATCTACCCGCCGCCGGATGTGTTCGCCAAGCTGTTCACGCTGAAAGTTCAGGATCCAAAAATTGACCGCGTGCGTACCCGCGCGTGGACCAAGGTGAAAAGCGGTAAATAACCGTTCGATTCCTGACCGGGATTCCCCTTATCGGTAAACGGCCCACAACACGTAGGCGCGGTGCTGCGCCTCTGTTGTGTCATTTAGCGGCTGGCTGTGCCGCGCTATCCCGCTTATCGCCGGAGAGCACCCCGTGAATGACGCGATCCCCCGCCCGCAGGCGAAAGTCCGTAAAGCGCTGACCCCGCTGCTTGAAATCCGTAACCTCACCAAATCGTTTGATGGCCAGCATGCCGTGGACGACGTCAGCCTGACTATCTACAAAGGCGAAATTTTTGCCCTGCTGGGCGCCTCCGGCTGCGGCAAATCGACCCTGCTGCGTATGCTGGCCGGTTTTGAACAGCCCACGCAGCGGGCAGATCGTGCTCGATGGGCGAGGATCTGTCCCACGTGCCGCCGTATCAGCGCCCGATCAACATGATGTTCCAGTCCTACGCGCTGTTCCCGCACATGACGGTGGAGCAGAACATCGCCTTCGGCCTGAAGCAGGACAAGCTGCCGAAAGCCGAAATTACCGCGCGCGTGGCCGAGATGCTGAGCGCTGGTGCACATGCAGGAGTTCGCCAAGCGTAAGCCGCACCAGCTCTCCGGCGGCCAGCGCCAGCGCGTGGCCCTGGCCCGCCAGCCTGGCCAAACGCCCGAAGCTGCTGCTGCTCGACGAGCCGATGGGCGCGCTGGATAAAAAGCTGCGCGACCGCATGCAGCTGGAAGTGGTGGATATCCTCGAGCGCGTGGGCGTGACCTGCGTGATGGTGACCCACGACCAGGAAGAGGCCATGACCATGGCCGGGCGTATCGCCATCATGAACCGCGGGAAGTTCGTGCAGATCGGCGAGCCGGAAGAGATTTACGAGCATCCGACCAGCCGCTACAGCGCCGAGTTCATCGGCTCGGTCAACGTCTTCGAAGGGCTGCTGAAAGATCGTCAGGAAGATGGCCTGGTGATCGAATCGCCGGGGCTGCTGCATCCGCTTAAGGTCGATCCGGATGCCTCGGTGGTGGACAACGTGCCGGTCTACGTGGCGCTGCGCCCGGAAAAAATCATGCTCTGCGACGAGCCGCCTGCCGATGGCTACAACTTTGCCGTCGGCGAAGTGGTGCACATTGCCTACCTGGGCGATCTCTCCATCTACCACGTGCGGCTGCAAAGCGGGCAGATGATCAGCGCCCAGCTGCAGAACGCACATCGCTACCGCAAAGGCGCAGCCGACCTGGGGCGACGAAGTGCGCCTGTGCTGGGATGCCGACAGCTGCGTGGTGCTGACGGTATAAGGAGGCGCTATGAGCCAGATTTCTCAACGCAGCGAGCCGGAGATAGCGGGCACACCGCTGCAGCGCTGGGGCACGCGCATGCAGATGAAGCACGGCCGCAAGCTGGTGATCGCGCTGCCGTATGTGTGGCTGATCCTGCTGTTCCTGCTGCCGTTCCTGATCGTGTTCAAGATCAGCCTGGCGGAGATGGCGCGGGCGATCCCGCCCTACACCGACCTGCTGAGCTGGGCCGACGGCCAGCTGAAGCTGGCGCTCAACCTGGGCAACTACCTGCAGCTGACCGACGATCCGCTCTATATCGAAGCCTATCTGCAGTCGCTGCAGGTGGCGGCGATCTCGACGCTGTGCTGTCTGGTGATGGGCTATCCGCTGGCCTGGGCGGTGGCGCACAGCAAGCCGTCGACGCGCAACATCCTGCTGCTGCTGGTGATCCTGCCGTCGTGGACCTCGTTCCTGATCCGCGTCTACGCCTGGATGGGCATCCTGAAAAACAACGGCGTGCTGAACAACTTCCTGATGTGGCTAGGGGTGATCGATCAGCCGCTGACGATCCTGCACACCAACCTCGCGGTGTATATCGGCATCGTTTACGCCTATCTGCCGTTTATGGTGCTGCCGATCTACACCGCGCTGACGCGCATCGACTACTCGCTGGTGGAAGCCTCGCTCGATCTCGGCGCGCGCCCGCTGAAAACCTTCTTCAGCGTCATCGTGCCGCTGACCAAAGGCGGCATCATCGCCGGGTCGATGCTGGTGTTTATCCCGGCGGTGGGCGAGTTCGTGATCCCGGAACTGCTCGGCGGCCCGGACAGCATCATGATTGGCCGCGTGCTGTGGCAGGAGTTCTTCAACAACCGCGACTGGCCGGTGGCCTCGGCGGTGGCGATCGTGATGATGCTGCTGTTGCTGATCGTGCCGATCATGTGGTTCCACAAACATCAGCAGAAACAGATGGGGGAGCACGGATGAACAACTTACCGGTAGTGCGCTCCCCGTGGCGAATCGCGATCCTGGCGGTGGGCTTTACCTTCCTGTATGCGCCGATGCTGATGCTGGTGATCTACTCGTTCAACAGCTCCAAGCTGGTGACGGTCTGGGCCGGGCTGGTCGACGCGCTGGTACAGCGAGCTGTTCCACGATGATGCGATGATGAGCGCGGTGGGGCTGAGCCTGACCATTGCGGCGCTGGCGGCGACCATGGCGGTGCGTGCTGGGCACCATCGCCGCGGTGGTGATGGTGCGCTTCGGGCGTTTTCGCGGTTCGAACGGCTTTGCCTTTATGATCACCGCGCCGCTGGTGATGCCGGACGTGATCACCGGTCTGTCGCTGCTGCTGCTGTTCGTGGCCCTGGCGCAACGCCATCGGCTGGCCGGCGGATCGCGGCATGCTCACCATCTGGCTGGCGCACGTCACCTTCTGTACCGCCTACGTGGCGGTGGTGATCTCCTCGCGCCTGCGCGAGCTGGATCGCTCGATTGAAGAGGCGGCGATGGATCTGGGCGCCACGCCGCTGAAGGTGTTCTTCGTCATCACCCTGCCGATGATTGCGCCGGCGCTGATCTCCGGCTGGCTGCTGGCGTTTACCCTGTCGCTGGACGATCTGGTGATCGCCAGCTTTGTCTCCGGCCCGGGCGCGACCACGCTGCCGATGCTGGTCTTCTCCAGCGTGCGCATGGGGGTCAACCCGGAGATCAACGCGCTGGCCTCGCTGATCCTCGGCGTGGTCGGGATTGTCGGATTTATCGCCTGGTATTTGATGGCGCGCGCGGAAAAACAGCGGAGTGCGCGATATCCAGCGTGCAAGACGCGGCTGAAGGACGTAAAAACTTTGCCAATGATAAGCAAGGCATGACGCTGTCACGCCTTTTCTTCATGGAACGCGCAGAAAATGTCGGAAATGTTGAAAAACCACGATGTTACCACACTCCGAACGCCCGTGCCGGTGACCAGGTGGCGGCAGCTCGCCATTATCGCGATCCGCTGTATCGGCGTGCTGATGTTCTGCCCAATGAACTGGGCGTGAGCGGGAATCGGGTAGATTTCGTCCACCGCAGCGCGCAGACGTGGGAGCTCTGACGCTGATTTTTTTCGCCAGCCAGTCTGCTGCTGCTGTTTATCGAACTGCGCTGTGCCTTTTCGCTGATAGGGCGGCAGCAACTGCGGCGCGCTGGGTCTATGTGGTGACGCAGGATTCGTGGTGCTGCTGGCTACATGCTGTGGGCCCGCCTCGCTGGGCTACGGATGCTACCCGGAGCTGTTCAGCATTGCCGGTGAATCCAAACGCGAGATCCTGCGCGCGCTGTTTATGCAAAAACTGCCGGACATGCTGGTGCTGTTGCTGCTGTTTATCCCCACGCCCAGTCGACGCTTTTTCCGCCTGCAATAACGATAATGTGATACAATCGCAGCCCCCGTTTTTGCTCCCGATTCTCAACTACGAAAGGCCTTTCCTATGCAGTGCGCACTCTATGACGCCGGACGCTGCCGCTCCTGTCAGTGGATAGAACAACCGGTCTCTCAACAACTCACCGCCAAAATGGCCGACCTGCAACAGCTGCTGGCAGGCACGCGGTGGGCGAGTGGTGCGCGCCGGTCAGCGGCCCGGAGCAGGGCTTTCGCAATAAAGCCAAAATGGTGGTCAGCGGCAGCGTGGAAAAACCGCTGCTCGGGATGCTGCACCGCGACGGCACGCCGGAAGATCTAACCGACTGCCCGCTGTATCCCGCCTCCTTTGCGCCGGTCTTTGCCGTGCTGAAACCCTTTATCGCCCGCGCGGGGTTAACGCCCTACAACGTGGCCCGCAAGCGCGGCGAGCTGAAATACCTGCTGCTGACCGAAAGCACGCTCGAAAGACGGCGGCATGATGCTGCGCTTCGTGCTGCGCTCGGAAACCAAGCTGGCGCAGCTGCGCGCCGCGCTGCCGTGGCTGCAGGCGCAGCTGCCGCAGCTGAAGGTCATTTCGGCGAATATTCAGCCGGTGCATATGGCGATCATGGAAGGGGAGAAGGAGATTTCTCACCGACCAGCAGGCGCTGGCGGAAAGCTTCAACGGCGTGCCGCTGTGGATCCGCCCGCAAAGCTTCTTCCAGACCAACCCGCCCGTGGCCAGCAGCGCTGTACGCCACCGCCCGCGACTGGGTGCGCGCGTGAACTGCCAGTCGCACAGCATGTGGGATCTGTTCTGCGGCGTGGGCGGGTTTGGCCTGCACTGCGCCACGCCGGAGATGCAGCTGACCGGCATCGAGATCACCGCGGAAGCGATCGCCTGCGCGAAGCAGTCGGCGCAGCAGCTGGGGTTAAAGCATGTGCACTTCCAGGCGCTCGACTCCACGCAGTTCGCCACCGGGCAAGGCAACGTGCCGGAGCTGGTGCTGGTCAACCCGCCGCGCCGCGGCATCGGCAAGGCGCTGTGCGACTACCTGAGCCGGATGGCGCCGGACTACATCCTCTATTCCAGCTGCAATGCCGCGCAGACCATGGCGAAAGATATTGCGCGACTGCCGGGCTATCGCATCGAACGCGTGCAGCTGTTCGATATGTTCCCGCATACCGCGCATTACGAAGTGCTGACGTTGCTGCGTCGTAAGGGATAAAATAGCCGCGTAGCGCCAACTTGGCTGCGTCTGACCGTGACGATGCAGAACCGTGGCAGGCCCGGCGCCACGCAACTCCATAATGCTTACTGCGGGAACCACTGGTTGCTGATTGATCTGCTGCCAGCGTACCGTCGGCTTTGATCGCTTCCAGCGCGGTGTTCAGCTTTTCCAGCAGCGCCTTGGTTGTCCGGGCGCACCGCAATGCCGAGGCCGGTGCCGAAGTATTGCGCATCGGTGATGTGCTCACCCACCGGCGCCAGCTGCGGGGGTTGGTTTTCAGCCACTCGTTCACCACGGCGGTATCGCCGAACACGCCGTCGATACGGCCATTTTTCAGGTCGATAATCGCGTTCTGGTAGCTGTCATAGGCCACGGTTTTCACTTCCGGATGCTTGTCCTGCAGGTATTTCTGGTGCGTGGTGCCGTTTTCCATGCCGATGCGTTTGCCTTTCAGCTGCTCGAAAGAGGTATAAGCGCGCTTTTTTCGCAATCACCACCGCCGAGTTGGCGTAGTACGGCTCGGTGAAAGCGACCTGTTTGCTGCGCTCCGGCGTGATGTCCATACCGGAGATCACCGCATCGTATTTTTTGAATTTCAGCGAGGGGATCAGGCTGTCAAACGCATGGTTGGTGAAGGTGCAGTCGGCCTGCATCTGTTTGCACAGCGCTTTCGCCAGGTCGATATCGAAACCGACGATCTGGTTGTTGGCATCCAGCGATTCAAACGGCGGGTAGGTGGCGGAAGCGCGCCGAAAATGAATTTTCTCAGCCGCAGAAGCGTTCAAGTGCCAGCGGAAGGTGGCGATCAGGATGCGGCCAGAATCCAGTTTTTTCATTGTCAATGCTCCCGCTGTCTATTAATCCTAATTATTTTTGCGCAGTGTCTGCCGCAAGGCGGATTTACACGATGCCAGTTAATGAATTTATATGCAATAAAAATGATTAAATATTTATTTCGCTGCAGGGATAAAAAAAAGCCCCGGAGATACAAGGGCGCGGCGCTTTAATACCGTTCTATGCATCGCGTCAGGCGATTAGTTGCGGCGTTCAAACGCCAGCGCTTTACGCTCGATCAGGCGCATCATCAGCGTCAGCAGACCGTTCACCACCAGATAAACCAGCCCGGCGCGCCGCAAACACCATCACGTCATAGGTGCGGCCATACAGCAGCTGGCCGTGGCCCATCACCTCCATCAGCGTGATGGTGTAGGCCAGCGAGGTACTTTTGAACACCAGCACCACTTCGTTGGAGTAGGAGGAGAGGGCGCGCTTAAAGGCGTACGGCAGCAGGATCGCCAGCGTGTCTTTCTTGCTCATGCCCAGCGCGCCGCAGGACTGCCACTGCCCTTCCGGAATGGCGCGGATCGCGCCGTAGAACAGCTGCGTGGTATAGGCCGCGCTGTTCAGCGACAGGGCCATCAGGGCACACAGCCACGGCTGCGACAGCAGATGCCAGATAAACGGATACGTCCTGCAACGACGGGAACTGGCCGGGGCCGTAGTAAATCAGGAAGATCTGCACCAGCAGCGGCGTACCGGTAAACAGGGTGATGTAGCCGCGCACAATCCACTGCAGCACCGGCGTTTTCAGCGTCAGGATGATGGTGAACAGCAGCGACAGGATCAGCGCCACGATCAGGGACGCGACGGTCAGCGTCAGGCTGGTGTGCAGCCCTTTCAGCAGCTCGGGTAAATACTCAAGCATCAGCCTGGCCTCCGTTCAAAGCGCGTCGCACGCAGGTCAATACGCTTGAGGATGTACTGACTGAACAGCGTGATCACCAGGTAGATCGCCGCCGCCACAATGTACCAGGTAAAAGGCTCCTGGGTACGGGTGGCGATGCTTTTGGTTTGCAGCATCAGATCGTTAACGCTGATCAGGGACACCAGCGCGGTATCTTTCAGCAGCACCAGCCACTGGTTGCCGAGGCCCGGCAGGGCATGGCGCCACATCTGCGGCATCACCAGACGGAAGAAGATCGCTGACTTTCGACGAGACCCAGCGCCTGGCCCGATTCCCACTGACCCTGCGGCACCGCTTTCAGCGCACCGCGCAGGGTTTGCGAGGCGTAGGCGGAATAGAGCAGGGAGAGGGCAATCACGCCGCACAGGAACGGGCTGACGTCGAAGTTGTCGATCTGCATCTGCACCGGGAGCGTGAACAGGCCCAGATTGAGCTGGTGAAGCCGTCCGAGAGCGTCAGCAGCAGCTGCGAGGAGCCGAAATAGATAAACAGCACCACCAGAATTTCCGGCAGGCCGCGCAGCACGGTGACCAGCGCGGTGCCGATCCAGGCCACGGGGAACCATTTCGCGGATTCCCACACGGCAAAGAACATCGCCAGCACGAGGCCGATGATCAGTGCACAAACGGCAAGGCCGACGGTCATCCCGGCGGCGCTTGCTAATGGAAACATTTCATTCATCAGGAATTACTTCTGGAACCATTTGTTGTAGATGGTTTCGTAGGTGCCGTCTTTCTTCACTTTTTCCAGCGCAGCGTTGAATTTCTGCTGCAGCTCAGTGTTGCCCTGACGAACGGCGATCCCCAGACCGGTACCGAAGTAGTCTTTATCGGTCACTTTGTCGCCCACTGGCGCCAGCTTGTCGTTCGCTTTCAGCCACTCGGTGACCACCGCGGTATCACCAAACACCGCATCAATACGGCCATTCTGCAGATCCAGCATCGCGTTCTGGTAGCTGTCGTAAGGCACGGTGGTGATTTCCGGGATGCTTATCGGTGATGAATTTCTGGTGCGTGGTGCCGTTCTGCACGCCCACTCGCTTGCCTTTCAGCGCCGCAACGTCGGCGAATTTGCCTTTCTGCCCGATGAACAGGGCGCCGAGTTGTCGTAGTAAGGGGTGGTGAACAGCACCTGCTTTTCACGCTCCGGCGTGATGTCCATACCGGCCATCACCGCGTCGAAACGGCGGAACTTCAGGCTCGGGATCAGGCTGTCGAACGCCTGGTTGGTGAAGGTACAGGTCGCATCGATCTCTTTACACAGGGCGTTGGCCAGATCCACATCAAAGCCCACAATTTTGTTGTTGGCATCGATGGATTCAAACGGAGGGTAAGAGGCTTCCGTCGCGAAACGAATGGTCTGGGCTGCGGTAGCGGAAAGGGTAACGCCAGCAAGCAGCACGGCAAGTAATACTTTTTTCATTATATTTCCCCTGACACAATCAATGAGATAAATAGTTTTTGAACGCATCGGTTTGCGGCTTCGCAAAGCAGCTGGCATCACCTTGCTCAACGATGTGACCGTTTTCCATGTACACCACGCGGCTGGCGGTTTTGCGCGCCACTTCCACTTCGTGGGTGACGATCACCTGCGTAATGTGCCGGTTCCCGCCAGCTCGCGAATGATGCTGACGATCTGGGCGGTGATTTCCGGATCCAGCGCCGCGGTCGGTTCATCAAACAGCAGCACCTGCGGCTCCATCATCAGCGCACGGGCAATGGCCACGCGCTGCTGCTGACCGCCGGACAGGTGCAGCGGGATAGCGATCGCTGTAAGGCTTAAGGCGCAGACGCTCCAGCAGCTTTTCGGCACGCGCGACGTCGCCTGATCCTTGCTTAACCCCAGCACGCGGCAAGGCGCTTCAATCAGGTTCTGCAGCACGGTCAGGTGCGGCCAGAGATTGTATTGCTGGAAGACCATGCCGACGTTTTGGCGCAGTTCGCGAATCGCTTTATCGGACGGCGTCTTCGCGAAATCAAAATGGTTGCCGGCAATCTGCAGGCGTACCGGAACGCGGCATTTCCAGCAGGTTAAGCACGCGCAGCAGGGAACTTTTACCTGCACCGCTTGGGCCAAGCAACACCAGCGTTTCGCCCTCTGGGCAGTCCAGCGTGATGTCAAACAGCGCCTGGTGTGCGCCGTAAAAGCAGTTGATGCCGTTTAGTTTAATACTCATGCGCAAGCAAATCGAATAGCAATTGAGTGCCGCAAATATTAACGTTGACAGAATAGTTATGCAATATTTGTGCGTTAAAATTTATTAAAGAGCAATTAAACAGCAAAAGCGTAGCACAAAATCGGGCAGGGCAGCGGGGAAAGGGGCTGACGGGTAAGCGTTGGCTGTTGCGCGGAAGCTTAGCGGCGCCGCAATGGTGCGGCGCGCTAATGGTTGCGGCTGAGTGCGGAAAAAATGCGCGACTATTTTTTCTCTTCCAGCACCTGGCGGAGCGAGCCGCCGGCGGCGCTGCTGGCCAGTCGCCCACGTAGCGCACATCGTCCACCGCCCAGCAGTGTCCTTCGCGGATCATCAGCACTTCATCCTGCCAGCTTTGGTCGCCGCGGCGTCAGCGTCACGCGCAGCGGAATGTTACGCGCATCGCGGTTAGGAATGGTGGAGGCGCTGGCGACGTCAGCGGCAGTGGGCCCCTGTGCCAGGCTGGAGAACAGATCGCCCTGGCGCCACGCTGCCGGTGGGTTGCGGATCGGCTGCTGGCATATCGCAGCAGTTTCTGATACAGGTTGTCGCTCAGGTACGGGCGATATTTTGCCAGCGTGGTACTGTCCGGCAATCCCTGGGTCCTGGCTGGCTGACACGTAAATCATAGAACTGCTGCGCCACGCTGTCCGGACCGCCCTCAACGCAGGGTGCGGTACGCGGCCCGTTGTCCTTGATGAGGCCGGCGTCAACGGGTGGTACAGGCACTCAGCAGCAGCGCAGCAGGGATACAAGCAGCCGCAAAAGCTTAGTTGCGCATGTTGATTTCCTTATTGATTCACTGGCATGAAGACACGCCATTTCAAGCATAGAGTATATTTGACCGAAATGCTTTCGTACGCTCGTAACGAGCTATCGCCTCATGAATCACCACAGGAGAGAACGATGCAGTTTTCAACAACGCCAACCCTGGAAGGGCACACCATCACCGAATATTGCGGCGTCGTGACCGGCGAAGCGATTCTCGGCGCCAACATTTTCCGCGACTTTTTTGCCGGCATCCGCGATATCGTCGGCGGCCGCTCGGGTGCTTATGAGAAAGAGCTGCGTAAAGCGCGGGAAATCGCCTTCGAAGAGCTGGGCGAGCAGGCGAAAGCGCTGGGCGCCGATGCGGTGGTCGGCATTGATATCGATTACGAAACCGTCGGCAAAGACGGCAGCATGCTGATGGTGAGCGTCAGCGGTACGGCGGTGATCGTGCACTAATGCGCGCGGTGTTACTGCTGGCGATGGCGCTGCTGCTGCAGCGCCTGCCAGTCGACGCTGGAAAAGGGATTATCGATAAAAACGGCTACCAACTGGATACGCGGCATCAGGCGCAGGCGGCTTACCCGCGCATCAAGGTGCTGGTAATCCACTACACGGCGGATGATTTTCACTCGTCGCTGGCGACCCTGACGGACCGCAACGTCAGCGCGCACTATCTGATTCCGCAGCAGCCGCCGCAGAAAAACGGCGCCGGGGTGATCTGGCAGCTGGTGCCCGAGAACGAGCTGGCCTGGCATGCGGGCACCAGCTTCTGGCGCGGTGCAACGCGCATCAACGATACCTCTATCGGCATTGAAATCGTCAATGACGGCTATCGCCGCACGCTGACCGGCCGGCAGTGGCAGCCGTTCACCGCCGCGCAAATCACGGCCCTGATCGCACTGGTGCGCGATATCAGCCAGCGTTACAACATCAGGCCGGAAAATGTGGTGGGGCACAGTGATATCGCGCCGCAGCGCAAAGAGGATCCCGGCCCGCTGTTCCCGTGGCAGCAGCTGGCCCCGCAGGGGCTGGGCGCGTGGCCGGATGCCGCCACGGTGCAGCGCTATCTGGCTAACCAGCCGCCGGATGCCCCGGTCGAGGCTGCAACGCTACTGGCTGCGCTACAGCGCTATGGTTATGACGTTGCCGCTGCGCAAACGCCGCAGATGCAGCGCAAACTGATTGCGGCGTTTCAGATGCATTTCCGCCCGCGTGATTACCGTGGCGAAGCCGATGCCGAGACGCTGGCCATCGCCCGTGCGCTGCTGGCGAAATACGGCGCGGCACAGTAGCCGCGCGTTGCGGCGTTACGGCTGGAGAAAGGCCTGCCAGCGCGCCACCAGCTGCTGTAATTGCTGGCGGCTGACATCCAGATGGGTGACGATGCGGGTCTGCGGACCTACGCTAAGCAGCACGTCGCCCGCCAGCATCCAGCGCTGTAGCGGTGCGACCTGCTCCGCCGGCACTTTCACGAACAGCATGTTAGTGTCGTGGCGCATCACGTCGGCGCCAATTTCGCGCAGCTGCGCCGCCATCCACGCGGCGTTGTCGTGATCGTCCTTCAGACGCGCCACGTTGTTTTTCAGGGCATACAGCCCGGCAGCCGCCAGAATACCCGCCTGACGCATGCCGCCGCCGGTCATTTTGCGCCAGCGGTTGGCGCGCTTGATGTAGTCCGCATTGCCAACGAGCAGGGAACCCACCGGCGTGCCCAGTCCTTTAGACAGGCAGATGGTGAAGGAGTCGCAGTATTGCGCGATCTCTTTCAGCTCGCAGCCGTACGCCACCACGGCGTTGAAGATGCGCGCGCCGTCCACGTGCAGCGCCAGCCCGCGCTCGCGGGTAAATTCCCACGCGGCTGTTCAAGGTAGTCGCGCGGCAGCACTTTGCCGTTGTGGGTGTTTTCCAGGCTGAGCAGCCTGGTGCGGGCAAAGTGAATATCGTCGGCTTTGATTTTGGCCGCGACCTTGTCCAGCGGCAGCGTGCCGTCCGGCGCGGCGTCAATCGGCTGCGGCTGAATGCTGCCGAGCACCGCGGCACCGCCGGCTTCGTAGAGGTAGTTATGCGCGCCCTGGCCGACAATGTACTCTTCACCGCGCTCGCAGTGGCTGAGCAGCGCCACCAGGTTGGCCTGCGTGCCGGTGGGCAAGAACAGGGCGGCCTCTTTGCCGCTCAGGCGCTGCCGCATAGCGCTGCAGTTCGTTGACCGTCGGGTCATCGCCGTAGACGTCGTCCCCGACCGGGGCGGCCATCATCTCTTCGAGCATGGCGCGACTCGGGCGGGTAACGGTATCACTGCGTAAATCGATCACGGCATGTTCTCCTGACATAAAAAAGCGGGCTAAGCGCCCGCATGATGAGTAATCCGGCAAGTCTCTTCGTTTTACCTGAGCCAGTTGGTTTTCGCCAGTTCGATCACCTCGTCACCGCGGCCGCTGATGATGGCGCGCAGCATGTACAGGCTAAAACCTTTGGCCTGCTCCAGCTTGATCTGCGGCGGGATCGCCAGCTCCTCTTTGGCGACGACCACGTCCACCAGCACCGGGCCGTCGATGGAGAAGGCGCGCTGCAGGGCTTCATCCACCTCGGAGGCTTTCTCCACGCGAATGCCGGTGATGCCGCAGGCCTCGGCGATGCGGGCGAAGTTGGTGTCGTGCAGCTCGGTGCCGTCCGTCAGATAGCCGCCGGCCTTCATCTCCATCGCCACGAAGCCCAGCACGCTGTTGTTGAAGACCACGATTTTCAGCGGCAGCTTCATCTGCACCACCGACAGGAAATCGCCCATCAGCATGCTGAACCCGCCGTCGCCGCACATCGCCACCACCTGACGCTCCGGCGCGGTGGCCTGTGCGCCCAGCGCCTGCGGCATGGCGTTGGCCATCGAGCCGTGGTTGAACGAGCCGAGCAGGCGGCGCTTGCCGTTCATTTTCAGGTAGCGGGCCGCCCAGACGGTTGGCGTGCCGACGTCGCAGGTGAAGATGGCATCGTCGTCCGCGAAATGGCTGATCTGCTGCGCCAGATACTGCGGGTGAATGGCTTTGTCGCTCGGTTTGGCGAGATCGTCCAGCCCCTTGCGGGCATCGCGATAGTCGCTCAGCGCTTTATCGAGGAACTTGCGGTCGGTTTTCTCTTCCAGCAGCGGCAGCAGGGCGGCAAGGGTGGATTTGATGTCGCCCACCAGCGCCATATCGACCTTGCTGTGCGCGCCGATGCTGGCCGGGTTGATATCAATCTGAATGATTTTGGCGTCCGTCGGGTAGAACGCGCGGTACGGGAACTGGGTGCCGAGCAGGATCAGCGTGTCGGCGTTCATCATGGTGTGGAAGCCGGAAGAAAAACCGATCAGTCCGGTCATGCCCACGTCGTACGGGTTATCGTATTCGACGTGCTCTTTGCCGCGCAGGGCGTGGACGATTGGCGCTTTCAGCTTACCGGCAAATTCCAGCAGCTCCTTGTGCGCGCCCGCGCAGCCGCTGCCGCACATCAGGGCGATATTGCTGGAGTACCGCAGCAGCTGCGCCAGTTTTTTCAGCTCCTCTTCAGCAGGCGTCACCACGGGCTGCGGGGCGTGATACCAGTGGGTGCTGGCCCCTTCCGGCGCGGCCTTGAGGGCTACATCGCCCGGGATAACGACCACAGAAACGCCGCGGTTTAGCACGGCCTTGCGCATGGCGATCGCCAGCACCTGCGGGATCTGCTCCGGGGATGAAACCAGCTCGCAATAGTGGCTGCATTCACGGAACAGCTCCTGCGGATGCGTCTCCTGAAAATAGCCGCTGCCGATTTCGCTGGAGGGAATGTGGGCGGCAATCGCCAGCACCGGCACGTGGTTGCGGTGGCAGTCGAACAGACCGTTGATCAGATGCAGGTTGCCCGGGCCGCAGGAGCCGGCGCACACGGCCAGTTCACCGGTGAGCTGCGCTTCAGCGCCTGCGGCGAAGGCGGCAACCTCTTCATGGCGGGTGGGCATCCATTCGATGGTCTTCATCTTGTTGAGGCTGTCGCTGAGTCCGTTCAGGGAATCGCCGGTGACGCCCCAGATACGTTTTACGCCAGCCTGTTCGAGCGTTTTCGCTATATATGCAGCCACGGTTTGTTTCATGGTTGTCCGTCTCCTTTCTGATGTTGGCCATCCAGTCGGATGGCAAAAAACGTGTCAGAAAGAAAGCGTAGACGAAGCCGCAGCGCAGCGGGCGTGAAAAAATGCGCTGCGCGTCAGGCGGAAAATAGGGCGATGAGGATCGGCGCCAGCAGGTTCATGATAAAACCGTGCACGATGGCCGCAGGCACAATCTCCATTCCGCCGGCACGCTGCAGAATCGGCAGGGTGAAGTCCATCGACGTGGCACCGCTCAGCCCGAGTGCCATACTGCGGTAGCGGTTGACCAGCACCGGAATCAGCAGCACCGCAGCCAGCTCGCGCAGCAGATCGTTAAAGAAGGCGGCGCTGCCGATCACCGGGCCGTACGCTTCGGTCATCAGAATGCCGGACAGTGAATACCAGCCGAAGCCGCTGGCCAGCGCCAGTCCGGTTGACAGCGAAACGCCGAGCAGCCACGCCGCCAGCACGCCGCCGCCCAGCGAGCCGCACAGGGATACCAGCGCTACCGTCATGCCGCGCCGGTTCAGAGTGATCTGGCGCAGCGTCATGCCGCTGCCGCGCAGCTGCACGCCCACCAGGAACAGCAGCACCACCAGCGCGATCTCGCTGAGGGTGGAGGCATGACGCAGCGGCGCCCATTGGGTTAATCCCAGCAGGAAACCGGCCAGCACCGCCACACAGAGCTTGAGTGACTCCAGCACCATGTGCCAGCGCGACGGCAGATTCTGCTGGCGATGCTGCTGCCGCCACGGCCAGCGGCGATCCAGCAGCCACAGCGCCAGCAGCGAGCAGCTCAGGATGGCGCCCGCGGCAATCAGCGCGGTTTTAAACACGATCAGCAAATTGGTGCCGAGATTGTCGAGAAAGGCGAGGCTGGTACCCATAAAAAACAGAATGGCGTAAATCAGCAAACTCAGCAGGCGGTTAACGCGCTGCAACAGCGCAGGCTGATGCCACGGCAGCAAATAGCCCACCATCAGCGGCACCAGAATGATAAGCAGTCCGGTATACATGAAAAATGACGTCCTTTTTTGCGAGACGCCACGCTAATGGAAAACGCCTGAAGTGTAAACCTTTTCTCCCGCTGCCGACTTGACCAACGCAGCGCGGCGGACCATGCTCTGGCAAAGCACGGAGGGACTGCGCGATGATTCTGGAACATATCGATATACACGGCTTTCGCGGCATTAACCGGTTGTCGCTGCCGCTGACCGACACCAACCTGCTGATTGGGGAAAACGCGTGGGGTAAATCCAGTTTGCTGGATGCGCTAACGCTGCTGCTGGCACCGGCCGCTGAGCCCTATATGTTCACCGAACAGGACTTCCATTTTCCGCCCGGTGAGGTGGAAGCCCGGCGGCATAAGTTGCAGCTGGTGTTTCGCTTTCGCGCGCAGGGCGATGAGCATGAAGCGCTGTTTGCGCCGTTCTGGCAGCAGGATGATGCGGGGCGCTACCTGCGCTTCAGTACGCTGGCGACGCGCCAGGGCAGCGAAGTCAAAACCCGCTGGCGCTTTATTGATGCGCGTGGCGAGGTGCTGCCGCTGGCGGGTACCGACGCCGCGCTGGCGCAGTTGCGCGCGTACTATCCGGTGCTGCGCCTGCGTGATGCGCGCTTTGGCCGGCGGTCGCGCCATAACGACAACGACACCCAGCGGCGCGCTGATACGCTGAGCGCGCTGGCGCAGGAGATGCATAGCCTGACGCGCGATCTGGTGGCGCGGCCGCAAACCCTGAGCGACGAGCTGTTGCGCCAGGGATTGCATACCATGCAGCAGCTGATGGCGCACTATTTTCTGGTCCAGCAACCGGACACGGGCGCCGCGCGGGTTGCGCCGGAGCTGCGTGACGGCAGTCAGGGCTGGCGTTCGCTCGATCAGCTCAATCAGCTGATCGCCGGTACCGAATCGCGCAGTCGCCAGGTGATTCTGCTGCGCATGTTCTCGCTCCTGCTGCAGGCGCACGGCAGCGATGCGCTGCCCGCAGGCGCGCGCCCCTTGCTGCTGGTGGAGGATCCGGAAACGCGGCTGCATCCCATCATGCTGTCGGTGGCGTGGAATCTGCTGGCGCTGATGCCGCTGCAAAAAATCGCCACCACTAACTCCGGTGAGCTGCTGTCACAGGTGGCGCTGGAGCAAATCTGCCGACTGGTGCGCGAGCCCGATCGCGTGGCGGCGTGGCGTATCGGGCCGGAGGGATTAAGTGCCGAAGAGGCGCGCCGTATCGGCTTTCATATCCGCGTCAACCGTCCGTCGGCGCTGTTTGCCCGCTGCTGGTTGCTGGTTGAGGGTGAAACCGAAGTATGGATCATCAATGAGCTGGCGCGGCAGCGCGGCTACCATTTTGCCGCGGAAGGCGTGAAGGTGATTGAGTTTGCGCAGTCCGGGCTTAAGCCGCTGCTGAAATATGCGCGCCGCATGGGCATTGCCTGGCACGTGCTGACTGACGGCGACGAGGCCGGGAAAAAATATGCCGCCACTGCGCGCAGCCAGCTACAGCCGCATGAGCAGGAGAGCGACCATCTCACGCAGTTCCCGGCGCCCGACATCGAACACTTCCTTTATAAGCATGGCTTTAGTGATGTCTATCACCAGATGGCGCACCTGCCGTTAAACGTGCCAATGAACGCACGGCGTATTATTACCAAAGCCATTCATCACAGCTCGAAGCCGGAACTGGCGATTGCGGTGGCGATGGCAGCGGCCGAACGCGGGCCGCAGGCGATTCCGCCGTTGCTCGATCAGCTGTTTGGCCGCGTCATGTGGCTGGCGCGCGGTCGGGCAGAGTAAAACTGACGCGGGACGCCAAAGAAAAATGCCAGCGTCTGCGGCTGGCATTTTTTTTCGGGAGTGGTCAGAATGAGAGCAGACGCGCGCCCGTCAGGAGAGTGACGATGCTTCAATGGGGACGATAAGGCTTGCATGATTGCCTTTTGGCCCCTGGTGGACATCGAACCGGACGGACTGCCCGGCTTTGAGCGTTCTGTAACCATCCATCTGAATGGTGGAATAGTGAGCGAAGATATCCTCGCCGCCGCCTTCGGGGCAGATGAAGCCAAACCCTTTGGCGTTGTTGAACCACTTAACAGTACCCATTTCCATGCTTCGACATCCTTCGTAAATCTTATAAGTTAAGATGGAATGAACCGGTGGTGGAGTGGGGGCTGTTCAAAACCTCGCCATCTCACGCTTGTACAATTTAGAGAAACGAAAGAAGTCGTCAAGCGTTTGGCGCTGGAGATGGGACAATAATCAACCAAAGTTTGAAGCAGTTAACGCTATTGCAACAGTTTGTGACAGACATCGCGGATGACAGTAATAGATGATTGTTATCTAACATCTGAGGTAGATTACAGAAATGTGCGCTACCGTAACGCAGAATTTCAACGGAACATTATGGGTAAGACCAACGACTGGCTGGATTTTGACCAGCTGGCGGAAGACAAAGTGCGCGACGCGCTAAAACCGCCATCTATGTATAAAGTTATGTTAATGAACGATGATTACACGCCGATGGAATTTGTTATTGACGTGCTACAAAAGTTCTTTTCTTATGATGTAGAACGTGCAACGCAACTGATGCTTACCGTTCATTATCGTGGCAAGGCTATCTGCGGCGTCTTCACCGCCGAAGTGGCGGAAACCAAAGTCGCGATGGTGAACGACTATGCGAGGGAGAACGAGCATCCGTTGCTGTGTACGCTGGAAAAAGCCTGATAAGGCATAAAATTGGGGGAGGTGCCTATGCTCAATCAAGAACTGGAACTCAGTTTAAACATGGCTTTCGCCAGAGCGCGTGAGCACCGACATGAGTTTATGACCGTCGAGCATTTGTTGCTGGCACTGCTCAGCAACCCATCTGCCCGCGAAGCGCTGGAAGCCTGTTCCGTGGATCTGGTGGCGCTGCGTCAGGAACTCGAAGCCTTCATCGAACAAACCACACCGGTGCTGCCAGCCAGCGAAGAGGAGCGCGACACGCAGCCGACGCTCAGCTTCCAGCGTGTGCTGCAGCGCGCGGTCTTCCACGTCCAGTCTTCCGGACGTAGCGAAGTGACTGGCGCAAACGTGTTGGTCGCCATCTTCAGCGAGCAGGAGTCGCAGGCGGCCTATCTGCTGCGCAAACACGAAGTCAGCCGCCTCGACGTGGTGAACTTTATCTCTCACGGAACGCGCAAAGACGAGCCGGGCCAGCCGCAAAACAGCAATCCGGTCAATAACAATGAAGAGCAAGCAGGCGGGGAGGATCGTATGGAAAACTTCACCACCAACCTTAATCAGCTTGCTCGCGTTGGCGGTATCGACCCGCTGATTGGTCGCGATAAAGAGCTGGAGCGCGCGATCCAGGTGCTGTGCCGTCGCCGCAAGAACAACCCGCTGCTGGTGGGCGAATCCGGCGTCGGTAAAACCGCGATTGCCGAAGGGCTTGCCTGGCGCATTGTGCAGGGCGACGTGCCGGAAGTGATGGCCGACTGCACCATCTACTCGCTGGATATCGGCTCGCTGCTGGCGGGCACCAAATACCGCGGTGATTTTGAAAAACGCTTCAAAGCGCTGCTGAAACAGCTGGAGCAGGACAACAACAGCATCCTGTTCATCGATGAGATCCACACCATCATCGGCGCCGGTGCGGCCTCCGGCGGCCAGGTGGATGCGGCCAACCTGATCAAACCGCTGCTCTCCAGCGGCAAGATCCGCGTGATCGGCTCCACCACCTACCAGGAGTTCAGCAACATCTTTGAGAAGGACCGTGCGCTGGCGCGCCGCTTCCAGAAAATCGACGTGACCGAGCCGTCCGTCGAGGAGACGGTGCAGATCATCAACGGCCTGAAGCCGAAGTACGAAGCGCACCACGACGTGCGTTACACCGCGAAAGCGGTGCGTGCGGCGGTGGAGCTGGCGGTGAAATACATCAACGACCGTCATCTGCCGGACAAGGCGATTGACGTGATCGATGAGGCGGGCGCGCGTGCGCGTCTGATGCCGGCCAGCAAGCGCAAGAAAACCGTCAACGTGGCGGATATCGAATCCGTGGTGGCGCGCATCGCGCGTATCCCTGAGAAGAGCGTGTCGGCCAGCGACCGCGACACGCTGCGAAACCTCGGCGATCGCCTGAAAATGCTGGTGTTTGGCCAGGATAAAGCCATTGAGGCCTTAACCGAAGCCATCAAGATGGGCCGCGCCGGGCTGGGGCAGGAGCACAAGCCGGTCGGCTCCTTCCTGTTCGCTGGCCCGACCGGCGTGGGGAAAACCGAGGTGACCGTTCAGCTGGCCAAGGCGCTGGGCATTGAGCTGCTGCGCTTCGATATGTCCGAGTATATGGAGCGTCACACCGTCAGCCGTTTGATTGGTGCGCCTCCGGGCTACGTCGGCTTCGACCAGGGCGGCCTGCTGACCGACGCGGTGATCAAGCATCCGCACGCGGTGCTGCTGCTCGATGAGATCGAGAAAGCGCACCCGGACGTCTTCAACCTGCTGCTGCAGGTGATGGACAACGGGACGCTGACCGACAACAACGGGCGCAAGGCGGACTTCCGCAACGTGGTGCTGGTGATGACCACCAACGCCGGGGTGCGTGAAACCGAGCGTAAATCCATCGGCCTGATCCACCAGGATAACAGCACCGATGCGATGGAAGAGATCAAGAAGATCTTCACGCCGGAGTTCCGCAACCGTCTGGACAACATTATCTGGTTCGATCACCTGTCTACCGAGGTGATCCATCAGGTGGTGGACAAGTTCATCGTCGAGCTGCAGGTGCAGCTGGATGAGAAAGGCGTGTCGCTGGAAGTGAGCCAGGAGGCCCGCAACTGGCTGGCCGAGAAAGGCTACGACCGTGCGATGGGTGCCCGTCCGATGGCGCGTCGTGATTCAGGACAACCTGAAGAAACCGCTGGCGAACGAGCTGCTGTTTGGCTCGCTGGTGGACGGCGGCTCGGTGACGGTGGCGCTGGACAAGGAGAAGAACGAGCTGACCTACCACTTCCAGAGTGCGGCAAAACGTAAAACCGAGGGCACCGTGCATTAAGCGGGTGCGCAGATAAGAAAAAGGCCGGATTAAAATCCGGCCTTTTTTAGTTCCCGTACATCTGCCATTACGCGAGGCGAGTGCAACAACTTAGCGACTACGGAAGACAATGCGGCCTTTGCTCAGGTCGTACGGGGTCAGTTCAACAGTCACTTTGTCGCCCGTCAAAATGCGGATGTAGTTTTTACGCATTTTACCGGAGATGTGCGCAGTTACCACGTGACCGTTTTCCAGCTCTACGCGGAACATGGTGTTAGGCAACGTATCAAGTACGGTACCCTGCATTTCAATATTGTCTTCTTTGGCCATCTAATCCTCTGGGGTATCACTACCAAAGTTTTGAACCGGCAAGATAATGCCGAAATTCATCAATTAAGTAAAGAATTGCGCGATTAAAACGCCAAACGCTTCGCCGTGCGTCGCGCCGCTGCGCGTGCATTACGGATAAATTCGGGTGTTTTTGACGTCTGCGGGGGATTAGCGGGCTAAGAATCTGCAGCAATCGGCATCGGGTGCGCAACTGAAACAGCTTCGGGAACAGGGTGAGATTCCCAGCCTGGCAATTCCGGCTCGCCACAGCGAAGCGCGGACGACATACCAAACTCGCTAATTATAACACCCTCACAAAAAATATGCGGAAAACATTTAGGCATTGGGCATAAAGAGCGTTCTCGGTATCCAGAAGCCGGTGGCTGCACCGGTTGCCAGGCCAGCGTTTGCACGTATTGCAGATAATCGACGTCGCGGGATTTCAACGGCGCCGAGAGAGGCCGTGTGCTCATTGAGCACCTGACAATCGATCAGGCGTCCACCGCGCTGGGCAAACGCCTGGCAGAAGACCAGCAGCGCCGTTTTCGAGGCATTCACCGCGCGGGAGAACATCGACTCGCCGCAAAACAGCGTCCCCTGCGCCACGCCATACATGCCGCCGACCAGGCGTTCACCCTCCCACACCTCGATGGAGTGGGCGTAGCCAAGCTCATGAAGCTGGTGGTAGGCGGTAATGATATCGCGGGTTATCCATGTCCCTTCATAACGCGCGCTTCGGCACAGCCTTCAATGACCTGACCAAAGGCGTGGTTCAGGGTGACGCGGTAGGGGGATTTCGCATGGAAACGCTTCATGCTGCGGCTGAGGTGAAACTGCTCCGGCCACAGCACGGCACGCGGATCGGGCGACCACCATAAAATCGGATCGCCGGGAGAAAACCAGGGGAAAATACCGCGCTGGTAGGCCATTCAACAGCCGCGCAGGGGAGAGGTCACCGCCAAGGGCCAGCAGCCCGTTGGGCTCACGCAGCGCCCCTTCCGGAGAAGGGAACGCGATGTTATGACGAGAAAGCTGGACCAGGCGCATGACAGCAAAACTCGAGTCACCCGAGTCAGGCTAGTAGGACGCATAGAAATATAGCGCAAAGACGCTGTTTAAACTGGTAGTAGCGACCCTGTTTCGCCAACAGCTCTGCGTGACTACCTTGCTCAATAATGTGTCCGTTGTCCATCACAATTATCCGATCAAAACTCGCCAGTCCGCGCAGGCGGTGCGTGACCATCAGCACGGTTTTACCGGTCATGACATTGGCCAGCAAATCAAGGATTTGGCTCTCGGTCGTGGCATCCAGCCCTTCGGTGGGCTCGTCGAGCAGCATCAGCGGCGCATCGTGCAGCAGCGCGCGGGCAATCGCCAGACGGCGCAGTTCACCGCCGGAGAGCTGACGGCCGCCTTCGCCCAGCCAGCTGTTCAATCCCCCTCGTCCTGTACCTGCATCAGATGCGCCAGCCCCACCTGCTGCAGCACGGCGCGAAGCAGCAGTGCATCGCTGGCCTCTGGCGCGGCCAGCAGCAGGTTATCGCGCAGGGTGGCGCTAAACAGATGCACGCGCTGCGGAACGACGCTGATACGCTGACGCAGGCTGGCTTCGTCCCACGCCGCCAGAGGTCAGTCAGCGACGTTGTCAGAAACGAATCTGGCCGCGCTGCGGATCCCAGGCGCGGGTCAGCAGCTGCAGCAGGGTGGATTTACCGCAGCCGGTACGGCCGAGGATCGCAAGCTGTTCACCGGCATGCTAACAGACAGGGAGAAGTTGTGCAGCACCGCTTCTGGCCGCTGCGGATAGCTGAAATCGATCTGTTCCAGCGTCAGGCTGAGGCCGCGCTGCGTCGCAACCGGTTGTGTCGGGAAGTGAATCGCTGGCCGGTTTCTGATCGGTGATCTGGGTGCACGCGCAGGGCAGAGGCGATGACCTGTCCCAGATGCTGGAAGGCGCCCGTCACCGGGGCCAGCGCTTCAAACGCGGCCAGCGCACAGAAGACGAAAAGGGCAATAAGCGGACCCGGCTGTGTATTTCCCCCGACATCGCCGGAGGCCAGCCACAGCATGGCTATCACCGCCACGCCGCCGATCAACATCATCAGCGCCTGAGAGAAGGCCGTCAGCTCCGACTGGCGGCGCTGGGCCTGTTGCCACGTTCACTCCGTTCTTTCCTGACTCCAGCCGCGGGCGGCACAGCGCTGCCGCGCCGAAAATGGTCAGCTCCGCCTGCCCCTGAAGCCAGGCGGTCAGCTGCTGGCGGTCCCAGCGCAGCCTGGTAACGGGCAATCTGCGCCCCGGTGGGATTTCGCGCCGGGTCGGTAAAACAGCGGCGGCAGAATGATCAGCGTCAGCAGCATGATCCCACCCAGCGTCAGCGCAACGGGGACATCCAGAACAGACAGCCCCAGCGTGACCACCACAATCACCACCGCCGCGCCCACCATCGGGGAGATCACCCGCAGATAAAGGTGATCCAGCGTGTCGACATCCGCCACCACGCGGTTGAGCAGTTCACCCTGACGAAAACGCGCCAGCCCGGCAGGGGAGAGGGGCAGCAGTTTGCTGAAGGTATAGATGCGCAGGTGCTGCAGCACGCGGAAAGTGGCGTCGTGGCTGACCAGCCGTTCGAAATAGCGTCCGGCGGTACGGGTGATGGCCGCGCCGCGCACCCCGGCAGCCGGCAGCATGTAGTTGAAGCTGTACAAGCCGGCGAAGCCCGCCAGCGACGAGGCCGACAGGAACCAGCCGGAAAGCGTCAGCAGGCCGATGCTGGCGAGCAGCGTGACAATCGCCAGCACAATCCCCAGCGTCAGCATCCATGGATGGCGGCGATAAAGGCGCCAGGAAAGGCAGCAAAGCGCGCATCAGATCTCCTCCTGACGATGCGCCAGCAGGGTAGCAAATGGCCCCTGGGCGGCAACGAGAGAGGCGTAATCGCCTTGCTCAACAATACGGCCGTTTTCCATGACCCAGATCTGATCCCAGTCGGCAATGCCTTCCAGCTGGTGGGTGACCATCAGGGTGGTTTGCTGCAGGGAGGCGGCGTAGCGCCTCCATTACGCGCTGCTCGCTGTGGGCGTCAAGGCTGGCTGCAGGCTCGTCCAGCAGCATCAGCTGGCATGGGTTCAGCAGCGCCCGGGCAACGGCCACGCGCTGCGCCTGCCCGACCGACAGCCCGGCGGACTGGTCGCCGACAACGGTATCCACCCCTTGCGGCAGCAGCGGCAGAAACTCGCTGACCCAGGCGCGGTCGAGAACCGATTGCAGTTCATCTTCACGCGCGTCCGGGCGCGCCAGCAAGCGGACATTTTCGCGCAGCGTAGCGGCGGGAAGCTGCGGGTTTTGGCCTACCCAGCTGAGCTGTTTACGCCAGGCGTCAGGGTCGAGGTTGCGCAGTTCGGTTTTGTTGATCCGCAGTGAACCCGTGTAGGCCATAAAACCGGACAGCGCATTCAGCAGAGAACTTTTCCCGGAACCGCTGATGCCGACAAGCACCACGCGCTGTCCGGCAGGTAAGGTAAAGTTCAGCGGCCCGGCGAGCACTTTGCCTTCGGGCGACAGAATGGAAAAGTCCTGCGCTTCAATGGTTACCGGATCTTTAGCATTCAGCGTCACGTCACCGCGCTCCGGGTGGGCCAGCGGCGTTTCCAGGAAGGTTTTCAGCGCTTCGGCGGCGCCAACCGCCTGCGCTTTGGCGTGATAGAAGGTTCCCAGATCGCGAAGCGGCTGGAAAAACTCCGGGGCCAGAATCAGCGCCAGGAAACCGGCAGAAAGGGTCACCGCCGTGCCGTAGTGGCCGAAATCCAGCGCACCGAGGTAGGAGAAGCCGAAGTAGACCGCCACCAGGGCAATCGACAGCGAGGTGAAGAACTCCAGCACGCCGGAAGAGAGGAAGGCGAGGCGCAGCACTTCCATGGTGCGCTGACGGAAGTCCTGTGACGCCTGGCGAATATTTTCGCCTTCCGCTTCCGCGCGGCCAAAAATGCGCAACGTCTCCATACCGCGCAGACGATCGAGGAAATGGCCGCTCAGGCGCGCCAGCGCCAGGAAGTTACGGCGGTTGGCATCGGCGGCCCCCATGCCGACCAGCGCCATAAACAGCGGGATCAGCGGGGCGGTGCCCAGCAGAATCAGCGCCGCCATCCAGTTCACCGGGAAGATGGCGATCACGATCAGCAGCGGAACGAAGACGGCAAGGGCCATCTGCGGCAGATAGCGCGCGTAATAGTCGTGCATATCGTCAATCTGCTCAAGGATCAGCGTCGCCCAGCTACCGGCCGGTTTGCCCTGGATCCACGCGGGCCCGGCTTCCTGAAGCCGGTCCAGCACCTGACGGCGGATGCACGGCGGATCTGCCACGTCCGGCCTGAAAACCGGCACGCTCACGCAGCCACACCACCCAGGCGCGCAGGATAAAAATCAGGATCAGGACAATAAAGGGCAGCAGGTCAGCGCGGGGTGGAATGTTCTCCATGATCATGTGATTAAGAATGCGGGCCAGCAGCCATGCCTGGGCAACAATCAACAGACCGCTGACGAAACCCGCCAGCGAAGACAGTCGCAAGCTGCGGCGCCAAGAGACGCTTTGCTGTTTCAACCAGCGTGTTAGTTCTTGTTGACGGGTTTTTTTCATTGCGTACGTTTGTCAGGTGACGTGAGGATTAGAGCTAAATGCCGGACAGACGGGTGGCAGAACTGTTACAACGCAGGCGACAATAAAGGCGACTTATCGCCGCCTTTATTTACGTTTGTTACTGACTTGTAAAGATTATTTACCTTGTTCAGCCAGTCCATCGAGGTAGCGTTCAGCGTCCAGCGCGGCCATACAGCCGGTGCCCGCAGAGGTGATCGCCTGACGATAAATGTGGTCCATCACGTCGCCAGCCGCGAACACGCCCGGGATGCTGGTTTGGGTCGCATTACCGTGAATGCCGGACTGCACTTTGATGTAGCCGTTTTCCAGCTCCAGCTGACCGTCGAAGATCGCGGTGTTCGGGCTGTGACCGATGGCCACAAACAGGCCCGCCACTTCCAGCGTTTCGACGATTATCGGTGTTCACCTTTGGTTATCAGGAAACGTACGCAGACCGGTGACGCCCATCTGGTCGCCCGTCACCTCTTCCAGCGTACGGTTGGTGTGCAGCACGATGTTGCCGCTTGCCACTTTATCCATCAGACGGTTGATCAGGATCTTCTCCGCGCGGAAGGTGTCGCGACGGTGGATCAGGTGCACTTCAGAGGCAATGTTCGCCAGATACAGCGCTTCTTCAACGGCGGTGTTGCCGCCGCCGATGACCGCGACTTTCTGGTTGCGATAGAAGAAACCGTCGCAGGTGGCGCAGGCAGAAACCCCGCGGCCTTTGAACGCTTCTTCGGATGGCAGGCCGAGGTAACGGGCAGAGGCGCCGGTTGCGATGATCAGCGCGTCAGCGGTGTATTCGCCGCTGTCGCCCGTCAGGCGGAACGGACGGTTCTGCAGATCGACCCTGTTGATGTGATCGAAGAGGATTTCGGTTTCGAATTTCGCGGCATGCTCGTGCATGCGTTCCATCAGCAGCGGGCCGGTCAGGTCGTTCGGGTCGCCCGGCCAGTTTTCCACTTCGGTGGTGGTGGTCAGCTGACCGCCTTTTTCCATACCGGTGATCAGTACCGGGTGCAGGTTAGCGCGTGCAGCATAGACCGCCGCGGTATATCCCGCAGGTCCAGAACCAAGGATTAGCAGCTTACTGTGTTTGGCCGTGCCCATGAGATCCCCATTGTTGTTGGCAGACATTTGGCTGGATTGTAGGGAATTTGTTGTCGTAAAAAAAGAGCGCAGCAATTTTGATATCAATCTGTGTAAGCGCCGTAGACGATGAATGGCAATTCTGCACGCGCGCTGCGCCAAAAGGGGGCATTGCTCGGCAATTTGTGCCACCCCTGCAGTTGTATAAAAATTATGGGCGATTAAAACAAACAGCAACGCAGACTACGAATGAATATCCGGCATGTTGTACTAAAAAACGATGTTTTGCTTTGACAATCCCCTGCGCTTTTGCGAAAACATTGTCAGAAGCAGAGAAAATTTAGCGGTTCGAAACAGTATGTCAGCACAGTATATGCGCGTAATTTCGCCAAATAAACTCAGCCTGACAGTGGTAATGTACGCATGGCGTGGACAGACGGCATGCGTCATGATCGGATGGCCCTTCGGGCAACGGTCTTCTTACCAACAGAACCCGAATCCGCATCGCGTCTATTACATAATCAGGCGATGTGATGACTAACGGGTACAGGCTCTGAACAGTGATGTGCACAGGGTCCAGGCAGGAGTAGGGAAGGAATACAGAGAGACAATAATAATGGTAGATAGCAAGAAGCGCCCTGGCAAAGATCTCGACCGTATCGATCGTAACATTCTGAATGAATTGCAAAAGGATGGGCGTATTTCCAACGTCGAGCTTTCAAAACGTGTGGGACTTTCCCCGACGCCGTGCCTTGAGCGTGTGCGCCGACTGGAAAGACAGGGTTTTATTCAGGGCTATACCGCTCTGCTGAACCCGCATTATCTGGATGCCTCACTTCTGGTATTTGTTGAGATTACTCTGAATCGTGGCGCGCCGGATGTGTTTGAGCAATTTAACGCCGCTGTACAAAAACTTGAAGAAATTCAAGAGTGTCATCTGGTTTCCGGTGATTTCGACTACCTGTTGAAAACCCGCGTGCCGGATATGTCCGCCTACCGTAAACTGCTGGGGGAAACCCTGCTGCGTCTGCCGGGCGTGAACGACACCCGTACCTACGTGGTGATGGAAGAGGTCAAACAGAGCAATCGTCTGGTTATTAAGACGCGCTAACACGGAACAGGTGCAAAATCAGCGTAGTTTGATTACACTCCTGTTAATCCATACAGCAACAGTGCCGGGGAGTCCCGGCGCTGTTGTCCGTTTTAGCAAACAGGCAGGATATGCCTGATACCTGGAGAGCCTTTCTTGAGCCAGGAATACACTGAAGACAAAGAAGTCACACTATCGAAGCTAAGCAGCGGACGTCGTCTCCTCGAGGCTTTGCTGATTGTTATTGCCCTTTTTGCCGTCTGGCTGATGGCAGCCTTACTCAGTTTCAACCCCTCGGATCCCAGCTGGTCACAAACCGCATGGCATGAGCCTATCCATAATTTGGGCGGCGGCGTGCGGTGCCTGGCTTGCCGACACGCTGTTCTTCATTTTCGGTGTGATGGCCTACACCCTTCCCGTCATTATCATTGGCGGATGCTGGTTTGCGTGGCGTCATCGTCAGAACGATGATTACATCGACTATTTCGCCGTCTCGCTGCGCCTGATTGGCGCGCTGGCGCTGATCCTCACCTCGTGCGGGCTGGCGGCGATTAACGCGGATGATATCTGGTACTTCGCCTCTGGCGGGGTGATCGGCAGCCTGCTGAGCAATGCGATGCAGCCGATGGTTCACAGCGGCGCCGGCGGCACGCTGGCGCTGCTGTGCATCTGGGCGGCGGGGCTGACGCTGTTTACCGGCTGGTCCTGGGTGAGCGATTGCCGAGAAGATCGGCAGCGTGGTGATGGGCGTGCTGACCTTTGCCAGCAACCGCTCGCGCCGTGAAGAGCCCTGGTCGAGGATGAAGACGACGTTACGACGAGCCGAGGCAGCAGGAAGGGCCCCGACGACGCGGTTCCGCCACTGCGCGCTGCGCCGGCTCAGGACGACGAAGATGACGTACTGCTGGCTAAGCCCCGACCGGTAGCGCAACCTGTGGCTGAAGTCGCCAGCGACGATCCGCTGCTGGCGAAAGCCAGTGCGGCTACCGCGGCTGCGCTGGCTGCCACCAGTAACGCCGCACGTCAGGTGCCGTCCGTCGCTGCACCTGAGCCATCCGCACCGGCGGTAAACGTCAGGCTCCACAACCTGCGCCGTCACAGCTGGCTGCGGCTGCTCCGGCATCGGCATCCGTTGCCAGTGCGCCTGCGCGCGCCAGCCCTTATTCCTCGAAATCCCGGAAGAAACGCCTGCGCCTAAGGCGACGCGTCCCTCCCGTTATCGGGACACGCTTCGAAGTGCCTGCAATCACCGGCCGCCGACGCCTTCTCGCTCGCTGAAGAAGATGATGGCCCGCGCATGGGTAACTGGCAGAGTGCCGATCAGGCCGCCAAGCCACCGCTGAATACGGCAGCCGCTGCCGCACTCGGTTCAGCGACGGCCGCCGCTGCTGCCCGCTCTGCGGCTTACACGCCAGCCTTTGATGTGGTGCCGGAGCGCGATTACAACCCGCAGGTTAAACAGGGCATCGGCCCTGAGCTGCCTCGGCCGAATCCGGTACGTATTCCGACGCGCCGCGAGCTGGCCTCTTACGGCATCAAGCTGCCTTCGCAGCGCATGGCCGAAGAGCAGGCCCGTGAAGAGGCCGACCAGCAGCAGCCGGAAATCAGCGCCAGCTGGCAAGTGCCACAGCCGCACGATGATGATAACGCTGCGCTGCAGGAAGCCCAGCTGCGCGAAGCGTTCCATTCGCAGCAGCAGCCAGCGCTACGGCGACAGCTGGCAGCAGCAGCCGGCAGAGGAAGAAGACGAAGAGGCGCTGCAGCAGGCCCAGCTGGCGCAGCAGTTCGCCCAGCAGCAGCAACAGCGCTACGGGCCAGCCTGAACAGGACCCGCAGCGCGCCGGCATGTAAGCCCGGTGGATACCTCAGCAATGCCTTTGAACTTCTCGCCGATGAAAGATCTGGTGGATGATGGGCCGAGCGAGCCGCTGTTTACCCCCGAGAGCGCATTGCCGCCACGCCAGAGCCGGACGCTCCGGCCCAGTGGCAGCAGCCAGCGGCACCTGAGCCGGCGGTACCCGCATCGCTGAGCGAGGAAACCAGCCCGTGGTCAACAGCATCACAGCCGCACGCAGCGTTTACAGCCGCAGCCGGCTGCAAACAGCCGAAGCCTGTCCGCCATCCGGCGCAGGAGAGTCTGATTCACCCGTTCCTGATGCGCAACGATCAGCCGCTGCAGAAACCGACCACGCCGCTGCCGTCGCTGGATCTGCTGACGCCGCCGCCAGCGGAAGTGGAGCCGGTCGATACCTTCGCGCTGGAGCAGATGGCGCGTCTGGTGGAAGCCCGTCTGGCCGATTTCCGCATCAAAGCCGATGTGGTGAACATCTCGCCGGGGCCGGTGATCACCCGCTTTGAACTGAATCTGGCGCCGGGCGTAAAAGCCGCGCGTATTTCCAACCTGTCCCGCGATCTGGCGCGTTCGCTGTCGACCGTTGCGGTGCGCGTGGTGGAAGTGATCCCCGGCAAGCCTTACGTTGGTCTGGAGCTGCCGAACAAGAAACGTCAGACCGTCTACCTGCGTGAAGTGCTGGATTGCGCGAAGTTCCGCGACAACCCCTCGCCGCTGACCGTGGTGCTGGGTAAAGATATCGCTGGCGATCCGGTGGTGGCCGATCTGGCGAAAATGCCTCACCTGCTGGTCGCCGGTACCACCGGTTCCGGTAAGTCGGTCGGCGTGAACGCCATGATCCTCAGCATGCTGTATAAAGCGCACGCCGGAAGATGTGCGCTTTATCATGATCGACCCGAAAATGCTCGAACTGTCGGTCTATGAAGGCATTCCGCATCTGCTGACCGAAGTGGTCACCGACATGAAAGACGCCGCCAACGCGCTGCGCTGGAGCGTGAACGAGATGGAGCGCCGCTACAAGCTGATGTCTGCGCTGGGCGTACGTAACCTGGCCGGCTACAACGAGAAAATCGCTCAGGCGGCGCGCATGGGACGTCCGATCCCGGATCCGTACTGGAAGCCGGGCGACAGCATGGATGCCCCGCATCCGGTGCTGGAAAAACTGCCGTATATCGTGGTGCTGGTCGACGAATTCGCTGACCTGATGATGACCGTCGGCAAGAAGGTCGAAGAGCTGATTGCCCGCCTGGCGCAGAAAGCGCGTGCGGCCGGTATTCACCTGGTGCTGGCGACCCAGCGTCCGTCGGTGGACGTGATCACCGGTCTGATCAAAGCGAACATCCCGACGCGTATCGCCTTTACCGTATCCAGCAAAATTGACTCGCGTACCATTCTCGATCAGGGCGGCGCAGAATCCCTGCTGGGCATGGGTGACATGCTCTATCTGCCGGCCGAACTCCTCCACGCCGGTGCGTGTCCACGGCGCGTTCGTGCGCGACCAGGAAGTGCACGCGGTGGTGCAGGACTGGAAAGCGCGCGGTCGTCCGCAATATGTCGATGGCATCACCACCGGCGACAGAAAGTGAAGGCGGTGCCGGCGGCGGTATGGACGGCGGCGAAGAGCTGGATCCGTTATTTGATCAGGCGGTTAACTTCGTGACCGAAAAACGCAAAGCCTCCATCTCCGGCGTGCAGCGCCAGTTCCGCATCGGCTATAACCGCGCGGCGCGCATCATCGAGCAGATGGAAGCGCAGGGCATTGTCAGCGAGCAGGGGCACAACGGTAACCGCGAGGTGCTGGCACCGCCACCGCACGATTGATGTAAGACTTTTCTCCGCAGTGTTATGCCGGGCCAGTGTAAACTGGCCCGTTGTTTATCTGTGGTCCGATCCCCATATCATTGGGAAGCGTTGGTCGGCAGAAGTGTTTCTCCTGTCGAACTGACGGAGCGGCGACTACGGTTAATGCAGTAAGTGTCAGGAAACCCTATCGAAACTAAGGAATCGATCAGATGAAAAAAATCGCGTTAGTCGCCTGTGGCTTGCTGTCCAGTTTTGTTGCTACAGCAGCGTCTGGGCGGATGCTGCCAGCGACCTGAAAAGCCGACTGGATAAAGTAAGCAGCTTCCACGCCAGCTTCACGCAAAAAGTGACGGACGGCAGCGGCAACGCGGTGCAGGAAGGTCAAGGAGATTTGTGGGTAAAACGCCCAAATCTGTTCAACTGGCACATGACCCAGCCGGATGAGAGCGTGCTGGTCTCTGACGGTAAAACCCTGTGGTTCTACAACCCGTTCGTTGAGCAGGCGACGGCGACCTGGCTGAAGAATGCCACCAGCAATACGCCGTTTATGCTGATTGCCCGTAACCAGGCCAGCGACTGGCAGCAGTACAATATTAAACAAAAGGGTGATGAGTTTGTGCTGACGCCGAAAGGCAGCAACGGCAACCTGAAGCAGTTCACCATCAATGTCAGCACCAACGGTACCATTAATCAGTTCGGCGCGGTTGAGCAGGACGATCAGCGCAGCAGCTATCAGCTGAAGTCTCAGCAGAACGGCGCCGTTGATGCCTCGGCTAAATTCACCTTTACCCCGCCGAAGGGCGTAACGGTGGACGACCAACGTAAGTAAGAGGCGTGAGTGGGCAATCTGTCGCTCGATTTTTCAGATAACGCGTTTCAACCTCTGGCCGCTCGTATGCGGCCAGAAAATTTAGCGCAGTACATCGGCCAGCAGCACCTGCTGGCGGCCGGTAAACCCTTGCCGCGCGCCATTGAGGCGGGGCATCTGCACTCCATGATCCTCTGGGGGCCGCCGGGCACCGGGAAAACGACGCTGGCGGAGGTGATTGCCCGTTATGCCAACGCGGATGTCGAACGCATCTCGGCGGTGACCTCCGGCGTGAAGGAGATCCGCGAGGCGATCGAGCGCGCGCGGCAGAACCGCAATGCCGGGCGGCGCACCATTCTGTTTGTGGACGAAGTCCACCGCTTCAACAAGAGCCAGCAGGATGCTTTTCTGCCGCACATTGAAGACGGCACCATCACCTTCATCGGCGCGACCACCGAAAATCCGTCGTTTGAGCTGAACTCGGCGCTGCTGTCCCGCGCCCGCGTTTACCTGCTGAAATCGCTGACCACCGAGGATATCGAACAGGTGCTGAATCAGGCGATGGACGACAAAGCGCGCGGCTACGGCGGGCAGGATATCGTTCTGCCTGACGACACGCGTCGTGCGATTGCGGAACTGGTTAACGGCGATGCGCGTCGGGCGCTGAACACGCTGGAAATGATGGCCGATATGGCCGAAGTCGACGATGCCGGGAAGCGGGTGCTGAAGCCGGAGCTGCTGACCGAGATTGCGGGCGAACGCAGCGCGCGCTTCGATAACAAAGGCGACCGTTTTTACGATCTGATCTCGGCGCTGCATAAATCGGTGCGCGGCTCAGCGCGCCGGATGCGGCGCTTTACTGGTATGCGCGCATTATCACTGCCGGCGGCGATCCGCTGTACGTGGCGCGCCGCTGTCTGGCGATTGCCTCGGAAGATGTCGGCAATGCCGATCCGCGCGCCATGCAGGTGGCGATTTCCGCCTGGGACTGTTTCACCCGCGTTGGGCCGGCGGAAGGGGAGCGTGCCATCGCGCAGGCGATTGTCTATCTGGCCTGCGCGCCGAAAAGCAATGCGGTCTATACCGCGTTTAAAGCGGCGATGTCCGACGCACGCGAACGCCCGGACTACGATGTGCCGGTGCATCTGCGTAATGCGCCGACCAAACTGATGAAAGAGATGGGGTTGGGCAAGGAGTACCGTTACGCTCACGACGAACCCAATGCCTACGCCGCCGGCGAGGAGTATTTCCCGCAGGAAATGGCACAAACGCGCTATTATCACCCCACCAACAGAGGTCTTGAAGGCAAGATTGGCGAAAAGCTCGCCTGGCTCGCCGAACAGGATCAAAATAGCCCTATAAAACGCTACCGCTAGTCCAGGCCGTTGCGGTAAGGTTAGCAAGGATTTCAATGCATTCGCGCGCTGGAAGGCAGCCCGGTCACATTCGTTCAATACAACCTTTTAATTAAAACAAGCACAGGATAAGCATGCTCGATCCCAATCTGCTGCGTAATGAGCCAGACGCAGTCGCTGAAAAACTGGCACGCCGGGGCTTTAAGCTGGATGTAGATAAGCTGCGCGCGCTCGAAGAGCGTCGTAAAGTTCTGCAGGTAGAAACTGAAAACCTGCAGGCAGAGCGTAACTCCCGATCGAAATCCATCGGCCAGGCGAAAGCGCGCGGGGAAGATATCGAGCCATTACGCCTGGAAGTGAACAAGCTGGGTGAAGAACTGGATGCGGCGAAAGCGGAGCTGGATGCCCTGCAGGCCGAGATTCGTGATATTGCCCTGGCTATCCCGAATATTCCTGACGACAGCGTGCCTGTCGGCAAAGATGAAAACGACAACGTTGAAGTGAAACGCTGGGGTACGCCTCGTGAGTTTGACTTCGAGGTGCGCGATCACGTGACGCTGGGTGAAATGCACGGGGGGCTGGATTTTGCGGCAGCGGTTAAGCTGACCGGTTCGCGCTTCGTGGTGATGAAAGGCCAGATCGCCCGTCTGCACCGCGCGCTGGCGCAGTTCATGCTGGATCTGCACACCGAGCAGCATGGCTACCAGCGAAACCTACGTGCCGTATCTGGTCAACCACGACACGCTGTACGGTACGGGCCAGCTGCCGAAATTTGCCGGCGATCTGTTCCATACCCGTCCGCTGGACGAAGAAGCAGACAGCAGCAACTATGCGCTGATCCCAACCGCGGAAGTGCCGCTGACCAACCTGGTGCGTGATGAGATCATCGACGAAGAAGCTCTGCCGATCAAAATGACCGCGCACACGCCGTGCTTCCGTTCTGAAGCCGGTTCTTACGGTCGCGACACGCGCGGTTTGATCCGTATGCACCAGTTCGACAAAGTTGAGATGGTGCAGATCGTTCGTCCGGAAGAGTCGATGGACGCGCTGGAAGAGATGACCGGCCACGCGGAGAAAGTGCTGCAGCTGCTGGGCCTGCCGTACCGCAAAGTGCTGCTGTGCACCGGTGATATGGGCTTTGGCGCATGCAAAACCTACGATCTGGAAGTGTGGGTGCCGGCGCAGAACACCTACCGTGAAATCTCCTCCTGCTCTAACGTGTGGGATTTCCAGGCGCGCCGCATGCAGGCACGCTGCCGCAGCAAATCCGACAAGAAAACCGCGTCTGGTGCATACCCTGAACGGTTCTGGCCTGGCTGTGGGCCGTACGCTGGTTGCCGTGCTGGAAAACTACCAGCAGGCCGACGGTCGCATCGAGGTCCCTGAAGTGCTGCGTCCGTATATGGGCGGCCTGGAATACATCGGTTAATACTGACAATCGTGTCACTAAAACCGCCTCAGGCCGGGTTTTTTATGTCGAGTTCAGCGCGTCAGCCATCGTATTTTTTAAGCCTGTTGAATTAGTCAGAAATAACACGTTAACGTCATCGCATACGCGTGAAACCGCAGCAAAAATGTTTAAATTCATGTAGATAGATTCAGATATAAGACCTTTCTCAAGCCCTGTAACTCGCTGAAGATAAAAATAATAAATTGTTCAGCAGCAAAATGTGCGGCGCTGTTTTTTTGCACGATTGACTTTGCTATCGCCAATGGCATGATGCGCACGCAATCTGAACTTCCTCACGGTTTGAATCCATGTCCACCTACTCCCGCCCGGTGCTGTTATTGCTCTGCGGCCTGATGCTGCTGACGGTGTCCATTGCCGTGCTGAATACGCTCGTGCCGCTTTGGTTAACCCATGCTCAGCTGTCGACCTGGCAGGTGGGAATGGTCAGCTCCTCTTATTTCAGCGGCAACCTGTTGGGCACGCTGGTGGCGGGCAAACTGATCCAGCGCGTCGGCTTTAACCGCAGCTATTACCTTGCCTGCGTGCTGATTTTCGCCGCTGGCGACCTTGGGCATGGTGCTGATGGAGGGCTTCTGGAGCTGGCTGGGCTGGCGCTTCATCGCCGGTGTCGGCTGCGCCTGGATTTGGGTGGTCGTGGAGAGCGCGCTGTTGCGCAGCGGTAACCTGAGCAACCGCGGTCAGCTGCTGGCGGCCTATATGATTGTCTATTACCTCGGTACGGTGACCGGCCAATTGCTGTTGAGCATGACCTCGACGGAATTGCTGCACGTGGTGCCGTGGGTGACCGCGCTGATCGTGATCTGCGCGGCGATGCTGCCGCTGCTGTTTCCGCGCAGGTCAACACCAGAGCGGCCACTGAAGCACGAGCCGCAACAGGGCAGTAGTGTGGACAATGCTGAGACGCCGCAGCGCGCGCCTCGGCATCAATGGCTGCATCATCTCCGGCATCGTGCTCGGTTCGCTGTACGGCCTGATGCCGCTCTATCTTTCCCATCAGGGCATGAGCGATGCCAACGTCGGTTACTGGATGGCGCTGCTGGTCAGCTCAGGCATTGTCGGGCAGTGGCCGGTTGGGCGTCTGGCCGATCGTTTTGGGCGGCTGCTGGTGCTGCGCGTGCAGGTGTTCGTGGTGATCCTCGCCAGCGTAGCGATGCTCGGCAACTACGCCATGGCGCCGGCGCTGTTTGTGCTGGGACTGCGCTGGCTTTACCCTTTACCCGGTGGCGATGTCCTGGGCCTGCGAGAAGGCGCTGCCGCACGAGTTGGTGGCGATGAATCAGGCGCTGCTGATGAGTTACACCATTGGCAGCCTGCTGGGCCCGTCGATGACGGCGATGCTGATGCAAAACTATTCCGATCGCCTGCTGTTTGTGATGATTGCGGGCGTGGCGCTGGTTTACCTGCTGATGCTGCTGAAGAAGCAGAAGCCGGATCACCATCCACACACCGGTGGCCGCACGCCTGAGGCAGTGATTAAACGGAGAAATCGCAACCCGCCGCATAAAAAAGCCCCGGCGGTAACGCTCTGTTTCTTGACGGTAAAGCTTCAGCTGCAGGCCAACCGTCTTAATACATCACTTTGTGGCCGTACTGTTCAAGAATACCTTTGACGCGTTCCATGGTCTCTTTCTTCGGCGGCTGCACGCCATCGAGCTTGTACTCTTCGCCCATCGCCACCCATTTGTGTTTACCCAGCTCGTGATAGGGCAGCAGCTCGATTTTCTCGACGTTGCCCATGTCGCGGGTAAATTCCCCGAGGCGGTGCGCGGAGTCGTCATCGTCTGACCAGCCCGGCACCACCACGTAGCGGATCCAGGTGCGCTTGTTATGCGCTTTATCGGCAAGGTAGTGGGCAAACTCCAGCGTGCGGTGGTTGGAGACGCCGACCAGGTTCTGGTGGATCTCATCGTTCATCTGTTTGAGATCGAGCATCACCAGATCGGTCACTTCCAGCAGTTCATCAATCACCGGATCGTAGCGGCGCACAAAGCCGTTGGTATCGAGGCAGGTATGAATGCCTTCTGCGTGGCAGGCGCGGAACCAGTCGCGGACAAATTCAGCCTGCAGAATGGCTTCACCGCCGGACGCGGTCACGCCGCCGCCGGAGGCGTTCATAAAGTGGCGATAGGTCACCACCTCTTTCATCAGATCTTCGACGGTGACTTCTTTACCGCCGTGGGTATCCCAGGTGTCGCGGTTATGGCAGTACAGGCAGCGCATCAGGCAGCCCTGGAAAAAGGTGATAAAGCGGATGCCCGGGCCGTCGACGGTGCCACAGGATTCAAAGGAGTGGATGCGACCAATAATTGACATTGCGGTGTATATCTCCAGTTCAGCCTGGCGAGCAGGCGGCACAATCTGTGTTGTGCTCTGAGCCGCTGTAAGTCGGTTTTGCCAGACTGCCTGCAAAAGCAGACTGGCAAAACTGGCTTGTGGAGAAAAGGCTCCCGCACGTGGAGCCTTTATTGTCGATTTTAACACCCCGTGATTCCAGTCAACGGCCCACTTACATGGACTGAGTGAAGGTACGGGTAATAACGTCCTGCTGCTGTTCTTTAGTCAGCGAGTTGAAACGTACTGCGTAACCAGAAACGCGGATGGTCAGCTGAGGATATTTCTCAGGGTGTTCCATCGCGTCGAGCAGCATTTCACGGTTCATGACGTTCACGTTCAGGTGCTGACCACCTTCGATGGACGGCTTCGTGGTGGAAGTAACCATCCATCAGACCCGCGAGGTTGGTTTTACGCACTTCGTCGTCTTTACCCAGCGCGTTTGGCACGATAGAGAAGGTGTAAGAGATACCATCTTTCGCGTAAGCAAACGGCAGTTTAGCAACGGAAGTCAGAGAGGCAACCGCACCTTTCTGGTCACGACCGTGCATTGGGTTGGCACCTGGGCCGAATGGCGCGCCAGCGCGACGACCGTCCGGGGTGTTACCGGTTTTCTTACCATACACCACGTTGGAGGTGATGGTCAGAACAGACTGAGTCGGGATCGCGTTGCGGTAGGTAGGCAGTTTCTGAATTTTCTTCATGAAACGTTCTACCAGGTCAACGGCCATGTCATCAACGCGAGCGTCGTTGTTACCAAACTGCGGATATTCGCCTTCGATTTCGAAGTCGATAGCCAGACCGTCTTCGTCACGAATTGGTTTAACTTTCGCATATTTGATTGCAGACAGGGAGTCAGCAGCAACGGACAGACCTGCGATACCACACGCCATGGTGCGGATAACGTCACGGTCGTGCAGCGCCATCAGAGAGGCTTCGTAGCTGTACTTGTCGTGCATGTAGTGGATAACGTTCAGCGCAGTGACGTACTGTTTCGCCAGCCAGTCCATGAAGTGATCCATGCGGTCCATCACTTCGTCGAAGTTCAGAACGTCGCCTTTGATCGGCTCAGACTTAGGACCAACCTGCATTTTCAGTTTTTCATCAACGCCGCCGTTGATTGCGTACAGCATGGTTTTCGCCAGGTTGGCGCGCGCACCGAAGAACTGCATTTGTTTACCGACAACCATCGGGCTTACGCAGCAAGCGATGGCGTAGTCGTCGTTGTTGAAGTCCGGACGCATCAGGTCATCGTTCTCGTACTGCAGAGAAGAGGTGTCGATGGACACTTTCGCGGCGAATTTCTTGAAGTTCAGCGGCAGTTTTTCAGACCACAGAACGGTGATGTTCGGCTCCGGAGAAGGACCCATGGTGTACAGGGTGTTCAGGAAGCGGAAGCTGTTTTTGGTCACCAGAGTACGGCCGTCAACGCCCATACCGCCGATGGATTCAGTTGCCCAGATTGGGTCACCGGAGAACAGCTCATCGTATTCAGGCGTACGCAGGAAGCGAACCATACGCAGTTTCATGACCAGGTGGTCAATCATTTCCTGAGCGTGTTCTTCGGTGATTTTGCCTGCTTTCAGGTCACGTTCGATGTAAGCATCCAGGAAGGTGGATACGCGACCGAAGGACATCGCTGCACCGTTCTGAGATTTAACCGCGGCCAGGTAGCCGAAGTAGGTCCACTGGATCGCTTCCTGAGCGTTGGTAGCCGGGCCGAGAGATATCGCAGCCGTATTTAGCCGCCATCTCTTTGATCTGACCCAGCGCGCGGTGCTGTTCAGCGATCTCTTCACGCAGACGGATAGTCGCTTCCAGATTTACGCCGTTTTCCAGATCGGACTGCAGAGACACGAACTGAGCGTACTTTGTCTTTCATCAGGAAGTCGATACCGTACAGCGCAACGCGACGGTAGTCACCGATGATACGGCCACGGCCATACGCATCTGGCAGACCGGTCAGAACGCCAGATTTACGGCAGTTCAGAATGTCTTTGGTGTAAACATCGAATACGCCCTGGTTGTGGGTTTTGCGGTATTCGGTGAAGATTTTTTTCAGCATTGGGTCCAGCTCGCGGTTGTACGCTTTGCAGGAACCTTCAACCATTTTGATGCCGCCGAACGGGATGATTGCGCGTTTCAGTGGGGCTTCAGTCTGCAGACCAACGATTTTTTCCAGGGCTTTGTTGATGTAGCCAGCATCGTGAGAAGTGATGGTGGAAGCAACGGAGGTGTCAAAATCAACTGGCGCGTGAGTGCGGTTTTCCAGTTTAACGCCTTCCATTACGCTGTCCCACAGCTTGGTGGTCGCGTCAGTTGCGCCAGCCAGGAAGGATTCGTCACCTTCATACGGGGTGTAGTTTTTCTGGATGAAGTCACGTACGTTGACTTCATTCTGCCAGTCACCTTTCGCAAAACCTTCCCAGGCTGTGGCTAACTTTTCATTAAGCTCGGACATGTAACACCTACCTTCTTAAGTGGATTTTTATTTACTGCCTGAGAAAACCATCAATGACGATCACCGCCACGCAGGTAAATGACCCAGTATGTCAACCCAACTAACAGACCCCCACCGATAATGTTCCCGATAGTGACCGGGATCAGGTTATCAGTAATGAAATTCATAATAGTCAGGTGAGAGAAACTTTCCGGGGATGAACCAACTGCGGTCCAGAACTCCGGGCTCGCAAAGTCGCGGATAACAATGCCCATTGGGATCATGAACATATTCGCGATACTGTGCTCAAAGCCGCTGGCAACAAACATCGCAACCGGCAGAACCATAATTAAGGCTTTGTCCATCAGGCTACGACCCGAGTAGCTCATCCATACAGCCAGGCAGACCATCAGGTTAGCCAGGATGCCGAGAGCAACGGCTTCGATAAATGTGTGGTGCATTTTGTGGTCGGCGGTTTGCAGGACGTTAAGGCCCCAGCCACCGTTGGCGGTCATGTACTCGCCAGAAAGCCACATCAACAAAACAAAGAGCAGACAGCCAACCAGGTTACCCACGTAAACGTTAAGCCAGTTACGTGCCAGCTGACCCCAGGTAATTCTTCCGCTGGCCTTTGCCACGACAATCAGCACCGTTGAGGTGAAGAGGTCGGCGCCGCAGACGACAAAGAGAATCAGACCCAGTGAGAAGCAAATGCCGCCAATCAGTTTGGCCATGCCGAAAGGCATTCCGGCAGTACCGGTGGTGGCGGTGATGTAGAAGACGAAAGCGATAGAGATGAACACACCAGCCGTGATCGCCAGATAGAACGTCTTCATCGGATGTTTCGTTGCTTTATAGACACCTGCTTCTTCGGCAACTTTGGCCATCGCAGCAGGGAGTAAAAGATCAAAAGGGTTGTCAGCTTTCACACTAACTCTCTCTTTATTAAGTCGGCGACGAGATACTAACAAAGCATTATAGAAGAGAAATTGATATAGATCATATCTCGCCTGGCTTATAGGCCCGCAGTGTGTATGGATTTACAGCAAATGCGGAGTAAGTGTTTGATTATCCGTATAAAAATAAATTTTAAAAGTTATGAAAAGAGTTGAATTTTTTCGTTCAGCCACCTCTTTATCAGTTAATTAATATGGAGTATTAACCATAAAAAGTAACAGTAAAGCCCAGATCAATATTATTATATTTACCCGTGTTTAACTTTATTATTACAATCAACAATCATTGCCGAAGAAAATAAAAAACGGGGCAATGAAATTGCCCCGTAATATAGCCCAGACGATTGAATACGCCTACTGCTGGTAATGTTATGTGCGCTTATTTTGACCAGTAAGCGGCTTTTGCTTTCTGCAGTTTTTCGTAGGCCTTCAGCAGCGACTGGTGCGCCGGGAAGGCTTTCAGATCGCTATCAACAGCCTGCAGGCCATAGAACGGCGCTTCGCCGCTCAGGGCCGCGCTGGCTGCTTCAACGGCCTCAGCCCCGTACATACGCACGAAAGCATTCAGGTATTGCAGCGGTTCGCGATCCTCTTCCTGTGCAAGCAGCAGCAGGGTTTGCAGGCAACGGTAATAATTGGTGCGCTCGGCAGAGAAGACCGACTGGTTGAACTCCATGGTCCACTCGGTCCAGGCCAGGGCCTGATCCAGATCGCCACCCGCCAGAGCCAGCATTGCTTTCAGTTCACCGATACGCAGGGTATACCAGCCGTTATCTTTACCGGTCGCCAGACCCAGGAGTTCGCGTACGCGGGTGAAGTCATCGTGGCCTTCTTCGTCCAGTTGGGCGATCAGGTTCAGATAATCTTCTTTTTCCCACTCGCTGCCCGGCAGAGCCAGCAGCGTTTCGCGCAGGTGCGCGCCCATGCTGTTATTCGCCAGCCACAGATCTTCAGCCGGGTAGATGTCGGACATGCCTGGAACAATAATGCGGCACGCGTAGACGCCAAGGTGTTCGTAGTCGGCAATATAAACTTCCTGATCTTCCGCGTTGAAGATCGCCATCAGCGTGGCGAACTCTTCTTCCGTGGTACCGGCGAAGCTCCAGTCCACGAACGGATAGTCCGCGTCCTGCTTGAACATATCCCAGGAGATCAAACCGCTGGAATCGATGAAGTGGGTTTCGAGGTTGGTGTGTTCGGCCACTTCTTCATCGTCAAAGGTTGGCGGGGTAAACACGTCGAGATCTTTCAGGCTGCGGCCCTGCAGCAGCTCGGTGACGGTACGCTCCAGCGCCACGCCGAAGTCCGGGTGCGCGCCGAAGGAGGCGAAGCAGGTGCCGTTGGTCGGGTTAAACAGCACGACGCAGATCACCGGATACTTGCCGCCCAGCGAGGCGTCATAGGCGAAGATCGGGAAACCTTCCGCTTCCAGTTTGGCGATGGCTTCCACCACGCCCGGGTAGCGCGCCAGCACGTCTGCCGGAATTTCCGGCAGGCTGATGGATTCGGCGATGATGCGGTTTTTGATGTGGCGCTCGAAGACTTCAGACAGGCCCTGCACGCGCGCTTCATTGCGGGTGTTACCGGCGGACATGCCGTTGGACACATACAGGTTGCCGACGATGTTCATCGGGATATAGACGGTCTGCTCATCAGACTGACGGGTAAACGGCAGGGCGCAGATACCGCGATCGTCGTTACCGGACTGCAGATCGACCAGCATCGCTGGCGGTCAGTTCGTTTTCCGGATCGTAGAAGGCACGCAGGCGCGCGTCGAGAATACCTTCCGGCAGTTCGTCATCTTCCGTCAGCGGGAACCATTTTTCGTTCGGGTAGTGAACGAACGGGCCGTTGGCGATGGTTTCGCCCAGCCAGAAGTCAGCGAAGAAATAGTTGGTGGACAGACGCTCAAAATACTCACCCAGCGCGGAGGCCAGCGCCGCTTTTTTCCTGGCGCCTTTACCGTTGGTAAAGCACAGCGGACAGTCTTTATCGCGAATATGCACGGACCAGACGTGCGGCACCGGATTGAGCCAGGAGGCTTCTTCGATGTTAAAACCCAGGTCGGTCAGTTTCTGCTGGAAGCGAGCGATGGAGTCTTCCAGAGCGGCGTCTTTGCCGGGGATAAACGTTTGAGTCATGGCGGTCACTTTTATCGTACGTAAAGCGCGCAATGATACGGGTTTTGCGCCTGCTTCGCTATTGCTCCGCCAAATTTCTCAACGCATTGTTACGGCTTTTTCGCGCTCTGGCAGCTGTCTGATTTTACTTCACCGCACTGCCTCACAAAATTCCGTGGCTTATTACATTTGTGACTTAAGCTGCGGTGGAGCGGGCTCTGGAAATGTGATCGCTGCCGGATAAATGAGCGTTGCAGAACCATACCGGAGCGCCCCCGCGCGGCCGACGCATTTTAGCGCGCGCGGCACGAATGATAAAACCGATATGATCCACAGTCATAACGCGATCGCTTTGACCGCTGGTGAGGGGAAATGGCTCAAGTCTTTAATTTCAGTTCAGGTCCGGCAATGTTACCGGCAGACGTGCTTAAACAGGCTCAACAGGAACTTTGTGACTGGAACGGTCTCGGTACGTCGGTGATGGAAATCAGCCACCGGGGTAAAGAGTTTATTCAGGTGGCGGAAGAGGCAGAAAAGGATTTTCGCGATCTGCTGAATATTCCCTCGAACTACAAAGTATTGTTCTGTCACGGCGGCGGGCGCGGCCAGTTTGCGGGCGTACCGCTGAACATCCTGGGCGATAAAACGACGGCAGACTACGTTGACGCAGGCTACTGGGCGGCCAGTGCCGTGAAAGAAGCGCACAAATACTGCACGCCGAATGTGATCGACGCCAAAGTGACCGTTGACGGCCTGCGCGCCGTGAAGCCAATGAGCGAGTGGCAGCTTTCTGATAACGCCGCGTATCTGCACTACTGCCCGAACGAAACCATTGACGGCATTGCCATCGACGAGACGCCAGACTTCGGCAGCGATAAGGTGGTGGTTGCCGATTTCTCCTCCACCATTCTGTCTGCGCCAATTGACGTCAGCCGTTATGGCGTGATCTACGCGGGCGCGCAGAAAAATATCGGTCCGGCAGGCCTGACGCTGGTGATCGTGCGTGAAGATCTGCTGGGCAAAGCGCAGCGCCTGCTGCCCGTCGATTCTCGACTACACCGTGCTGAACGAAAACGATTCGATGTTCAACACCCCGCCGACGTTTGCCTGGTATCTCTCCGGCCTGGTGTTCAAATGGCTGAAAGAAAACGGCGGCGTGGCGCAGATGGACAAAGTCAATCAGCAGAAAGCCGAACTGCTGTATGGCGTGATCGACAAGAGCGATTTCTACCGCAACGATGTGGCGAAAGCTAACCGTTCCCGCATGAACGTGCCGTTCCAGCTGGCGGATAGCAGCGCTGGACAAAGTGTTCCTGGAAGAGTCCTTCGCGGCAGGCCTGCACGCGCTGAAAGGCCACCGTGTCGTTGGCGGCATGCGTGCCTCCATCTATAACGCGATGCCGCTGGAAGGCGTTAAAGCGCTGACCGATTTCATGATCGACTTCGAACGTCGCCACGGTTAATTGCCTACTTTAGTGCCAGCCTGCTGGCTGGCATCAGACCCTGTCACTGGACGGGCCGTTTTGTATTATCTTGAGTTGAGAGGTTAAGTTTCACATGCGGAATCCCTGACGTTACAACCTATCGCGCGGGTAGATGGCACCATTAATCTGCCTGGTTCAAAAAGTGTCTCGAACCGCGCTCTGCTGCTGGCAGCACTGGCAAACGGCACCACCGTCCTTACCAACCTGCTGGACAGCGATGACGTGCGCCATATGCTCAATGCGCTGAAAGCGTTGGGCGTTCATTACACTCTCTCCGACGATCGCACCCGCTGCGAAGTGACCGGCAACGGCGGCGCGCTGCGTGGCCGGGAAGAGCTTGAGCTGTTTCTGGGCAACGCGGGTACCGCGATGCGCCCGCTGGCGGCGGCCCTGTGCCTTGGGCGCAACAACGTGGTGCTGACCGGCGAGCCGCGCATGAAAGAGCGTCCGATTGGCCATCTGGTGGATGCCCTGCGTCAGGGCGGCGCGCAGATTGATTATCTGGAGCAGGAAAATTATCCGCCACTGCGTCTGCGCGGCGGCTTTACCGGCGGTGACGTCGAGGTTGACGGCAGCGTTTCCAGCCAGTTCCTGACCGCGCTGCTGATGACCGCGCCGCTGGCGCCGCAGGATACGGTGATCACCATTAAAGGCGAGCTGGTCTCCAAACCGTACATCGATATCACGCTGCATCTGATGCAAACCTTCGGCGTCGAGGTGGAAAACCAGTCTTATCAGCGCTTCGTGGTGCGCGGGGCGCAGCAGTACCAGTCTCCGGGCAACTATCTGGTTGAAGGCGATGCCTCGTCGGCGTCCTACTTCCTGGCCGCGGGGGCGATCAAAGGCGGCACCGTGAAGGTGACCGGTATTGGCCGCAACAGCGTGCAGGGCGATATCCGTTTTGCCGACGTGCTGGAGAAAATGGGCGCACGTGGTCGCCCTGGGGCGATGATTTCATCGCCTGTACCCGCGGCGAGCTGAACGCCATCGACATGGACATGAACCATATTCCGGATGCGGCGATGACCATCGCCACCGCGGCGCTGTTTGCCAAAGGCACCACCACGCTGCGTAATATCTACAACTGGCGCGTAAAGGAGACCGACCGTCTGTTCGCGATGGCGACCGAGCTGCGTAAAGTCGGCGCGGAGGTGGAAGAGGGCGAAGACTACATTCGCGTCACGCCGCCGGCAAAACTGCAGTTTGCCGAGATCGGAACCTACAACGATCACCGTATGGCGATGTGCTTCTCGCTGGTGGCGCTGTCAGATACGCCTGTCACCATTCTTGATCCCAAAATGTACGGCGAAAACCTTCCCGGACTACTTCGAACAGCTGGCACGCATCAGCCACGCATGGCCTAATAACGCCCGCCCGATCAAAACCGCTTTGCCGGGCATTTCTGTAACCCTCTGCTGACCAACACTGGCGTTCATTTCTTCTAAACTCGCTTTCCGAAATTTCTGGCGCTAATTTTCTACGCTAAAGGGTAACAAATTGCGCACGTATGGCAGCGTATAATGCGCGCGTGCATTGCAGACAGCCAAGAAGGCTGATCATCAGCACGCAGCAAC
>JBCNOY010000004.1:0-161088 GCA_039593615.1 Enterobacterales bacterium | reverse complement strand
TAAAACTAATAAACAGACCCGAAGCAAACCAGGACGGTGAAAGATCGTCCGGTTATCGGTAACAATAGCGGCTGTCAGCTACCTGTTTCAACCAGCATTGGATTTGAAAGGAACCGGAGGAATCATGACCAAGTCAGAATTGATTGAAAGACTTGCCAGCCAGCAACCGCATATCCCGGCCAAAGCCGTGGAAGATGCCGTAAAAGAGATGCTGGAGCATATGGCCTCCACTCTTGCCCAGGGCGAGCGCATTGAAATCCGCGGTTTCGGCAGTTTTTCTCTGCACTATCGTGCTCCACGTACCGGGCGTAACCCGAAAACTGGCGATAAAGTCGAGCTGGAAGGTAAGTACGTTCCACACTTTAAGCCGGGTAAAGAATTGCGCGACCGCGCCAATATTTACGGCTAAGCCGTTACCGAACGATAAAAACGACACCTGCAGGTGTCGTTTTTTTTTGCTTCGCGTTCAGGTTTGCGATCCTGCTTCCATGTTGCTGTTCATTTCCTACAACCACCATAAACTGCACGTAATCCCTCTCTGAAATCGACATTTAGCCGCATGCTTTTGCCTCTGCCAGCGCGCACAATCCACGGCAATGACAGAAGAGGGCGTGCGCGTGACAATAACAGTGGTAGCCAGAATGATGCTCCTCGCGGCGCTGCCGCTGGGTATGCTGCCGCACATCCCCGCTTACAGCACCATTGTGCTGCTGTTAATAAGCGCACTGTTGCTGGCGTGTACGTCAGTAATGCTTTTGCGCTACGCCGGACTGGGCTTGCTGCTGTTGAGCTGGGCACTGATCGAGGCGCGTCAGACGGTCGATACCCTCGAGCAACTGACCGTGGCACCGGTGGCGGCCACGCTTCAGATAACTGCAGTGAATCCCGCGAAGAACCAGCTCACGGCGCAGGTAATCCGGGCAGGTGACCGCTACGTCTTTCCACCGTTGTTTGTCACGCTGCGTAATGTCAGCGATGAGGTCGCCTGGTGTGCGGGACAGCGCTGGCAGATGCAGCTGCGGCTACGCGCGGTGCACGCCCGGCTCAACGAGGGCGAATTTGATCTGCAGCGTTTTGCCATTGCTAACCACAGCGCGCTGCAGGGGCGTATTGTCAGCCAGCAGGCTGAGTCTCTGCGCTGCAGTTGGCGGACGCGTTTTATCGATCATCACCTGGCGCGTTTCACCGGGTTAACGCAGCCCGCAATAATACAGGCACTGGCCTTTGGCGTGCGTGACGCGATGACCCCGGCCCAGCGAGCCTTGCTGCGCGAAACCGGTACCGCGCACCTGATGGCCATCTCCGGCATGCATATCGCGCTGGCGGCCAGCGTAGGCTGGCTACTGGCGCGCGTCATCCAGTTAGTGTTACCTGCCAGGCAAATCGGCTATCTGATGCCGCTGCTGATCAGCGGGTCAACAGCGGCAGCCTATTGCTGGATCTCCGGCAGTCATCCGCCGGCACAGCGCGCGATGCTGGCGTTAACGCTGTGGCTGGCGACGCGTATAGCTGGCTGGCAGCTGAGCAACTGGCAGGTGTGGACGCTCTGCGTGGGGAGTTTGCTATGGCTTGATCCGCTGACGGTGCTGTCAGAAAGCTTCTGGCTGTCGGCGCTGGCCGTGGCGATGCTGATACTGTGGTTTCAGTGGTTTCCTCTGCCGCCACGTTTCCGCCAGTCGCGTCGCTGGCTCATGCTGCGAATGCTGCACCTGCAATTGGGCATGATGATTCTGATGGCGCCGCTGCAGATCTTTCTGTTCCACGGGCTCAGCCTGAGCGCGCTAGTGGCCAACCTGCTGGCGGTGCCGGTGGTGTCGCTGATTACCGTGCCGCTGATTCTGCTGGCGATGCTGTTGCCGCTGCCTGCAATCGCTGTTCCGCTATGGCAGCTGGCCGATCTGTCGGTCAGCCTGGTGATGCATGGGCTGGCGTGGCTGCCCGCCGGCTGGTGGCGCTGGAGCGATACGCTGCCGGCGGTGCTGCTGCTCTGGGCCGGGCTGGCGCTGTGGCGCAGCGGCTTGCTCGCGAAGGCGCTGATGCCCTGCTGCGCGCTGTTGCTCTTGCTGTGGCTCTGGCGCAGCAATGCCCAGCAGGACGACTGGCAGATTGACATGATCGATGTCGGACATGGTCTGGCGGTGGCGATCAGCCAGGGAAATGAGGTGATGCTGTATGACAGCGGACCCGGCTGGGCAGAGGACAATGCAGGCGGGCGGGTTTTGTTACCCTGGCTGCACTACACCGGGCGCCAACTGCAAGGGGTGATCCTGAGCCACAAGCATCTCGATCACCGTGGTGGATTAGCCGCGCTGCAACAGGCGCAGCCTGGTCTGCGGGTTCGCAGCGCGCTCGGCGAGCCCGGGCATCTGCCATGCTATCGCGGCCAGCAGTGGCAGTGGGGGCGTTTGCATTTTCACGCGCTATGGCCACCGCGCGCGCAGACTTCCGGGCAAAATAACGAGTCCTGCGTGGTGCGCGTGGACGATGGTCAGTTCAGCCTGTTACTGACCGGGGACATCGAGCTGGAGGCGGAGCGCAAGCTGGTCGCCCTGGAAAAGGGCGGCTTACAATCTACGGTTATCCAGGTGCCCCATCATGGCAGCCGGAGCTCCTCCGGCCCTTTACTGTTACGGAGTGTTGCCGGGCAGGCGGCGCTGGCTTCGCTGGCGCGCTATAACGCCTGGCGTATGCCCGCCGTCGCCGTGGTCCAGCGTTACCGCGAGCAGGGCTATCGCTGGTATGACACTGCGCAATCAGGCCAGATTCACATCGCGATACGGCAGGGTCGCTGGCAGATTAAGGGGTTAAGAGAGCAAATTTTACCACGTTGGTATCATCAGTGGTTTGGCGTCCCAAACGCGATAACGGGTAGAATATGCGGCTATTTCAAACAATGCGCTGGTTTTTTGAATGCATAACGACAAAGATCTCTCCACGTGGCAGACCTTCCGCCGACTCTGGCCGATGATTGCGCCTTTCAAAGCAGGCCTGATCGTGGCGGGTGTTGCGTTAATCCTCAACGCAGCCAGCGATACTTTTATGCTATCGCTGCTTAAACCGTTACTGGATGATGGTTTTGGTAAAACGGACCGCTCAGTGCTGCTGTGGATGCCGCTGGTGGTTATCGGGCTGATGATCTTCCGCGGCATCACCAGCTATATCTCCAGCTACTGCATTTCCTGGGTATCCGGGAAAGTGGTGATGACCATGCGCCGTCGCCTGTTCAGCCACATGATGGGCATGCCGGTTGCGTTCTTTGACAAGCAGTCTACCGGGACGCTGCTGTCGCGTATTACCTACGATTCCGAACAGGTGGCCTCTTCCTCCTCCAGCGCGCTGATGACCGTGGTGCGTGAAGGCGCCTCGATCATCGGCCTGTTCGTGATGATGTTCTACTACAGCTGGCAGCTGTCGCTGATCCTGATCGTGCTGGCGCCGATGGTCTCTATTGCCATCCGCGTCGTATCCAAGCGCTTCCGCAATATCAGCAAAAATATGCAGAACACGATGGGGCAGGTGACCACCAGCGCGGAGCAGATGCTGAAAGGGCATAAAGAAGTGCTGATTTTTGGCGGTCAGGAAGTGGAAACCAAACGCTTTGATAAAGTCAGCAATAAAATGCGCCTGCAGGGGATGAAAATGGTCTCGGCCTCTTCCATTTCCGATCCGATGATCCAGCTGATTGCATCGCTGGCGCTGGCATTCGTGCTGTATGCCGCCAGCTTCCCGAGCGTCATGGAGACGCTGACGGCCGGTACCATTACCGTGGTCTTCTCCTCTATGATCGCCCTGATGCGTCCGCTGAAATCGCTGACCAACGTCAATGCCCAGTTCCAGCGCGGGATGGCGGCCTGCCAGACGCTGTTCACCATTCTGGATAGCGAGCAGGAAAAAGACGAAGGCAAGCGCGTCATCGAGCGTGCAAACGGCGATGTTGAATTCCGCAATGTGACCTTTACCTATCCTGGCCGCGAAACGCCGGCTCTGCGCAATATCAACCTGACGATCCCGGCGGGTAAAACCGTTGCGCTGGTGGGCCGTTCCGGTTCGGGTAAATCGACCATTGCCAGCCTGATCACGCGTTTCTACGATATTGACGAAGGCGAGATCCTGATGGATGGCCACGACCTGCGGGAGTATACCCTGCACTCGCTGCGTAATCAGGTGGCGCTGGTCTCCCAGAACGTGCATCTGTTCAACGATACCGTCGCCAACAACATTGCCTATGCGCGCACTGATGAGTACAGCCGCGAGCAGATTGAGAAAGCGGCGCATATGGCCTACGCGATGGACTTTATCAACAAGATGGATAACGGTCTGGATACGATCATTGGTGAGAACGGCGTGCTGCTCTCTGGCGGCCAGCGTCAGCGTATCGCCATTGCCCGTGCGCTGCTGCGTGACAGCCCGATCCTGATCCTGGATGAAGCCACCTCTGCGCTGGATACCGAATCTGAACGCGCGATTCAGTCTGCGCTGGATGAGCTGCAGAAGAACCGTACCTCGCTGGTGATTGCGCACCGTCTCTCGACCATTGAACAGGCCGACGAAATCGTCGTGGTGGAGGATGGCCGTATCGTTGAACGCGGAAGCCATGCTGAGCTGCTGGAGCACCGCGGCGTTTACGCTCAGCTTCATAAAATGCAGTTTGGCGAATGATTGCACGTATCTGGTCCGGTGAATCCCCGCTGTGGCTGCTGTTATTGCCGCTCTCCTGGCTGTATGGCCTGGTGAGCTGGCTGATTCGCCTGAGCTATCAGCGCGGCTGGCGTACCCGCTGGCGCGCGCCCGGTGCCGGTGGTGGTGGTCGGCAACCTGACGGCGGGCGGCAACGGTAAAACACCGGTGGTGATCTGGCTGGTGGAGCAGCTGCAACAACAGGGGTCTGCGTCCGGGGGTGGTGTCGCGCGGTTATGGCGGTAAGGCGGAACGCTATCCGCTGCTGGTCAATCAGGATAGCGCGACGGAAGAGGCGGGTGATGAACCGGTGCTGATTTACCAGCGCACCGGCGTGCGCCGGTCGCGGTTTCCCCGCAGCGCCGCGCTGGCGGTCGAGGCCCTGCTGGCAGAACATCCGCTGGATATAATCGTGACTGATGATGGCCTGCAGCATTATCGCCCTGGCGCGTGATAAAGAGATTGTGGTCATCGATGGCGTTCGCCGTTTTGGCAACGGCTGGTGGTTACCGGCCGGCCCGATGCGTGAACGCGCTTCGCGTCTGAAGACGGTTGATGCGGTGATCGTCAACGGGGGCGAGGCGCAAGGCGGGTGAGATCCCGATGCACCTGCAGCCGGGTCTGGCGGTCAATCTGCTGACCGGCGAACAGGCTGCGCTGACGCAGTTGCCGCCAATGGCGTGGCGATGGCGGGCATTGGTCATCCGCCGCGTTTCTTCGCTACGCTGCAGCAGCAGGGCGTGCAGCCGGTGGCAGAGAGCGTTGCGCTTGCCGATCATCAGGCGCATTACAGCGGAGAAGGATGTTACGCAGCCTGACTCAGGATGCACAGTGGCTGCTGATGACCGAAAAAGACGCGGTGAAATGCCGGGCCTTTGCGAAAGATAACTGGTGGTATCTGCCTGTGGACGCGCAACTGAGAGGGCGAAAAGCAAGCTGGCAGCATTACTCTGGCCGATCTGACGCAACTCTGTACAGCTGCGCGCGACGCCCGGTCGCGCTAACCATTCAAAGGGACGACGTAATGACCAGCACGCAATCCCTCTCTCTGCAAACCGCCCGCAACCTGCACCTCTCTGCCCAGGGCCTGCTACGTCCGCCGCGCCGTCAGGCGCGTTCTGCCGATATTCTCTCCTGTGTCCAGCGCATGTCGCTGCTGCAAATCGACACCATTAACATTGTGGCCCGCAGCCCTTATCTGGTGCTGTTCAGCCGCCTGGGCGCTTTTCCTGCTGAGTGGCTGGAGCAAACGCTGGCGGCGGGCGAGCTGATGGAATACTGGGCGCATGAAGCCTGTTTTCTGCCCCGTGAAGATTTTGCCCTGCTGCGCCACCGCATGCTGGCACCTGACAAAGACTGGGCTGGAAATACAATCAGCAATGGGTGGATGCAGGATCATGCTGCAGAAATTGAGCCGATCTGCTGCAACCATATCGACGCAAACTGGGCCGGTGCGCTCCGCCGATTTCGAACACACATCCGCGACAAGGCACACAAACCCGGCTGGTGGGAGTGGAAGCCGCACAAGCGTCATCTGGAAGGACTGTTTACCGCCGGGAAAGTGATGGTTGTCGAGCGCCGTAACTTTCAGCGCGTCTACGATCTGACGCAGCGGGTGATGCCGCACTGGGACGACGAGCGGCATGCGCTGAGCGAGAACGAGGCGGTGATGCAGATGCTGGAAAACAGCGCCCGCAGTCTCGGGATTTTCCGCGCCCAGTGGCTGGCAGATTACTACCGGCTGAACGTCCGCCTGCATCACACTCTGCTGCTGGAGCAGTGCAACGCGAGCAGCCGGAGTGATTCAGCCCGTCAAGGTTGACAACCCTGGGCGCAGATGTGGCTGCACCATACGCTGCTGCCGCAGCTGGCAAAGCCGCAGGAAGATAAACTCACCGCCACGCACAGCGCGGTGCTGTCACCGTTTGATCCGGTGGTCTGGGATCGCGCGCCGCGCAGTTGTTTGATTTCAGCTACCGCCTGGAGTGTTACACCCCGGCGCCTAAGCGCCAATATGGCTATTTTGTGTTGCCGCTGCTGCATTGCGGCGCAGCTGGTTGGGCGCATGGATGCCAAAATGCACCGCAAAGAGGGCCGGCAGCGCAAGTGATTCATTGCGGGCCTTCTGGCTGGAGGACGGCGTGAGCGTGACGGCCAGCAGTTTCTCGCAGGAAGGGGCTGCATAACGCCCATTAACGGAATTCGCTCGCGCTGGCAGGGCGCCAGCGAAGTGGTGCTGGAAAACGCGCCTGATGCGCTGCGGGCCGCCTGGTCCACGCACTGGCACGTCAGCATATAAGCCGATGGCGGCGCGCCGTCCCTGATTGCGCTATGGTATGCTAATCCTCTGACGTATCGGTCCTGAACAGGAGGAAAGTATGGATCACCGTTTACTTGAAATTATTGCCTGCCCGGTATGCAACGGCAAACTCTACTACAGCCAGGATAAGCAGGAGCTGATTTGCAAACTGGACAGTCTGGCCTTCCCGGTGCGTGACGGCATTCCGGTATTGCTGGAAAATGAAGCGCGTTCCCTGGCGGCGGAAGAGAGCCAGCCATGAGTTTCGTTGTGATTATTCCTGCGCGCTACGCCTCCACGCGTCTGCCGGGTAAACCGCTGGTGGATATTAACGGCAAACCGATGGTGGTGCACGTGCTGGAACGCGCGCGCGAGTCCGGCGCCGAGCGCGTCATTGTGGCCACCGATCATCCTGACGTCGCCAGCGCGCGGTGAACGCGGCCGGCGGCGAAGTCTGCATGACCCGCGCCGATCACCAGTCCGGCACCGAGCGTCTGGCGGAAGTGGTTGAAAAATGTCGGCTTTCGCTGACGATACGGTCATCGTGAACGTGCAGGGCGACGAGCCGATGATCCCGCCGGTGATTATCCGTCAGGTGGCTGAGAACCTGGCTCAGGCGGCATGCTGGTATGGCGACGCTGGCGGTACCCATTCACGAGCGCAGAAGAGGCGTTCAATCCCAACGCGGTGAAAGTGGTCATGGATGCCGAAGGCTATGCGCTCTATTTTTCCCGCGCCACCATTCCGTGGGATCGCGATCGTTTTGCGCTGTCGAAAGAGACCATCGGCGACACCCTCCTGCGTCATATCGGCATCTACGGCTATCGCGCCGGCTTTATCCGTCGCTATGTCAGCCTGGCAACCCAGCCCGCTGGAGCATATCGAAATGCTGGAGCAGCTTCGCGTGCTCTGGTACGGCGAAAAGATCCACGTTGCCGTAGCGGCCACCGTGCCGAGCGTCGGTGTGGATACGCCGGACGATCTGCTGCGCGTGCGTGAAGCGATGCAACCCGGCATAAGTTCGTCAGCGCGCCAGCGCAACCCCGGCTGGCCGCAAAGTTTGATCTGGCGCTAAGTTTCGCGCCGTCATGACCTCCAGGATGCCCGTCTATAAAAGCAACCCTGAGTCTTAACTCCGTGAGGTGAATCTTCTATGGAACAACTGCGCGCCGAACTGAGCACTGTGCTGGGTGAAGACATTAGCCGGCTGGAGTGCGTGAGCGAAAAGGCTCAATCCGCGGCTTTACGCGCTGTATGATGACCACGGCAAGCCGATGCCGCTGGTGGCCAAATACTTTTCCGTCACCAGGGAGCGCGCCAGGCAGCTGGAAGCGAAAAAACTCACCATGCTGGCGCAGGAAGGGCTGATTCCGCTGCCCACGGTGTACGGCGTGGTGATGACTCAAGCAAACATCGCCGGCCCCGATGAAATGCTGCTGATTGAGCGCCTGCGCGGCGTGTCGGCTGAAGCGCCGACGCGCACGCCGGAGCGCTGGGAGCAGCTGAAAAGATCAGATTGTTGAGGCGCTGCTGGCCTGGCACCGTCATGACAGCCACGGCATTGTCGGCAGCGTTGACAGCACGCAGGAAAATCTCTGGCCGTCATGGTATCGCCAGCGGGTGGAAGTGCTGTGGGCGACGCTAGTCAATCATGTCAAACAATACCGGATTTACCCATGCCGGATCGGCAGATTCTGTTCCGCACCCGCGAATGCCTGCCCGCGCTGTTTGACGGTTTTGACGACCCCTGCGTGCTGGTGCACGGCAATCTGTCGCCTCGCGCAGTATGCTGAAGGATGCCCCCACAGCGATCAGCTACTGGCGATGGTGGGGCCGGGCATCATGCTGTGGGCGCCGCGCGAATATGAGCTGTTTCGCCTGTGCGGAAGGCGCGTGCGGGAAGGATCGCTGCTGCGCACTATTTACAGCGCGCGCCGGTGGCTGACGCGTTTCCTCTGGCGGCGCTGGCTCTATCTGCTGTGGGAGTCGCGGGTGACACGCTGGTCAGCAGCGGCCAGTTTGACCGGCCGCGCTTTGACCATGCCCGCGCGCAGCTACTCCCCTGGCTCGGCTGAAGGTTCGCCACTGCCGCGCAGCCGCTGCCAGATCAGCCCCAGCGTTTCGTATACCGCGCGCTGGCTATGGCTCAGCCACACCGGGGAGGGCAGCGTGCCGATCCCAGACGTTGAGCGGCGAGTCGATCGCCATCTGGTTTGCCGGCGCCGGGAGCGGGTGCAGGCCTTGCATTCTGGAAGAAAATCATCGCGCGCGGCAGATGGGAGGCGGAGGTCACCAGCAAGAACGGATGCTGCGCCGATGGCCTGCTTCACCGCCAGCGGCTTCTTCTTCGGTATCTTGCGGCTGATCCAGCATGATGATGCGCAGCGCGGGCACGCCAAGGCTTTCGCGCCACGTCAGCAGCAACGCTGGCGTTGCTGCGCGGATTGTAGCCCGCCGCGGCGCCGGTGAAGATCATTTTGGCCCGCGGATTGCGCCAGCCACAGGCGAACGCCTTCGGTCAGGCGCGGCAGGCTGTTGTTGAGCAGGTTTGAGCTGGGTGCCCAGTGCAGGATTATCCAGGTGTAACCCCCGCCCAGCACCACGATATAGTTCACCGGCTGGCTGCCATTCCACGTGGCATACTGGTTTTCCAGCGGGGCCAGCAGCCCATCCGCGACCGGTTGCAGGCTCAACAGCAGCAACACCAGCCAGCCCAAAGTGATAAGGATTTTGCCGCTTTTTTGCCAGCGGCTGAACCAGAGCAGTAAAAGTCCTGCCGCCATAAGCGTTAACAGCAATGGCAAAGGCAGCGAGCATCGGCGCCAATGAATTTTTTAAGGTGAAAAAGCATCGAAAACGTCAGATCCTTTTGTCCGAAAAAACAGCAGCCAGACAGTTACTGCGGCATGAAAGGTTCATTCTCGGCGAGGCTGTGACAAAATAGCAGGTTTTAATGCCAGCCGACAAAAAACAAGCGGGAGCCCTCCCAATGCGGGATCGCAATTTTGATGACATCGCGGAAAAATTTTCGCGCAACATTTATGGCACCACGAAAGGGCAGCTCCGTCAGACGATCCTCTGGCAGGATCTGGACACCATTCTGGCGACGCTGCCCGCAGGCCCGCTGCCGCGTGCTGGATGCCGGTGGCGGTGAAGGGCAGATCGCCAGCGGTCTGGCTGGCGCAGTTGGGCCATCAGGTAATGCTGTGCGATCTGTCGGGTGAGATGATCCAGCGGCGCGCCGCCCATGCGCACAGCGCGAAAGGTGTGAGCGACAACATGCATTTCAAACAAATTAGCGCGCAGCAGGTTGGCGAACATTTGGAAAAGCCGGTTGATCTGATATTGTTTCATGCTGTGCTTGAATGGGTGGCCGATCCGCTGGCGGTGCTGCAGGCGCTGTGGCATACGCTGAAACCCGGCGGCGCGCTGTCGCTGATGTTTTACAACGCCAACGGCCTGACGTTCCGCACCCTGACGCTCGGCAATTTCGGCTATCTGCGCGCCCAGGATGCCAACAAGCGCAAAAAACGCACGCTTTCGCCGGACTATCCGCGCGATCCTGACGATGTACAGCGCTGGCTGACGCAGTGCGGATTGCTCAATCACCGGTAAAAGCAGCGTGCCGGTATCCGCGTGTTCAGTGACTATCTCATGAAAAACGCAGCCCGGCGCCGGGAAGAGCGTTGAGGAAATTATTGAGATGGAAACGCGCTATTGCCGTCAGGAGCCTTTTGTCAGCCTTGGCCGCTATATTCACGTCACCGCGCACAAGCCGCAGATGCAAGGATAAACTATGAGTGAATTTTCCCAGACAGTCCCCGAACTGGTTGCCTGGGCCCGGAAAAATGATTTCTCCATCTCGCTGCCGGTAGACAGACTCTCTTTTCTGCTGGCGATCGCCACGCTGAACGGCGAGCGGCTGGATGGCGAGATGAGCGAAGGTGAACTGGTGGATGCGTTTCGCCACGTCAGCGATGCGTTTGAGCAAACCAGCGAAACCATTCAGCGTCCGTGCCAACAACGCGATCAACGATATGGTGCGTCAGCGTCTGCTGAACCGCTTTACCAGCGAGCTGGCGGAAGGAAACGCCATCTATCGCCTGACGCCGCTGGGCATCGGCATCACCGATTACTACATCCGCCAGCGTGAATTTTCCACGCTGCGTCTTTCCATGCAGCTGTCGATCGTGGCGCAGGAGCTTAAGCGCGCCGCCGACGCGGCCGATGAAGACGGCGACGAATTCCACTGGCACCGCAACGTCTTTGCGCCGCTGAAATATTCGGTGGCGGAAATCTTCGACAGCATCGATCTGACCCAGCGCCTGATGGACGAACAGCAGCAGCAGGTGAAAGACGATATCGCGCAGCTGCTGAATAAAGACTGGCGGGCGGCCATCTCCAGCTGTGAACTTCTGCTGTCAGAAACCTCCGGCACGCTGCGTGAGCTGCAGGATACGCTGGAAGCCGCAGGGGATAAGCTGCAGGCGAACCTGCTGCGCATCCAGGACGCGACGCTGGCGCACGACGATCTGGACTTTATCGACCAGCTGGTGTTCGACCTGCAGAGCAAGCTGGATCGCATCATCAGCTGGGGCCAGCAGTCGATCGACCTGTGGATCGGCTACGACCGCCACGTGCATAAATTTATCCGTACCGCTATCGATATGGATAAAAACCGCGTCTTCGCCCAGCGTCTGCGCCAGTCGGTGCAGACCTATTTCGATGCGCCGTGGGCGCTGACCTACGCCAATGCCGATCGTCTGCTGGATATGCGCGACGAAGAGATGGCGCTGCGCGATGAAGAGGTGACCGGTGAACTGCCGCCGGATCTGGAATACGAAGAGTTTAACGAAATTCGCGAGCAGCTGGCGGCGATGATCGAAGAAGCGCTCGCGGTCTATAAAACCAGACAAGCTCCGCTGGATCTTGGACCGGTGGTGCGCGACTATCTGGCGCAATATCCGCGCGCGCGCCACTTCGACGTTGCCCGCATTGTGGTCGACCAGGCGGTGCGCCTCGGCGTCGCGCAAGCAGATTTCACCGGACTGCCGGCCGAAGTGGCAGCCAATTAATGATTACGGAGCCAAGGTACAGGCGCATGTCATCGACAAATATTGAACAAGTGATGCCGGTTAAGCTGGCACAGGCGCTGGCGAACCCGCTGTTTCCGGCGCTGGACAGCCAGCTGCGCGCCGGTCGTCACATTGGCATTGACGAGCTGGATAATCACGCCTTTTTGATGGACTTCCAGGAGTACCTGGAAGAGTTTTACGCGCGCTACAACGTGGAGCTGATCCGCGCGCCGGAAGGGTTTCTTCTATCTGCGCCCGCGCTCCACCACGCTGATCCCGCGTTCGGTGCTCTCCGAGCTGGATATGATGGTCGGTAAAATTCTTTGCTACCTCTACCTCAGCCCGGAGCGTCTGGCGAATGAAGGGATCTTCACCCAGCAGGAGCTGTACGACGAGCTGTTGACGCTGGCAGATGAGAGCAAGCTGCTGAAGCTGGTGAACAACCGCTCCACCGGGTCGGATCTTGACCGTCAGAAATTGCAGGAAAAGGTTCGCTCCTCGCTGAACCGTCTGCGTCGTCTGGGCATGGTCTGGTTTATGGGCAACGACAGCAGCAAATTCCGCATCACGGAATCTGTGTTCCGCTTCGGCGCCGACGTGCGCAGCGGCCGACGACGCGCGTGAAGCGCAGCTGCGCATGATCCGCGACGGTGAAGCGATGCCGGTGGAAAACCATTTGCAGCTCAATGATGAGCACGAGGCAGAAAATGACAGCGAACACGACGCGAGCGAGCGCGCGGAGGATGAATAGGAATGATTGAACGCGGTAAATTTCGCTCGCTGACGCTGATTAACTGGAACGGCTTCTTTGCCCGCACCTTTGATCTGGATGAGCTGGTCACCACGCTCTCCGGCGGTAACGGGGCGGGTAAATCCACCACCATGGCGGCCTTTGTCACGGCGCTGATCCCCGACCTGACGCTGCTGCACTTCCGTAACACCACCGAAGCGGGCGCCACCAGCGGCTCCCGTGATAAAGGCCTGCACGGTAAGCTGAAGGCCGGCGTCTGTTATTCGGTTCTGGACGTCATCAACTCCCGCCATCAGCGCGTGGTGGTGGGCGTGCGCCTGCAGCAGGTCGCCGGGCGCGATCGTAAAGTCGACATCAAACCGTTCGCCATCCAGGGCCTGCCGACCGCTCCGCCAGCCAACGGCGCTGCTGACCGAAACCCTGAACGAGCCGCCAGGCGCGCGTGCTGACGCTGCAGGAGCTGAAAGATAAGCTGGAAGCGATGGAAGGCGTGCAGTTCAAGCAGTTCAACTCCATCACCGACTACCACTCGCTGATGTTCGATCTGGGCGTGGTGGCGCGTCGTCTGCGCACGGCCGCCGATCGCAGCAAATTCTACCGCCTGATCGAAGCGTCGCTGTACGGCGGTATCTCCAGCGCCATTACCCGCTCGCTGCGCGACTACCTGCTGCCGGAAAACAGCGGCGTGCGTAAGGCCTTCCAGGATATGGAAGCGGCGCTGCGCGAAAACCGCATGACGCTGGAAGCGATTCGCGTGACCCAGTCGGACCGCGATCTGTTTAAACATCTGATCAGCGAAGCCACCAACTACGTGGCGGCGGACTACATGCGCCACGCCAACGAGCGCCGCGTCCATCTCGATCAGGCGCTGGAGTTCCGCCGCGAGCTGTTTACCTCCCGCAAACAGCTGGCGGCCGAGCAGTATAAGCACGTCGAAATGGCGCGCGAGCTGGCTGAGCACAACGGTGCCGAGGGCGACCTGGAAGCCGATTACCAGGCCGCCAGCGATCACCTGAACCTGGTGCAGACGGCGCTGCGTCAGCAGGAAAAAATCGAGCGCTATGAAGCGGATCTCGAAGAGCTGACAGATTCGTCTCGAAGAGCAGAATGAAGTGGTGGCCGAAGCCGCCGAGCTGCAGGAAGAGAACGAAGCCCGCGCCGAAGCGGCCGAGCTGGAAGTGGATGAGCTGAAAAGCCAGCTTGCCGATTACCAGCAGGCGCTGGACGTGCAGCAGACCCGCGCCATTCAGTACCACCAGGCGCTGCAGGCGCTGGAAACAGCGCGCGAAAGCGCTGTGCCATCTGCCGGACCTGACCCCCGAAAACGCCGACGAGTGGCTGGATACCTTCCAGGCCAAAGAGCAGGAAGCCACCGAAAAGCTGCTGTCCCTGGAACAGAAAATGAGCGTTGCGCAAACGGCGCACAGCCAGTTTGAGCAGGCCCTGGCGCTGGTCACCAGTATTGCTGGCGAGGTAAGCCGGCAGCGAAGCCTGGGAGGTCGCGCGCGAATTGCTGCGCGATGGCGTGAACCAGCGCCATCTGGCCGAGCAGGTGTCAGCCGCTGCGTATGCGTCTGAACGAGCTGGAACAGCGCCTGCGCGAGCAGCAGGAAGCCGAGCGTCTGCTGGCCGAATTCTGCAAACGTCAGGGCAAAAAGTACGACGTTGACGAGCTGGAGGCCCTGCATCAGGAACTGGAGGCGCGTATCGCTGCGCTTTCAGACACGGTCTCCAGCGCCAGCGAACAGCGTATGACGCTGCGCCAGGAGCTGGAGCAGCTGCACGAGCGCATCACTGCGCTGACCGCAGCGCGCGCCGGTCTGGCTGGCGGCGCAGGAGCAGCCTGAACCAGCTCAGCGAGCAGAGCGGCGAGCCGTTCGAATCAGCAGCCAGCAGGTGACCGAATACCTGCAGCAGCTGCTGGAGCGCGAGCGCGAAGCCATCGTTGAGCGTGATGAAGTGGCGGCCGCGCAAGCGTGAAGTCGACGAAGAAATTGAACGCTTAAGCCAGCCGGGCGGCGCGGAAGATCCGCGCCTGAACGCGCTGGCGGAGCGTTTTGGCGGCGTGCTGCTGTCCGAAATTTACGACGATGTCACGGTCTGGACGATGCGCCTTACTTCTCCGCGCTGTACGGCCCATCGCGTCACGCGATCGTGGTGCCGGATCTGTCGCTGGTGCGTGAGATGCTTGACGGGCTGGAAGATTGTCCGGAAGATCTCTACCTGATCGAAGGGGATCCGCAGTCGTTCGATGACAGCGTGTTCAGCGTCGACGAGCTGGAAAAAGCGGTGGTGGTGAAAATTGCCGACCGTCAGTGGCGTTACTCCCGCTTCCCTGAGCTGCCGCTGTTTGGCCGCGCCGCGCGCGAAAGCCGCATCGAGAGCCTGCACGCCGAGCGTGAGACGCTGTCCGAACGTTTTGCGACCCTGTCGTTTGACGTGCAGAAAACCCAGCGTCTGCATCAGTCGTTCAGCCGCTTTATCGGCAGCCATCTCGCCGTAGCGTTTGACGCGGATCCGGAAGCCGAAATCCGCAAGCTGAACACCCGCCGTGGCGAGCTGGAACGTGCGATTGCAAGTCATGAAAGTGATAACCAGCAAAGTCGCGTTCAGTTTGAACAGGCAAAAGAGGGCGTTGCTGCCCTTAACCGTATTCTGCCGCGCCTGAATCTGCTGGCGGATGACACGCTGGCCGATCGCGTGGACGAGATCCAGGAGCGCCTGGATGAAGCGCAGGAAGCCGCGCGCTTCGTGCAGCAGCACGGCAATCAGCTGGCGAAGCTGGAGCCGGTCGTGTCTGTCCTGCAGAGCGACCCGGAACAGTTTGAGCAGTTGAAAGAAGACTATGCCTGGTCGCAGCAGGTGCAGCGCGAGGCGCGTCAGCAGGCGTTCGCCCTGACGGAGGTGGTGCAGCGTCGCGCCCACTTCGGCTACTCCGATTCGGCGGAAATGCTGAGCGGTAACAGTGACCTGAACGAAAAGCTGCGTCAGCGTCTTGAGCAGGCTGAAGCGGAACGTACTCGCGCCCGCGAAGCAATGCGCAGCCACTCCGCTCAGCTGAACCAGTACAACCAGGTGCTGGCCTCGCTGAAAAGCTCCTTCGATACCAAGAAAGAGCTGTTAAACGACCTGCAGAAAGAGCTTCAGGACATCGGCGTTCGTGCCGACAGCGGAGCAGAAGAGCGCGCGCGCATTCGTCGTGACGAGCTGCATGCTCAACTGAGCAACAACCGTGCGCGTCGCAATCAGCTGGAAAAAGCGCTGACCTTCTGCGAAGCAGAAATGGATAACCTGACCCGTCGCCTGCGCAAGCTGGAGCGCGACTACTTTGAGATGCGCGAGCAGGTCGTGACCGCGAAGGCGGGCTGGTGCGCGGTGATGCGCATGGTGAAAGACAATAACGTTGAGCGTCGCCTGCACCGTCGCGAGCTGGCGTATCTCTCTGCCGATGAGCTGCGTTCCATGTCGGATAAGGCGCTGGGTGCGCTGCGTCTGGCGGTGGCGGATAACGAACACCTGCGCGATGTGCTGCGCATGTCGGAAGATCCAAAACGTCCGGAACGTAAGATCCAGTTCTTTGTCGCGGTGTACCAGCACCTGCGCGAACGTATCCGTCAGGACATCATTCGTACTGACGATCCGGTCGAGGCCATCGAACAGATGGAAATCGAGCTGGGCCGTCTGACGGAAGAGCTGACCTCGCGCGAGCAGAAGCTGGCGATCAGCTCCCGCAGCGTGGCGAACATCATCCGCAAAACCATTCAGCGCGAGCAGAACCGTATCCGCCATGCTGAACCAGGGGCTGCAGAGCGGTGTCCTTTGGCCAGGTGAACAGCGTGCGCCTGAACGTCAACGTGCGCGAAGCGCACGCCACGCTGCTGGAAGTGCTGTCTGAACAGCACGAACAGCATCAGGATCTGTTCAACAGCAACCGTCTGACCTTCTCGGAAGCGCTGGCGAAGCTGTATCAGCGCCTGAACCCGCAGATTGATATGGGCCAGCGCACGCCGCAAACCATCGGTGAAGAGCTGCTGGACTACCGCAACTACCTGGAGATGGAAGTGGAGGTAAACCGTGGCTCAGACGGCTGGCTGCGTGCGGAATGCGGGGCGCTGTCTACCGGTGAAGCGATCGGTACCGGGATGTCAATTCTGGTGATGGTGGTGCAGAGCTGGGAAGACGAAGCCCGCCGCCTGCGCGGCAAAGACATCTCGCCGTGCCGACTGCTGTTCCTCGATGAGGCGGCGCGTCTTGATGCGCGCTCCATCGCTACGCTGTTCGAGCTGTGCGAACGTCTGGATATGCAGCTGATCATCGCGGCACCGGAGAACATCAGTCCGGAAAAAGGCACCACCTACAAACTGGTGCGTAAAGTCTTCCAGAACCACGAGCATGTGCACGTGGTGGGGCTGCGCGGTTTCGCCGCCGAGCCGACGCCGGTGAACAAAAAAACCCAAACAGCAAAAAACCCAAAAATCCGAAAATCGCCGGCGCAGGCGTGGCCACTTTTTTGTGGGCGAAAATAGCTAGCCAGCAATTTTATCCGGTTGAAAAGTCAGGGCTGCGGTTAATCTGATAAACAGCTATTCGACGCCCTGCAAGGCGGAACGGCCGTTTTTTATTTTATACTCAACCATAAGAGTACAGGCGGTACACGGCGTTTTCAGGATGCTGTGTCTTTTGTAAGCATACAGGGGGCAAGGGATGTTGCTTAAAAAGAAGAGCCTACGACGTTAATCGTGCTGCAATAGCACTCAGTTTTTCACTGATGGCGGCACCGCTGGCTATCAGCCAGGCGGCAGACGTCGGCGCGCTGCCGGTGGCATCAGCAGGCATGTCCGTGGCTGCCAGCCAGCAGCAAATTCAGCAGGCATTTAGCCCCAGCGAACGACCCTTTTATTTGCCCGGCCTTTCCACGCTGGCACCGCTGTATGCGGCGAATCACATGCAGCCGATGTGGCAGGATCGCGAAGCCGTTCAGCAGTTTCAGCAGCAGCTGGCCGAACTGGCGATGTCCGGCGTGCAGCCGCAGTTTACCCAATGGGTGAAGATGTTGACCGATCCGGCGCTCAGTGAAGCGGGCCGCGATGCGGTGCTGTCCGATGCGATGCTGGGCTATTTGCAGTTCGTCTCTGCCATCGGTGCCAACGGCAACAACTGGCTGTACAGCAATATTCCCTACAAGCTTGGCTTGCCGCCCACCGCGGTGATCAACCAATGGCAGCTGGCGGTGCGCCAGGCGCGTACCCTGAGCTATGTGAATTCGCTCGCGCCGCAGCATCCGCAATACGCCAAGATGCATCAGGCGCTGCGCGACATGCTGGCGGACAATCGTCCGTGGCCACAGGTGGGCAGCGGCCCGAGCCTGCGCCCAGGCCAAATGAGCAACGATATCCCGGCGCTGCGTGAGATCCTGACGCGTACCGGCATGCTGGCCGGCTCGCACAGCGCCGGACGCCGACGCCAGAACGTCGACGATGTTCGCGAGCATGAGCCCGACGACGGCGGGCTGACGGTAGACGAAGAGAAAAGCCGCGTGACGGTCAGCCCATCGGCGGCGCCAGCGTCAGCGATCTGCCGGCGCAGGTACCGCAGGCCAGCCGCAGCATCAGCACGGTCACCCCGGCTGCAGCAACAATGTCTACGACAACGAGCTGGTGGAGGGCGTCAAGCGCTTCCAGAAATGGCAGGGGTTGACGGCGGACGGCGTGATCGGCGTGCGCACCCGTGAGTGGCTCAACGTGTCACCGAAAACCCGCGCCGCGCTGCTGGCGCTGAATATCCAACGTCTGCGTCTGCTGCCGGATGACATGCACAACGGCATTATGGTGAATATTCCCAACTACTCGCTGACCTACTACCAGAACGGCAATGAAGTGCTGTCGTCGCGCGTGATTGTCGGGCGTCCGGATCGCAAAACGCCGCTGATGAGCAGCGCGCTGAATAACGTGGTGGTCAACCCGCCGTGGAACGTGCCGACCACGCTGGTGCGCCAGGACATTGTGCCGAAGGTGAAGCACGATCCGAGTTATCTGTAGAAGCACGGCTATACGGTGCTGTCGGGCTGGAGCAATGATGCGGAAGTGATCAACCCGTCGATGATCGACTGGAGCATGGTTTCCGCCGCGCAATTTCCCGTATCGCGTCCGTCAGGCGCCGGGTGCCACCAACTCGCTGGGGCGCTACAAATTCAATATGCCGAGCTCTGACGCCATCTATCTGCACGATACGCCGAACCACAACCTGTTCCAGAAAGATATCCGCGCGCTGAGTTCTGGCTGCGTGCGCGTGAACAAAGCTTCCGAGCTGGCCAATATGCTGCTGCAGGATGCGGGCTGGAACGATACGCGCATCTCTGATGCCCTGAAGCAGGGGGATACGCGCTACGTGAATATTCGCCACCATATTCCGGTCAATCTTTACTATCTGACGGCCTGGGTGGCGGATGACGGCCAACCGCAGTACCGTACAGATATTTACAATTATGATCACACGGCGCGATCCGGCGCACAAATTTTGCCAAAAGCGGAACAATTAATGCACAATAAACAGTTAAGATTTCCCAGTTATCCTTCCCTCAAAGAAAATGGCAAGACCGGTCTGGAAAATTGATTTCAGACCGGTTTTGCGCATTCTGTGAACCTAGGCGTATCGCGGGTTGACTCGCACTCGCAGGCTGCGGTTACGGGTTCGGCCTTCGTGCGCTGCTTTTTGCACATATTTCGATTATCGTTCTTACCGGCTTAGGTAACCCAGATTATCATGGACAAATTTGATGCTCAACGTCGCCCCGTAAATTGCTGGCGCGTGGGTGGCGCAGCGGCTGGATTGTCACTGCTGCCGGGTGCAGCGCTGGCGTCAGTTTCCACCTCCCGCCCGCGAGTTTTAACGCTCAACAACCTGCATACCGGTGAGTCGCTAAAAGCGGAGTTCTTTGATGGCAGAGGCTATATTCAGGATGAATTAGCAAGACTTAACCATTTTTTCCGTGATTACCGCGCGAATAAAATTAAAGCCATCGATCCAGCACTGTTTGATCAGCTCTTTCGCCTGCAGGGGCTGCTGGGCACCAGCAAGCCGGTGCAGCTGATCTCCGGCTATCGTTCGGTTGATACCAATAATGAACTGCGCGCCCATCGCCGCGGCGTGGCGAAACACAGCTATCACACCAAAGGCCAGGCAATGGATTTCCATATTGAAGGCATTTCGTTGAGCCAATATTCGCAAAGCGGCGTTATCTATGCGCGCCGGTGGTGTAGGATATTACCCCCGCAGCAACTTTGTGCATATTGATACCGGGCCGGTTCGGCACTGGTAATAACGAAACACAGGAGCAGTATGAACTATCGTATTATTCCGGTTACCGCGTTCTCCCAGAATTGTTCACTCATCTGGTGCGAACAGACTAAACTGGCCGCGCTGGTCGATCCCGGCGGTGACGCTGAGAAAATCAAAGCAGGAAGTTCGCGGAGCGAGGCGTGACGCTGATGCAGATTTTGCTGACGCATGGTCATCTCGACCATGTGGGTGCAGCGGCTGAACTGGCTGAACACTACGGCGTGCCGATTGTCGGCCCGGAAAAAGAAGATGAGTTCTGGCTGCAGGGGTTACCTGCCCACGCAGAGCCGGATGTTTGGCCTTGATGAGTGCCCGCCGCTGACGCCCGATCGCTGGCTGGATGAAGGAGAGCGCGTTAGCATAGGGAATGTGACTTTACAGGTGTTGCATTGTCCTGGGCATACGCCGGGCCATATCGTCTTCTTTGATGACCAGTCCCGTCTGCTGATCTCCGGCGATGTGATTTTCAAAGGTGGCGTAGGACGCAGCGATTTTCCGCGCGGCGACCATCAGGCCAGCTGATTCAGTCGATTAAACAGAAGTTATTGCCGCTGGGTGATGATGTGACGTTTATCCCTGGACACGGTCCGATGTCGACGCTGGGCTATGAACGGCTCCATAATCCGTTCCTTCAGGATGAAATGCCTGTCTGGTAACCCGCATAAAAAAAGCCTGCATAACGCAGGCTTTTTTATGGGCGCAAATGCTTACAGCACGGCGACAATCGCTTCGCACAGCGGCGCCATGTTGTCCGGCGTCATGCCTGCCACGTTCACGCGGCCAGAGGCCACGGCGTACACGCCAAACTCTTCACGCAGACGCAGCACCTGCTCTTTGGTCAGGCCGCTGAACGAGAACATGCCGTTCTGTTTGATGATAAAGCTGAAGTCGCGCTGCGCGCCTTTCTCCGCCAGGGTGTTCACAAACAGCAGGCGCATGCGCTGAATACGCTGACGCATATCGGTCAGCTCTTGTTCCCAGATCGCGCGCAGCGCGTCGTTGCTCAGAATGGTGGCGACCACAGATGCACCGTGTGCCGGTGGGTTAGAGTAGTTGGCGCGGATAACGGATTTCATCTGGCTGAACGCGCGATCGACGGTCTCATCGTTAGCCGCAACCAGCGTACAGGCACCGACGCGCTCATTGTACAGACCAAAGTTCTTGGAGTAGGAGCTGGCGACGATCAGCTCCTGATGCACGGCGGCGAACGCGCGCAGGCCTTCAGCATCTTCTTCCAGACCGCGGGCGAAGCCCTGATAGGCGAAGTCGAACAGCGGCAGCCAGCCTTTCTCTACGGACAGCTTCGCCAGGTGTTCCCACTGCTCAAGCGTTGGATCGATACCGGTCGGGTTATGGCAGCAGCCGTGGAACAGCACCACGTCACCCGCCTGCGCTTCGCTTCAGGCTCGCCAGCAGGCCGTCGAAGTCCAGAGAGTGGTTTGCCGCGTCGTAGTAGGCGTATTCACGCACTTCCAGACCCGCAGAGTTAAACACGCTCTTGTGGTTCGGCCAGCTTGGATTGCTTACCCAGACGCGCTTAACAGAGGTGTTTTTCGCAAGGAAATCCGCCGCCACGCGCAGCGCGCCGGTACCGCCCGGGGTCTGTGCTGTGCGGGCACGTTTGTCACTCACAATTGCGCTGCCTTTACCGAACAGCAGCTCCTGGGTGCAGCGACCAAATTCAGGGATACCATCAATACCGAGGTAGTTTTTGGTGGTTTCGTTTTCCAGCAGATACTGCTCAGCTTTCTTAACGCTGGTCAGTACCGGGGTTTTGCCGGTTTCATCTTTATAAACACCAATACCCAGGTTGATTTTGTTCGGGCGGTCGTCGGCACGAAACAGATCGGCCAGGCCCAGAATCGGGTCGGCAGGAGCGGCGGTAATGTTCTCAAACATGACGAAGTTCCATTGTGATTACAGAAGTGAAATCCGCTATCAGGTTAACGGTAGATTTACAAAATGCCAACCGTTTGCGACATAAAAAAGCAATAACGTGCGGCGTTTCAAAGTAATGGCGCCATTATTTTCGGGAGCCCGATCACTGAAACAAAACAGGGCCCGAAGCCCTGTTTCTGAGGTGCTTAAACCGCAGTTAACAAAGTGGTGTACAGATTAGAACTGGTAAACCAGACCAACAGCAACGATGTCGTCGGTAGAAGTGCCGGTAGCGCGGGTGAAGTCGTTGTCATCCAGCAGGTTGATTTTGTAGTCAACGTAGGTGGACATGTTTTTGTTGAAGTAGTAAGTAGCGTACCAACTTCGATGTATTTAACCAGATCAGCATCGCCGCCAGCGAAGGTTGAACCGTGGCCAGTCGCGCCGTTCAGGTCTTTACCTTTAGACTGCAGGTAAGCGATGGATGGACGCAGACCGAAGTCGAACTGGTACTGAGCAACAACTTCGAAGTTCTGAGTTTTGTTGGCAGCGAAGTTGAAGTCAGATGCCGCTAGCGCCAACGTGCCGTCGTATGATTATTACCACCGAACGGAGTCATGTTACGAGTTTCTGCGTACATGGCCGCCAGGTAAACGTTGTTGGCGTCGTATTTCAGACCGAAACCCTCCATGCATCAGCTTTATCGCCGTTGCCCCATCCAGCTTGCTGGCTGAGCGTTGGTACGGTCAGAAGAGCCGTATGCACCCACTGCGCTGATGCCCATACCAGTGTCATAGGACAGAGAGGTACCCCAGCCGTCGCCGTTTTCATAACGTGGACCGCGACCTCCTCGTTTTTGCCCTGGTACTGAACAGCGAAGTTCAGACCGTCAACCAGACCGAAGAAGTTGCTGTTACGGTAGGTCGCCAGGCCGTTAGAACGGCCGGTCATGAAGTTGTCGTTGTCCTGATACAGGGTATCGCCACCGAATTCTGGCAGCATATCGGTGTAGGACGATTGCGTCGTACAGAACGCCGTAGTTACGACCGTAGTCGAAGGAGCCTGCATCAGCGAATTTCAGACCGGCGAAAGCCAACACGGGTTTTGGTACCAGAAGTGCCCTGTGATTCAGCAACGTTAGCCTGGACGTTGTATTCCCACTGGCCGTAACCGGTCAGCTGGTCGTTAATCTGGGTTTCGCCTTTGAAGCCCAAACGAACATAAGTTTTGTCGCCGTCTGAGCTTGAGTCATCAGAGAACTGATGGCGCGCATCAACTTTACCGTAGAGATCCAGTTTGTTGCCGTCTTTGTTATAGATTTCTGCAGCGTTAGCTGCACCGGCTACCAGCAGGGCAGGGATAACCACTGCCAGAATATTGCGCTTCATCATTATTTATTACCCTCATTGGTTTTTTTTGGACACCTCGCCACTGCCGTCAATAAATTCTGTCAATAAATATTTCCGGAACTATTGATGAGAGTTTGGTGTCTTTATGTATCTGACAGGCATCTTTCCATTCGGCGAAGCGTTTCGCTAGCCTGAAAGTGCTACAATTCTCAAGATTAGGTAACCAAAAGAAAATATGTGTAACTAAATATGTATTTTTGGGAACTTTGTGAACCACCTCAAAATTCACAAAAACCCTGGCAAAAAAGGCCGGCAGGGCCGACCTCAATATATATATGAATTTCTTATATTTAATCTTAAATCCTAGAAGCTGGCGTTACGTGGCGTGCGTGGGAACGGAATCACGTCGCGAACGTTCTGCACGCCGGTGACGTAGGCGATCAGACGCTCGAAGCCCAGACCGAAACCGGCGTGCGGTACGGTACCGTAACGACGCAGATCGCGATACCAGCAGTAGTCTGCTGGATTCAGCCCCATCTCTTCCATACGCGCATCCAGCACGTCAAGACGCTCTTCACGCTGCGAACCACCGATGATTTCACCGATGCCCGGCGCCAGGACGTCCATCGCCGCCACGGTTTTACCGTCTTCGTTCAGGCGCATATAGAAGGCCTTAATGTCTTTCGGGTAGTTTTTCACCACCACCGGCGCTTTGAAATGTTTCTCGGCCAGATAGCGTTCGTGCTCGGACGCGAGGTCAACGCCCCAGTAAACCGGGTTCTCGAACTTCTCGCCGCTATTTCAGCAGGATCGCGACGGCGTCGGTGTAGTCCACCTGCGCAAAATCGGCAGAGACGAAACGCTCCAGACGGGCGATTGCGTCGTTGTCTACGCGCTCGGCGAAGAATTTCATGTCGTCCGGACGCTCTTCCAGCACCGCTTTGAACACATACTTCAGCATCGCTTCCGCCAGACCCGCAACATCGTCCAGCGTCGGCGAACGCCACTTCCGGCTCCAGCATCCAGAATTCCGCCAGGTGACGGCTGGTGTTGGAGTTTTCGGCGCGGAAGGTTGGGCCAAAGGTGTAGACTTTGGACAGCGCACAGGCGTACGTTTCGCCGTTGAGCTGGCCGGAAACGGTCAGGAAGGCCTCTTTACCAAAGAAGTCTTTGTCAAAGTCGACTTTGCCCTCCGGGTCGCGCGGCAGGTTTTCCAGATCCAGCGTGGAGACGCGGAACATCTCGCCGGCACCTTCGGTATCGGACGCGGTGATCAGCGGGGTGGAGACCCAGAAATAGCCCTGCTCATCGAAGAAACGATGCAGCGCCTGCGCCAGCGTATGACGCACGCGCGCCACCGCACCAATCAGGTTGGTGCGCGGACGCAGGTGCGCCACTTCACGCAGATATTCGATGCTGTGACGTTTAGCCGCCATCGGATAGGTATCCGGATCTTCAACCCAGCCGGTGACTTCAACCGGGCAGTGGCCTGAATTTCGAATGCTCTGGCCTTCACCCGGGGATGCCACGACCATACCGGTGACAATCACGGAACAGCCGGTGGTCAGGCGCAGAACGTCATCCTGATAATTGGGCAGAGAATTATTAATGACGGCCTGTACAGGATCAAAGCAGGAACCGTCATAGACGGCAAGGAAGGAGATACCAGCTTTAGAATCTCGGCGGGTACGCACCCATCCGCGCACGGTGACTTCACTGGTCAACGGCGACACGGCCCTGGAGTACGTCGGCTACAGGCACAACGCTCATAATATTCTCTCTATATAAATAAGTCGGAAAAGAAATAAACTACAACTTTCCACCCTGTCCCCTTAGGGGGATATCTATGTTACCTGCGAGCGCACCAGCAAACAAGCAAATTTCGCAGCAAAAGAAGAATAAAGAAGATTTTCTGGAGAAGAGCAGGGCGCCCAAGGCTCCCTGCTCAGCGCCAATTAACTGGCTTTTTTGATCTGGGGCAGATCGAAGGCTTTGCGCAATGCGCGGACAAACGCTTTGTCATGGCAGATGGTTTTGCCGGGGCTGTCGGAGAGTTTCGCCACCGGCTTGCCGTTGCATCTCCACCAGCTTGATCACGATATTCAGAGGCTTTACGCCGAGGAATATCGCAGGTCAGCCGGGTACCGATGCCGAAGCTCAGGTTCACGCGGTGATGAAATGGCGATAGAGCTCCAGCGCTTTCGCCAGGTCGAGGTTATCGGAGAAGACCAGCATCTTGCTCATCGGGTCGATGCCCAGTTTCTCGTAATGGGCAATGGCCTTTTCGCCCCACTCAACCGGATCGCCCGAATCGTGGCGCAGCCCCTGATAACGCTCGGCAAATTCCGGGCCGAAGTCGCGCAGGAAGGCATCCATCGTAATGCAGTCGGTGAGGGCGATCCCGAGCTGATTCGGGTACTCCTCCAGCCATGCGGCCAGTGCCGCGCGCTGGCTGTTGGCCAGGTCCGGGCTGATCTGCTGATGCGCCTGGAACCACTCATGTGCCTGGGTACCCATCGGCGTCAGGCTGAGGCGACGCGCCAGATCGTAGTTACTGGTGCCCACGAACCACGGCTCCTGTTGCAGACGTTTAACGATGGCCTCCTGAACGTCGCGCGAAAAACGACGGCGGGTGCCAAAGTCCATCAGGCGGAAGCGGGACATGTCCAGCCCTGCGGTCAGCGTGGAGAAGTGCAGCGAGCTTATTTTCCAGCGAGGCAACCGCCTGCTCTACGCCCGTTTCCGGCGAGCGGTAGCGGTGAGCCAGTTCACTGATCACCGCCAGCAGCGGCACTTCCCACATGATCACTTCCCGCCACGGCCCTTCAAGGCGAATATCCAGCTTGCCGTTATCGTTAAGCACGGTGACCTGCTCCGGCTTCTATAGCGGAAATCGCGCAGCCAGTTCAGGTAGTCGGCTTTGAAGAAAGGCAGGCCAGAAAGCCACTGATATTCCTCGTCCTGCAGCGTCAGATGCTGCATAGCATTGACCTGTTCACGAATGGCGTCTGCGTAGATACCGAGCAAGTCGTCGCCACGGCAGCGGAATTCCGCCGCGACATGAACGTCATAGTAATGGTGGAAAACGGCTTGCTGCATATGCAGTTTATACGCGTCGGTATCCAGCAACGTATGCAGAACTGGAGAAGCGAATTGAGTCATAGGTGCGCAGTAGCATCCTCTTCCACGGAGCGAGCCCGGTATACAACAAAGCATAAAGAACGCTGGAGTATAAACTTGTTTAGTGATTTATTGAACCCCGATCACAACATAAGCGCGTTTTATGGTCGAGGGCATTTTGTGCCCTGTGTTATACAAATGTAGCAAAAAAACGTTTTGACCCTGAAAAGATGAACATTCTGCATAGCGCGTTTTGCGCAACAGGAATATATTGAAACGTTACTCGACAAACGATGCATAAGGTTTTCTATGACACAACAGCCACAAGCCAAATACCGCCACGACTACCGTGCGCCGGATTACCTGATTAGCGAAATCGATCTGACTTTTGACCTGGATGCCACTAAAACCGTTGTCACGGCGGTGAGTCAGGTGACGCGCCACAGCGCAACTGCGGTGCCGCTGCGTCTGGATGGCGAAGACCTGACGCTGGTCTCCCTGCATATTAATGATGAAGCCTGGTCGGACTATAAAGAAGAAAACAACCAGCTGGTCATCGACAACCTGCCGGATCAGTTTACGCTGCGCATCGTGAATGAAATCCACCCGGCCAACAACACCGCGCTGGAAGGGCTGTACCAGTCCGGCGAGGCGCTGTGCACCCAGTGTGAAGCCGAAGGGTTCCGCCACATTACCTGGTATCTCGACCGCCCGGACGTGCTGGCGCGCTTCACCACCAAAATCATCGCCGATAAAACCCTGTATCCGTTCCTGCTCTCCAACGGCAACCGCGTGGCGAACGGCGAGCTGGAGAATGGCCGTCACTGGGTGCAGTGGCAGGATCCGTTCCCGAAACCGTGCTACCTGTTTGCGCTGGTGGCGGGCGATTTCGACGTGCTGCGCGACACCTTCACCACCCGCTCCGGCCGTGAGGTGGCGCTGGAGCTGTTTGTCGATCGCGGCAACCTGGACCGCGCGCCCTGGGCGATGACCTCGCTCATCAACTCCATGAAGTGGGACGAGGAGCGCTTCGGCCTCGAATACGACCTCGACATCTATATGATCGTCGCGGTCGATTTCTTCAACATGGGCGCGATGGAGAACAAAGGCCTCAACATCTTCAACTCCAAATACGTGCTGGCCAAAGCGCACCGAAACCGCCACCGACAAAGACTATCTCGACATCGAAGGCGTGATCGGCCACGAATATTTCCACAACTGGACCGGCAACCGCGTGACCTGCCGCGACTGGTTCCAGCTGAGCCTGAAAGAGGGCCTGACCGTCTTCCGCGACCAGGAGTTCAGCTCCGATCTGGGTTCGCGCGCGGTCAACCGCATCGACAACGTGCGCATCATGCGCGGCCTGCAGTTCGCCGAAGATGCCAGCCCGATGGCGCATCCGATCCGCCCGGATAAAGTCATCGAGATGAACAACTTCTACACCCTGACGGTGTATGAAAAGGGCGCTGAAGTGATCCGCATGATCCACACCCTGCTGGGTGAAGAGAACTTCCAGAAAGGGATGCAGCTCTACTTCGAGCGTCACGACGGCAGCGCCGCCACCTGCGACGATTTCGTGCAGGCGATGGAAGATGCCTCCAATGTCGATCTGTCCCACTTCCGCCGCTGGTACAGCCAGGCCGGTACGCCGATTGTTACGGTGAAAGACGACTACAACCCGGAAACCGAGCAGTACACGCTGACCATCAGCCAGCGCACGCCGCCGACGGCCGAGCAGGAAGAGAAACAGCCGCTGCATATTCCGTTCGATATCGAGCTGTACGATAACGAAGGCAAAGTCATTCCACTGCAGAAGGGCGGCCACCCGGTACACCACGTGCTGAACGTGACCCAGGCCGAGCAGACCTTTATCTTCGACAACGTCTACTTCCAGCCGGTGCCTTCGCTGCTGCGCGAATTCTCCGCGCCGGTGAAGCTGGAGTATAAGTGGAGCGATCAGCAGCTGACGTTCCTGATGCGTCACGCGCGCAACGACTTCTCGCGCTGGGATGCGGCGCAAAGCCTGCTGGCGACCTACATCAAGCTGAACGTAGCGCGTCATCAGCAGGGCCAGCCGCTGTCGCTGCCGCTGCACGTGGCTGACGCGTTCCGCGCGATCCTGCTGGATGAGAAGATTGATCCGGCGCTGGCCGCTGAAATTCTGACGCTGCCGTCAGCGAACGAAATCGCCGAGCTGTTCGAGATCATCGATCCGATCGCGATCGCGGCGGTGCGCGAAGCGCTGACCCGCACGCTGGCGACTGAGCTGGCCGGATGAGTTCCTGGCGATTTATCACGCCAACAAGCTTGACGCTTATCGCGTTGAGCACGCGGACATCGGTAAACGTTCTCTGCGCAATACCTGCCTGCGCTATCTGGCGTTTGGTGAAACCGAGCTGGCGAACACCCTGGTGAGCAAGCAGTATCACGAAGCGGATAACATGACCGACGCGCTGGCCGCGCTGGCCGCAAGCGGTGGCGGCGCAGCTGCCGTGCCGCGATGCGCTGATGCAGGAGTACGACGAGCAGTGGCATCAGGATGGCCTGGTGATGGACAAGTGGTTCATCCTGCAGGCGACCAGCCCGGCGGCCGACGTGCTGAGCAACGTGCGCAGCCTGCTGAAGCATCGTTCGTTCACCCTGAGCAACCCGAACCGCGTGCGCTCGCTGATTGGCGCGTTTGCCAGCAGCAACCCGGCGGCGTTCCACGCCGAAGACGGCAGCGGCTATCAGTTCCTGGTGGAAATGCTGACCGAGCTGAACAGCCGTAACCCGCAGGTGGCGTCGCGTCTGATTGAGCCGCTGATCCGTCTGAAACGTTACGATGCGAAGCGTCAGGCGAAGATGCGTGCGGCGCTGGAGCAGCTGAAAGGGCTGGAAAACCTGTCCGGCGATCTGTACGAGAAGATCACCAAAGCGCTGAACGCGTAAGAAAAAAATGCGCAATAAATTGCGCCGCTACAAAGAGTTGCAATCCTCTGTAGCGGCGCGATTTATCGCGCGTCCTGCAGGATTAGACGCTGCCTGCGCGAACTGCAGGGGCAATGCCTCCGAGTTCCCCCCCGCTTCATCACCCGATCCAGCACCTCAGCTTCCAGCTCCGCCAGTCTTGCCGAGCCCACGCGACGAGGCCGCGGAAGATCCACCGTCAGATCCAGACCGATTTTCCCTTCCTCTATTAACAGCACCCGGTCGGCCATCGCGACGGCTTCGCTGACGTCGTGCGTCACCAGCAGCACGGTAAAACCGTGCTGCTGCCAGAGCGATTCAATCAGATCCTGCATCTCGATCCGCGTCAGGGCATCGAGCGCGCCCAGCGGTTCATCGAGCAACAGCAGGCCCGGACGGTGGATCAGCGCGCGCGCCAGCGCCACGCGCTGCTTCTGCCCGCCGGACAGAGCCGCCGGCCACTCGTGGGCGCGATCGGCCAGGCCGACCGCCGCCAGCGCCTCCAGCGCCTTCGCCCGCCAGTCGCCGCCCTTCAGGCCGAGGCCGACGTTGTCGATCACCCTCTTCCACGGCAGCAGGCGCGCGTCCTGGAACATCAGGCGGGTATCCTCGCGGGCCTCGGCAAGCGGCGCGTTGCCGGCCAGCAGCTCGCCGCGGCTGGCCTGGCTTCCAGGCCGGCCAGCAGGCGCAGCAGGGTGCTCTTGCCGCAGCCGCTGCGGCCGACCACGGCCACAAACTGCCCGGCGGGAATATGCAGATCCAGCCCCTTCAGCACGGTGCGCTCGCCGTAGCGCTTGGTGACGCCATTGACGCCCACCGGGGTACCGCGGTTCAGACGCGCCGGGCTTAGCGTTGCGTTGCTCATGCGTTCTCCTCCTTGACCTGGTAGGCCGGGTGCCAGCGCAGCCAGACGCGCTCCAGCCGCTGGGCGGTGACGTCGGCCAGCTTGCCGAGCAGGGCATAGAGCAGGATGGCCACCACCACCACGTCGGTTTGCAGGAATTCGCGGGCGTTCATCGCCAGGTAGCCGATGCCGGAGTTGGCCGAGATGGTTTCGGCCACGATCAGCGTCAGCCACATCAGGCCGAGGGCAAAACGCACGCCGACCATGATCGACGGCAGCGCGCCCGGCAGGATCACCTGGATAAACAGGGAGAAGCCGGACAGGCCGTAGCTGCGCGCCATCTCCAGCAGGCCGCGGTCGATGTTGCGGATGCCGTGGTAGGTGTTGAGGTAGATCGGGAACAGCGTGCCGAGGGCCACCAGGAAGATCTTGGCCGACTCGTCGATGCCGAACCACAGGATCACCAGCGGGATCAGCGCCAGGTGCGGCACGTTGCGCAGCATCTGCACCGAGGTATCCAGCAGGCGTTCGCCCCAGCGCGACAGGCCGGTGATCAGCCCCAGCACCAGGCCGATGGTGCCGCCGATGGGAAAGCCGATCGCCGCGCGCCAGGCGCTGATCGCCAGGTGCTGCCACAGCTCGCCGCTGCGCTCAGCGACCAGAACGCTTCTATGACAACGCCCTCCGGAGAGGGCAGAATGCGGCTCGACAGCCAGCCGGCCTGACGACGGCGATCTGCCACACCACCACCATGCAGCACCGGCAGCGCCCACGGCAGCAGGCGCATTGCGCAGCCGCTTTGAATATGACGTTTGCCGATATGCGTCACTCCTCTCAGCTCTGCGCGGCTTTTGCGGGGAATGAACATCGTTGGCCACCACTTCGCCCTGCGGGCTGCACCACGCTCCGCGGCTGCGGGATTTCCGGAATGGCGACATCGAGGTGCGGGAACAGCAGTTCGCCCACCCGGTAGGCCTCTTCCAGATGCGGATAGCCGGAGAGAATAAAGGTGTCGATGCCCAGCTCGGCGTATTCCTGGATCCGCGCCGCCACCGTCGGGCCGTCGCCGACCAGCGCGGTGCCGGCACCGCCGCGCACCAGGCCGACGCCGGCCCACAGGTTCGGGCTGATCTCCAGGTGATCGCGCCTTGCCGCCGTGCAGCGCGGCCATGCGTTGCTGGCCGACGGAGTCGGAGCGCGCAAAGGCGGCCTGGGCGCTGGCGATGGTGTCATCGTCCAGGTGGGCGATCAGGCGGTCGGCCGCCTGCCAGGCTTCTTCATTGGTTTCGCGCACGATCACATGCAGGCGGATACCGAAGCGCACCTTGCGGCCCTGGGCGGCCGCCTTCGCGCGCACCTGGGCAATCTTCTCTTTCACCAGCGCCGGCGGTTCGCCCCAGGTCAGATAGAGATCGACCTGCTCGGCGGCCAGATCCTGCGCGGCATCCGAGGAGCCGCCAAAATAGAGCGGCGGACGCGGCTGCTGCACCGGCGGGAAAGGAGGGTAGAGCGTCGCGCCGCGCACTTGGATGTGCTTGCCGTCGTAATCGACGGTTTCGCCTTCCAGCACGCGGCGCCAGATGCGGGTGAACTCGGCGGAGGCCTCGTCATAGCGTTCGGCGTGGCTCGAGGAACACGCCGTCGCCCGCCAGCTCGTCCGGATCGCCGCCGGTGACCAGGTTAAACAGCGCGCGGCCGTTGGACAGCCGGTCCAGCGTTGCCGCCTGGCGCGCCGCCACGGTCGGCGAAATGATCCCGGGCGCAGCGCGACCAGGAACTTCAGGCGCTGGGTGACCGGGATCAGCGAGGCGGCGACCAGCCAGGCATCTTCGCAGGAACGTCCGGTGGGGATCAGCACGCCGCCGAAACCGAGGCGGTCGGCGGCCTGGGCGATCTGCTGCAGATAGCCGTGGTCGACCGGGCGCGCGCCCTCGGCGGTGCCCAGGTAGTGGCCGTCGCCGTGGGTGGGAAGAAACCAGAAAACGGATTCAGACTCATGATTTAGCTCCTTCTTTGCCTGCGGGCTGCCAGATGCGTTCGCGAATAGTGACCTGTTTTGGAACCAGGTGGTTTTGATAGAATAGGTCGGCCGTTTGCTGCTGAAGCGCGGCGACGTGCGCATCAACGGGCGTAATGGTGGTCGGCGGACGGTGGTTGAGATAGCTCGCGATCACCGGCTCAGGTAAGCCCATGGTTTTCGCCAGCAGGGCAATGCTCTCCTGACGCTGGCTCTGGGTCAGCGCATCGGCCTGGGTAAAGGTATCCAGCACGCCCTGAATAAATGCGCCGTTCTTTTCCGCATAAGGGCGCGCGGCCAGATAGAACGAACCGGTCTGGTTCAGCGTGGTGCCGTCTTTCAGCACGCGAACGCCGCCCTGCAGCAATGCGGCGGAGTAGTACGGATCCCAGATGGCCCAGGCATCAACGTTCCCCTGCTGGAACGCGGCGCGCGCATCGGCAGGCGTCAGGTAAACAGGCTGAATGTCGGTGAACTTCAGCCCGGCCTCTTGCAGGGCACGCAGCAGCAGGTTGTGCGAGCTGGAGCCTTTCTGGAAGGCGACCTTATGGCCTTTCAGATCGGCGACGCTTTTGATCGGGCTGTTTTCAGGCACCAGGATCACCTCGGCCTTCGGTTTGGGCGGCTCAACGCCGACATACACCAGGTCCGCTCCCGCCGCCTGGGCAAATATCGGCGGAATATCGCCGGTGCTGCCGAGATCGATACTGCCCACGTTCAGGGCCTCCAGCATCTGCGGGCCGGCCGGAAACTCGACCCAGGAGAATTTGGTGTCCGGGAAGCGTTTTTCCAGCAGCTGGTGGCTTTTTGCCAGCACCATGCTGACGCTGCCTTTCTGATAGCCGATACGTAAGCTTTCCGGAGCCGTTTCTGCGGCATGGGCCAGCGAGGGTAAAAGGCAAACAGCGCGGAACGGCCGGCAGCAGTCCGATGCGGGTTAACGATTTTAAACATGGGCGACTCCTTGAGGCTGACCAAACGCCGGGGCCTGGATATCCCGGCGGTGCAGGGCATGCCAGAAGGTTTCCAGCGCGTTATCGAGGCGGGTTTGCAGGTGGGCGTACAGCGTCAGGCTGGTGGTCGTAGTGCGATAATCCCCCTGCGTATCATCGGCGAAAACGCCGTGGAGGATCTCCTGCGCTTTCAGCGCGTTCAGCACCGGTTTCAGGGCGTAATCCACGGCCAGTAAATGGGCAACCGTACCGCCCGTTGCCAGCGGCAGCACCACCTTTCCGTCCAGCGCGCGCTCCGGAAGCAGATCGAGCAGGGTTTTCAGCGCCCCGGAAAAAGAGGCTTTATAAATGGGCGTGGCCACGATCAGGCCGTCCGCGAGCGCTAAATCCGCTTTCAGCGCGGTCAGTGCCGGTGAGTCAAAGCGCGCATACAGCAAATCTTCCGGCTGAAAGTTGTGAATATTCCACGGAATCACCTCAACGCCACGCGCTTCCAGCGCCCGCTGGCACACACTCAGCAGCGCCGTAGAACGTGAAGGAAAACGCGGACTCCCCGCCAGCGTAATAACCCGCATGGTCACTCCTTATAACTGAAAGTTATTGATTAGCAATTATTGAGAACTGATACGTTCAATCCTGACAGAGCAGGCAGCGAGGCGTAAATGATTTATCCGGCAATGGATAGCCGTCAGGCGGAAATAGCCCGCGCTTATAAAGTAAGGGAAAAGCGCCTCTAAGGTTAATCTGAATTGCACCCGCAGGTTGCCGGGTTTTCATTAGCGGCTTCCGTCACGGGCAAGGTGAGAATGATTAAAAGCGCTGTTGCCTGGTTAAATCAGAGGTGTAACCGTCGACACATATCGCCGGGCGCGCCATTGTCGTCAGGCTTAAGAAGAAATAGATGAGGTAATTTAAGCTGTAGCGAAGAAATGGCGGCCTAAGTTAAAAATTATCACCAGGATTTTTCTCACCTGCTGTTTTCGCTGCTCCATTTTAAGTTGGCCTTAAATTGAAGAGGAAGTGTGTCAAAACGTAGCCTTTTATTAAAATTGAGCCATGTCTCAACGTTTCCTGTTACGAGTATTGCTAATTTCCTCTGCGCTTAAGTGGGGCTTTCTTTAGTGACGCTTAACAATAAAAGGCAAATAAACAGCCAGTCTGGCAAGGGCCAATAGTCATGCCGTCGGCGGGCTGTTTATAATTGATTGAGTTTTCTTACGCTAAAAAAAAGTCACTGCCTTATTTGCGCCTTAATTGGGCGGATTTTTGTCTGGCCATTATTCAGTATTATTTTTAGGGAGAGGAATATGGGAAGGTCTGCTCTGTTAGTGCACCCGGCTGAGCCGGTTGCCGCTCAGCCCGCGCGCGTCGCGGCTGATAACGTTAATCCACTATTGTGTTATCTGCTGCAGCCGGATGCCGCGCACAGCCAGTTTACCGCTGTGCCGCAGCCAGCGGCGGAGAGCGTCAGCGACGACGCGTTCTTACTGTTTGCCGCCGACGGCTTTGCGCCCTCTGCTGCACTGTTGCAGGAAGTGGCAACGCTCAGCCATCAGCGCCCGGAGCTCAACTGCATGCTGCTTTCACTGGCACCGCGCGCACTGAGCAGCGGCCTGCAGCCGTCACTGCAGCTGTTTCAGCAGCTGCAGGCGCAGCGCCTGTGGCAGCAGAATAACTATGCGGTCATCCTGCGCGCCGCGCTGGTGAAAAATGCCGCTCCGCTGGTGCGCATTCAGGATGTGATGCTGGCTGGCCTGTTAAATACGCAAACGGTATGGCTGCTGGATGCCCGCGCGGAGCATGAGGTCACCACGGTTAATCCGCCGCCCAGCTATCAGCAATTTATGACGGAGTATGAAAAGGTCACCCGTTTGTCACACTTTATTCCGGAGCGAAACCGCTATCGCCAGAGTTATTTACGCAGCGGGTTATTACAGCTGGTACAGCAGGAATTAAACGCTGAAACACAGTTCTCTAATAATGTGCGGCACGCGGTGCGCTACTTTGCCGATCAGTTTTCACCGCAGAGCACAATGGAAAAACTGTTACTGAAACAGCCCGACCTCTATTTCTCACTGATGAAAATGAGAAAAAGCCGCTGAGATAGCGCCAGCGTTAATTTTAAGAATTACTCCCGTGGGCGCTGAGGTATTTTTGTGTCACGCTGTTAACACTGAGAAAAATACCCAGACGCCAGAGTTTTTATGTCTATCAAACGTAACGCGATTGCCAACTATGTTGGCCAGATCTATCTGACGCTGTCAGGTATTTTAGTAGTTCCCCTGTATATTCAGCATTTAGGTATGGAAGCTTACGGTCTCGTGGGCTTCTTTTCTATATTGCTGACCTGGCTGCAGCTGCTCGACGCGGGCGTTTCCACCACGCTGATGCGCGAGGCGGCACGCTACCGGGCGAATCAGGCAGAATTTGTCTGGTTTCCGGCGCTGTTTGCCACCCTGACCCGCTTCTTCCTGTTCTCCACCCTGGTGCTGGTGGTGCTCGGCTGGCTGGCGACGCCATGGATTGCCACGCACTGGCTGGATGCGCAGCACTTACCCGCCAGCGATGTGGTGGTGGCCGTGGCGATCATGGTGATCACCGCCGCGATTCGCTGGCGTACCAGCCCGTATCGCAGCGTGATTGTCGGTTTTGAGCATCAGGTCTGGCTCAACGGCGTGAACCTGATCATTACCACGCTGCGTACTTTTGGCGCGGTACTGGTGATCCAGCTGTTCCCGAATCCGCTGCTGACCTTCTTTATCTGGCAATTGCTGGTGTCGATTGCCGAAGCCGCCTGCTGTATCTGGAAATCCTGTCAGCTGGTGCCCCGCGCAGCGCGCAAAGAGAAGCGCGACGATCTGAAAGGCGTGCTCAAACCCTTTATCCGCTTTGCGCTGAGCGCTGCTTTCTCCAGCGCCGTGTGGACCTTTATTTCGCAGATTGACCGGCTGGTGCTGTCAAAAACCCTGCCGCTGAGCGAGTACGGCTCGTTCACCGTGGTCGCCACGGCTGCGACCGGGATCCTGCTGCTGAGCAGTCCGATTATGCAGGCGATTGTGCCGCGCATGACCGGCATGAAAACCCGTCAGCAGGGCGATGCCGAATCGCTGAAGCTCTATCGCTATACCACCCAGGCGGTGGCAATTTTTATGGCCCCGCTCAGCATCACCATTGCCTGCTATGCCGGACCGCTGCTGTGGGCGTGGACGCAGAAACCGCAAATTGTCGAAGAGATGGCGTTCGTGCTTAGCCTGTATGCGCTCGGCAGCGGCCTCCAGGCGATCTGCGGCCTGCTGTATCACCTGCAATACGTCAACGGCAATCTGAAACTGCACATGCAGGGATTCACCTGTTTTGCCGTCGTGCTGGTGCCGCTCAACATCTGGTGTGCCGTCCATTACGGGGCGCTGGGCACCGGCTGGCTGTGGCTGGGGCAAAATATCTTCTATTTAGTTGGCTGGGCGTGGCTGGTGCATCGCCGCTTTGCGCCGGGCATCCATTTCAGCTGGCTGACGCGCGACGTAGCGCTGATTTGGGCGGTGTCGGCGCTGATTGCCTGGCTCAGCACGCTGCTGCCGATTGAGTGGAACCAGAATCGCTGGATCAACCTGCTGTGGCTGGGGCTGATCGGGGCCTTTAACCTTGGCGTGTGCTGTCTGTTACACAGCCTGGTGCTAAAACGCCTGCGCGCGCCGCTTGTTAACGCAGAGGAAAGAGGATGAGCATGACATCACGCCGCACGCCGACGGTTTCGGTAATTATCCCTAACTGGAACTGCGCGCCCTGGCTGCCGGAAACCCTGGGGTCGCTGTTACGTCAGTCATCGCCGCCGGAAGAGATCATCATTATTGATGATGGCTCGAGCGATGACAGCGTGGCCTGGCTGACGGCGTTTGCTGCGCAGCATCCGCAGGTGACGCTGCTGAGTGGCGGACGCTGCGGCGTCAGTGCCGCGCGCATGAAGGGGCTGGCCGCAGCCAGCGGCGATTTCGTCTATTTTATGGATGCCGACGACTTCGTCTCGACAGAACTGTTCGCCGATTTCCGCCGCGTGCAGGCCCGTCACCCGGAGATTGATCTGTTCTGCTTTGGCGCGAAAATGTTTTTCGACCTGCCAGCGCCGCAGCGCCATTATCAGACCATCCATCAGCGCCACGTCAGCGGCCTGCTGCCGGGCGGCAGCGCCACGCTGCGCACGCTGATTCAGCATCAGTCGGCGCATCGGGTGATCTGGAGCAGCATCATCTCGCGTCGCCTGATTGACCAGCTCGATCTGCAGTTTCTGCCGATCCAGAACCATGAAGACGCGCCCTTTATGTTTGCCCTCTACCTGCAGGCGCGAGCGCTGTACTGCACCAGCCAGAGCTACTACTACAAACGCTTTATGCTGAGTTCACTGTCGCAGAGCACGCGCGACTTCTCGTGGGTGAAAAATTACTTTATCGCCCGCGCCGGCAGTGAGCAGTTCCTGCAGCAGCAGCAACTGCCGTACGATGAGGCGCTGCTGGATGACTATTACCAGACGGTGATGCACGGCTGCCTGACGCAAATCCGCAAAAATCACATGACGGTGCCCGCCGAGTGGCAGCCGCAGGTGAATCAGCTGGTGCGTAAAGTGTTACAGCACAACGCGCGACTGAAACTGCTGTGGTATTGCCCGGCGATTTACAGCGGCTTACAGGCCTGCCGCGATCGTCTGGGACGCTATTCCGCCCGACGCTGATACCGATCAAATTGTTGCATCCCAGAGTAATTTACTTTTGCGCCAGAGCACCTTACCATTCTGGCGCACAAATTCCCGTGCACCCGACTTTCACGAAGCTTCCGCCATTCAGGAGAGTGCATGCTATATCCTATCGTCCGGCCGGCGCTGTTTCAGCTCGATCCAGAGCGCGCGCACGAATTGACCTTTCAGCAGTTACGCTTCATCAGCGGCACGCCGCTGGAAGGGCTGATTCGTCAGTCGCGTGCCGTCACGCCCGGTGACCTGCATGGGGCTGACCTTTAAAAACCCGCTGGGTCTGGCGGCCGGTCTGGATAAAAACGGCGAGTGCATTGATGCCCTGGGCGCGATGGGCTTTGGCTCCGTTGAAATCGGCACCGTGACGCCGCGCCCGCAGCCGGGCAATGACAAGCCGCGCCTGTTCCGCCTGGTGGAGGCCGAAGGGCTGATCAACCGCATGGGCTTTAATAACCTCGGCGTTGATCACCTGGTTGAGAACGTTAAAAAAGCCCACTTTGACGGCATTCTGGGCATCAATATCGGCAAAAATAAAGACACGCCGGTCGAGCAGGGTAAAGATGACTATCTGATTTGTATGGAAAAAGTCTATGCCTATGCCGGTTATATTGCGGTGAATATTTCTTCACCCAATACCCCGGGGCTGCGCTCTTTACAATATGGCGAAGCGCTGGACGATCTTCTGAGTGCCATTAAAAATAAACAAAATGAACTCCAGTCGATCCACCATAAATATGTTCCGGTCGCGGTTAAGATCGCGCCGGATCTTTCTGCCGAAGAATTGATCCAGGTTGCCGACAGTTTAGTTCGTCATAATATTGATGGTGTGATTGCGACCAATACCACCCTCGATCGCTCCCTCGTGCAGGGAATGAAAAACTGTGACGAAGCGGGTGGGTTAAGTGGCCGTCCGGTGCAATTAAAAAGCACCGAAATTATTCGCGCTCTGTCTGCGGAATTAAATGGCCGTCTGCCGATTATTGGCGTCGGCGGCATTGACTCGGTGATTGCTGCGCGCGAGAAGATGGCGGCGGGTGCGTCACTGGTGCAAATCTATTCCGGCTTTATTTTTAAAGGACCGCCGCTGATTAAAGAAATCGTTACCCATATCTAATCTTTTCTCTTAATCAGACAACCAGGGCTTTATTTCCAGCCCTGGTTGTTTTATATTCCGTCACTGTTGCGCTATTTACACATTCTTCAGTCTTTTTCCGATTTAAAGGATATTTTAAATTTCGAAGCGGCAGACAGGACATTTTTAGTACAGGACGTAAATCGGGGACGGAGGGAGGACCCCATGCGAATTAAACCTGACGATAACTGGCGCTGGTATTTTGACGACGAGCATGATCGAATGATGCTCGATTTAGCCAATGGCATGTTGTTTCGCTCTCGTTTTGCCCGCAAAATGTTAACGCCGGACGCCTTTTCCCCGTCGGCTTTTGCGTTGATGACGCTGCGCTTTATTTCTCCTTTGAAGAAAAATGTCGCGATCTGGTGCTCTCGAAAACAGCCATGAGCAGCGCGCCGAGCTGGTATTAAATGCGCTGGTGGCCATCCGCTTCCTGAAACCGCAAATGCCGAAAAGCTGGCATTTCTCGCAGCGCATGCGCACGAGCTGGCAGCCCGGCAACGGGCGATCTGGCGGCCGCGTAAAGCTGGGCGACAGCGGCGAAGAGGCGCAGCCTGCTGGTGGTTGAGCCCCGGGCGAAAATGCCGCGCTCTGTCTGCTGGCGCAGCCCGTGCGCTGACGGTGGCCGGGCGGCGATGCAGCTGGGCGATGCCATTAAGGTGATGAACGATCGGCTGAAGCCCCAGCTCGCAGGAGAGCAGCGCCGCCCCGCTTCAGCCTCGGGCGGTATAAAGCGGTTTACGCCAGCTCGCTATGGCCGTTTTCGGGATGCAGCTGCAGCACAGAATGGTGCCGTCATTTCCAATTGCCGATTTTTTCAGCGCACTCACTTCGCCATCCACCAGCCTGATGCGGCAGCATCCGCAAATTCCCGCGCGACAGGAATAGGGTATGCGGATCCCTGCTTGTTCCAGCTGCTCAAGCAATACCTGCTGGTTATTGCCCGGAAAACGCTGCCCCTGCCAGTCAATAGTCTACCGCAGCTGGCGACGCTACTGGCGGCGCTGCAACGTTCCTCCACCACCTCACCGGCGCCGTAAGCGCGCGGCGGCTTTGCCGGGCGAGCACTTCTACCTCATCACCGACGCGGATCGCGCCGCTGGAGCGCGGGATCAGGTTCTGGCCGAAATCGACATCGCCGTTGTCCTGCGCGGTGCGGAATGACTGCAGCGTCTTCAGCGGTTCGCCGGACGGGTGCTTCCGGCCGCTCTCGGGGCTGACGGTGGTGAAAACGCAGCGGCTGCACGGCTTCACCACGTCGAAAATGACGCTCGCCGATGCGGATCACCTTTCCAGCTGTCCTCGTCCCAGGCGCTGGCGCCGCTCACCACCAGATTGGGGCGGAACTGTTCCATCTGAACGCTGGCCGGGCAGCGCTGCTGCAAATCACGCAGCGAAGCTTCGTTGGTCAGCAGATAAGGGAAGCCGTCGGCGAAGGAGAGCGGGACCGGCGTCGTGGCGCTTCACGCGACGCGTCAGTTCAGGCCCAACCCAGCGCAGCTGCACGTCGCGGGAAAAAGCCGCTCAGCCAGCGGTTAATCTCATCCGGCGCGATGCGCGCGGTAAAATGGTTGCCCCACACTTCCGTTGGCGCATCGGCGGGCGCAAAATCAGCTGAAGCGAATCAGCGCGCTGGACCGTCCGGCGCGGTCAGGTGCAAACCGTCGTGAAGCGGGGAAGGGGTAAAGCGAACCATCTGCGGGAACTGGCGCGCGGTAATAAAGGTGCCATCAGGCTCGGTGACCATAAAAATACGATCGAAGGCAAATCCGCTCATGTCGGCCAGCGCGTGAGAGACGCCGATACCGCGCATGGATTTCACCGGATGAATAAAAAGCCTGGATAACGTCGCCACTGCACACTCCCTACAGATAAAAATAAGCCTTCAACTTTATGACATACGACGCCATGATTAGCTATAATGCGCAACAATTTTCGTTAAGAGTAAAAGTGACGATATGAATTCTCTGTTTGCCAGTACGGCCCGTGGGCTGGAAGAGCTGTTAAAAACTGAACTGGAAAGCCTGGGCGCGCAAGAGTGCCAGGTGGTTCAGGGTGGTGTCCATTTTGAGGTCGACACGCGGCTTATGTACCAGAGCCTGATGTGGAGCCGCCTGGCGTCGCGCATCATGCTGCCGCTGAAGGAGTGCAAGGTCTATAGCGACCTTGATCTCTATACCGGCGTACAGATGATCGACTGGACAGAGATCTTCACCCCGAATGCCACCTTTGCGGTGCATTTCAGCGGCGTGAACGACGAGATCCGCAACAGCCAGTACGGTGCCCTGCGCGTAAAAGACGCCATTGTGGACTGCTTCACGCGTAAAAATAAGGAACGTCCGAACGTCGATCGCGAAAACCCGGATCTGCGTATTAACGTCTGGCTGAACGGCGACACGGCGAGTATCTCTCTCGATCTGAGCGGCGCGGGCCTGCACCTGCGCGGCTACCGCGATCGTACCGGCATGGCGCCCATCAAAGAGAACCTGGCGGCCGCCATTGTGATGCGCTCCGGCTGGCAGCCGGGCACGCCGCTGCTCGATCCGATGTGCGGTTCCGGTACGCTGCTGATTGAAGCGGCTATGCTGGCCACCGATCGCGCGCCGGGCCTGCACCGCGGCCACTGGGGCTTCAGCGGCTGGGCGCAGCACGATGAAGCGCTCTGGAAAGAGGTCAAAGACGACGCGCAGCAGCGCGCGCGCGCCGGCACGGCCTGGAGAAAACACCTCTCACTTCTACGGCTCCGATAGCGATCCTCGCGTGATTGAGCGGGCGCGCGGCAACGCCCGCCGCGCCGGCGTCGGCGAGCTGGTCACCTTCGAAGTGAAAGACGTGGCGAACCTGACCAACCCGCTGCCAAAAGGCCCGTACGGTACCGTGATCAGCAACCCGCCATACGGCGAGCGTCTGGACAGCGAACCGGCGCTGATTGCCCTGCACAGCCTGCTGGGCCGCAAGATGAAGGAGCACTTCGGCGGCTGGAACCTGTCGCTGTTCAGCGCCTCGCCGGAGCTGCTGAGCTGCCTGCAGCTGCGCGCCGATCGCCAGTTTAAAGCGAAAAACGGCCCGCTGGACTGCGTGCAGAAAAACTACCATCTGGCGGAGAAGGCGGCCGACAGCAAGCCGTCCGGCGTGGCGGGAAGATTACGCCAACCGCCTGCGCAAGAACCTGAAGAAACTTGAGAAGTGGGCGAAGCAGGAGGGCATTGAATGCTACCGCCTGTACGATGCCGATCTGCCGGAATACAACGTGGCGGTGGACCGCTACGCGGACTGGGTGGTGGTTCAGGAGTATGCGCCGCCGAAAACCGTCGATGCGCAAAAAGCGCGTCAGCGCCTGTTGGACGTCATCGCCGCCACGCTCGAGCGTGCTGGGGATTCCGGCCAAACAAGCCTGGTGCTGAAAACCCGCGAGCGGCAGAAGGGCAAAAATCAGTACCAGAAGATGGGCGAGAAGGGCGACTTTATCGAAGTGGGCGAGTACAACGCGCGCCTGTGGGTCAACCTGACCGACTATCTGGATACCGGCCTGTTCCTCGACCACCGTATCGCCCGCCGCATGCTGGGCCAGATGAGCAAGGGCAAAGACTTCCTCAACCTCTTCTCCTATACCGGCAGCGCCAGCGTGCATGCCGGTCTGGGCGGCGCGCGCAGCACCACCACGGTGGATATGTCGCGTACCTATCTGGAGTGGGCGGAGCGCAACCTGCGCCTTAACGGCTTAACCGGACGTCAGCATCGCCTGATGCAGGCCGACGTGCTGGGCTGGCTGCGCGATACCGACGAGCAGTTCGATCTGATCTTTATCGATCCGCCGACCTTCTCCAACTCCAAGCGTATGGAAGATAGCTTTGATGTGCAGCGCGATCACCTGCGCCTGATGACCGAACCTGAAGCGCCTGCTGCGCAAAGGCGGCACCATTATGTTCTCGAACAACAAACGCGGCTTCCGTATGGATCTTGACGGCTTAGCAGCCCTGGGACTGAAAGCACAAGAAATCACCCAAAAAACGCTGTCGCAGGACTTTGCCCGCAACCGTCAAATCCACAACTGCTGGCTGATTACCGCGCTCTGAAAGGAAATATAAATGTCATTAATCAGTATGCACGGCGCGTGGCTCTCTTTCAGCGATGCGCCGCTTCTCGATAATGCAGAACTGCATATCGAAGATAACGAGCGCGTCTGTCTGGTCGGGCGTAACGGCGCGGGTAAATCCACGCTGATGAAAATCCTCAACCGTGAACAGGGGCTGGATGACGGGCGCATTGTTTACGAACAGGATCTGATCGTCTCCCGCCTGCAGCAGGATCCGCCGCGCAATGTCACCGGCAGCGTGTACGATTTCGTGGCGGAAGGGATCTCCGAGCAGGCTGAATACCTGAAGCGCTATCACGAGATTTCGCATCTGGTGATGACCGATCCGAGCGACAAAAACCTCAACGAACTGGCGAAAGTGCAGGAGATGCTCGATCACCACGGCCTGTGGCAGCTTGAAAACCGCATCAACGAAGTGCTGGCGCAGCTCGGTCTGGAGCCGGATATGGAGCTGTCGGCGCTCTCCGGCGGCTGGCTGCGTAAAGCGGCGCTGGGCCGCGCGCTGGTCAGCGGGCCGAACGTGCTGCTGCTGGACGAACCGACCAACCACCTGGATATCGAAGCGATCGACTGGCTGGAAGGCTTCCTGAAAACCTTCAACGGCACCATCATCTTTATCTCGCACGACCGTTCGTTTATCCGCAATATGGCGACGCGCATTGTCGATCTCGATCGCGGCAAGCTGGTGACCTATCCCGGCGATTACGATCAGTACCTGCTGGAAAAAGAAGAAACCCTGCGCGTGGAAGAGCTGCAAAACGCCGAGTTCGACCGCAAGCTGGCGCAGGAAGAGGTCTGGATCCGCCAGGGCATCAAAGCGCGCCGTACCCGTAACGAAGGCCGCGTGCGCGCGCTGAAGGCGATGCGTCGCGAGCGCAGCGAACGCCGTGAAGTGATGGGCAGCGCCAAGATGCAGGTCGAAGAGGCGGCCCGCTCCGGCAAAATCGTCTTTGAAATGGAAAACGTCAACTATCGGCGTTGACGGCAAAGTGCTGGTGAACGATTTCTCCGCGCAGGTCCAGCGCGGCGACAAAATTGCCCTGATTGGCCCGAACGGCTGCGGTAAAACCACGCTGCTGAAGCTGATGCTGGGCCAGCTGCAGGCCGACAGCGGCCGCGTGCACTGCGGCACCAAGCTGGAAGTCGCCTACTTCGACCAGCACCGCGCGGAGCTGGATCCGGACCGAACGGTGATGGACAACCTGGCCGAAGGCAAGCAGGAAGTGATGGTCAACGGCAAGCCGCGCCACGTGCTGGGCTACCTGCAGGACTTCCTGTTCCATCCGAAACGCGCCATGACGCCGGTGCGCGCGCTGTCCGGCGGTGAGCGCAACCGCCTGCTGCTGGCGCGCCTGTTCCTGAAACCCAGCAACCTGCTGATCCTCGATGAACCGACCAACGACCTGGATGTCGAAACGCTGGAGCTGCTGGAAGAGCTGATCGACGGCTATCAGGGCACCGTGCTGCTGGTCAGCCACGATCGTCAGTTCGTTGACAACACCGTGACCGAGTGCTGGATCTTCGAAGGCGAAGGGCGAATCGGTCAATACGTCGGCGGTTATCACGATGCAAAAGGGCAGCAGCAGCGCGCCGCCTACAAACAGACCAAAGCCGCACCGGTCAAAAGCGCAGCGGCTAAACCGGCGGAGTAACAAAAGCAGAAACCGTCAAAAGCAGCGCAGGCTAAACTAAGCTATAACCTGCAGCGCGAACTGGAACAGCTGCCGCAGCGGCTCGAACAGCTGGAGGCCGCGAATCGGTGAGCTGCAGGCGCAGATGAGTCATGCCGACTTCTTTAGCCAGCCGCACGACCAAACGCAGAAAGTGCTGGCTGAGCTGGCTGCGGCGGAACAGGAGCTGGAAGAAGCACCTTTGAACGCTGGGAAGACCTGGAAGCTCTGAAAAACGGCGCATAAACAGGGATAACATATGTGTGACCAGCACCATGCCGACAGGCATATTTTATGCTCGCAATGCGATATGCTCGTGGCGTTGCCAGCGCGTACCGGCCTGGGCAAAAGCCGTGCGCGCTGTCCGCGCTGCGACACGACGCTGGTGACCAACCGAGTGGGACGCGCCGCGGCAGCGTCCCACTGCTTACGCTCTGGCAGCACTTGTTCATGCTGCTGCTCTCCAATCTCTTCCCCTTCATCTATATGAAGGTGGGGGGGATCACCAGCCAGGTGGATTTGATTGAAATCCCGGGCGTGATGTTCTCGGAAGATTACGCCAGCCTGGGCACCTTTTTTCTCCTGTTTGTCCAGATAGTCCCGGCTTTTTGCCTGGTCGTCATCCTTTTGCTGGTGAACCGCGTCAGGATGCCGGCACCGCTGAAAATCCGACTGGCGCGTATCCTTTTTCAGCTCAAAAGCTGGGGGATGGCCGAGATCTTTCTGGCGGGGGTGCTGGTCAGCTTCGTGAAGCTGATGGCCTACGGCGATGTGGGCATTGGCAGCAGCTTTATTCCCTGGTGTCTGTTCTGTCTGCTGCAGCTGCGCGCCTTCCAGTGCGTGGATCGGCGCTGGGTGTGGGAGGACATCGAACCGCCGCCGCCGCTGGCGCAAACGCCGCAGGCGGGGGGCGTCCGCGGAATGCGGCAGGGGCTGCGCTCCTGCCCGTGCTGCACCGCCGTGCTGCCCGCCGATCTCGACGTTTGTCCGCGCTGCGAAACGAAAGGGCACGTGCGCCGTAAGAACAGCCTGCAGTGGACGCTGGCGCTGCTGGTGACCTCCATCATGCTGTATCTGCCGGCCAATATTCTGCCGATCATGGTGACCGATTTGCTCGGCTGGCAAAATGCCCTCCACGATCCTGGCCGGGGTGATACTGCTGTGGGGCGAAGGTTCCTATCCGGTGGCGCTGGTGTCATTTTTATCGCCAGTATTATGGTGCCGACGCTGAAAATGATGGCGATCGCCTGGCTCTGCTGGGATGCGAAAGGCCATGGCCGACGCGACAGCGAGCGGCATGCACCTGATTTATGAAGTGGTCGAGTTTGTCGGACGCTGGTCAATGATTGACGTGTTTGTGATCGCCGTTCTCTCTGCGCTGGTGCGGATGGGCGGGTTGATGAGTATTTATCCTGCGATGGGGGCGCTAATGTTTGCGCTGGTCGTGATCATGACCATGTTTGCGGCCATGACCTTCGACCCTCGTTTATCGTGGGATCGTGAGCCTACAGGAAACCATGAACGAGTAAGGAGCCGCATCTTGAGCAGGAAAATAAACAGGGGATAGGCAAACGTGCAGAAGGTCAAAAACTGGTCGCCGGTGTGGATTTTTCCCATCGTGACCGCGCTGATCGGCGCATGGATCCTGTTTTATCATTACAGCCATCAGGGGCCGGAGGTGACGCTGATCACCACCAATGCCGAGGGGATTGAGGGCGGTAAAACCACCATCAAAAGCCGCAGCGTGGATGTGGGCGTGGTCGAAAGCGCGACGCTGACCGACGATTTAACCCATGTGGAGATTAAGGCGCGCCTTAATGCCGGCATGGAAAAACTGCTGCATGACGATTCCGTTTTCTGGGTGGTGAAGCCGCAGGTGGGCCGTGAAGGGATCAGCGGCCTAGGGACGCTGCTTTCCGGCGCCTACATTGAACTGCAGCCGGGCGCAAAAGGGGATAACCAGCCAGCCAAATACCAGCTTCTGGATTCACCGCCGCTTGCGCCGCCTGATGCCAAGGGTATCCGCGTGATCCTCGACAGCAAAAAAGCGGGCCAGCTCAAGGCGGGCGATCCGGTGCTGTTCCGCGGCTATCGCGTCGGGTCGGTGGAAACCAGCACCTTCGATCCGCAAAAAACGCGCGATGAGCTATCAGCTGTTCATCAATGCGCCTAACGATCGCCTGGTCACCAGCAATGTCCGCTTCTGGAAAGACAGCGGGATCGCGGTGGATCTGACCTCGGCAGGCATGCGCGTTGAAATGGGCTCGCTGACCACGCTGTTCGGCGGCGGCGTGAGTTTTGACGTGCCGGAAGGCGTGGATCTGGGCCAGCCGGTGGCGGAGAATGCAGCTTCCACGCTGTTTGACGATCAGCGCAGCATTCAGGATGCGCTCTATACCGATCACATTGACTTCCTGATGTTCTTCAAAGACTCGGTTCGCGGCCTGCAGCCGGGCGCGCCGGTTGAGTTCCGCGGCATTCGCCTGGGTACGGTGGGGCAGGTGCCGTTCTTCGTCCCGGGCCTGAGGCAGATGCTGGATGATGATTACCGCATTCCGGTGCTGATCCGCATTGAGCCGGAGCGCTTGCTAAACCAGATTGGCGAAAATCAGGATATTGCAGCCCATATCTCTCAGCTGATGGAACGCGGTCTGCGCGGCTCGCTGAAGACCGGCAACCTGGTGACCGGTGCGCTGTATGTCGATCTCGACTTCTATCGCAGGAGAAAGCACCGCCAATTACAAAGGTATCCGTCGAAGTGGCGGGTACTAGAAGATCATCCCAACCGTGAGCGGCGGGCTGGCGCAGATCCAGCAGCGTCTGATGGAGACGCTGGATAAGATCAACAATCTGCCGCTGAATCCGATGATTGAAGCGGCGACCGGGTCGTTACATCAGAGTCAGGAGACAATGCAGCGCCTGCAAACCACGCTGGATAACATCAACAAGATCACGGCCAGCCAGAGCATGCAGCAGCTGCCGCAGGACATGCAGAAAACGCTGCGTGAGCTGAACCGCAGCATGCAGGGGTTCCAGCCGGGCTCAGCGGCCTATAACAAGATGGTGGCCGATATGCAGCGCCTTGATCAGGTCCTGCGTGAACTGCAGCCGGTGCTGAAAACGCTCAACGAGAAGAGCAACGCGCTGGTGTTCGAAGCGAAAGATAAAAAGGATCCTGAGCCGAAGAGGGCAAAAGAATGAAAAAGTGGCTATTGATCGGTGCCTGCGCTGTTGCTGACGGCCTGCAGCAGCGAGCAGAGAAAAAACTTACTATCAGCTGCCTGCGGGCAGCAATATGGCGCGCGTCAGCAGTGACGCCTCCGCCAGCCAGCCGATGATTGTGGGTTGAGCAGGTGAGCGTGCCGGATTATCTGGCAGGAAACGGCGTGGTCTATCAGACCAGCGACGTTAAATACGTGATTGCGACCAACAACCTGTGGGCCAGCCCGCTCGACCAGCAGCTGCGCAACGCGCTGGTGGCCAACCTGGGCAGCCCGCTGCCGGGCTGGGTGGTCGCGTCGCAGCCGCTGGGTAACGATCAGGATACGCTGAACGTCACCGTAACGGGCTTCCACGGCCGCTATGACGGTGCGGTGGTGATCAGCGGGGAGTGGTTGCTGAATCATCAGGGGCAGCTGATTAAGCGTCCTTTCCATCTGGAGCTGAAGCAGCAGAAGATGGCTATGACGAAATGGTGAAAGTCCTGGCTCAGGGCTGGCAGCAGAACGGCACAGCAGATCGCGAGGACAGCGTGGTGCCGCTATAATTAGACATAATTTGTCATCAAAAACCGCAAATCGCTAAGTCCCTGATTTGCCGTTATGTGACGGCGCGCAAATCAGGGACTTTTTTATTGCGGAATCAGCCAGATTACTTGTGCGGCGGCACTAAGCAATTTCTGTACAAATGATCTTCACGGAGCTCACCACAAATATGACACTGGCGTGAATTTTGCGCATTGACCATGCAACTACTTTTCGGGGTATTCGTTATCTGTGCCTGTGCATATAGTGCAGACACTGTTTTCTTTCCACCAGACAAAAGAATGAGGGAAACGAGGCATGAAGAGACAGAAACGAGATCGCCTGGAACGGGCACATCAACGTGGTTATCAGGCCGGCATCGCTGGACGTTCTAAAGAAATGTGTCCTTATCAGACGATAAATCAAAGGTCACAATGGCTGGGAGGCTGGCGAGAAGCCATGGAAGACAGGGCACTCATAGCCTGATAACGTCTCTTTAAAAAAGAAAGAAACCTCCGCAATGCGGAGGTTTCGCCTTGTTGCCACAGCGCGACACAATCAGAACGCGGACGTGTCCTGGAACAGGCCCACTTTCAGGTCGGTTGCGCTATAGATCAGACGACCGTCGACCAGCACTTCGCCATCGGCCAGGCCCATAATCAGGCGGCGGTTAACGACGCGCTTGAAGTGAATACGGTAAGTCACCTTCTTCGCTGTAGGCAGAACCTGGCCGGTGAATTTCACTTCACCGACGCCCAGCGCGCGGCCTTTACCTTCGCCGCCCAGCCAGCCCAGATAGAAGCCAACCAGCTGCCACATGGCATCCAGACCCAGACAGCCAGGCATTACCGGATCGCCGATAAAGTGGCAACCGAAGAACCACAGGTCCGGGTTGATATCCAGTTCTGCTTCCACATAACCCTTATCGAAGTTGCCGCCGGCTTCGGTCATTTTGACCACACGGTCCATCATCAACATGTTCGCGGCCGGCAACTGTGGGCCTTTCGCGCCAAACAGTTCGCCGCGACCAGAGGCAAGAAGATCTTCTTTTGTATAGGATTCGCGTTTATCTACCATGTTCTCAGTAAGCCTTATTTTAGTGAAGGACGCAGGATAGCTAACACGTGTACGCTGAACAAGTCCGATCAGTTCGAACTAAACCAGCCCAGCCAGCGTAACGGCCATGGATAACGATGACGAGCATCCTGCTGTGTCGCCTGAGCAATACGTTCCTGGATGGTCTGCATCAGGGAGGTCGCCGCTTTCGCTCTCGCCAGGCAATACCAGGTTTGTCAGTAAGGGTAGCGCATCCTCAATCCCTTCGATGGCCCAGATAGCGAACTGCTCTTGCTCAACCGCATCCAGGATGTCCTGACTGAGGCTTAAATGGCGTGCGTTGGGAGCCGGAATAATCACACCCTGTTTGCCGTTTAAACCGCGCTGCTGACAGATAGAGAAGAAACCTTCAATTTTCTCGTTGAGGCCACCCACAGGCTGTGCACGACCAAACTGGTCCACCGAACCGGTGATGGCAATGTTCTGATTGATGGGCACTTCCGCCAGGGCGCTGATTAAGGCGCACAGCTCGGCCATAGAGGCGCTGTCGCCATCCACTTCGCTGTAAGACTGCTCAAACGTCAGCGAGGCGGAGAAGGGGATCTGCTGCTCCAGCTCCAGTTCGGACATCAGAAACGCCTGCATGATCATCATGCCTTTGGCGTGAATGTTGCCGCCCAGCTCGGCTTTGCGTTCGACATCGGTAAACTCGCCATCGCCAAGATGCACAACGCAGCTGATACGCGACGGCTCGCCGAAGCGCGCGCGGATGGCCAGGAAATTCAATCACCGACAGGGCGTTGATCTGCCCGACGCGTTCGCCTTCGGTTTCCACCAGAATTTGTTCCAGCAGAATTTCATCCTGCATACGGTCGGCAAGATAGCTTTCGCGCCACTCGCGGGCATTCAACGCTGCCTCAAACGCTTTGGCGGAAGCGCCTCCCCGTTCAGTGCTCCTCACCGTGCAGCGCGGCTTCCTGCAGCTGACGGCGCAGCCAGAGCGGGCAGAGTGGCAGCGTGTCCTGATCGCCGGTATAGCGCACCGCTTCCTGGATCAGCGGCCGGCCAGGCGTCGGCCGCTAACATCGGGACTGGCGTCAGACCGGCAAAACGTTCCGCACGTTGGCATAGCTCCACCGACACCACTGCGCCATATCATCGACATCGGCCAGCTGCAGATTGTCTTCGTATTCGCTGTAGACCGCCTGTTCGCTCAGTTCCGGCTCCATTTCCTGGAAATCGGCCAGCGCCGTGACGGTCGCCGACCACAATCAGCCGCAGGTCCAGCGGCATCGGTGGAATGGCTACCGGCAGCGGGCGGGGCTCGTCCGGTGAATACCCAGTCGAAACGCGGCGGGTGCAGTCCGATCACTTTGCTCAGACGCAGCCACAGCAGCGGCTGCGCCAGCAGGGTATTGATCGACAGGATCAGGACGCCGCCGTTGGCCTGGTGCACCAGACCCGGCTGCAGCTAAGCAATGTCGCCATCTTTGGATACTGACGCACGCAACCAAACAGCTGCTCCGACTCAATCCAGTCGGCGTAATGTACGCCGCCAGCGCTGGTGAACGGACGGCTGGCGTCAACAGGCGGTTGCAGGCTGACATTATCGCCCATCACTGAATGGCTACTGGCCGCCGAAGCAGCGCATTCTCATCCGGCTGGAAGCGCTGTGACGGCGTCGGCAATCCCCGCAACGCCAGGTACTCCGCTGTTTTCCTGGGCTGTGCAACAGCATGCACGCGGAAAGCCGCAGCGATTGATGGTGGCAAAATAGCGCCAGCGCATTCAGCAGACGAGGCTGAGATCGCGGCAAAGGGTGAATTCGCGATCTTCCAACTGAGAGGCGGTATGAGAAACAGTGCCTGATAACGCGAGCTACGTCCGGCAACAGGGCTTGCCATGCAAGTTGCGTAATGGTCAAAGGATGTTAGCATTCAGTCTGATTCAGGAAAAGCGCGATTATACAGGATTCAACCGCGGCTTAAGGCAGTGTTGCGGCCACTTCCGGCCCGAACTGTGAGCAGCACGACATGTTTTTCCTTGCTGCATCCGGGAAAAAAGCTGTTATTCTTAACAGTTTGTTACGTGATCACGATGAGATCGCGATGAAATATCAGCAACTGGAAAATCTCGAAAGCGGCTGGAAATGGAAGTACCTGGTGAAAAAGCACCGGGAAGGGGAGCTGATCACCCGCTACATTGAAGCCAGCGCTGCGCAGGAGGCCGTGGATATTTTGCTGACCCTCGAAAATGAACCGGTACAGGTTAACGGCTGGATTGAGAAACACATCAATCCTGCGCTGTTAAACCGGATGAAGCAAACTATCCGCGCGCGACGCAAACGGCATTTTAATGCTGAGCATCAGCACACGCGCAAAAAATCAATCGACCTGGAGTTTGTTGTCTGGCAGCGCCTGGCCGGGCTGGCACAACGACGGGGCAAAACGCTGTCGGAAACCATCGTGCAGCTGATTGAGGATGCAGAACGCAAAGAGAAGTATGCCAATCAGATGTCGACGCTGAAGAACGATCTGCAGGCGCTGCTGGGTAAAGAACCTAAGTAAACGGCGCGGATAACGAATTAGCTAAAATGGCTTGCTTGTTCTGATAAAAAGCCAAAAAAAACCCCGCAATGCGGGGTTTTTTATTAGGCGATAACTTATGCCTGTGGCTGAGTTACAACGTCTTTGATGCCTTTAACTTCGATCTCTACGCGACGATCTGGAGCCAGGCAGTCGATCAGTGCAGCGCGGGCTTTCACGTTGTCACAGGTGTTGCCAGTAACTGGGTTAGATTCGCCCATACCACGTGCGGAGATCTTGTTAGCCGGGATACCTTTAGAGACCAGGTAATCAACAACAGACTGAGCACGTTTCTCAGACAGTTTCTGGTTGTACGGGTCAGAACCGATACGGTCGGTGAAGCCCAGAACCACTACAGAACCGTCTTTAGGATCCAGGTTGAGCTCAGCTGGGTGTACAGCTGATCCAGAGCCTGCTGGCCTTCTGGTTTCAGAGTCGCTTTGTTGAAGTTGAACAGAACGTCAGACTTCAGAGTGAAGTGCTTGGTCTCAACTACTGGAGCCGGAGCTGGCGCTGGAGCAACAACTGGAGCTGCTTCTTCCTCCTGACCGAAACGGTAGGAAACGCCTACGCTCAGCATGCCGTTGTCTGGACGAGCACCAACGGTGCCTGCCGTCACCGATGTTGTTAACCCACTGGTATTCCAGACGGGTAGCCCAGTTTTTGGTCAGTGCGTATTCAACACCAACAGCAGCCAGCGGAGAAACGCCGGTGTCGTGGTCGCTCAGGCGGGCGCCGTTGCCTGGGTTGGCTGGTTGAAGTCAGCGCGCCATACCATGCCGCCCAGACGGGTGTACACGTCCAGATCGTCAGTTATTGGGTAGCCCAGTTTAGCGGTCAGCTGAACGCCCTGTGCTTTGAAAGCGCCGTTGGTCACGTTGCCTTTGTATGGCATACGACCTAACCAGTCGTAACCCAGTTCAAAACCCAGGTACGGGTTAACCTGGTAGCCCAGGAACGCACCTGCACCCAGCTGAGCTCTCGTGAGTTGGGCCATCGTTGTTCAGGTAACCGTTACCGTAGCAACCAGTGTCGTGGTACTGAGACCAGCCCAGTTTACCACCTGCATACCAGGTGTTATCTTTCGGAGCGGCCTGCGCTACGGTAGCGAAGCCAGCCAGTGCCACTGCAATCGCGATAGCTGTCTTTTTCATTTTTTGCGCCTCGTTATCATCCAAATAGGCAATGAGCTTTAAAGCTGTTTTAAGCCCTTGGTTAAATTCCTTCGCCAAGGTTTAAGCCCTCGCTTGTGACTCTACCGAAAATACGGAGGTTATTGAGCACCCTTGGCGATGTAAAGTCTACAACGTGGCGGGAAACTTACAAGTGTGATGTGACGTCAGCGGATAAAAAAACAGGGATTTATACACACATTTTAACAAATGACATGGCAAAATTTTCGCTACCAGAAAAGAAAAATGCGGCTAAGCCATTGTCATAGCTGGCGGGAAAAGAATCAGTGGCTTAGCCGCAACTTTGTGAAAAAATAGCGTGAGAAAAATCTTAGTTTTACTTAATGAAACAAATCAGAGGGAATTTTTGCGCTGTTTGGCTGTCTGGACAGAGCAAGATCCCGCCCCTGAGGACGCATAATCAACCCCAGCGCTTCGCCTTCGGCGGCTGCCTGCTCAAGTTCCAGGCGCTCTTCATTGCTCAATTCATAAGGAATCCAGGCAAGTACCACGCTGTAGTTGCCGGTGCGCAACGCTTTCACCATGCTCTCAACCGTGCTTAAACGCTCGGATTCCGTAATATGCATACTCTTTTCCAGCGGTAATCCTGACTGCTGCATCCAGCTGCGGTTCAGTTTGTGCGCTGGCGTCAGCCACAGCTGCCAGCGTGACTGGGTGCTCAGCTGCTTGAGGACTGGCAGTAACAGCAGCGGCATGATGCCGGGCTGCTCGCTATAACGCAGTTCAGTAATACCACCCAGAGAAGGTTGCGTTAAGCCCGTCGCAGCGAAACGGTGAGCACGATCAGCAGGGCCAGAGTATTGAGTACGCATATTTTAATCACTCAGTAATGAACTGTATGAATATACAGTAATGAGTTCCTGGATAAAGATCAACCTCAATTTCTGAAAATGCCTCGCAAATTCCGCACAAGATCGGCGCGTTGCCGCTTTTATTCATTGAACAGCTAAATCGTTTTTTCTATCTTCTAACCAGATGAATCTCTGAGCTTTTTATAGGAAATTTCCCGCGCAAGGAATGAGGAAAAGGGGACGTTATGAAGAAAAATAATCCGGTGGTTGAGCAGTCCAAAGCCCAGTTAGCGGCATTGGGAAAAATTGAATCGCGCACCCAGTTTGGTGGTTACGCGCTGGCGGTCGAAAAGGTGGTGTTTGCTTACATCAATGAGGATGCGCTCTATCTGCGCGCCAGCGAGGCGCTACAGCACTATGCCGCACAGCGCCCGCTGGAACCGTTGATATACCGCAAGCGCGGCATGCCGGTGACGCTCAGCTACTACAAAGTGGATAAACAGCTCTGGCAGGACGCCGATCAGCTGCTGCGCTTATCGGCCAGTTCGCTGTCTGCGGCGCGCGCCGAGGCGGCGAACAGACTTGTCTTGCTCAGGCTGAAAGATCTGCCCAATCTCAGCCTGCGCATGGAGCTGATGCTGCACAAAGTCGGGATCAATTCTGTTCGCTTGCTGTATGAAATGGGCTCGCGTCAGAGCTGGCTGAAGCTGCGGGCGGTGAATAAAGATATCGGCCTGAAAACGCTGCTGGCACTGGAAGGCGCCATTTCCGGCCATCACCAGGCCGCGTTGCCGGCGGCGGTACGTGAAGAGTTGAGCGCCTGGTATCAGGAAACGCTCCGCCAGCACGCCGCGGCGGAGCGCCTGTTGCCTTAAACGGCGGCGAGGGTGCGGCGCAGGCGGGCAATTTCCGGCAGCAGCGCAATCAGCAGCCCCAGCTGCTGCAACACCAGCGGTGCCTGCGCCTCCTCACTGGTTTTCAGCGCGCTCAGGCGCTGCATCAGTGCCTGCTGCATCGTTTCCGCCTGCGCTTCGCTGACGCGTTCGATCTGCAGCACATCCTCGACGAAGCATACCGCGTCATCTAAAAGCGTCAGCAGTTCGCCCTGCGTCAGCCGCTCCCGGTGCGCGCCCAGCGCCGAGATGTAACTGAGGAACGAGTGGTTGAGGCACATCAGACGGAACGCATTCTCGCGCAGCGGCGGCTGTTGCTTCAGTTCACCGCTGATATTAGAGACAACGGAGGCCAGTTCCGCATCACTGTTATGCGCGTCGCGACGTGCTATCCGGTAAGCCAGACGGTTATCGCGGCCCTGGTGATACTGCTCCAGGATGGCGTCAAGGTAACGACAGTTGGCATTCAGCGCCCTATCTACCACGCGCGGCAGATGGCGGAAACGCCAGTCCGGCCAGATAAAGCTGACCGCCGCCCAGGCGATGGCGCAGCCAATCAGGGTATCGATCACGCGGGGCAGGGCGACTTCAAACCCTTCACCCAGCAGATTAAAGCAGAGCAGCACCAGCAGCGTGATGAACATCGTGGCGTGGGCATACTGCACGTTGCGAAACGCAAAAAACAGCACGCCGGTGATCACGATCAGAACCAGCTGCCCTTCGACGGAGGGCACGAAATAGAGCACCGGCAGGCCGATCGCGACGCCGACCAGCGTGCCGATAATGCGCAGCGCCAGACGGTGTCGGGTGGCGTTATAGTTCGGCTGGCAGACGAACAGGCTGGTCAGCAGGATCCAGTAGCCGTGATGCAGGCCGGTTATCTGAATAAAGGCGTACCCCACGCACAGCACCAGCGACATTCGCACCGCGTGGCGGAAGAGCGCCGACTCCGGCGGTCAAATGGCGGCTCAGGCGCAGCCAGATATCGCTAAGCCACTCAAGCCTTCACGCGACAGATGGTGATCGCTCTGCGTCAGCGGCTCCGCCAGCCGCTGCTCGGATTCGATGGTCGCCAGCTGCGCATCAATCGCCCGCAGGTTGTGCAGCAACCAGAACAGCGGACGAATGTGCGTCGCCTGCGGATCGTTATGTTGCAGGCGCTGCAGGGCGGTCTACAGCCGCATCAAGATGGCTGAATACGCGTTCAAAGTGGGGATCATGCTGATAGGGCGTGCGCAGCAGAATGGCGCTGCGAGCTGCTGGCACGCCTGGGACTGCATGGACAGCAGGCGCTGGAAGCGGAACATCACGTCGCTGTAGCGGAACTTCTCGCGCAGCAGCGCGGCATACTGAACGTGCGAGGAGCTGGCGCGTTCATGAATATCCTGGGCGGCAAAATAGTAGTGCAGGGTTCTTCGCGTTCCGCGCTGACCGCGATCGCCGCGCAGACGGGTCAGCAGAGAGGCTTTTGTCTGGTTGAGGGTGGCGACCAGCTGGCCATTAGCCAGCGCGGTGGCAGATCGAGCGCCGCGTGCATCCTGCTCACCGCCATCCGGGTCGAACAGCCGGGATTTCAGTTCCAGATAGTGGGCTAGCTGCTCAAAGCTGCGGGCAAGGTTATCCTGCAGAGGGCGAACCGGGAAGATCAGATGACCGGTTAGGGTCAGCAGGTTATACCAGATGGCGCCGAGCAACAGCAGAACCGGCTGCTGGTACCACTGGTCGTACAGGGCAATGCCCAGCATGGTGTAGATGGCGATCAGCAGGGCACCAAACGCGATGGTGGCATAGCGCTGCCCAAGGCCGCCCAGCAAAATAAACCCGCTGGTTGAGAGCGTAAGGCCCAGGGCAAACAGCCAGGGCCACGGGAAAAGCAGCTCAACGGACGCTGATGCAATAAAAAAGCAGACGAGCGTGATGACCAGGTTACGTAAACGCCCGGCCAGACGATCGTCCAGATCCGCCAGCGCCCCGGCCACCACGCCCAGCGTGAGCGGAATGGTCCACTCAATCTGCTGCAGCCACCAGGGAACGGCGGCACAGCCGGCCAGCGCGATAAATATCCTGACGTTATATAGCCAGGTGCTGTTCCAGGTATAACGGCGAAGCAGTGGGCCATAAAGCGTCAACGGCAATCATCATTCAGCCTGAAAAAGCGACGACGCGCGTTGGCTTCACGCGCCGCCTGGGCCACTTCTACCGAAACAACGCGGCGCCCCACCGGCCAAAGGGCGATGGCGGCGATCTTAAAGTTCGCGATCCCCACCGGAATACCAATAATCGTGATGCACTGCGCAATACCGGCAAAAATATGCATGATGCACAGCCACCAGCCGAAGAAAATCAGCCACAGAATGTTCAGCAGGGTTCCGCCCGTATTCATCAGGGCGTTTTTGCTCTCCGGATTCAGCTCGTCAACGTGGATGGCTTCATTCCCGTAGGGGACGAAGGAGAGTTTGGTGATTTCCCAGCAGGAGCGGGTCAGCGGAAGCGTAAAAATCAGGACGATGCTCACCAGCGTGGCAAAAAGCCAGGAAAGGGTGGTGGCAAAACCGCCCAGCACAAAATTCAACACATTCAGAACGGTACGCATAAACCCTCACTTCCTTTCGATAAAATTAACGCCCAATGATTGTAACGTTTTTTTAGGCTGGAGCACCTTAAAACTGGCAGTTAAACTGTCAGGTAAATTATCTCTTCGTGGATTTGGCGGAACATGGAACTGAAAGCAACGTCGTTAGGCAAACGCCTGGCGCAACACCCTTACGACAGGGTGGTTCTCCTTAATGCCGGGGTGAAAGTCTCCGGGGAACGCCACGAATACCTTATTCCGTTTAATCAGCTTCTGGCTATCCACTGCAAACGCGGGCTGGTGTGGGGCGAGCTGGAGTTCGTTCTGCCTGACGATAAAGTCGTGCGTCTTCACGGCACCGAGTGGGCGGAAACCCAGCGTTTCCATCATCACCTGAACGCGCTCTGGCAGCAGTGGAGCCAGGATATGAGCGTGATTGCCGCCCAGGTGCTGCAGCAGGTGCTGGGCGATATCGCCCAGAGCAACGCGCAGCACGCGTGGCTGACCCGTCAGCAGACTGCCGGCCTGCAGCAAAAGATCCGGCAGGCACTCTCGGCGCTGCCGCTCTCCGTGACGCGTCTCGACGAGTTTGACAACTGTCGCGACGCTTGGCGCCAGTGTCAGGCCTGGCTGAATGAAAAGGATAAAAGCCGTCTCGCCCATAACCAGGCCTGGACGGATGCCATGCTTACCCAATACGCCGATTTTTTCAGTACGGTGGAATCTTCACCGCTCAATCCGGCTCAGGCGCGAGCGGTGGTCAACGGCGAGCAGTCGCTGCTGGTGCTGGCGGGAGCCGGTAGCGGTAAAACGTCGGTGCTGGTCGCGCGTGCCGGCTGGCTGCTGACGACCGGGGAAGCGGTCGCCGATCAAATTCTGCTTCTGGCCTTTGGTCGCAAGGCGGCCCAGGAGATGGACGAACGGATCCAGGAACGTCTGCATACCCGGGATATCACGGCCAGAACCTTCCATGCCCTTGCCCTGCATATTATTCAGCAGGGCAGTAAAAAAGTGCCTGCTATCAGTAAGCTGGAAAACGACCCGCAGGCGCGTCAGGCGTTGTTTATCAAAACGTGGCGCCAGCAGTGCAGTGAGAAAAAGGCGCAGGCGAAAGGATGGCGTCAGTGGCTCGAGGAGGAGCTCAACTGGGACGTGCCGGAAGGCAGCTTCTGGCAGGATGACAAGCTGGCGCGTCGGCTGGGTTCACGGCTTGACCGCTGGGTCAGCCTGATGCGAATGCACGGCGGAACGCAGGCAGAGATGATTGAAAGCGCGCCGGAGGCGATCCGCGATCTGTTTTCGAAGCGGGTCAAGCTGATGGCTCCAATGCTGAAAGCCTGGAAAACCGCGCTGAAAGAGGAAAACGCCGTTGATTTCTCCGGTTTGATCCATCAGGCCATCATCATTCTTGAGAAGGGACGTTTTGTCAGCCCGTGGAAACATATTCTGGTGGATGAGTTCCAGGACATCTCGCCGCAGCGTGCTGCCCTGCTCTCGGCGCTACGGGAGCAAAATAAACATACGTCGCTGTTTGCGGTGGGGGATGACTGGCAGGCCATCTATCGCTTCAGCGGGGCGCAACTCTCCCTGACGACCGCGTTCCACCACTATTTTGGCGAAGGAGACCGCAGCGATCTGGACACCACCTACCGCTTCAATTCACGCATTGGTGAAATCGCCAACCGCTTTATCCAGCAGAACCCGCATCAGCTGGCAAAACCGCTCAACAGCCTGCGCCCAGGGGATAAAAAAGCCGTGACCCTGCTGGCGGACGATCAGCTGGAACCGCTGCTGGACAAGCTCAGCGGTTACGCGAAGCCCGATGAGCGTATCCTGGTGCTGGCGCGTTACCATCACCTCAAACCCGAGGCGCTGGAAAAAGCCGCCACCCGCTGGCCGAAGCTGCAGCTTGAATTTATGACCATTCACGCCAGCAAAGGGCAGCAGGCCGATTATGTGATTGTGGTGGGGCTGAAAGAGGGCAGCGACGGTTTCCCGGCCCCGGCGCGCGAGTCGGTCATGGAAGAGGCCCTGCTGCCGCAGCCGGAAGATTTTCCGGATGCCGAAGAGCGGCGTTTGCTGTATGTGGCCATCACCCGCGCGCGCCATCGCGTGTGGCTGCTGTTCAATAAAGAGGAGCCATCCGTGTTTGTCGAAAAAAAAATATCCTGGCAGCGAAGCTGGGCACGGTTGCGGCAGAGAAACCGGGTACACAGGCCTGTAGCCACCACCGGCAAAAAAGCTACTTCAATCTCTCTGAAAGATAACGCTGATAGTCCGGAATAAGGATATCCACCGGCGAGTTAAACTGCGGCGATTCGATGATGAAATCCGCCGTCGAGAGGTTGGTCGCCACCGGGATATTCCATACCGTCGCCAGACGCAGCAGCGCTTTGACATCCGGATCGTGCGGAACCGCGTTCAGCGGATCCCAGAAGAAGATCAGCACATCAATTTTCCCTTCGGAAATCAGCGCGCCGACCTGCTGATCGCCGCCCATCGGGCCGCTCAGCATGGCATTCACCTCCAGACCCGTTTCGCGCTGGATCAGGTTACCGGTGGTGCCGGTGGCGTACAGCTGGTGCTGCGCCAAAATGGTCTTGTGATTTTCTACCCACTCCAGCAGGGCCTGTTTGCAGTGATCGTGGGCCACCAGGGCAATGTGTTTGTGAACTTTCAGGGTACGAACGGTCTGCTCCATGGGGCTTCCTTCGCTAATCGGCGCTGTGCAAACGTAGTGAAGGCACGAGTTTACCCCTGGCGTTCAGCTGCTATCAACTTGCGAAAAAAACCCTTCGGGAAAAAACGCCGGGAAGGATCACGTAGCGGTTTTCATTGGCCCAACTGATAAAACGCTGCCGCGTGGCGGCATCAACACGCTGCAGCCAGCGTTGCAGCGCGGGCAAATTACTGGCGTCCTGCCATACCATATCCAGACTGAGACTGGCGTCCGGTACGCTGGCCGCCTGCAGCGCAAAGCGCGGCACGCTGGCCGCCTGCGCCGTACGGTTGTAATCCAGCATCGCCTTTTCCAAATCGGCATTGCCGCTGCTCTCACCCGGCAACCGATCGCGAATGCTGGCTATTTCATTACCACGCTCATCAACCACCAGATAATTCAGCGATTTATCAAACAGGCTGCGTTCGCGGCGGTTATTCAGCGCCGGCAGGCGAATCGCCACCTGGAATGGGCGTCGGCGGATTGAAGGAGACAACCAGCAGTTCTGAGCGGAAGAAGGCCTGAGTTGCTGGCATCGGCGCAGGGTTTATCCACGCGAAACAGCAACTGGTGCTGTCCGCCATCCAGTTCAAGGCTGTCCGCGCCTTTTAGCAGCGAACCTGTCATTTTGCGCCCGTCCACCACCAGCAGGTCGATCTCCGGAGCGAGCTTCAGGGTGATAGCATGGCAGGTTGCCGATACGAGCAGCAACAGCAAACCCGTAACAGCCAGAGACAGCTTCATTTCAACTCCTTATAAAGTGACGTAGCTCTAAGTGTTGAACACGGCACAGATTGTGTAGCAAATTTTTACAATAGGGCAGTTAAGTTTACATTTTAACATATTTATTCGTGAATTAACACGCCAAGCAGCTGAACCGCGACAAACTTTTCCATAGATTGCGCTGAAGTTTCCCTCGCGTTGCGTTTAGCCGAGCGGGTGCCGATCGGTTACACTCGAAGCGGAGGGGCGGTGTGAGAGCAACGGGAGAAGAAACATGAACGATCAAACGATTCGCGATGTCCTGACGCAAACCAAACGCATCGCGCTGGTGGGTGCCAGCGATAACCCTGAGCGTCCCAGCTATGGCGTTATGAAATACCTGCTGGATCAGGGCTATCACGTGATCCCGGTCTCGCCAAAAGTGGCGGGGAAAACCGCTGCTTGGGCAGCAGGGATATGCCACGCTCGCGGAAGTGCCGGAAAAAATCGATATGGTGGATGTGTTCCGCAATTCCGAGGCGGCTTGGGGCGTGGCGCAGGAAGCGATAGCTATCGGCGCCAAAACGCTGTGGCTGCAGCTGGGCGTGATTAACGAGCAGGCGGCGGTGCTGGCGCGTGAGGCCGGGCTGACGCGTGGTGATGGATCGCTGTCCGGAGATCGACATTCCCCGGTTGGGCCTGGCGAAGTAAAAAAAAACGGCCGCACGCGGCGCTCGCCGTACCGCTTGGCGCGGTCAATTGCGCAAGCGTGGCGCCTGTAGCTGGTGGCGGATGGATTCCGCCAGTTCATCCAGCGATGGTTGCTCGGGGTGTGCCTCCTGGGCTTCGCTATCCAGCTGTGCTTCCGCCAGATAGGTGTGTACCGGTTGGCCTTCCTCGTCTTCCATCACCACGTGGTACCAAGGGGCGGAACGCAGCGATTCATCGTTGACCGCCACACCTCATCCAGCTGCGGATCGTCCAGCGAATACTCCGGGTCGATATCCACGACCACACCCAAATACCCGAGCAAAGTGTGGCGGACCTGCTGTCCGATACCGAATTTGCTGGCAATCATTGTCACCTCCCGAAACTTTGCCCTGCCACCGATATGGGGGCAGGGACAGCGCATTTCAAGTTACATGACGCGACAGGCAAACCCTTTCAGATACAGCCCTTCCGGGTAGGTGGCGATCACCGGGTGATCGGCTGCCTGACGGAACTGCTCTATAAATTGTACATCACGGCCGGCATCTATTGCGGCATCGGCGATGATTTTCTGAAATAAATCGGTGGGCATCAGCCCGGAGCAGGAGAAGGTGAGCAGAATGCCGCCCGGGTTCAGCAGCTGCATCGCCAGCATGTTGATATCTTTATAGCCGCGGCAGGCGCCCATCAGCTGGTTTTTGTTCTCCACGAACTTCGGCGGATCCATCACGATCACATCGAACTTCTCGCCCTGGATCGCGATAGTTACGCAGCAGCTTGAACACGTCATCGCGGACGAACTCCGCTTTGCTCAGATCCAGCTTGTTGAGCTCGACGTTCTGCTTTGCCACATCCAGCGCTTCCTGCGAGGTATCCACGCTGATCACCTGCCGGCAGCCGCCCATCAGCGCCGAAACGGCAAAGCCGCCGGTGTAGGAGAAGCAGTTCAGCACACGCTTTTCGGCAGACATACCGACGGGTCGCCAGGCGGCTGTCGCGCTGGTCGAGGTAGTAACCGGTTTTGTGCCCGCCCTGAATATCCACCAGCAGCTTCATGCCGTGCTCGGTTCAATCGGCAGCAGGGCAGGCGGCAGTTCACCCAGCTTACCGGGCCCTGCGTCAGCTCCAGGCCCTCTTTTTTGCGCACCGCCACGTCGGAGCGATCGTAAATGGCACATTCCGGGTAGCAATGTTGCAGGGCGGAAAGCAGGGCCGGGCGCTGGTATTCCGCCCCGGCGGACAGCAGCTGCAGCACCAGGAAGTTACCGAAACGATCGATAGTCACGCCCGGCAGGCCGTCGGACTCGCCGGCAATCAGGCGGTAGCTGTCCAGCCCGTCGCGCTGCGCCAGCCAGTCGCGCCACTGCTGCGCCTGCTGCAGGCGACGCACGAAGAAGTCGATGTCGATGGTTTCATCTTTATCCAAGCGTCCAGACGCGAGCGCGGATCTGCGACGCTGGCGAGTAGGCGCCGCGCGCCAGCCATTTCCCCTGGCTGTTCACAGATATCAATGGTTTCACCGAGGCTGGCTTTGCCCTCCATACGGGCAACGGCGCCGGAGAACACCCAGGGGTGACGGCGGAGTAAGGATTTTTCGCGTCCTTTGGCGAGAAACAGGCGTACGGTCATATTTGGCTAATGCTGTACAGCTAGAAGAAAATGAGGCGCCATTGTCGACGGTGGATGAGCCCGGCAAATGCCATAACGCGCCAGCACACAAAAAGGGGAGATCGCCATGATGACACAAGTTATGCAAAATTGCCTGGGTACGACGGCATGGTGCAGGGGGTCGGGTTCCGCTATTCCACACAGCGGCAGGCCGAGGCGCTGGGGGTGACCGGCTATGCGCGCAACCTTGATGACGGCAGCGTTCAGGTGGTGGCCTGCGGCACGCAGGCGCAGGTGGAGACAAGCTGGTGGCGTGGCTGAAAGCGGGCGGGCCGCGCAGCGCCCGGGTCGATAAGCGTGCTGGTGGAGCCGCATCAGCCCGGCGGAGCATGGACGATACGCCGGGTTTACCGCTACCGGCTGATCAGTCAGATCATTTCACCGGTTTAGGCAGGCCGGCGATTTTGGTGGCCTGTTTTGCCGGCCCTTTCGGGAACAGGCGATACAGATAGCGGCTGTTGCCTTTCTCTTCGCCATATTTTTGCGCCATGGCTTTGACCAGCATGCGAATCGCCGGCGAGGTATTAAATTCCTGATAGAAGTCGCGCACAAAGCGCACCACTTCCCAGTGTGCTTCGGTGGGAGAGGCTCAATCGCTTCCTTGCTGCCGCAATAGCCGTGCGCCAGCGCTTCACTCCAGTCAGCGCTATTTTTCAGATAGCCTTCTGCGTCAGTGGCAATCTCTTTACCTTCAAACATCCAACATAATTTCCTCGATAACGGATAATTCGGAACGGCCGCCAGTTTAGCAAATTTTTTCGGCCGCAAAAAACAAAGCCCCGCCGGAGCGGGGCCTTGAACGCATGCGTAACGTCTTAGTCGCGGCTGGCGAAGCCCAGAATGCTCAGCAGGCTGACGAAGATGTTGTACAGCGAGACATACAGGCTGACGGTGGCGCGAATATAGTTCGTTTCGCCGCCGTGAATGATGTTGCTGGTTTCAAACAGGATCGCGCCGGCGGAGATCAGGATAAACACGGCGCTGATCGCCAGGTGCAGGGCAGGCAGCTGCAGGAAGATGTTGGCCACCACAGCCACCAGCACCACCACAACACCCGCCATCAGCATGCCGCCGAGGAAGGACATGTCTTTACGGGTGGTCAGCACGTAGGCCGAGCAGCAGAAGAACACCAGCGCGGTACCGCCCAGCGCCATGCCGATAAGATCACCCATACCGGCAGACAGATACGCGTTCAGCATCGGCCCCAGGATGTAGCCCAGGAAGCCGGTGAAGGCGAACGCGGCCAGAATACCGGCCGGGTTGTTGGCCAGGTTTTATAGGTCAGGAACATCAGGCCATACATGCCCACCAGCGTCAGGATCAGCCCCGGCGACGGCAGCATCAGCACGGTGCTGGCGGTGGCGGTGATCGCGGAAAACGCCAGCGTCAGGCTAAGCATGAAATAGGTATTGCGCAGCACTTTGTGCGTGCTGAGCAGCGACTCGCTGCTGTGACGAGCTAATTATTCTGTCCATCATGCGCTCCTGTTAGAGAGAGAACACCAAATATGGCCTGAGAATACGCAACGGTCAGAGGACAGAAAAGGCGTTTTACCCATCTTTACGCGATAAATTGCTGTTTCACTGAGCAGAATGACGATTAAGACGGCAAAAAAATCATTTTTGACTGTTTTTCAGGCGAACGAATCATTGGATGCTTTACATCGTTCGGGGGGATGTTTATAGTGCGCCTCATTGCGGAGGGGTGGCCGAGTGGCTGAAGGCAACGGTCTTGAAAACCGCCGATGGGAAACCATCCGAGAGTTCGAATCTCTCCTCCTCCGCCACTTCACACTCTCGCAGTGTGAGGTGACAAAAAGATTTCAGGAGGGATGGCCGAGTGGCTTAAGGCAGCGGTCTTGAAAACCGCCGATGGGAAACCATCCCAGAGTTCGAATCTCTGTTCCTCCGCCATATAAGAGAAGCCCGCAGCGATGCGGGCTTTTCGCTTTTCTGCTTTCCATCCTTCTGAAAAACATCCTGAAGCTTTTCAATCTGCTGCCGTAACCCGACGGCCAGCGCGTTTACTGCTATAGTCGATGCACGGTTTTTGCAAACATCTGGCGATTTTCTCAGGCAAGCTGGGTTACACTGTGCGGTAATTCGCTCTTTGGCGAGCTAATCGCTTGAATGCCAGAGTGTTTCCCTGATGAATTATGGAATAGGCACAATGATCAAGAAACTGAGTCTTTGCGCGCTGTCAGTGATCGCGGCGCTGCCGATGGGTATGAGCGCTTATGCCGCGGATGGCGACATGCAACTGCAGCAGGTCCTGATGCTGAGTCGTCACAACCTGCGTGCCCCGCTGGCCAACAACGGCAGCGTGCTGGAGCAGGCGACGAAAAAAAGCTGGCCGCAGTGGGATGTGCCCGGCGGTGAGCTGACCACCAAAGGCGGCGTGCTGGAAGTCTACATGGGTAACTACACCCGTCAGTGGCTGGCCCAGCAGGGGCTGGTACAGAACGGCACCTGTCCGGACAGCAGCAACATTTTTGTCTATGCCAACAGCCTGCAGCGCACCGTCGCGACGGCGCAGTATTTCGTCACCGGTGCTTTCCCGGGCTGCGATATCGCTGTCACCCATCAGGATGCGATGGGCACCATGGACCCGATCTTCAATCCGGTAATCACCGATGGCAGCGAAGCGTTTAACAAGAAAGCGCTGGCGGCGATGACCGCAGCCAATGAGAAGCTGGCGCTGAAGCCGGCCTTCCAGCGGCTGGAAAAAATCGTCGATTACAAATCAGCCCCGGCCTGTAACGGCAAGAAACAGTGCGATCTGAGCAGCGGCGACAACACCTTTAGCGCGGAAAACGGCAAAGAGCCCGGCGTCAATGGCCCGCTGAAAGTGGGTAACTCGCTGGTCGACGCCTTTACGCTGCAGTATTACGAAGGTTTCCCGGCGGATCAGGTTGCCTGGGGGCAAATCAAAACGCCTGAGCAGTGGAAAGAGCTGGCGGCGATCAAAAATGGTTATCAGGATGCGCTGTTTACCGCGCCTGAAGTGGCGCGTGACGTTGCCGCCCCGCTGGTGGATTACATCCGCAGCCAGCTGGTCGATCAGGATAAAGCCACCGCGCCAAAAGTCACGCTGATGGTCGGACACGATTCGAATATCGCGTCATTACTGAGCGCGCTGCAGGTTAAGCCATACGAGCTGCCGGGTAACGACGAGAAAACCCCGATTGGCGGCCAGGTGGTGTTTGAACGCTGGCACGATGCAAAGAACAATAAAGATCTGCTGAAAGTGGAGTATGTCTATCAGACGGCGGATCAGCTGCGTAATGCCGATGTGCTGAGCCTGAAGAACCCACCGAAGCGCGTTACGCTGCAGCTGGCGGGGTGTGACACTGACGCCAACGGCTACTGCAGCTGGGATCAATTCACCAGCGCGCTGAACAACGCGCTGCAGGGTACACCGCTGCAGCCAGCCGCACCGGCACCGGCCGCACAGCCTGCTGCCGCACCGGCAGCCAGCGATGACGCACAGGCCAAAGCGGATCAGGCCAGCGCAGATAAAGCGGCAGCTGACAAAGCGGCGGCTGATAAAGCTGCAGCGCAGAAAGCCGCTGACGCCAAAGCCGCTGAGGAAAAAGTGAAGGCGGACAAGGCCGCGGCGCAAAAAGCGGCGGACGACAAAGCCAAAGCTGAGAAGGCCAGCGCTCATAAGGCCGCAGAGGAGAAGGCGAAAGCCGATGCCGCAGCGGCGCAGAAAGCGCAGGCTGAGGCAGCGCCGGCGAAGCCAGAGGCGGACGCTAAACCCGTGCAACAGCCGGCAGCGGCCAGCAACTAAAACGCCAGCAGGGTCGCCATGCGCGGCGACCCTGCTGTGTTGTTACCGGCTGCGCATTGACGCGCACCGCAGTCAATCGAATAAAACCACCGTTCAGTTCAACGGTGGTTTCATGCCGTTTAACCGGCTACCACGACCAGTTTCTGGTTAGCAAACTCCTTCAGCCCGAGATCGGACAGTTCACGGCCATAGCCGGAACGCTTCACGCCGCCGAACGGCAGCTCAGCCGCGGTATCGCTCTGCGAATTGATAAACACCATGCCGGTCTCAATCTGCGAAGCCATGTTGCGTCCGCGCGCAATGTCCCGCGTCCACACGGAACCGCCCAAACCGTAGTGTGAGTCGTTGGCCAGCGCCACGGCAGCACGGTCATCCGCCACCACATACACCTGCGCCACCGGGCCGAAAAACTCCTGATAATAAGCCGGGTTATCCGGCGTCAGGCCGGTCAGGATGGTTGGCTGGTAGTAGCAGCCGACGCCGTCGATTACGCGTCCGCCGCACTCCACGCGTGCGCCATGCGCCACCGCCTCGTCCACCTGTTTCACCAGCCGGTCACGTGCATCCTGTGATGACAGCGGCCCCAGCGTGGTTTTTTCATCTAACGGATCGCCGGGCGTAGCGGATTGCAGCGCCGCGCTAAACTTAGCCATAAAGCTTTCGGCAATCTTTTCATGCAGAATAAAGCGCTTGGCCGCGGTACACACCTGACCGCAGTTGCTGAGCCGCGCCTGTGCCCCCTGGCGCACCGCTTCATCAATGTCGGCATCGTCCAGCACCACAAACACATCGTTACCACCCAGCTCGAGCGTGGATTTTTTCAGGTGCTTACCGGCCTGCTCAGCCACCGCGCTGCCAGCGCGCTCTGAACCGGTGAGCGCCACACCCTGCACGCGCGGATCGGCAATCAGATCGGCCACCTGCTGGTTAGAGATAAACAGATTGGTCCACGCGCCCTGCGGCGCACCGGCTTCCAGCACCAGCTTTTCAAACACGTCGGCGCAGTGCGGCACAATGTTGGCATGTTTCGCCAGCACCGGGTTGCCCAGTGCCAGGTTCGGTGCCAGCACGCGCATCAGCTGATAATACGGGAAATTCCACGGCTCGACGGCCACTACCACGCCAATCGGATGGTATTCGAGCCAGGCGTCACCGACATCGCTGGGATAGGGCTGGGCCTGTAACAGCGTTGCCGCGTGTTCGGCGTAATAGCGCGCGATGCTGGCGCAGATTTTCACTTCGCCGCGGCTCTGGCCAATCAGCTTACCCATCTCTTTGCTGGCGATGGTGGCCAGCTCTTCGCTGCGCTGGTCGATCAACTCTGCCAGACGCTGCAGCACCTGCAGACGCGGCTGAATATCGCCTTTGCTCCACGGCGAATGGTAGAGCGCATCGGCGGTGTGCAGCGCCTGCTGCGCGTAGCTGTCATCGTGTGATGGCCAGGTTTTCAGCAGCTGATTATTGGCCGGATTAATGCTTTGATAGGCTGACATAAAGGCTCCCTGACGGCTAAAAATGAGAAGGCGGGACATGCCCGCCTGTGCTTCAGATGTTTTTGCGTTCGACCGGCTTATCGTCCCACGTCAGGACGTCCTGGTCGGTTTTCTCAAACGCGCGGAATAACACCTCATCGCTGCCTTGCTGGCGCCAGATCTCTTCGGCAAGCCGTTCGTCATAATTCGCCACTTCGAAAATTGCTTCAGCGATTTCCGGTGAGGTGTGACGTAAGGTCGCCCATTCGCCCACGTGGTGAGCTTTAAACTGTTCTGTTGCCATAACTCTCTCCTGTTGGGAATTTATCCTTTCAGTTTTACCGCCAGACCGGCGACGTATTGGCCCTGATAACGGGCAATTTCCAGTTCTTCCGCCGAGGGCTGGCGCGATCCGTCACCGCCCGCCAGCGTGGTTGCGCCATACGGCGTACCGCCACGCACCTGCGAAATATCAAACAACTCTTTGCTGCCGTAGCCGATGGGCACAATCACCATGCCGTGATGTGCCAGGGTGGTCCACACCGAGGTGATAGTCTGCTCCTGACCGCCGCCGGTGCCGGTAGACGCAAACACGCTGGCAATCTTGCCGTACAGCGCGCCAGAGGCCCACAGGCCGCCGGTGCGGTCCCAGAAATTACGCATCTGACCGGACATGTTGCCGAAGCGCGTCGGAGTGCCGACGATGATGGCATCGTACTGCGGCAGATCGTCCGGTTTGGCTTCCGCCGCCGGCTGATTAACCTTCCCGCCGACCTGAGCAAACCGTTCGGCATCCATACTTTCCGGCACGCGCAGAATGGTGACTTCGGCACCGCTCACGCTCTTCGCACCGTCCGCCACCGCGTTAGCCATGGTTTCGATATGTCCATACATGGAGTAATAAAGCACCAGAATTTTTGCCATCGTGTTTTCATCCTGTGGTGTAAGGAACAGAAAGAAGTATAGAAGAGGCTGCGCGCTATGCTGGTTAGCCATTGAACAGTCACGGAGATCGCGCTGCGACTTCTGCCGCTAACCGCTTGTTTTTCAGCTTAATATCTCGCCATAAAAACGATGCTAAGCGGTTTATCTGTTGCAAAGTATGAATATGTGCCTGATTGTGCGCATCCATTGGCTATGCTTTAAGCGGGTGTGGCGAGATAGTGCGCACCTGACCTGACACTGTTAACGCAGTGAAATGTCTTCACCACCTATGCTCAATACCTGGAGGAAATGATGGCTCAACATCGTGGAGGATCAGGCAACTTCGCGGAAGATCGCGAAAGGGCCGCGGAAGCGGGTCGTAAAGGCGGTAAAAACAGCGGCGGGAATTTCAGAAATGATCCGCAGCGTGCTGCCGAAGCAGGTGAAAAGGGGGGACGCAGCCGCGCGAAAAAATAGTGCGTCTGTGACGGTATCCCCGGCCGCCGGGTATGCCCGGCGGTTACAATGATTGCAATTTGCCCGGCTAATCAGCAAAAATGTGCGCCAGTCCTCTATTCTGGTGCGTTATGTCTGCTTCCACTTCCCGCCTCAGCCTGCGTATTACGCGTCAGGAGCTGGTACTTATTTTTATCACTATGGTCTGGGGTGGCACCTTTCTGGTGGTGCATCGCGCCATGGCGCACTCGGGGCCGTTCTTTTTTGTCGGGCTGCGTTTTGCTACCGCCTCGCTGCTGCTGGCCTTTTTCTTTCGTCGCTATTTGCGTCACATTACCTGGCTGGAAATCAAAGCGGGTACGCTGATTGGCGTGGCGATTGCCGGTGGTTACGGATTGCAAACCTGGGGTATGCAAACCATTTCCAGCAGCCAGTCGGCGTTTCTGACGGCACTTTACGTGCCGGTAGTGCCGCTGTTGCAGTGGCTGTTTCTGCGCCGGCCGCCGGGCCTGATGGCGTGGCTGGGCATTTTGCTGGCGTTCACCGGTCTGGTGCTGGTGGCGGGTCCGCAGGATGGCAGCCTGACGTTGAATGCCGGTGAGATCGCCACGCTGCTCAGCACCCTCGCCATTGCCGCCGAGATCATTCTTATCAGCCGCTACGCCGGGCAGGTCGATGTGCGCCGCGTGACGCTGGTACAGCTGCTGGTGGCCTCGGCCTGCGCCTTCGTGCTGATGCTGCCCAACGGCGAATCTTTACCCACGCTATCGGCGCCGCTGCTGTTCAGCGCGCTGGGCCTCGGCGCGGCCAGCGCGATGATTCAGGTCACCATGAACTGGGCGCAGCGCAGCGTTTCGCCGACGCGCGCCACGGTGATTTATGCCGGCGAGCCGGTGTGGGCCGGTGTGGTCGGACGCATTGCCGGCGAACGGTTACCGGCGGCGGCGCTGCTGGGCGGCGCACTGATTGTCTGCGGGGTGATTGTCAGTGAACTGCGCCTGCGGCGCAAAAAAGCGGTGCCGGAGCAGGCACCGCAGAAGCCTTAAGGCTGCGGGCGCGCCGCCGGCTGGGTCAGCGCGGCACCGCGTCGCTGCAGAATTGCGTTGAGGATGATGGCGCCGAAGGTGGCCGTGCCGATGCCGCCGAGCGTAAAGCCGCCCAGCTTCAGCGCAAAATCCCCGGCGCCCAGCACCAGCGTGGTCGCCACCATAATCAGGTTGCTGTTCTGGCTGAGATCGACCCGATGCTGCACCCAGATACGCGCGCCGGCCACGGCGATCAGGCCAAACACCACAATTGAGGCGCCGCCGATCACCGGTGCCGGGAATGGTGTGGATCAGCGCGCCGAACTTCGGCGAGAAGCCGAGCACCATCGCCATCAGCGCCGCCGCGACAAAGACCAGCGTCGAGTAGACTTTGGTCACCGCCATCACGCCAATGTTTTCGGCATAGGTGGTGACGCCGCTGCCGCCGACGGAGCCGGAGAGCATGGTCGCCAGCCCGTCGCCGACGAACGCGCGGCCCATGTACGGATCCATATTGCGCCCGGTCATCCCCGCCACCGCCTTCAGATGGCCCAGGTTCTCCGCCACCAGAATCACCGCCACCGGTGCGATCAGCACCATCGCCTGCATATCAAATACCGGCGCGGTGGTGTGCGGCAGACCAAACCATGCGGCGCTGGCCACGCGGCTGAAATCCACCGGCTTGCCGAAGCCCAAAACGTTGGCCAGCAGAGCGTACAGCGCCCAGGCGACAATCAGCCCGACCAGAATCAGCAGCCGCTGGATCATGCCGCGCGTAAATACCGCCACCAGGCCGATGCACAGCACCGTCATCACCGCCATCCAGCTTTCAAACGGCGAGGCGGAGACGCTGTGCACCGCAATCGGTGCCAGGTTAAGGCCGATGGCCATCACCACCGCGCCGGTTACCACCGGTGGCATCAGCCGTTCGATCCAGCGGGTACCCACTTTCATCACCACCAGGCCAATCAGCGTGTAGAGCGCGCCGCAGGCAATAACGCCGCCCAGCGCCACGCTCAGGTTGGGGTTGAGCCCCTGGCCGTTGAAGCCGGTAATGGCGATCACCACGCCGACAAAGGCGGCGCTGGATCCGAGATAGCTCGGCACGCGCCCGCCGGTGACGACAAAGAACAGCAGGGTGCCGATACCGGACATCAGAATCGACAGGTTGGGGTCCAGCCCCATCAGCATCGGCATCAGCACCGTTGCGCCAAACATTGCTACCGCATGCTGCAGGCCCATCACCAACGTCTGCCCAAGCGGCAGGCGTCTCGTCGGGGGCAATCAGCCCGTTATCGCTCATGGCTGACTTTTTCTGCCAGCGGGGGAACCAGGAACTCGCCATCGTCTTCTCCAGGGTAGTGGTCGAACCGGGCCGCTCGGTGCGGCGTTAGCGGGCGTCCTGCCGTGAAAGGGCATGGTAGCGACGGTCAAACCACATCAGACCGGGCTGGGCATCATGGCGCTCCAGCGCCATCACGTTGCAAAACAGAATGTCGTGTGTCGCCACGCTGACGACCTGCGTGATGGGGCAGTCGAGCGCCATCAGCGCCCCCTGCAGCAGCGGTGCGCCGCTGCGCTGCGTGTACCAGCGGGCGGCGGCGAAACGTTCGGTCATCGGGGTTTTGCCGCCAAACAGCGTCGACAATGACTCCTGCCCGGCGGACAGCGTGTTCACGCACAGCACGCCGTTTTCGCGGAAGAGGGGCCACACCGACGCGTTGCGATTGAGGCAAACCAGCAGCGTCGGCGGCGTATCACTGACGCTGCACACCGCGGTGGCGGTAAAACCGGCGCGTCCGGCGGGACCGTCGGTGGTGATGATATTGACCGCCGCGCCCAGGCCGGACATGGCATCGCGGAAAGCCTGCTGGCTCACTTCGGGCAACAGGGGCAGTTCATGTACGCTCATCATCGGCTCCGTGATTAGCTGGCGCGGCGAGCCGGCGTGGCGGTGTCCGCCAGCCAGCGCAGCAGCAGCGCATTGAAGTTGTCGGCATCGGTCACGCTCATGGCATGGCCGCCCCACGGCATCTCAATCAGGCTGCCGTTGGGCAGCGCCTGCGCCAGCTGCGGCGAGCAGCTCCACGGCACCAGCAGGTCATCCTGACTGCATATCGCCAGCACCGGCTGGGTGATTCGCGAGGCGTGCGGACGGAAATCGGCCGATTTCAGCGCGTGCAGACGCCGCAGCAGGTTCTCCATGCCCTGGAAATGCGCCACGTGATGCACATCCTCCGCGCTGATGCGCGACTGATGGCGTGCCAGCCATTCGGCCGGATAAAGAAACAGCGGCTGCGCGCGCACAAACGCTTCAACACCAACGTTGAGCAGCAGATCCTGGCGCACCTGGAAGCAGCGCTCGGTGTGGGCATCCAGCGCCAGCCAGCCGTTAATCACCACCACGCGTCCCACGCGCTGCGGATAATCGAGTGCCAGCTGCAGGCCAATCAGCCCGCCAAGCGCATGGCCCACGATGTCATACTGTTCGATGCCGTGCTCCGCCAGCGCGTCGGCCAGTTCCGCTGCCATCATCGCCATGCTGTAACCTTCCGGCAGCGTATCGGGGCTGCGACCGGTGCCGCGTTGATCGTAGGTCACCACGCGATAGTGTGGCGTCAGTGCCGCCAGCTGCGGTTGCCAGAAAGCGGCCACGCCGCCCAGCCCGGACGACAGTACCAGCGTCGGCGCGTCGGGCGCGCTTAATCCCTGAATGTCCAGATGCATTACGCCTCCTGCCGGCCAATGTGCGCAACGGTGGCGATTTCAACCAGCGCATCGGGTTTCACCAGACCGCACTGAATGCAGAACCGCGCCGGTTTATCGCCGGGGAAAAACTCGGCGTACACCTCGTTAATCGCGGCGTAGTTTTTCCAGTCGGTGATAAAGATGCTGTTGAAGGTCACATCCTCCATCGTGCCACCCGCGGTCTCGATCACGCTTTTGATCGTTTCCAGCACGTGGCGGGTTTGCGCCTTTGGGTCGCCGACAAACACCACGTTGTTGTCGGCATCAAACGGCAGCGTGCCGGAAACATACACCACGCCGTCGGCGAGCGTGCCGGGGACAAACGGGGCGATGGGCGTGGTGGTGCCCGGCGGAATAATCACCTGTTTTAGGCATGACTCAGAGTCCTTATTATTAAGCGTGCAGGTGAAACGGCGGTTACGACTTCAGCGCCTCGCAGAAAGTGTCGGCATCGCTGACCCAGCCAAAAAAGGTTTCGATATTGAACAGGGCCGCCTGCTGGGCAAATTCCGGCCCGGCCTGATGGGTGGCGTCTTCCAGCACCACGCCGAAATACTCGAGGAAAAAGCCGTCGCGCAGCGTCGATTCCACGCAGACGTTGGTGGCAATGCCGGTAAACACCAGATGGCGAATGCCGCGGCTGCGCAGCAGGCTGTCGAGCGGCGTGTTGAAAAAGCCGCTGTAGCGCGGTTTCGGCAGGACGATATCGCCCGCTTGCGGGACCAGCTCATCCACCAGCTCATAATCCCAGCCGCCTTTCGCCAGCAGCTTGCCCTGCAGTTCCGGCCGCTTACGCATGGTTTTCAGCGCGTTGGATTTGTGGAAGTTGGGCGAACCGGGGCCACCGGCTTCGACGTACTGATCATCCCAGCCGTTCTGGAACCAGATGATCAGCATCCCCGCAGCGCGGGCGGCGGCGACGGCCTTGATGATATCCGCGCGATCACCGGCTGCGTGGCGGAGACATCAAACCCGGCCAGATCCAGATAGCCGCCCGGGCTGGCGTAGGCGTTTTGCATATCCACCACGATCAGCGCGCTCTGCGCCGGCGGCAAGGCGATGGCTTCCGGGCGTGCCGGTAGAGTCACGCAGGCGGCGGTGCGGGGCACAAAGACGGTAATCATTACGCCACCTCCTTCGTGACGGCAGGGATGTGGGCGCGGCGGCACTGCATCAGCGGCTGGATGCGCTCGCCGAAGGTCTTCAACGCCGGTGAGGAAATCATCAAAGGTCAGCAGCACGCCTTCGGTGCCGGGGACGGGCGCCACTTCATCGAGCATTCGGGCAACGCTGGCATACGAGCCGACCAGCGTGCCCATGTTGATATTGACGGCAGAGGTCGGGTCGGCCATCTGACGCACGTTGGTGTCCGCCGCCGGAGCGGGTGTCCTTCTGGCTCTGCTCGGTGAGCCAGGCCAGGGCTTCCTCGTCAGCGCCGGCCTTGTAGTGCTCCCATTTGGCGCGCGCGGCCTCGTCGGTTTCGTCGGCAATAATCATAAACAGCACGTAGGAGCCGACGTCGCGCCCGGTTTTGTCCGCGGCCTGTTTCATGCGTGCGGCGGTCGGCGCGAAGGCGGTTGGGGTGTTAACGCCTTTGCCGAAGCAGAAGTTGTAATCGGCGTATTGCGCCGAAAATGCCATTCCCGCATCGCTTTGCCCGGCGCAAATCACCTTCATCGGCACCGACGGCTGCGGGCTGACGCGGCAGTCGTTCATGGTGAAGAAGTCACCTTTGAAATCGCTTTTGCCGGTACCCCACAGGTCGCGCAGCACCTGCACGTACTCCGTCAGGTAGTCGTAGCGACGCGAGAAGTAATCGTCGCCCGGCCACAGCCCCATCTGCTCATACTCCGGTTTCTGCCAGCCGGTCACCAGATTGACGCCAAAGCGCCCGCCGGAGATGGAGTCGATGGTGGAGGCCATGCGCGCCACGATGGCCGGCGGCAGCGTCAGGGTGGCGGCGGTGGCGTAGATCTGAATCCGCGAGGTGACCGCGGCCAGCCCGGCCATCAGGGTGAAGGACTCCAGGTTGTGATCCCAGAATTCGGTTTTGCCGCCGAAGCCGCGCAGCTTGATCATCGAAAGCGCAAAGTCGAAGTGGTAGTGCTCCGCTTTCTGCACAATCGCTTTGTTCAGCTCAAAGGTCGGCTTGTATTGCGGGGCAGTGCGTCGAGATCAGCCAGCCGTTGTTGCCAATCGGAACGAAAACGCCAATTTTCATGTGAAACCTCTCTGCATTGAACATGGATTGCTTCACGCGCTGCGTTGCTTCCTGCACACATCCTGCGGGCGGCGCTCGATCACAAAATTGCAAAGCCTGTGCCACAATTTTAAAAGTGATACATAACAATCGGTTAAAATTAGCGACGTAGTAAATCCTGAGTGACTGGTCCAAAACAGACCATCTGGTCAAAACAAATTGCACGTTTTTCATGCGTCACCTGAGCGAAAAAGGTGCAGGGCACAGCATTAGGCAGGAAACAGGGCGTTTGTTATGATGCGATTTCGCAGGATGGAAGAGGTAACAGTGTGAAAAGCGATGAAAAAAAGCCAGGACGCCGATCGCGGGCCGTTGCGGCGAAACGGGCAGCTATTCTGGAAGCGGCATTGGCCTTCTTCTCGCAGTTTGGCATTCACGGCACCAGTCTGGATAAAGTGGCTGAGCGCGCGGACGTCTCAAAAACCAACCTGCTTTACTACTATCCGTCAAAAGAAGTGCTGTATGTGGCAGTACTGAAAGAGATTCTTGATGTGTGGCTGGCGCCGCTGCGTGCGCTGCGTCATGACCAGGATCCGCTGGTGGCCATCCGCAACTATATTCGTCTCAAGCTGGAAGTGTCGCGTGACCACCCGCAGGCATCGCGCCTGTTCTGTCTGGAGATGCTGCAGGGCGCGCCGCTGCTGAAGGGCGAGCTGGCGGGGGATTTAAAAGCGCTGGTGGATGACAAAGCGGCGATTATCGAACAGTGGATCGCCGAAGGGCGTATTGCCGGCGTGCAGCCGCAGCATCTGTTCTTTCTGCTGTGGGCGACCACGCAGCACTACGCTGATTTCGCGTCCCAGGTGGAAGCCATCACCGGCCAGACGCTAAACGATGCGGAATTTTTTGCCCAGACGCTGGATAACGTTCAGCGCATGATCATTGAAGGGATCCGCGTGCGCTGATCCCCGTGGCTGACCAGGAGAGTGCATGGATTCGCTATCACAACTAACGCTGGGCGCGGCGGTGACCGTGGCCGTAATGGGCAAACGCGTGCCGCTGTGGCACGCGGCGCTGGCGGGGGCGGTCGCGGGCACGTTGCCAGACCTCGACGTGTTTATCGACCACGGCGATGCCATTCGCAACATGACGCTGCACCGCACCGAGAGCCACGCGCTGCTGTGGCTGACGCTGGTGGCACCGTTATTTGGCTGGCTGGTGGCTGGCGCGACGCGCAGCCGGCAGCACTGGCGCGCCTGGTGCCTCGCCATCTGGCTGGCATTGATCACGCATCCGCTGCTGGACCTGACCACGGTGTACGGCACGCAGCTCGGGCTGCCGCTGACCGATTACCCGTTCGCCATCGGCAGCATGTTCATCATCGATCCGCTCTACACGCTGCCGCTGCTGATCGCCCTGATCGTCGCACTGTGGCGGCGGGATGCGTGCGGGCTGCGCTGGAATCAGGCCGGATTGCTCATCAGCACGCTGTACCTGGGCTGGAGCATGGTGGCGCAAAGTGTTGCTACCCGGCATATTGAGCACCAGCTGACGCAGCAGGCCGTGCAGCCGCAGCAACTGCTGGTGACGCCCACCGCGTTTAATACGCTGGTGTGGCGTACGGTAATTATCACGCCGCAGCGCTACGGGGAAGCCTGGTGGTCGCTACTGTCGCCCAATCGTCCCTTACAGATTCGCTGGTACGATCGCCATCCCGCGCTTTTTGCCCCGTTTAAAGGCCAGTGGCACGCCGAACGCGTTGCGTGGTTCAGCCATGGATTTTATGCCATGCGCCAGCAGGGCAACGACACGCTGATCGTGGATTTGCGCATGGGGGAAGAGCCGGATTACACCTTTACCTTTAATCTCGGTTCCGCCGCAGCGCCGGCAGCAGCACCACAGCGGGAAGATTCGCTGCGGCCGTCACTGTCGCAGGCGTGGCACAAATTCACTGAACGCTTATAACGAAAAAGGCCCGCATAACCGGGCCTTTTTCGTTTAGGTGGATCAGGCTTTACGCCGGCGTAGCAGCCAGCCCATGGTCAGCACCACAAACCACAGCGGGGTGACGATCAACGCCTGGCGGGTGTCTTCCTGCAGGGTCAGCAGCACCAGCACGAAGGCGAAGAACGCCATGCACACCCAGCACATCAGCTTGCCGGCCGGCATCTTGAAGATCGATGACGCCGCATGGCGCTGCGGACGCTGTTTGCGGTAGACCAGGTAGGAGCACAGGATGATGGTCCAGACGAACATGAACAGAATCGCCGAGACCGTGGTCACCAGGGTGAAGACCGTCATCACGTTCGGGATCAGGTAGATCAGCACCACGCCGCCCAGCAGGCACAGGCAGGAGAAGAGCAGGCCGCTGGCCGGCACCGCGCGCGCTGACAGAGTGGCGAACGATTTTGGCGCGTCGCCCTCCTCCGCCAGGCCGTACAGCATGCGGCTGGTGGAGAAGATGCCGCTGTTGGCCGAGGAGGCGGCGGAGGTCAGCACCACGAAGTTGATCAGGCTGGCCGCGGCCGGCAGGCCGATCAGCACGAACAGTTCAACGAACGGGCTCTTGTCCGGCACCACCTGGCTCCACGGCGTCACCGCCATGATGACGATCAGCGCCAGCACGTAGAACATGATGATGCGCACCGGAATCGAGTTGATGGCGCGCGGCAGGGATTTCTCCGGATCCTTGGTTTCCGCGGCGGTGGTGCCCACCAGCTCAATGCCGACGAAGGCGAACACCGCAATCTGGAAGCCGGCGAAGAAGCCGCTCAGCCCTTTCGGGAACATGCCGCCGTCATTCCACAGATGGGTGAATGAGGCCACGGTGCCGGTCGGCGACTGGAACTGCATGGCGATCATCACCAGCCCGGTGATGATCAGCGCGCACGATGGCGACGATTTTGATCATCGCAAACCAGAATTCCATTTCGCCGAACAGCTTCACCGTCGCCAGGTTCAGGCCCAGCAGCAACAGCACGCACAGCAGCGAAGCGATCCATTGCGACAGCCCGGGGAACCAGAACTGGGCGTAGGCGGTAATCGCCACCACGTCGGCGATGCCGGTGACCACCCAGCAGAACCAGTAGGTCCAGCCGGTGAAGAAACCGGCCCACGGGCCGAGCAGATCGGCGGCGAAATCGCTGAAGGATTTGTATTCCAGGTTGGACAGCAGCAGCTCGCCCATGGCGCGCATCACGAAGAACAGCATAAAGCCGATGATCATGTAGACGAAGATGATCGACGGGCCCGCCAGGCTGATGGTTTTACCCGAGCCCATGAACAGACCGGTGCCGATGGCACCGCCGATGGCGATCAGTTGAATGTGGCGGTTAGTGCAGGTTGCGCCGGAGTTTTTCCGGCTGTTCGGCCTCAATGGGCGCCGCTTTAGATTGATCAACCATAAAAATATCTTTCCTGTCTTGATGTTGTGTCAGCTCTGCTGGCTGTTGAATAACGTGCTGTTGCACAGGGCAAGAGGGCATAAGATAGAGGAAAGGCGGCCACTCTCGGTAATGGTTTTTAAACCTTTGTGCCCTTTTGCGTGCTTTACCGTGTCAGTAAATATTTACATGGCGCGCCGTGCCGTCATTTTGCGTAAATGTTCTGCAAATGAGCCGCTTACACCACGCAGCGCTGCGCAGGGTTCTACACTTGTCATTTCGATGAACCCGGAAAAAGTGAGGCAGCGTGCGCGCTTTGCTCGCGATAGTGCTGCTGGCCCTGTGCGGCTGGTGGAGTTTACCCTGGCTGAAAACGCATCTGCCGCCACAGTGGAATCCGTTTATACCGCTCCAGGTTACCGATCCGCCGGGCTGGATGACGCGCTACAAGCTGCAGCGGCTGAGCAGCGATCCGGCCGCGTGTCTGGCGGTGATGCGTGCGGCCAGCGCGCAGGGCAGAGTCAGTTTCCGTGAGGTGCCGCCGCTGCAGGGCGATTGTCCGATTGATCAACCGCTGCGCATCAGCCGCTTCGGTGAGGTCACGCTGAGCAGCAGTTTTCTTGCCAGCTGTCCGATGGCGGTGGCCAGTACGCTGTATGTTACGCGCAGCAATGCGGCGCTGCAGCAGGCCGGCATTACCTCGCCGCTGCGCCGCATCGCGCACGTTGGCAGTTACGCCTGCCGCAATATTTATCACCGCCAGGAAGGACGCCGCAGTGAACACGCGACGGCAGATGCGTGGGACATCACGGGCTTTCAGCTGGCGGACGGGCGCTGGCTGCAGGTAGGCAAAAACTGGCAGCAACCGCCGCAGGCCGCTGCCGGTTTGCACGCGTTATGGCGCAACGGCTGTGCCAGCTTCGGTAATGCGCTGGGGCCGGATTACAATGCGGCGCATGCCAGCCATTTCCACCTTGGCATGCGCGGCGCAGGCTTTTGTCGCTAAACTACACCGCCGGGTTTAATCCGCGTTTAATGAGGAAATGATTTGCCGGCCAGGAGAAAATAAATCCGGTGAGCATCGCCAGCTGTAACATAAACCAGAAGGCGCTGAGCAGGGGATTGAGCTGTTGATTAAGCACATATTTTAGGGCCAGCGTCATAAAGATAAAGATTCCCGTTTGATAAATCAGCAGCGGAAAAGTTTCTGTTTTCAGCGCTAATAATAACGTACGGACAATAGAAAGTTGTTCCCGCTGGCGAATGGCCAGAAACTGAAAAAATAATCCCGCCAGTAACGAAATCATCACGCAAATAACCGCCTGTAACCACAGCGCCGGGCTAATTGCAAAATGCTTGAGCAGGGTGACTATTGGCAGGGTGATGATGTCGCCGAATATACAGGCGGCGGCAGAGAGCGAGGTGGAAATAAAAATGGTTTGCCAGCTGGCATAACCGGTTAATCCGGAGGGCAGCAGCAGCGCCAGTTTTCGCTGACGTGACGGTTTACGCCCGAGATACCACCATGCCAGCCAGCCGAAAAACGGCATGTACAGCCCGGTGAGCGGCCAGATGATATTCATGACCGCCAGCGGATGCGGGTGACGCAACAGATCTTTAGCGATCATCAGGGCGGTACACACGCCCACGACCAGAAAAGGTAATGCCAGCTGGTTTAACATAGTCAGTCCCACTCAGTTTGCTGAAATCGCGCCAGCCTGCGGAGCTATGCTGGTGCCTGCCACCTTGCGCCTCTGCTAAAGCGTAGCTGGAAAAGACGGTGCCGGAAATGTCTGCCACAGGGGCACGGCAGGGAAACACTGCAGAAATAACTGGAATTAAGCCGCGCTGCGGACTTAATCAGCAGGAAGATTATGACGGGCGGTATAAAAAAGGGGAATGGCAAAGATAATAGCGATTAATGATGAGGCGAATGTTTTATCTGCGAAGTCTGGCCTTTAATCAACAGGACGATTGAAAATTCTTCAGAAAAATCTTATTCTGATTCGCACGACTTATCATCCTGATGGTGCCGCTGGCAAACGCACCCTGGTTTAATTTCTCATTTGGGTAACATATTGACAACAAGGTAGTTATCACTTTTTGCCCGCAATGCCGCTCTGGTTTCAATCAATATTTTTTCTCTGGTTAATTTATTTTTTACATTAATCGGCACAGATATCCTGTTATGAATAAGGCGTGAAACAGCGCCAGGGCAATAATGACCATCGATAATTATTTCGTCTGGCGAGGCGAAACTGAAAAAGAATTTCAGGCGCTTTCCGAAGTGCTGCAATTGAAATCGCTGCTGCAAAAACATGTTGAGGCCCTTGGATTTGATGCTTTTGCCTTTTTGGTACAGCATCCGGTGCCTTTTACCCGACCGCGTATTTTTCTCTTTAGCACCTATCCGCAGAGCTGGGTGAAACGCTACGAGAGTGAAAATTACTATGCGGTGGATCCGGTGTTAATGCTCTGCCAGCAGCCCGGTCGCGGCGTGGAGTGGACGCGTGATTTATTTACCGGCGCAGGCAATTTATGGGCAGAAGCCAATGCCGCAGGGCTGGTAAGTGGCTTTTCATGCTCGGCAATGGCGCTAAATCGTGCCATTGGTATATTATCTATAGCATCGCAACAACCCAGCCAGACCCAGCACAGACGCGTTGAGCTGGAGGTGCAACTGCACTTCCTGGCGGAGCTGAGTTTGCGTGTGCTGGACCGTCTGAATGACGGCTCAATGGTGGTGTTATCGAATGATTTTAGTCAGCGCGAGCTGGAAATATTGAAATGGACAGCGGAGGGAAAAACCTCAGCCGAAATTTCCCTCATTCTGGCTATTTCTGAACACACGGTAAATTTTCACCAAAAGAATATGCAAAAGCGTTTTAATGTTTCCAATAAAACGCAGATTGCCTGTTATGCCGCAGCCATCGGCCTGATATAGCGAAAAGGCAACTACTAATTTTAGTAGTTCCTAAGCCGCAGTCAGTTGTCTACCCTGCGCCGGAAACTCCGCCAGGCTGGCGCTTAATAAATCATTGCAAACATGGGGATGTCAGGGGCGCATGATGAAAATAATTCAAACACAGCTAAAGGATATGCCGTCCTCTTTGCTGGCCGAGTTGGGCACCTATCGTTACAGCGTCTTTGCGCGTGGCGAGGGCTGGTCAATTCCGCCGCGACTCAGCACGCCGGGACAAGAGTACGATCGCTTCGATCGTTCCGATGTCACCTGGCTGATTGCCTGGACTGCGCGTCAGGGCATTTGTGGCTGCGCACGTCTGCTACCGTGGCACGAGCCGGAAGTGCCGGAAGGCATGGTGCTGCCTTTTGATCAGCAAAAAGTGTGGGAAATGTCGCGCTATTCGGCCCGCCTTGAAGTGGATGCCGAGCTGCCGCTGAACATCTTATGGCATTCGGTACAGCTGGCAGAGCTGAGCGGGATGGAGTATTTGATCAGTTCGGCCACGCCGATGCTGGAGAAGATGTTTGAGCAGCATCAGGTGGTGTACGAGCCGCTCTCGCCGGGACTGATCCAGTCAGAAGACAATCTGTTTGCCATTCGTATTCCGGTGCAGCAGCCGGCGCTGGCGGAGAAGTATCGCGGCACGCGTCGCTTCAGTCCGGAAGAAGTGCTGCCCTCGCTGGGCGTGTCGGTCAACTGGCAGTCACACAGCTAACGCCCCGCGCAGGATGCGCAGGGCACGCCGCTTACTGACGGTAGGCGGTTTTAATCTGGCGGATAGTGTTGCTGAACACCTCGGCCTGCGGTTTATCCGCCAGCGCGGACTGGACGTAGCGCTCCATATTGATGATCACCTTACCGGCATCAGCCTGGCCCATGCCTTTAAGGATCAGCGTCACCATCATTTTCAGGCAGGCGACTTCATCCGCCAGCGCCTGGGTATCGCGCGATGTTACGAAATCTTCATCACTCATCATTATCTCCTTTGTGGAATGACCTTGTGCGCACACATTCTTCCCGTGCATAAAAAACAGAGTATATCATACGCTTGATGGAAGAATTTAGGCCACATCATCGGCCCGCGCGCAGACGGTTAATTAATTGCACCGTTCGCTATTTTTTGTGCGCAAAAAACTTCCACGGAAAGATTATTTTTTTTGTGCTGCGGGCGGGAAGAAGCGAAGGCGGGTTATAAATTATAACTTAATGATATTAGTCACATTTTAACAGTTTTATTCCAGTATGGTATTGCATCAGCTAAAAAAAACAATCACTGCGGCCTGCTATTTGACATGGGTCATTAGTTTTGAGATTTATCTGGCGCCCCTGATGTTCTTTCCACGCGAAACCCGGTAAGATAACGCCCCTGAAATATATTTTCCCCCACTAACCTGCGGAGTACGTCCCGTTGATCAACGTCCTTCTTGTTGATGACCACGAACTGGTGCGCGCAGGGATACGACGCATTCTTGAAGATATTAAAGGTATTAAAGTTGCCGGTGAGGCATGCTGTGGTGAAGATGCGGTAAAATGGTGCCGCACTACACTCCGCCGATGTGGTGCTGATGGATATGAACATGCCCGGTATCGGCGGTCTTGAAGCAACGCGCAAAATCGCGCGTACCTTGTAGACACCAAAGTCATCATGCTGACCGTGCATACCGAAAACCCACTGCCCGCGAAAGTGATGCAGGCGGGGGCCGCCGGTTACCTGAGCAAAGGTGCCGCACCGCAGGAAGTGGTCAATGCCATCCGCTCCGTGCATGCCGGACAGCGTTACATCGCGTCTGATATCGCTCAGCAGATGGCGCTGAGTCAGATCGAGCCCCAGAAAACCGAATCACCGTTTGCCAGTTTGTCTGAACGTGAATTGCAGATTATGCTGATGATCACCAAAGGTCAGAAGGTGAATGAGATCTCGGAACAGCTGAATCTCAGCCCGAAAACGGTGAACAGCTATCGTTATCGGATGTTCAGTAAACTGAACATTCAGTGGTGACGTCGAACTGACGCATCTGGCCATCCGACATGGTTTGTGCAATGCGGAGACGTTGTTAAGTCAGTGAGTGATGTTTTCGATTCCAAAGCCTTTCTGAAAACCGTAACCAGCCAGCCCGGCGTCTATCGCATGTATGACGCTGGCGGTACGGTTATCTATGTGGGTAAAGCCAAAGATCTTAAAAAACGCCTTTCCAGCTATTTTCGCAGCAACCTGGCCTCCCGTAAGACCGAAGCGCTGGTCTCACTCATCCAGAATATTGATGTCACCGTCACGCACACGGAGACAGAAGCGCTGCTGCTGGAGCACAACTACATTAAGCTGTACCAGCCGCGCTATAACGTTCTGTTGCGCGATGATAAATCCTACCCGTTTATTTTCCTCAGCGGCGATACCCATCCGCGCCTGGCGATGCACCGCGGTGCCAAACATGCGAAAGGCGAATATTTCGGGCCGTTTCCCAACGGCTATGCCGTGCGTGAAACGCTGGCGCTGCTGCAAAAAATCTTCCCGATCCGCCAGTGCGAAAACAGCGTTTACCGTAACCGCTCGCGCCCGTGCCTGCAGTACCAGATTGGCCGCTGCCTGGGGCCGTGCGTCGCCGGGCTGGTGAGTGAAGAAGAGTATGCGCAGCAGGTGGAGTATGTGCGCCTGTTCCTGGCCGGAAAAGACGATCAGGTGCTTAACGCAGCTGATCGCGCGGATGGAAAAAGCCAGCGCCGCACTCGAGTTCGAAGAGGCCGCGCGGATGCGCGACCAAATTCAGGCGGTGCGGCGGGTCACGGAGAAACAGTTTGTCTCGAATACCGGCGACGATCTCGACGTGATCGGCGTGGCCTTTGACGCCGGGATGGCCTGCGTGCACGTGCTGTTTATCCGCCAGGGCAAAGTGCTCGGCAGCCGCAGCTATTTCCCGAAAGTGCCTGGCGGTACGGAACTGGGCGAAGTGGTGGAAACCTTTGTCGGCCAGTTCTACCTGCAGGGCAGCCAGGCGCGTACGTTGCCCGGCGGAGATCCTGCTGGATTTCAATCTTGACGATAAAACCCTGCTGGCCGATTCGCTCTCTGAACTGGCGGGGCGCCGGGTCAATGTTCAAACCAAACCGCGCGGCGATCGCGCGCGCTATCTGAAGCTGGCGCGCACCAACGCGGCAACGGCGCTGACCACGAAGCTGTCGCAGCAGTCGACGGTGCACCAGCGTCTGGCGGCGCTGGCGGCGCTGCTGAAGCTTCCGGAAGTGAAACGGATGGAGTGTTTCGACATCAGCCATACGATGGGCGAACAGACGGTCGCGTCCTGCGTGGTGTTCGACGGTAACGGCCCGCTGCGCGCGGAGTATCGCCGCTATAACATCACCGGCATCACGCCCGGCGATGACTATGCGGCGATGAATCAGGTGCTGCGTCGTCGTTACGGTAAAGCGATGGAAGAGAAAGCAAGATCCCGGATGTGATCCTGATTGACGGCGGCAAAGGGCAGCTCGGCCAGGCGAAAGCGGTATTTGAATCGCTTGATGTCAGCTGGGATAAAAACCAGCCGCTGCTGCTGGGCGTCGCAAAAGGCGCCGATCGTAAGGCCGGGCTGGAAACGCTGTTCTTCGAGCCGGAAGGCGAGGGCGTTTCAGCCTGCCGCCGGACTCTCCGGCGCTGCATGTCATCCAGCATATTCGCGATGAATCGCACGATCATGCGATCACCGGCCACCGGAAAAAACGGGCGAAGGTGAAAAACACCAGCTCACTGGAGACGATCGAAGGCGTAGGGCCGAAACGTCGCCAGATGCTGCTGAAGTATATGGGCGGATTGCAAGCGATGACTCAACGCCAGCGTGGAGGAAATTGCAAAAGTGCCGGGTATTTCGCAAGGGCTGGCAGAAAAGATCTACTACTCGTTGAAACATTGAGGGCTCTGTAGCAACATAGAGCTAAATTTTACTGACAACAGATAGTTACCGTCACTATGCAATTTAATATTCCTACGTTGCTTACCCTGTTTCGCGTCGTACTGATCCCGTTCTTCGTGCTGGCGTTTTATCTGCCGTTTGTCTGGGCACCCTTCGCCTGCGCATTGATCTTCCTGATTGCAGCGGTAACCGACTGGTTTGATGGCTACCTGGCGCGCCGCTGGAATCAAAGCACCCGTTTCGGCGCCTTCCTCGATCCGGTGGCGGATAAAGTGATGGTCGCGATCGCGATGGTGCTGGTGGCCGAGCACTATCACACCTGGTGGGTCACGCTGCCTGCGGCAACCATGATCGCCCGTGAGATCATTATCTCGGCGCTGCGCGAGTGGATGGCGGAGATTGGGAAACGCAGCAGCGTGGCGGTCTCCTGGATTGGTAAAGTGAAAACCACGGCGCAGATGGTGGCGCTGGTGGGGATGCTGTGGCGTCCGAACGCCCCCGTAGTAGGCGGGGATTGGCGATGGTGTGCGTTGTACATCGCGGCGGTGCTGACTTTGTGGTCAATGCTGCAATATTTGAACGCTGCGCGCGGGGATTTGCTTGATCAGTGATCGTTTCGCCGTAATTTTCAGCAAACGATCCGGGGATGCAAAAAATAACGTTGACTCATAACGTCATATCAGTAGAATGCAACGCATCGAACGGCGGCACAGGCTGCCAGACGATAATAAAATCAAGTGGTTAGACATTTACTTGATGAAATGCGGGAATAGCTCAGTTGGTAGAGCACGACCTTGCCAAGGTCGGGGTCGCGAGTTCGAGTCTCGTTTCCCGCTCCAGATAAAGACATGCGCAGTAGCGGGTGTCAGTTTGAAAAGTTTTACGGCGCGTTAGCAAAGCGGTTATGTAGCGGATTGCAAATCCGTCTAGTCCGGTTCGACTCCGGAACGCGCCTCCACTTTCCTCCCTGCCCGGATGGTGGAATCGGTAGACACAAGGGATTTAAAATCCCTCGGCGTTCGCGCTGTGCGGGTTCAAGTCCCGCTCCGGGTACCATGGGAAAACAAGAATAAAATCAATGATAAGCAGTGTCGTGTGACCGCCTCGTAAGGGCGGTTTTTTTGTGCCTGAAAAATAAAAACGGGACATAACTTCTGTCCCGCTAATCTCAATCCTGTGGCTGCCCGACCGGGCCTTCGCCTTCGCTGGCACCAGGCACTGACTGCTTGCTGGGCGCGTGTGGACGTCCGTCACTGCCCACCGCGTCGCTGTGTTGCATACAGCCGGCCAGGGTAACCAATGTCAGTGCCGCTAAGGCTGCCTTCATCAAACCACTCATCCTGCTCTCCTCCTGTTACGAACCGCGTAATCGTTAACGCACTGAGAAATAAGCAAAGCCACGAATACGCCTTTACGCAAGCGAAGCGCGTACAGTTTTCTTCTTTACTCTTAGCGGTCCTGCGCCAGCGTTTCAACACGACGTCGGTATTCTCCCGGTGTGCAGCCAAACTCACGGACAAACGCTTTGTGAAAGGAGGATTCGCTGGCGTAGCCGACGGCCAGAGCGATGTTGATTAACGGGGCTGTTTCGCGCGCCAGTCGCTGAGCGGCCAGCTGCAGACGAAGGGCGGTGAGCACGGCCAGCGGCGTGGTAGCGCTGATCTGGCGGAACAGCAGCGCGAAGGAAGCGCGGGACATAAACACTTGCTGAGCCATGGCTTCTACCGTCCACGGCCTTTCCGGCGCGGCGCACAGTTGGGTGATTAAAGGACCAAGCCGTGGATGCAGAGCCAGGGAGAGTAAGCCAGGGTGCGCTGCGTGAGTTGAGAGCCCATGGCGCACCGCCAGTGTGAACAGGCTGCCAATCTGCTGGCTGCGAAGTGCGGCATCACCAGCAGCTGGCAGTGCGTCAGCACTCTGGGTGATGAACGGCAGCACCGCAGCCAGCCAGCGCCCATCGCTGCTTGTGGGTTCGGGGGCCAGCATTAGCACTTCGGGCAGGGCGGTGAGGAAAGCATGCGCCGACGCGGGCAGTTCCAGCAGGCCGCATACCAGTTGGGTTGGCTGGGTATGGCGCTGATAAATACGATGCGCGGCGTTTTGCGGCAGAAATATGACGCTGCCAGCAGTGAGTTCGACACCCGCAGTGACGGGCATATCCAGCATGACCCGGCCACCAGTGACCGTATGCCAGCGCACTGCGCACAGGTGCCCGGCGCTGTGCGGCAGTTGCCACTCATCGCTCAGCACGCAGTTCTTATCTATGCTGCCCTGCGGGTTATGCAGCAGCAGCAGTTGACTCAATGGATCCATCTGTTTTTTCCCTTTTCCCTGAACTGCCCGCTTGATTCAGACGCAAAGACAAAAATACCAGCGTTGCGGCGAAATACGGCGCGGCAGCAAACCGTAAGCTTTGGGTGATGACTATTTTTGACGCTCATGGAGAACATCATGAACCATTATCAGGCAGCAATCATCGGATTTGGTAAAGCAGGTAAAACGCTGGCGGCGGCTCTGGGGCGCGCCGGATGGCGTGTCGCGATCATCGAAAAATCCCGCGAAATGTATGGTGGCACCTGCATTAATGTTGGCTGTATCCCAACGAAAGCACTGGTACACGATGTGCAACATCATGCCAGTTTCAGCGATGCCATGCAGCGCAAAGCGGCAGTAGTAGAATTGTTGCGTGAGAAGAATTATCTCAACCTGGCCGCTATTGGGAAGGTCGATGTCATTGATGGTGAGGCGGAATTTGTGGATGCCCACACGCTGAAAATCACCTCCTCACAGCAGGTCAGCCAGATTCATGCTGAGCGAATTTTTATCAATAGCGGTGCCGAAGCGGTGTTTCCCGCACTGGAAGGCTTAGTTGCCGGACCGCGCGTGGTTGACAGCAGCGGGATCCTGAATTTAACGCAACTACCGCAGCGGCTGGGGATCCTTGGCGGCGGTTATATTGGCGTTGAGTTTGCTTCCATGTTTGCCGGTTTTGGTAGCGAAGTGACGTTGTTTGAAAGTGCACCGCAATTTCTGGCGCGGGAAGATGATGATATCAGTGCGGCGATAGCCAGGATCCTGCAGGAGCAGGGCGTTAAGCTCGAGCTCAACACTGCATTACAGCGTGTTACCAGCGGTCGCGACAGCGTGACGCTGCATACCGCACAGGGCGATCGTGAAGTCGATGTGCTGCTGGTCGCCACGGGCCGTCGCCCGGCGACGAAGGCACTGAAACTGGAAAACGCGGGGGTGGTGACCGATGCGCGCGGCGCGGTGCGCGTCGATAAACAGCTTAAAACCTCTGTGGATCATATCTGGGCGCTGGGCGATGTTACCGGCGGGCCACAGTTTACCTATATTTCGCTTGATGATTTCCGCATCGTTTACGATCAGTTGCTGGGCAAGGGCACGCGCACCACCGAAGACCGCATTAACATCCCGTATTCCGTGTTTATGACGCCTGTGTTATCACGCATTGGTTTGACTGAAGCGCAGGCGCGCGCGCAGGGGACGGATATTCAGGTGGTGACACTGCCGGTTGCCGCGATTCCGCGTGCGCGCGTTGTTGACGACACCCGTGGCATGCTGAAAGCCGTGGTTGATAATGGCAGCCAGCAGATTCTCGGCGTGGCGCTGCTGGCAGCGGACTCGCATGAAGTCATTAACATCGTGAAAACGGTAATGGATGCCGGGCTGCCGTATAGCGTGCTGCGTGACCAGATTTTTACCCACCCAACCATGAGCGAATCGCTCAATGATCTGTTTGCCCTGGTGAAATAATGCCGAACAGGACGCCCGCACCGGGCGTCCCGATTGCAGATTTAGCCGAGATTACCGCTCAGGCGATCGCGGAAATCGCTGCTGCGGTTATCCAGACCGGTGAAGGTGACGCTGGCGCCGTGCCGCTGGTAGCGGTACTCAATGGCGTCGAGCGCCGCCACGCTGGAGGCATCCCAAATCTGCGCGTGGGTCAAATCGATGGTGACGCGCTGCGGATCGTGGCCGTAGTCAAAATGCTCAAACAGATCGTTGCTGCTGGCGAAAAACAGCGGTCCGCGCACCGTGTAGTGCACCTGCTGGCCATCGTCACTCAGCTGACGTTCGGCATGAATCACATGAGCGATGCGGCGGGCAAACAGCATCATGGCGAGCATCACGCCCACCAGCACGCCAAGCGCGAGGTTACCGGTCCACACCGTGACGGCGACGGTCAGCACCATCACCAGCGTTTCCGACCACGGCATGCGTTTCAGCGTGGCCGGCTGCAGGCTGTGCCAGTTCACGGTTTTCACCGCGACTACCATCATAATGCCCGCCAGCACCACCATCGGAATCTGCGCCATGATCTGGCTCAGACCGGTGACCAGCAACAGCAGCACCAGCGCCGCGGCCACGGTGGACACCCGGGTACGCGCCTTGCCCAGCTCAACGTTAACAATGGTCTGGCCGATCATCGCGCAGCCGGCGATACCACCGTAAAACCCTGCCAGAATATTGCCGACGCCCAGCGCCCAGGATTCACGCCGCTTGCCGGAAGGCGTATCGGTCATGTCATCCACCAGTTTGGCGGTCAGCAGGGATTCCATCAGGCCGACGAAGGCGACCGACAGCGCGGTGGGCCAGACAATCTGCAGCGTGTGCAGATTAAGCGGCACCAGCAGGGTAGTGAAATCCGGCAGGCCGGCGCGCATTGGCCCTTCATCACCGACGTTGGGCACGCGATAGCCCAGCAGCAGCGCGACAGCGGTGACAACCACAATAGCCACCAGCGGCGAAGGCACGCTTTTAAGCACTTTGGGCAGCAGCAGCACGATGGCCAGCGTGGCGGCGAACAGCAGCCACACCAGACCCGACTGGCCCCAGACGTGCGGCACCTGCGCAAAGAAAATCAGTATGCCCAGCGCGTTAACGAAGCCGATCATCACCGAGCGCGGAATATAGCGCATCATGCGCGACAGCCCGGCAAGGCCGAAAATGATCTGAATAACACCGCCGAGGATCACTGCCGGCAGAATGTACTCCACGCCATGCGCGTGCACCATCGGCCCGATCACCAGCGCGACGGAACCGGCCGCCGCGGTGACCATCGCTGGCCGTCCTCCCAGAATCGACAGCGTCAGGCACAGTACCACCGAAGCGACAAGGCTGACTTTAGGGTCGACGCCGGCAATCACGGAGAACGAAATCACTTCCGGTATCAGCGCCAGGGCGGTAATCACCCCGGCCAGGCACTCGCGGGTGAAAAGAGAGGGTGAACGCAGCACACGTGCGACCGTGATGTCGCTCGCTGTGGCAGCGGGGCGTTCGGCAGTTTGACTCATCTGTTGCAGGCTCTTTTATTTGATGCGCATGCCGTCACGGCATAGCAATATTTAGTGGAAAAGTTAACGCGGGTGATGTTACCGGGGGATGACGCGAGGCGCCAGTAAAACGGGGCGATAGGGTTGATTCCATCCCTGGAATCCGCTGCGGCTACAGCGAAAAATCATCCGGAGTCTGGTGAACCACCAGTTCCAGCAGGTGACGGTAGACATCCAGCTGGACGACATCGGCTTCCTGCTCCAGGCGACCAATCAGGGCGGCAATAATCGCCTTATTGGTCACCGGCATACCGCTGTGCAGGATTTCAGCAATCAGATGGCCTAAGACTTCCATCTCATTGGTTTCACTGTTAACGGCCTGTTTGAAATTGTCAGCGAGGACATCGCTGCTGTTGACGGCATTTTGCATGTGTAAGCCCTTAAGATTGGCTGATGGCCCAGCGGCCAGCACAACCAGGATGAAATATTTCCGCGCGGACAGGCGCGAAAAACCTGACTCACCACCCAACACAAAAAGACACCTCTGAAGGTGGAAATCCACAACACCTTCAGAGGCGACGCAACTGCATCATTCGTTACCGAATCGTTAACCGATTCATGGCGGCTAAAGTTATACAGTAACCCCTAATCTGTACAAGCGGCGACTTGTGCATTTCGTGCTTATCAGGCTAATTTACTCAATATTATAGGGTATTTTGCCGAAAAAAGTTATACAGGCAAGCTGTACACACGACCTGATCGGGCCTTTCCGCGACTTAAGTGAAACTGGTAATCTGCGCGCAGCACGACTAAATTTGCTGATGTAAGCAAACTTTTCATTCGCACGTCGCTTAGCTTATAATAACCCTCCCATTTAGTTAGAACTCTAACCATTAGGCCGCTACGCTTTGACTGACCATCCACAACCGTTTTCCCGTCTGTTGCATCTTACTGCCCATGCGTGGCGGCTGGCGGTTGATCGTCGCCTGAAAGAGAGCGGTTTGAGTATGAGTAGCTGGCTGGCAATTGCCAGCGTAGCGACCGCCAGTGAACCGCCGACGCAAAAGGCGCTGGCACAGCTATTGGGGCTGGAGGAAGCCAGTGTGGTGCCGCTGGTCGATCGGCTGGTGAAACAGCAGCTGCTGGCACGGGTGCAGCCAAAGGAAGATCGTCGCAAGCGCCTGCTGGTGTTAACCGAGCAGGGCAACGAGGCGTTCGCTACGGTGAAAACGCAGGCGGATGCGCTGCGCGCGCAGCTGCTGGCCGATATCGATCCCGCCGCGCTGGCAGTGACCGAAAACGTGTTGCAGCAGCTGCTTGAACGCTTAGGAAACGTATAGCCGTGGCGAAACGTAACCCGTACGCCCCCCGCGAATGGCTGCCGCACGAAAAGCCGATGCTGCCGGGATCGCCCTCGACACCGCTGCATGCGCCATCGAAACGCATCGCGTTTGGCCTGATCGGCCTGCTGATCTCCATTACCGGTGCGCTGAGTAATGCGCTGGTGACCGCCAACCTCACCAATCTGCAGGGCACCTTCGCCGCGTACAGCAACGAAATCGCCTGGCTGCCGGCGGTCTACGTGATGGGCAATATCTCCATTAATCTGTTGCTGGTGAAGTTCCGCCAGCAGTTTGGTCTGCGGCTGTTTACCGAAGCTTTTCTGGTGCTGTACGTCATCGTGGCGTTTTTTCACATCCTCGCTAACGATCTCAGCTCGGCGATTATCGTGCGTACCGCGCACGGCATGGTGGGCGCGGCGCTCAGCTCGCTGGGCATCTATTATCAGATCCAGGCCTGGCCGGCGAAGCACCGTCTCAAAGCGCTGGTGATTGGTATCACCGCCTCACAGCTGGCGATTCCGCTGGCGCGGCTGTTCTCCAGCGAGCTGCTGCAGCTGGAGGAGTGGCGCGGCCTCTATCTGTTTGAGCTGGGCCTGGCGATGATTGCGCTGGGCTGCGTGCTGGTGGTCAAGCTGCCGCCGGGCGACCGTATCAAAGCGTTCGAAAAGCTCGATTTCGTCACCTTTATGCTGCTGGCACCGGGCATGGCGTTATTGTGCGGCGTGCTGTCGCTCGGGCGCATTGAGTGGTGGTTCAGCACACCCTGGCTTGGTGTCTGTCTGGCGCTGGCGCTGGTGCTGATTGTCGCGGCGGTGGTGCTGGAGCATAACCGCGCTAACCCGCTGATTAACACCCGCTGGCTGAGCAATGGCATGATCGTGCGGCTCGGCATCGTGATGATCATGATGCGCATCGTGCTGGCCGAGCAGAATACCGGCGCGGTGGGCTTTCTGCAGCAGCTGGGCCTGCTCAACGATCAGATGCGCGGGCTGGCGCTGGCGATCATTGCGGGCGTGATCTGCGGCATGATTGCCAGCGCGCTGACCATCAAACCCAACCATCTGAGCTGGCCAATCGTGGTCTCGCTGGCCGTAATGATTGTCGCCTCGCTGATGGATGCGCAATCCAGCCCGCTGACGCGCGCCAGCAATCTCTACTTCAGCCAGTTTCTGCTCGGTTTCAGCAGTGCCTTTTTCCTTGGGCCAGCGATGCTGCTTGGCATCGGCGGCGTGGTGACTCAGCCGAAAAATCTGGTGAGTTTTGTCGTGCTGTTTGGCATGAGCCAGAATCTTGGCGGGCTGATTGGCTCCGCCATTCTCGGCACCTTCCAGACGTGGCGCGAAAAATATCACTCCAGCCTGCTGGGCGATCAGCTGTCGCTGCTCGATCCCAATGTGGTGGATCGCCTTAGCCAGTACAGCGCGCTGTTTCGCAGCCAGCTGGCGGACAGCGGCCTGCTCAGCGCGCAGAGCAGCAGTCAGCTGCAAACCGTGGCCACGCTGCAGGCCAACGTGCTGGCTTATAACGATACCTATTTACTGACCGCCGCGCTGGCAATGGTAACGCTGATGTGGGTGCTGTGGCGCCTGACGCGGCTGCGTTATCTTAACTGGCGCCAGGCGCGACATAATCTGACTGAGCAACAGCAGCAGGCTGCGCCAGCAAACCGAACGGAGACCCCATGAGTCAACAGGACGATCTACAGGCTGCGGAGCGCGAGCGCACCAACCGCCGACGCATTCTCTCTATCGCCGCCGGGAGCGGTATCGCCATCGTGGGCGTGCTGGTGATTTTATACGCCTGGCAGCTGTGGCCCTTTACCAGCACCATCCAGTCAACGGAAAACGCCTACGTGCGCGGCCAGGTGACCTTTATCAGCCCGCAGGTCAGCGGCTACCTGACGAACGTTGAGGTGGTGGATCTGCAGCCGGTGCGCAAAGGACAGCTACTGATGACCATTGACGATCGTATCTATCGCCAGCGCGTGCATCAGGCGCAGGCACAGCTGGCGATGAAGATTGCCGCGCAGAATAACAACCAGCAGCAGCAGAAGAGTGCGGAGGCCACTATCGCCAGCAATAAAGCCGCGCTGGAGAATGCCAAAGCGCAGGCGCTGAAAAGCAGTCTGGATTTGAAGCGGGTGGAAAATCTGGCGGCGGATGGCTCGCTGTCGGTACGCGAGCGTGACGCCGCGCGCGCAGCCAATGCGCAGGCTCAGGCCCAGCTGCGCCAGGCGGCGGCGCAGGTGGCGGTCTCGCAGCAGAATCTGCAAACCACCATCGTCAACCGCGCGGCGCTGGCCGGCGACGTAGCCAGCGCGCAGGCGGCACTGGAGCTGGCCAATATCGATCTGGACAATACGCGCATTATCGCGCCGGACAGCGGCCAGCTCGGTCAGCTGTCGGTGCGCAAAGGCACGTACGTTACTGCCGGCACGCGGCTGACCTCGGTGGTGCCGGATAATAAATGGGTGATCGCCAACCTGAAGGAAACCCAGCTGGCGCGCGTGCGCCCCGGTCTGCCGGTGTCGATCCGCGTTGATGCGCTGGACGGCAGCGCTTTGACGGCCGCGTTGAGTTTATCTCGCCCGCCGCCGGATCTGAGTTCAGCGCCATCTCGCCAGATAACGCCACCGGTAACTTCGTGAAAATCGCCCAGCGCATTCCGGTGCGCATCAAAATTCTTGGTGACGATCTGGAGCAGCTGCGGCCCGGGATGTCAGTGGAAGTCGACATTGATACCGCCGCCGAACCAAGCCGGGATGCGTTATGAAGCGGCCGTTACTCGCGGCGCTCATCGCGCTACTGCTCACCGGCTGCGCCCGCGAAGTGGAGCAGGCCCCGTCATCGCTGCCGATTCCGCCCGACTGGCGTCAGCAGGTCGGGCCCGCCGCCGCGCCGGAAGCGCAGTGGTGGCGCAGCTTTGGTGATGATCGCCTCAACTGGCTGGTAAACCAGGCGCTGCAGCACAACAGCGATATTCTCATTGCCCGGTCGCGCGTCGATCAGTATCGCGCCGAGCTGCGCGCTGCGCAGGGCGACAACTTCCCGACGCTGTCGGCGGGCGTGGCGGCAACCCATCAGCGTGCGCTGTCAGCGGCGACCGGTCAGCCGTACGAAAGTGCGGTATTTCAGGGACTGCTGCAGGCGAATTATGAGGTCGACTTATGGGGCAGCCGCAGCAACAGCATCCGCGCGGCGGAAGCCACGCTGGCGGCGCAGCGTGCGGCGGCCTCGGCAGCCGAGCTGACGGTGGCCAGCTCGGTCGCGTCCGGTTACCTCAGCCTGTGCGCGCTCGACGAGCAGCTGCGCGTCACCGAGGCCACGCTGGAAACGCGGCAGAACTCGCTGAACCTGGCGCAGCGTCAGTTCGAAACCGGCTATACCTCGCGGCTGGAATGGATGCAGGCGGCATCGGAGTATCAGACGGCGAAAGCGCAAATTCCGCAGCTGCAGCATCAGATCGCCCAGCAGGAGAACGCGCTCAGCATTCTGGTCGGCATGAATCCGCGCCAGATTGCGCGCAGCAGCCAGTTCGACCAGCTGCGACCACACGCACTGCCGGCGCTGCTGCCGTCGCAGCTGCTGAATCGCCGGCCTGACATAGTCCAGGCGCAGCGCCTGCTGCTGGCGAGCGACGCGTCGCTGGCGGCGGCACAGGCACAGCTGCTGCCATCGCTAAACCTGACGGCGTCCGGCACGCTGCAGAGCAGCCAGCTACACGATCTGCTGGATAATCCGTTCCGCCTGTGGAGCATCGGCGGCAGCGTGCTGGCACCGCTGCTCAACCGCGAAGCGCTGACCGCACAGGTGGATGTGGCGATGGCATCGCGCAACCAGGCGCTGTACGGCTACGAAAGGGTGGTGCGCAACGCCTTTGCCGAGGTGGATAACGCGCTGGATGCCATTACGCGCAGCCAGCAGCAGCTGACGGAACTGCAGGCGCAGGAGCGCTACGTTGCCGAGGCGTGGCGGATTGCGCGCAACCGTTATCAGAATGGCTATGCGTCCTACCTTGATGAGCTTGATGCGCAGCGCACGCTGTTCAGCACCCAGCTGAATATTGTGGCGGTGAAAAACACGCTGCTGCTGGCGCAAATCGATCTCTACCGCGCCCTCGGCGGCGGCTGGCAGGGTTGATCATCATGCCGCAGCCGCCTGGCTGCGGTCATAAATGACGTCTAAAGCCCGTTCACCCCGCTTTCACAACAGCACCAGCCCGAACTTAAGTGGTTCATGCTTTTTTTTACTTGTCTTTACAATTAGTGGTATTATCCGCGGCGCTTTACACAGTCTGAACGGAACTATGCAGGGGTTGTTGCCTGCACGGCCGCGTGGTTGCGCGGCTTGCCATGACAGGGGAAGAAAAGGAAATGATGAATAAAAAAGCCACGCTGGCACTGCTGGTTGCAGCGGTATTAATCACCGGCTGTGCATCGCGCACGGCACCGATCCAGAACGTCAGCCAGACGGTCGCACAGAGCTACAGCGATCAGCAGATGCAGCGCGCTATTGTGGAAGCTGGCGCGGCCAATCACTGGGTGATCTCACCGGCGGGTCCGGGCGTGATGAATGGTCTGCTGGCAGAACGCGGCCACACGGCGAATATCCGTATCACCTACACTGCTAACAGCTACCGCATTGATTACGTCAGCAGCACCAATCTGAAAGCAGGCAGTGGCCAGATTCACCGTAACTATAACCGCTGGATTCAGAACCTGAACCAGGGCATCCAGACCCGTCTGGCGGTGCAGGCGGTAAAATAAGTCATCACGCGCACCGCTAACAGTTAATCGTAAAGTTAGCCGGCACGCTGCCGAAATAGAAACAGGCGGACCCGATGTCCGCCTGAGAACTCGGCGACATCCGCGTGAGGCGGATGACTGGAATAGAGAGCAGGGAAGGGATGCCGCGCAGCGAAAATCTGACCATCCCTGAGGCTGAAGAAAGAATGCAGGTATGAAACTCGCTTACTCCCTTGTTGACTGGCATGCCATCGCGCCGGGCCACAGCAGCGCCGACGACTGGCAGCGCTGGGCGCAACACGCGCCGGTACTTGATGCCTGCCTGGCTATCGCCAAACCTCAGTTTTTACCGATGATGACTGCCCGTCGTCTCAGCCCCGGCAGCCGTGCCGCCGTTGAGTGCGGCCTTGCGCTGCTGGCCCGACAGTCGGTTGACGCCGTGGTGTTTACCAGCCGTCATGGCGAACTGGAACGCAATCTGCGTATTCTGCGTACGCTCGCGGACGGCCAGCCGCTATCCCCCACCGACTTCGCGATGTCGGTGCACAACTCGGCGGTCGGCAGCCTGACCATCGCCGCACGTCAGCCATTAGTGTCATCGTCAATTTCTGCTGGCATCGACAGCTTCCAGCAGGGCCTGCTTGAAGTTACCACGCTGCATCAGGCCGGTTACCAGCAGGTGCTGCTGGTGGATTTTGACGGGCTGGTGCCCGACTACTACCGTCCGTGGCTACCGGAGATCGATACCTTCAATGCACCCTACGCGGTTGCGCTGCTGCTGCGCGCCGGCGAAGCGTGGCGCTGTACGGCGACCGCCGCCCGCGCTCAGCCCGATGCGCTGCCGCAGAGCCTGCAGTTTCTGCATGCGATGCTGAGCGAGACGGCGGATTTCACCCTTGCCGGCGAGCGTCATCAGTGGCGCTGGGAGCGTGCTCATGGCGGATAACGCTATGCCGATGCGCCAGCGGCGCGGTGGCAACTATTACTGGCGGCTGGTGATGACCGCGCTTTGCTTTAGCCTGTTCAGCATTGGCGGTCTGTTGCTGTCGCTGATCTGGTTCAACCTGCTGCTGCTGATTCAGCGTGACGGTCTGCGCCGGCGGCAGATCGCGCGCCGCAGCATTGCATGGAGCTTTCGCTGCTTTCTGCGCTTCTGCCGTTTTGTCGGCGTGTATGACTATCAAATGCTGGGCGCAGAAGCGCTGCGTCAGGATCGCGGCTGCCTGATTGTCGCTAACCATCCGTCGCTGATCGATTACGTGATGATCGCCTCGCTGTTACCCGAGATGGATTGCCTGGTGAAGGCCGACCTGCAGCACAACATTTTCTTCCGCGGCGTTATTAAATCAGCCGATTACCTGATTAACAGCGAGGCGGAGACGCTACTGCCGGATAGCCAGCAGCGGCTGGCACGCGGCGATACCATTCTGATTTTCCCCGAAGGGACGCGCACTCGTTACGGCCAGCCGCTGCAACTGCAACGCGGTGCGGCAAATATTGCGGTGCGCGCCGGATGCGATCTGCGCGTGATTCATATCACCTGTACCCAGCGTATGCTCGACAAGCAAAGCCGCTGGTATCAGATCCCGCTGGTTAAACCGGTTTTTACGGTACGCGTACAATCGCGTATTGCCAGCCACGCCTTTCACGAAGCGGATGAGGATGCGCAGCCGCTGGCCGCGCGCCGTTTGACGCGTTATCTGCAACAGGCGCTGGTGCCTGAAGAGACAAAGTAAGTTATGCAAGCACTGATTGACGACATTAAAACCATGATTATCGACACGCTGAATCTGGAAGATATCAGTCTGGATGATATCGATAGCGATGCACCGCTGTTTGGCGAAGGGCTGGGGCTCGACTCGATCGATGCGCTGGAGCTGGGACTGGCGGTGAAAAACCGCTTCGGCGTGCAGCTCTCCGCCGAGAGCGAAACGCTGCGGGCGCACTTTTTTTTCCGTGGCCACGCTGGCCGCTTTTGTTGAACAACAGCAAGCCTGAGAACCGTCGACATGAATAAACAAGATATTTACCAGGAAGTGGCGACGCTGCTGACTACGCTGTTCGAAATTGATCCGGACGAGATCCGCCCGGACGCTCGCCTGTATGAAGATCTCGAACTCGACAGTATTGATGCGGTTGACATGGTGGTGCATCTGCAAAAACGCACCGGGCGTAAGATCAAGCCAGAAGCCTTCCGCGCGGTGCGCACCGTACAGGACGTGGTTGACGCCGTCGACCAGCTGATGCGCGACCAGGCCTGATAAACGCCATGCACAGGCTGTTGCAGCTGCTGAACGCGCTGGCGATGATCGCCTGGCCATTGCTGGTATGGCTGGCGCTGACTCACCCGCAGTGGCGCGGCGTGCTGATGCTGCTGGCGCTGGTGTTTGCGGCGCGCATCTGGAGCCTGCGTCAGGCGCAGGGCGCGCTGAACCGCACGCTGCTGCTGCTGGCGCTGATCGGCTGCCTGCTGTCTCTCGCCAGTATCATGTTGCGGGCGCAGCATCTGCTGCTGTGGTATCCGGTGGTGGTGAATGGCCTGTTGCTTCTGCTGTTCGCCGCGTCGCTGTTCAGCCCGATGCCGCTGGTAGAGCGCCTGGCGCGCCTGCGTGAACCTCAGTTGCCGCCGCGTGCCGTTCGTTATACCCGACGCGTGACACAGGTGTGGTGCGGTTTTTTTATTTTCAACGGCAGCGTGGCCCTGACTACCTGCCTGCTGAGTCATATCCGGCTATGGACACTCTGGAACGGGTGCATCAGCTATGTGCTGATGGGCGCGCTGATGGGCGGCGAATGGCTGCTGCGTCAGCGCATGAGGAAACACGCATGAAGGCCGTGGCGATTCGCGACTGGCTGCACGGCGCCGATCGTCTCGTCGCCTGGCAGGGACAACAGCAGCATACGCTGGCGCAGATGCGGCAGCAGGTGCTGGGCTTAACCCATCAGCTGCAGGCGCAGCCTGGCGCACGCTGGGCGCTGTGCTTTGACAACAGTTACCACTTTACCGTGGCGCTGCTGGCGAGCTGGTACGCCGGCAAAACGCCGGTCATCCCCGGCCACTGCCGCGCAGCGCAGCTGGAAGAGATGCACGACAGTCTTGATGGCGTGATCAGCGATATGCCGCTGGCGGTCACCCTGCCACAGCTACGCTGGGACGGCGCGCTGGCGCAGGGCGCGCTGCCAGAGATGGCGGCGCAGGCGAGTCTGGTGCTGTTCACCTCCGGCTCAACCGGAACGCCGCGTCGCGTGGTCAAATCACTGCGCGCCATGGATCTGGAAGCTCAGTGGCTGGCCGATCTGTGGGGCACGCGTCTGCAGGCGTGTCACGTCATTGCCTCGGTAAGCCATCAGCATCTGTATGGCCTGAGTTTTCGCATTATTCTGCCGATGGCGCTCGGCCTGCCGTTCGCCGCGCAGCAAATTTTTTATGGTGAGCAACTGGCGGATCAGCGTGCCGATCGCCGCTACGCCTTTATCAGCAGTCCGGCGTTTTTGCGCCGGCTGGATACTTCGCTGGTGGCGCCGCCCTGTGCACTGATTGTCTCCGCGGGCGGCGCGCTGCCGGGCGCGGATGCGCAACGCGCGCAGCAAACGCTGGACTGCGCGGTGGATGAAATTTATGGCAGTACCGAAACCGGGGTGATCGCGTGGCGCCGGGCCAGCGATGACGCTGCGCTGTGGCAGTGCTTCCCCCACGTCTCGCTGCGCGAGATCGCGCCGCAGCGCTGGCAGGTCTTCTCCGATCTGCTGGAGAGCCGCGCGGGCTGTGCGCTGGACGACCGTATCGTGCAGCAGCCGTCGGGCCGGTTTCAGCTGGCAGGGCGCCAGGATCGGGTGGTGAAAATTGAAGACAAGCGCGTGTCGCTGAGCGAAGTAGAGCGTCGCCTGCTGGCGCTGCCTGGTGTGGAAGATGCCGCCGCGCTGGCGATTCAGCGTCACGGCCGCCATGCCATCGCGGTGGTGCTGGCGCTGCCGCAACTGCCAGACGCCGCCACGCTGCACCAGCGTAAACAACAATGGAAACGCGCGCTGCAACCCTGGCTGGAGCCGGTCGCCATGCCGCGCTACTGGCGGGTGGTGACGGCGATTCCGGTCACCGCGCAGAGCAAGCGCGCATGGCCGCAGATAGAGGAATTGTTTGATGTTACCGGTTGAATTAGACGCGCAACAGCAGGATGGCACGCTCACCCTGCGCCTGCTGGCGGCTGCCGACCTGCTGTGGTTTCGCGGCCACTTCCCGACGCTGCCGATTCTGCCGGGAGTGGCGCAGCTTGACTGGGTACTGCACTACGGCCTGACGCGCCTGGCGCCTGGTAAGAGCTTTGCCTCGATTGAAAACATCAAATTCCAGCAGCCGGTGCCGCCGGATGCGCAGCTGGAGCTGCAGTTGCAGTGGCTGCCGGAAAAGTCGCTGCTAAGTTTTCGCTACGCGCTGCTGCGCGGTGCGCAGGCTGAGGTCGCCAGCAGCGGGAAGATTCGCCTGTGCTGAGTGCCTCTTTTGCGCCCTGCGTGCTGATTCCCTGCTACAACCACGGTGCCATGCTGGCGTCGGTGCTGGCGCGGCTGGCCCCGTTCAACCTGCCGGTGATCGTGGTCGACGACGGCAGCGATGCCCGGACTAAACAGCATATCGCTGCGCTGGATGCGCCGCAGCTCCGGGTGCTGACGCTGCCGCACAACCAGGGTAAGGGAGCGGCGGTGATTGCCGGACTGCGCGCCGCCGCGGCCGCGGGCTTTAGTCATGCGCTGCAGCTGGACGCCGACGGACAGCATCAGGTGGAGGACACACCGCGCATGCTGGCAGAGGCCGAACGCTATCCGCACTGCCTGATCTCCGGCCAGCCGCAGTACGATGCCTCAATCCCGAAATCCCGGCTCTATGGACGCTACATCACCCATTTCTGGGTATGGGTGGAAACGCTGTCGTTTTCGCTGAAAGACAGCATGTGCGGTTTCCGCGTCTATCCGCTGGCAGCGTCGCTTGAGCTGTGCGATCGCCGCGCTATCGGCCAGCGCATGGATTTTGACACCGAGATCATGGTGCGCCTCTACTGGCAGGGCACGCCGAGCCGGTTTATCCGCACGCGCGTGACCTATCCGCCGAGCGGCGTCTCACACTTTGACGCGCTGCATGACAACCTGCGTATCTCGTGGATGCACACCCGTCTGTTCTTTGGCATGCTGCCACGCATCCCGCAGCTGCTATCCCGCCGGCGTCAGCAGGCGCACTGGGCAGCGACGCCAGAGCGCCGCGGCCAGTGGGGGCTGCGCTTTATGCTGTGGCTGTACCAGCGTGCCGGCCGCCTGCCGTTTATTCTGCTGCTGTGGCCGGTGGTGGCGGTGTACTGGCTCAGCGGTCGCGCGGCGCGGGCGGCGTCGCAGCAGTGGCTGACGCGCGTACAGGCCGTGGCGCATCAACAGCAGATTGCGCTGCCGCGGCCGCTCAGCAGCTATTGCCACTTCCTGCGTTTTGGCAACAGCATGCTGGATAAAGTCGCCAGCTGGCGCGGTGACCTGCAATGGGGACGCGATATCGACTTCGCGCCCGGTGCGGAAGCGGTGATTCGCGGCGCTGAAGGCAAAGGCCAGCTGATTCTCGCCTCGCATCTGGGCGATATCGAAGCCTGCCGGGCGATGGCGAAGCAGGTCAGCGGTCTGGTGATCAACGCGCTGGTGTTCACCGACAACGCCCAGCGCTTCCGCGCGGTGCTGGAGAGCATTGCGCCGCATGCGGGCGTCAATCTGCTGCCGGTCAGTGATATCGGCCCGGACACCGCAATTTTACTGCAGCAAAAGCTGGATGCCGGTGAGTGGGTGGCCATCGTTGGCGACCGCACCGCCGTGCAGCGTCAGCGCGGCGGCGAACGGCGCGTGGTGTGGAGTGAATTTATGGGCCAACCGGCACCGTTCCCGCAGGGACCTTTTGTGCTGGCGGCGGCGCTGCGCTGTCCGGTGCTGCTGATGTTCGCGCTGCGCCAGCAGGGCAAACTGCGCGTGCACTGCGAGGCCTTTGCCGATCCTTTACCGCTGCCGCGCAACGGGCGACAGCAGGCGCTGCAGGCGGCGGTCGATCGCTACGCTGCGCGCCTGCAGCATCATGCCCTGCTGGCACCGCTGGACTGGTTTAACTTTTACGATTTCTGGGCTCTGCCCGAAGAGGAGCAACGCGATGCGTGACGCAAGCTGGCGCGCGGAGATTGAACGGGTGGTCTCGTTTCATGACTGCGATCCGATGGGCGTGGTGTGGCACGGCAACTATTTCCGCTACTTTGAAGTGGCGCGTGAAGCGCTGCTGCGCAGTATCAACTACAGCTATGCAGAGATGAGCGCCAGCGGCTACGTTTGGCCGGTGGTCGATACCCGGGTTAAATACCGCCTGCCGCTGCGCTGTGAAGAGGCCATTCGTGTTGAAGCCAGCATCAGCGAATATGAAAACCGGCTGCGCATCGATTATGTCATCCGTAACGCTGCCGGGCAGGTGACCACCAAAGCGCACACGCTGCAGGTGGCGGTCAGCGCCAGTACGCAGGAGATGTGCTTTGTCTCGCCGGATATTCTGCTGCAGCGTTTGGGGGTGTCATCATGATTCGTCTGGTCTGCCTGCTGTTGACGCTGCTCAGCGCCAGCGCCAGCGCGGTGACGCTGGAACAGCTACAGCAGCGCTTTGCCAGCCAGCCGGTGATTCGCGCCAGCTTTGTTCAGGTGCGCAGCATCGCCGGCATGGCGCAGCCGCTGGTGTCGCGCGGCCAGCTGTTGATTGCTCAGCAGCAGGGGCTGTGGTGGCACCAGGCGACACCGTTCCCGATGACGCTGATTCTGGATGATCACCGCATGGTGCAAAGCATGAGCGGCCAGCCACCGCAGGTGATCACCGCTGACAGCAATCCGCAAATGTTCCAGTTTAACCATCTGCTGCGCGCGCTGTTCCAGGCGGATGAGCAGGTACTGCGCGAGAATTTTGTGCTCGATTTCCACGATGACGGTGGCGACGGCTGGCAGCTGAGCCTGACGCCGAAAGCGGCACCGCTGAATAAGATCTTCAACCGCATCGATCTGCAGGGCGCGGCGTATCTCAACCGCATTACGCTGGATGACCGCCAGGGCGATAAAACGGAAATCACTCTGAGCGATACCCGTACGCAGCCCGGCCAACTGACTGATGAAGAGCGAGCCCGTTTTGCCGCAGCGCAGTGAGATTTTTGCCGCGCGCGCGTGGCTGGCCGTCTGTCTGCTGCTGATGCTGGCGCTGGCCTGGTTACTGCCGCGCAGCCACATTAACAGCAGCGTGCTGGCTCTGCTGCCGCAGCAGAATCTTGGCCAGGCGCCGGCAGAGATTCAGCAGGGGTTTATGCAGCGGCTCGACCGCCAGCTGGTGTGGCTGGTGAGTGCGCCTGGTGCGGACGGTGACGCCGCCGCCGCGTGGTGGCAGGCGCAGCTCCGGGCACTGCCGATGCTCAGTGAGGTCAGCGGCGCGCTGGATGATGATCAGCTGCAGCGCTGGGGAAGCTTTGCTTATCAGCATCGCAACGGGCTGATCGATCCGCTGACGCGTGCGCGACTGCAGCACGGCGGCGGCGCGCAGGCCGACTGGATTCTGGCGCAGCTGTTTTCGGCGTTTGCCGGGGTGAGCAGCAAAGAGCTTGCCGGTGACCCGCTGCTGCTGGTGCGTGGCGCGCAGCTGGCGCTGCAGCAGAACGCCAGCAAAATGGTGCTGCACAACGGCTGGCTGACGGTCAGCGATGCGCAGCAGCGCCGCTGGTATTTTCTGCACGGCGAACTGGTACATAACGCCTTCAGCATGGCGCAGAGCCATCAGCTGGTCAGCGCGCTGCGTCAGCTTGAGCAGCAGTTGAAACAGCGCTGGCCGCAGGCGCAGCTGCTGACGCGCGGCACGGTGCTGTTCAGCGACGATGCCAGCCAGCGCGCGCAGCATGATGTTGCCACGCTGGGCAGCGTGACGCTGGGCGGTTTGCTGCTACTGGTGTGGCTGGTTTTTCGCTCACTGTGGCCGCTGGCGCTGAGCGCGCTGTCGGTAGCCATCGGGGCGATGGCCGGCACCGTGTTCACGCTGCTGTTTTTTGGTGAGCTGCATCTCACCACGCTGGTGATGAGTCTCAGTATTGTCGGCATCTCGGCCGATTATACGCTGTACTACCTGACGGAACGCATGGTGCACGGCGAGCACGCCACACCGTGGCAGAGTCTGCATAAAGTGCGCGGTACGCTGCTGCTGGCGCTGGGCACCACGGCGATCGCCTGGCTGCTGATGCTGCTGGCACCGTTTCCCGGGCTGCGCCAGCTGGCGGTATTTGCCGCCAGCGGTCTGAGCGCCTCGTGCCTGACGGTGATCTGTTTCTATCCGTGGCTGGTGCGCGGCCTGCCGGTGCGACCGGTGCCGGCGATGGTGTGGCTGGCGCGCTGGCTGGCCGCGTGGCGCCGCCAGCGTGGGCTGCGCGTCGGGTTACCGCTGCTGGTAGCCCTTTACGCGCTGAGCGGCATCTTACAGCTGCGCGTCGATGATAATATTGCTCATCTGCAGAGCGCGCCGGCGCAGCTGCTGGCGCAGGATCGCCAGCTGGCGCAGCTCACCGGGCAACAGGCCGATCAAACCTGGTTTGTCGTCTGGGGTGATAACGAGCAGCAGGTGTTGCAGCGGCTTAATGCGCTGGCGCCCGAACTGCAGCGCGCGCAGCAGCAGGGCTGGCTGGCGAGCTATCGCCTGCTGCCGCTCAGCACGCTGGAACAGCAGCAGCAGGATGTCGCGCTGTTACAGCAGGCGGCCCCGACTATCATGGCGCGTCTGCAACAGGCCGGTATTCGTCCGGCGCAGGCCAGTCTGCAGCCGATGCCGGTCAGCGTGCAGGCGTGGCTGGCGAGTCCGCTGAGTGAAGGCTGGCGGCTGCTGTGGCTGTCGCTGCCTGACGGACGTAGCAGCGTGCTGGTCCCGGTGAGCGGCGTGACCAACAGTGCCGCGCTGCAAAAGCTGGCGACAGGGCAGGCAGGCGTGAGCTGGGTCGACCGCAAAGCCCGTTACGATGAGCTGTTTGGCTTCTGGCGCACGCTGCTAAGCGGCCTGCTGGCGCTGGCGCTGCTGCTGATCACCGTCAGCTACACCCTGCGCCTTGGCCTCAAAGCCGGGCTGCGCAGCGCGCTGCCGTCATGGCTGTCGCTGGCGGCCGCGCTGGCCACGCTCGGCTGGCTGGGTGCCAGTCTGAATCTGTTTGCGCTGCTGGCGCTGATTCTGGTGCTGGGCATTGGCATCAATTACACGCTGTTTTTCAGTAATCCGCGCGGCACGCCGCTGACGTCGATGCTGGCGGTGACGCTGGCGATGATGACCACGCTGCTGACGCTGGGCATGCTGGTATTCAGCAGCACCAGCGCCATCAGCAGCTTTGGTACCGTGCTGTGCAGCGGAATTTTTTGTGCATTTTTACTGGCGCCGCTGGCGCTGGCGGGCGGAAAAAGGAAATCACGATGAGAATGGGTGCGTTACTGCTGGCGCTCAGCCTGCTGCTGAGCGGGTGTGCGTCTCACCATGACGAGTCCAGCCGGCCCACGGCCTGGCTCAAACCCGGCGTGCGCGTCACGCTGCCGGCACCGGGCATCTCGCCCGGCTTTCAGCAGCAGCAGTTGCTGACCGGGCGCGTGAAGGGCAAAACCCAGTCATTGCTGGTGCTGCTCAGCGCGGATGCGCAGCAGATCTCGCTGGCCGGGCTGTCGTCGCTTGGCATCCGGCTATTCCGCGTCACTTACGATCAACAGGGGATTCATACCCAGCAGATGATGGCGCTGCCCGACCTGCCGCCAGCCAGCCAGGTGCTGGCCGACATTATGCTGAGCTATTGGCCGGTCAGCGCGTGGCAGCCGCAATTGCCGTCCGGCTGGACGCTGCGCGATGTGGGCGACCGGCGCGAATTGCGCGATGCTTCCGGCCAGCTGATCAGCCAGATTCATTATCTGCAGCGCGGGGAACAGCGTGAGCCGATTAGCGTTGATCAGCGCGCCTTTGGCTATCAGATTCACATCCAGCATCTGGATGCCTCCTCATGATTTACCTGTCGGCTTTTGGCATGGTCAATGCGCTGGGCAGCAGCCTGGCGCAGATTGCCGCCCAGCTACAGCAGGGCACAGCGCCCGGCATGCAGCCGCGTGACGGCTGGTTAGCGCAGGGCAAGCGCTGCTGGCTGGGTGAAGTGCCGGGCGCGCTGCCGTCGGTACCGGCTGAACTGGCGGCGCATGATACGCGCAACAATCGTTTGCTGCTGGCGGCGCTGCAGCAGTGTCAGCCAGCGCTGGATGAGGCGATTACGCGCTATGGTCGCGCCCGCGTTGCCATCGTGCTGGGCACCAGTACTTCCGGCGTGGATGAGGGCGATCGGCAGACGGACGGCGGCCATGCCGGTTATGACTACCGGATGCAGGAACTGGGCGATCCGTCGCGCTTTCTGGCGCACTATCTGCAGCTGGATGGCCCGGCGTACACGATTTCTACTGCCTGCTCCTCCAGCGCGCGCGCCATCATCAGCGGGGCGCGGCTGATTGCTGCCGGTCTGGCCGACGTGGCGCTGGTGGGCGGTGCGGACTCGCTCAGCCGCATGCCGATTAACGGCTTTGCCAGCCTCGATTCGCTGTCGGAACATCACTGCGCACCGTTCAGCGCCGGGCGCGACGGTATTTCGATTGGCGAAGCAGCGGCGCTGCTGCTGCTGACGCGCGAGCCACAGCCGCTGGCGCTGCTGGGCTGCGGTGAATCGTCAGATGCCTGGCACATGTCAGCGCCGCATCCGCAGGGCGTGGGCGCGGAAGCCGCCATGCGCATGGCGCTGCAGCAGGCCGGTTTGCAGCCGCACGAGGTGGGCTATATCAATCTGCACGGTACCGCCACGCCGCTCAACGATCAGGTTGAAGCGGCGGTGATTCACCGCCTGTTTGGCGATGCCGTGCCGTGCAGTTCCACCAAGCACCTCACCGGCCACACGCTGGGCGCAGCAGGCGCCACCGAAGCCGCGCTGGCGGCCCTGATTATCCAGCAACAGTTGTCGCTGCCGCCGCAGGATTTTTCGCACGCGACGCAGGATAGTACGCTGCCGCCCTGTGGACTGCTGACGGTGGCACAGCCGCTGGCGCGCCCGGTAATTGCCTCCAACTCATTTGCCTTTGGCGGGAACAATACCTGCCTGATTGTAGGATCTTCGCATGAATGATTTTTTGCCGGTGGGCGATTACCTGCCGCATCGCGCGCCGCTGTTGCTGCTTGAGCGCGTGCTTGACGTCACGCCAGACAGCGTTGTCTGTACGGTCACGGTGAGCCCGCACGGCGTGCTGGCACCGTTCCTCACGCCGCAGGGCGAGCTGCCGGCGTGGTTTGGCGTCGAGATCATGGCGCAGACCGTGGGCGTCTGGTCCGGCTTTCATGCCCGCCAGCGCGGCGCCAGTGACATCCGCCCCGGCATGCTGCTGGGCGGGCGTGGCTATCGTGCCAGTGCGTCCACCTTCGCGGCACACAGTGCGTTACAGATTGAGATGCACCTGCTGATGCGCGATGACAAGCTGGGCAGTTTTGAGGGCGAGATCCGCTGCGGCACCAGCCTGCTGGCCAGCGGACGACTGAACACCTACCAGCCCGACGACGACGAATTAACCCGATTAGCGCAACAAGGAACCGAGTGATGACCCGCAGCGTATTAGTAACCGGGGCCAGTAAAGGTATTGGCCGTGCCATGGCTTTACGTCTGGCCGCCGACGGATTTGATATTGTGGTGCATTACCACCGCGATGCCGCCGGCGCACAGCAGACGCTGGCGCAGATCGTTGCCGCAGGCGGCCGAGGCCGCACGCTGCAGTTTGACGTTGCACAGCGGGAAGCCACGCGTAACGCGCTGGAGCAGGATATTGACGCGCACGGGGCTTGGTATGGCGTGGTCAGCAACGCGGGAATTACCCGCGACGGCGCCTTTCCGGCGCTGAGTGAAGACGACTGGGACAGCGTGATCCACACCAATCTCGACAGTTTTTATAACGTCATTCACCCCTGCGTTATGCCGATGATTGGCCCCCGCAAGGGCGGACGCATTATCACCCTATCGTCCGTGTCCGGCGTGATGGGCAACCGCGGGCAGGTGAACTACAGCGCGGCCAAAGCGGGCATTATCGGCGCCACCAAAGCGCTGGCGATTGAGCTGGCAAAACGCAAAATCACCGTGAACTGCATTGCGCCAGGGCTGATTGATACCGGCATGACCGATCTTGAGCCACAGGTAATCGACGAAGCGCTGAAAATCATTCCGATGAAACGTATGGGCCCGGCTGAGGAAGTCGCCGGGCTGGCCAGCTATCTGATGTCGGATATCGCGGGCTACGTTACCCGCCAGGTCATTTCCATTAACGGAGGGATGCTATGACGCGTCGCGTGGTGATTACGGGCATGGGCGGCGTCACCGCCTTTGGCGAGAGCTGGAGCGCGGTGGCGCAGCGCATTAAACAGGGCCAGAATGCGGTGCGTAAAATGCCGGAGTGGCAGGTCTATGATGGCCTGCACACCCTGCTGGGCGCGCCGATCGATGATTTCACGCTGCCGGAACACTATACCCGCAAGCGCATTCGCGCCATGGGCCGCGTGTCGCTGATGTCGACCCGCGCCACCGAGCTGGCGCTGGAGCAGGCGGGCCTGATTGGCGAAGCGGTGCTCACCAATGGTGAAACCGGCATCGCCTATGGTTCTTCGACAGGCAGCACCGGTCCGGTCAGCGAATTCGCCACCATGCTGACCGAAAAGCACACCAACAACATCACCGGGACCACCTATGTGCAGATGATGCCGCACACCACGGCGGTGAATACCGGCCTGTTCTTTGGACTGCGCGGCCGCGTGATCCCCACGTCGAGCGCCTGTACTTCCGGCAGCCAGGCGATTGGCTACGCCTGGGAAGCCATTCGCCACGGCTATCAGACCGTGATGGTCGCGGGCGGGGCGGAGGAGCTGTGCCCCTCGGAAGCGGCGGTGTTTGATACGCTGTTTGCCACCAGCCAGCGTAACGACGCGCCCCACACCACGCCGGCACCGTTCGATCAACAGCGCGATGGTCTGGTGATTGGGGAAGGGGCGGGCACCCTGATTCTGGAAGCGCTGGAACATGCGCAGGCGCGCGGGGCGACCATCTATGGGGAGATGGTCGGCTTTCCCACTAACTGTGACGCGGCCCATATCACCCAGCCGCAGCGTGAAACCATGCAGATTTGTATGGAGCGGGCGCTGGCCAGCGCAGGGGTTACGGCAGCGCCCTGGAGATTGGGTATATTTCCGCACACGGTACCGCCACCGATCGCGGCGATATCGCCGAAAGCCAGGCGACGGCCGCAATCTTTGGTGACAACGTGCCCATCTCCTCGCTGAAGAGCTATTTCGGCCACACGCTGGGTGCCTGCGGCGCGCTGGAAGCGTGGATGAGTCTTGAGATGATGCGTGAGGGCTGGTTTGCGCCCACGCTGAATCTGACGCAGCCCGCCGCCGAATGCGGTGAGCTGGATTACATCACTGGCGCGCCCCGGCAGCTACAGACCGATTACGTCCAGTCAAACAACTTTGCTTTTGGCGGTATCAACACCTCGCTGGTGTTTAAACGCTGGCGCGACGCCTGAGTCTCTCTGTTTACCTTTTATTCCCGTCGTCCGGCGGGAATCTTCCTCCCCGATGATGCCTCTGGCGGTAACACACCGCCGGATTTCGCTTGCATTTAGCTGTACGCTGCGCATAATCGCAAACCGCAATAATAATGATTCTCAGTATAGTTTGCATCAGGGGATAACCATGCGCAGAACGCCTTTCAATCCCGGAATGAAACCGACGCTGCTGGCCATGCTGGTCAGCGCCGGTTGTTTGCCAGTGATGGCTGCTACTACCAACACCAGTAATGCTCCTCAGGGCGCTAACGAACAGCAGACGCTGACCGTCACCGCCACGCCGCAGAGTGAATTCAAACCCGGCGGCAACGACTTAGTACCGGCCTTTCTCGATGGCCAGATTGCCCACGGCGGTCGCCTCGGGATGCTGGGCGAGCAAAACGCCATGGACGTGCCGTTCAACATCATCAGCTACACCTCAAAGCTGGTGGAAGATCAGCAGGCGAAAACCATCGCCGATGTGGTCGCCAACGATGCGGGCGTGCAGAACGTCAAAGGTTACGGCAATTTTGCTGAAACTTACCGCATCCGGGGTTTCACTCTCGACGGTGATGATATGACCTTCGGCGGTCTGCCGGGCGTGGTGCCGCGCCAGGTGATGGACGCTTCGCTGATCGATCGCGTGGAGATCTTCAAAGGGGCCAACAGTCTGGTTAACGGCGCGGCCAGTTCCGGCGTGGGCGGGATGATCAACCTCGAGCCGAAACATGCCGAAGATACGCCGATCAATCGCGTGGGCCTCGATTACACCTCCTCGTCTCAGGTCGGCGGAACGCTGGACGTGGGGCGTCGCTTTGGCGATAACAATCAGTTTGGCGCGCGGGTGAACCTGGTGCATCGCGAAGGGGAAACCGGCGTTGACGGCGAGAAAAAACGCACCACGGCGGCCTCGGTCGGTCTTGATTATCGCGGCGACCGGCTGCGCACCTCGCTGGACGTTGGCTATCAGAAGAAAACCTTCCACGGCGGCTTACAGGGCGTGAAATTCGCCAGCGCCGGCGTGATCCCGGCGGTGCCGTCAAATTCGCACAACTACAGCCAGAAATGGGTGTACAGCGATATGGAATCTGAATTCGGGATCGCCAAAGCAGAGTACGATATTACCGACGGCTGGACGGCCTATGCCGGTCTCGGCGCACAGCACGCGCATGAGGAACCGGCAACTACGGCGCGCCGACCATTACCAACAGCAACGGTGACGGCACCATCAGCAGCTTCTACTCCAACCGTATTCAGGACAACATGAGCGGCATGGTGGGGCTGCGCGGTGAGTTCCACACCGGTTTCGTCAGTCATAAAGTCAACGTAGGTTACTCGGCGCTGACCAACAATGCGAAAAAATCGCGTGGGAAATGTCGCTGGCGAAGGATAACACGCCATTTAATATCTACCACAGCGGTGACGTGGCGGAACCGGCGGCCACCTTCGCCGGCGGCAAGTACACCGATCCGCTGACCACCTCGCGGACCCGCACCCAGGGCTGGCTGCTGAGCGATACGCTCGGCGTACTGGACGATACGCTGCTGGTGACCGCCGGTGCTCGCCATCAGAAAGTGGTCATTCGCGGGTATAACAAAATCACCGGTGCGGAAAACGCGGCGGATTCGGCTTCGACGGCAACGACCGCTGGATGCCAACCTACGGCGTGGTTTACAAGCCGTGGAAAGAAGTGGCGCTGTACGCGAACCATACCGAAGCGCTGCAGCCTGGTGAAACGGCCCCTAAAAACGCCACCAACTACGGCACCGAGCACCGGCATGGCGCACTCGAAGCAGAATGAGGTGGGCGTGAAGGCGGATTTCGGCCGCATCGGCGGCTCGCTGGGGCTGTTCGAAATCCAGAAACCGTCCGGCCTGATCAACAGTGACAATGTCTACGTCATGGATGGCGAGCAGCGCCACCGCGGCGTGGAAGCTGAACGTGTTTGGTGAGCCGATGCTGGGCCTGCGCCTCAACGCCAGCGCCACCTGGATCGATCCGGTGATGAAGAAAACCGCCGGCGGCACTTACGATGGCAAACAGGCGATCGGCGTGCCGCGCTACACCTACGTGCTGGGCGCGGAGTATGACATCAAGCCGGTGGAGGGGCTGACGGCCACGGCGCTGCTCAACCACAGCGGCTCTCAGTATGCCAACTCGGCCAACACCCTCAAGCTGGACAGCTATACCACGCTGGATCTGGGGATGCGTTACCGCATGAAGGTGAATCAGAACGATCTGGTGTGGCGCGTGGCGGTCGAAAACGTCACCAATGAGAAGTACTGGTCAAACGTTGATGACACCGGCACCTATCTCGCGCAGGGCGACCCGCGCACGCTGAAAATCAGCATGAGCTACGATTTCTAAGCGGCCACCACGGGGCGTAGTGACGCTCCGTGGTCTTTTCCGACAGAAATAGTGCTGTACGTTGGCCGCTATTCCATTACACTCTGTGCGGCAATCCCGCTGAAAAACGCCTCTTTCCTGTTGAGTCATCATGAGTTCACCCGCACCACCTGACGATCACGACGAACCTTTACGGCAACCGCTGGATGATGCGCACTTCGCCATTGTGGTACTTGCAGTGACCTCGGTTACCCTTATAATCTTCGTCCTGATGCTTACATTATGGATGAGCTGAGGCCAGCAACCGACTACGGACGCCCGCAAGGAGATGTCGATGGAATCCCGGGATGACAAACTGATCGCCATCATTGGACTGCTTTCCGCCTGCCTGATCGGCGTAGTGTTCCTTTTCACCATGACCTGGCTGACGGACGTGCGCCATCCAGCCGATCCGTCACTGGATGTACAAACCTGCCCGCCCAAAACCGCCAGCCCGGTGCAGCACTCTTAATCCTGGGTGCGCCATTTAATCTGCTGACTGCGTAACTCCAGCGCCAGCGCTTCGTGCAGGGTGCGATTGCCATTGGGATCGCCCAGACCAAACAGCGCGCCAGGCGAGCGCCGATCGTCGGCCCACGCCGGATACTCCACCACCGGATAGAGCGAAATGCCTTCCAGCGCCACGCCCTGCGCTAAGGCCAGCCGCGCTTCATCACTGACATGCCGCAGCCAGGGCGCGCGCGCGTCGCCTTCCGCGCCGGTTTCTGCCAGCAGCAGCGGGCGCTGATAACGCTGCCAGCACTGCATCAGCAGCCGGTGCAGCGGCTGACGCTGCGGGTGGTCGGGCGGAATGGTGTCGCCGGAGAAGAACCAGTGGTTGTCGGGATAATAGTTCAGCCCCAGGATGTCGAGAAAATCGGGCTGACCACCCAGCTCCGGCGCATCGCGTCCTGCCAGCCAGTCCCAGGCTTCAAACTGCGCCTGATGCTGGCTGTCGGCATAAGGTTTGCTGTCGGGGTTATGCGGATCGGCGGCGATCTGCACCAGCGGGTCGGTCAGCACGAAGCGGGCGTCCGGATAGACGTCGCGAATGGCGTGCATGGCCGTCAGCGAGGCGCGCACCAGCTGACGTTTCAGTTCGCGACCGCGTGCGCTGGCATAGGGATCGAGCCACGAGACATCGGCGCCGGCCCATGACCAGAAGGATATCTGATTGATAGGCGTAAAGAACGGCTGCTCCACACCCTCATCCCGCATCAGCTGAGCCATGGCGCGCGCGAAGCGGCCAAAGTGCTCCACAAACGCCGGCTTCCAGATATCGAGATGATCGGGGTAGCCAAAGTGCGCCAGCTCCCAGATGATTTGTAAATCATGGCGCGCCGCCGCGTGAATCATCGGCAGAAAGGTGCGCCAGTCGTATTCACCTGGCGTGGCCTCAATCAGGTGCCAGCGGGCGCCGTCGCGCGCGGTGCGCAATCCTTCCTGCGCCAGCGCGGCGTAATCTTTCTCCAGCAGCATGTCGTGGCCGCTACTGATGACCATATCCAGTCGTCGCCCGCCGCTGCGGCAGGCGGTAGAGCAGGGGAAGCTGCCCTGAAAAAAGCTGCGAAATAGCCGGGGCTGATGGCGCGGGGATAGCTGAGTCATGATCTTCTCCTCACGAGGAACGCCGGATGCAGAACGCCTGGCTAAGTCTAGACTAAAATAACGCCGCACCCGACGCGGAAGTAGACGGCTCTGATTGCCTTTACGTGCGGTGATACCAACAATAACAGCTTCAGGGTCAGCAGGGATTGAGTATGAGCGAAGCGGCACTGCGTTCCTCACGCGAACGGCCGGGCGACGGGCTGAGAGAACATGCGCAACAGCAATGTGCCCGTCATCCGGGACTGAGCGGCATTCATCCGCTGAACGATGGGCTGGATGCATTTGCGGCACGCTATCTGCTGATGGGCATGGCGCAGCACACCATCGACGTCCAGTATTACATCTGGCACAACGACATGTCCGGACGCCTGCTGTTCAGCGCGCTGCTGGATGCGGCGGAGCGCGGCGTGCAGGTGCGCCTGCTGCTGGATGACAACAATACGCCCGGGCTGGATGAAACGCTGGCCGAACTCGATCGGCATCCGAATATCGCCGTGCGGCTGTTTAATCCCTTCTCGTTTCGAACCCTGCGCGCGCTGGGCTATCTGACCGACTTCGCCCGCCTGAATCGCCGGATGCACAACAAAAGCCTGACCGTGGACGGCGCGGTAACGCTGGTGGGTGGCCGTAACATCGGCGACGAATATTTTGGCACCGGCAATGAGCCGCTGTTTACCGATCTCGACGTGCTGGCGCTGGGACCGGCGGTAGATGAAGTGGCGGAAGATTTTGCCCGCTACTGGCACAGCAAAGCGGTATCGCCGTTGCGCAGCGTCGTGGACACCGGCGCACCGCCGCATGAAGCGGTGCGTTTACCGCCGGAGTGGCAGCAGAGCGAGGCGGTGCAGCGCTACCTGGCGCGGCTGGAGAAATCCTCGTTTGTCAGCCAGCTGGAGCAGGGCTCGCTGAGCATGACCTGGGCACACACACGGCTGTTAAGTGACGATCCGCGCAAAGGGCTGGGCAAAGCGAAGCGCTCCTCTTTGCTGCCGCAGCGCATGCTGGAGGTGATCGGCACGCCGCAGCAGCAGTTCGATATTATTTCGGCCTATTTTGTCCCGACCCGGGCCGGGGTGGCACAGCTGCTGGCGCTGAAGCGGCGGGGCGTTAAGATCGCCATCTTAACCAACTCGCTGGCCGCCAATGATGTCACCGTGGTTCACGCCGGCTATGCGCGCTGGCGCAAGAAGCTGCTGCGTCACGGCATTGCGCTCTATGAACTGAAGCCGCAGGCCAATGCCGCGGATGCCCCGCACGATCGCGGTCTGACCGGGAATTCCGGCTCCAGCCTGCACGCCAAGACTTTCACCGTCGATAACCGCAAAGTGTTTATTGGCTCGTTTAATTTCGATCCGCGTTCGGCGGTGCTGAACACGGAGATGGGGCTGGTGATTGAGAGCGAAGCGCTGGCGCAGCAGACCCATCAGCGCTTCAGCAGCGGCATGCGCGACCGCGCCTGGGCACTGCGGCTGGATAAGTGGGGCCGCGTTAACTGGGTGGAGTACAGCGGCGAAGCGCGGGAAGTGGTGCATAAGCACGAGCCGCAGTGCACGCTATTGCAGCGTTTGCTGGTGCGGCTGGTATGGCGTCTGCCGGTAGAGTGGCTGCTATAGCCGGGCTGCAACGCGCGCAGCCCGGCGGGTAAGTACGCCGTTACGTCTGCGCGGAGGTCTCTGGTTTGCGCTGCGGCTTGCCGGAGAACAAAAAGCGCAGCAGCGGGATACGCAGATGAATCTCGTACAGGGCAAAGGCGACGCCAAACACCATCAGCAGGCCGACAAAGAAGCCCAGCGTATTACTGCTGATGTGTGGCGTAACGTAGATGCCGTACAGGATGGTCAGCGGATGGTGCACCAGATAAATAAACAGCGACGCATTCACCAAATACGTGATGCGCGGCTGGAGTGACTGTTCAGCAGCCGGTGGCCGAGCGCGAAGCACACGTTCACCATCCACAAGCCCAGCAGCGTAGAAATGATGGCATCACGCTTTCCGTTTCGTACATCCAGGCGTCGCCGCTGCCGTAGCGCTGATTCAGGCTGTACGCGATAAACACCGCAATGGCACCAAAGCACATAACCGGATTAAAACGGACAAACAGCGCTTTCAGCTTCGGATGAATAAACGCCAGCGCGCCGATTAAAAAGAACGGGATGTAGAACAGCGACTGCATCACCACGAAATTAAAGAGCCCGTCGCTTAAAATCGCGGGAGCAAAGAGGATAAGCAGGGTCCGTCGGAAGGCGCACCACACCAGCGCATAAGCCAGCAGGGCCAGCGACAGTTTGCCCATCGTAACGTTGGCGAAAAAGGCGTCGGCTGTCGAACTCAGGTGGTGGCGCAGGCGGCTGAAAATCAACAGACTCACCGTGGTGAGCACCACCAGGACCAGCAGGAACCACAGGTGAGACACCAGCTCCCAGACCAGCGTATTGTACTTTTCATACAGCGACAGATTCGGCCAGTTCTTCCGCTTTGCCTTTGACGTACTGCAGCATAATGAACTGAGGCAGCGTCAGCAGCGGAATCGCGGTCAGCATGGGGATCCCCACGCGCTCGACGCGCACCTTCCACCAGCGTTTGAGCGGGTATCGCAGAAACAGCATGTAAGAGAAATAGCCGGAGATGACAAAAAACACCTGCATACGGAAGGCGTGAATAAAGTCATTAAACAGCGTCAGCCACCAGGAGGGCATCTGGCTATTCACATGCCAGGTGTGGCTGGAGTAAATCAGTGAAATGTGAAAAGGGATCCCCAATAGCATCAGCCATGCCCGGATCGAGTCGAGGAAATATTCACGCTCTGTTGGTGTTGTGCTCATATAACGTTGTGCATTCTCAGACTTTTCGTCTTATCCCTAAGACTCATAATGCCGTTACGAAATTCTACACGGCTGTAAACACCGTACACTATCAGCACAGCACCGACATCTGTTTCTTAATCTTCCAGGATTAAGCATCCGCAAAGTGAATAATGGGTTCTTTCATTTGCTTAATCCATGAGCCAGCAGCTGAACAAAGCAGTGATAATGTTGTCGGATTGCCTGAGTTTCCATTAAAATGGATCGGATCGATATAAGCACACAAAGGGGGAAGTGCTTACTTATTATGAAACATAAACCACAGATGATGAAAATGCGTTGGTTAGGTGCTGCAGTGGTGTTGTCACTGTATACCTCATCGGCACTGGCCTTTAACATCGACGATGTCGCAAAACAGGCAAAATCGATGGCAGGCAAGAGCTACGAAGCGCCGAAAAGTAACTTGCCCTCCGTTTTCCGCGACATGAAGTATGCGGACTATCAGCAGATCCAGTTCAATCACGACAAAGCCTACTGGAGCAACCTGAAAACCCCGTTCAAGCTTGAGTTTTATCATCAGGGTATGTACTTCGACACGCCGGTGACCATCAATGAAGTGACCGCGACCGCGGTACGTAAAATCAAATACAGCCCGGATTACTTCAATTTTGGCAATGTGCAACACGACAAAGATACGGTGAAAGACCTCGGCTTTGCAGGCTTCAAGGTGCTTTACCCGATCAACAGCAAAGATAAAAACGACGAAATCGTCAGCATGCTGGGCGCGAGCTACTTCCGCGTGATTGGCGCAGGGCAGGTATACGGGCTTTCCGCGCGCGGTCTGGCGATTGATACCGCGCTGCCATCAGGTGAAGAGTTCCCGCGCTTCCGCGAGTTCTGGATTGAGCGTCCGAAGCCGCAGGACAAACACCTGGTGATCTACGCGCTGCTGGATTCCCCGCGCGCCACCGGCGCCTATCGCTTTGTGATCCTGCCGGGCCGCGATCCACCGTGGGACGTGCAGTCCAAAGTGTACCTGCGCGACAAAGTGGGCAAACTGGGCGTGGCGCCGCTGACCAGCATGTTCCTGTTCGGCCCCAACCAGCCGTCGCCGGCCAGCAACTTCCGCCCGGAACTGCATGACTCCAACGGTCTGTCGATCCATGCCGGCAACGGCGAGTGGATCTGGCGTCCGCTGAACAACCCGAAACACCTGGCGGTGAGCACCTTCACCATGGAAAACCCGAAAGGCTTCGGCCTGCTGCAGCGTGGCCGTGAGTTCTCCCGCTACGAAGATCTGGACGACCGCTACGACCTGCGTCCGAGCGCCTGGGTCGAGCCGAAGGGCGACTGGGGCAAAGGCAAGGTCGAGCTGGTGGAAATCCCGACCCCAAGACGAAACCAACGATAACATCGTCGCCTTCTGGACGCCGGATCAGCCTGCCGGAAGCCGGTAAAGAGATGAACTTCAACTACCGTCTGCACTTCACCCCGCGACGAAGACAAGCTGCACCAGGACCGATGACCGCCTGGGTGAAGCAGACACGCTGCGCTCGACCGGTGATGTGAAGCAGTCTAACCTGATCCGTCAGCCTGACGGTACCGTGGCCTTTGTCGTGGACTTCACAGGCCAGGATATGAAGAAACTGTCGCCGGACAACACCCCGGTGCCGCTCAGGTCAGCATCGGCGACAACGGTGAAATGGTAGAGAACACCGTGCGCTACAACCCGGTGACCAAAGGCTGGCGTCTGACGCTGCGCCTGAAAGTGAAAGACCCGAAAAAGCCGACTGAAATGCGTGCTGCGCTGGTCAGTGGCGATCAGCCACTGAGGGAAACCTGGAGCTATCAGCTACCTGCCAATGAATAAATCGACTTATTTACCTCAATCTTACGTGGAGGCGCTGCCGCTTGATGCGGCAGCACGCGCCACGCTCAGCGCCTCGCTGCAGAATGCGCAGGCGTTTCATGCCATTCACAGCGCGCTGGGGCAGGATATCGCCGCCAGCGAACGGCCGGACGATGCGCCGCTGGGGTCGGTCAAGGCGCGCGTCTCGAGCATGGCCCTGGCCGGATTCGCTGGCCGATGGCCAGCAGCTGAGTAAAGACGACGACGGACGCGACCACGCTGAAGGCGATGCCGCCGGTCAAGCGTTCCTCTATGTTCCCCGACCCCTGGCGCACCAACCCGGTGGGCCGCTTCTGGGATCGCCTGCGCGGGCGGCAAGCGCAAGCCACGCTATCTGCCACGCCCTGAAAGAAGAGCAGAAAGCGCGAAGACAAATGGCGTACCGTCGGGTCCATGCGCCGCTACATCCTGCTGCTGCTGACGCTGGTGCAGACCGTCGTCGCCACCTGGTACATGAAAACCATCCTGCCTTATCAGGGCTGGGCGCTTATCAACCCGACGGACATGATGGACCAGGACTCTGGGTCTGCAGTCCGTGCAGCTGATGCTGCCGTATGTCCTGCAGACCGGCATCCTGCTCCTGTTCGCCGTCCTCTTCTGCTGGGTCTCGGCCGGTTTCTGGACCGCGCTGATGGGCTTCCTGCAGCTGCTGATCGGGCGCGACAAATACAGCATTTCGCCCTCAACGCATCGGGGATGAGCCGCTCAATCCGGCGAGCACCGCACCGCGCTGATCATGCCTATCTGCAACGAAGACGTGGACCGCGTGTTCGCCGGCCTGCGGGCGACCTGGGAGTCCGTAAAGGCGACCGGCAACGCGGAGCATTTCGACGTCTACATCCTGAGCGACAGCTACAACCCGGATATCTGCGTGGCGGAGCAAAAAGCGTGGATGGAGCTGATGCCGCGAGTCCGCGGGGTTCGAGGCAAGATCTTCTACCGCCGCCGCCGTCGTCGCGTGAAGCGCAAAAGCGGCAACATCGACGACTTCTGCCGTCGCTGGGGCAGCCAGTACAGCTACATGGTGGTGCTGGACGCCGACAGCGTGATGAGCGGCGACTGCCTGACCGGGCTGGTGCGCCTGATGGAAGCCAACCCGAACGCCGGGATCATCCAGTCCGCGCCGAAAGCGTCCGGCATGGACACCCTGTATGCGCGCATGCCAGCAGTTCGCCACCCGCGTTTACGGGCCGCTGTTTACCGCCGGCCTGCACTTCTGGCAGCTGGGCGAGTCGCACTACTGGGGCCACAACGCCATCATCCGCGTGAAGCCCTTCATCGAGCACTGTGCGCTGGCGCCGCTGCCGGGCGAGGGCTCCTTCGCCGGCTCGATCCTGTCGCACGACTTCGTGGAAGCGGCGCTGATGCGCCGTGCCGGCTGGGGCGTGTGGATCGCCTACGACCTGCCGGGATCGTACGAAGAGCTGCCGCCGAACCTGCTGGACGAGCTCAAGCGCGACCGCCGCTGGTGCCACGGCAACCTGATGAACTTCCGCCTGTTCCTGGTCAAGGGCATGCACCCGGTGCACCGCGCGGTGTTCCTGACCGGCGTGATGTCCTACCTGTCGGCGCCGCTGTGGTTTATGTTCCTGGCGCTCTCCACCGCGCTGCAGGTGGTGCACCCCCTGATGGAGCCGCAATACTTCCTGCAACCGCGGCAGCTGTTCCCGGTCTGGCCGCAGTGGCGTCCGGAGCTGGCCATCGCGCTGTTCCTCCACCACCCTGGTGCTGCTGTTCCTGCCCAAGCTGCTCAGCGTCATGCTGATCTGGGCCAAAGGCGCGAAAGAGTACGGCGGTGTCTTCCGCGTGACCCTTTCGCATGCTGCTGGAAATGCTGTTCTCGGTGCTGCTGGCGCCGGTGCGCATGCTGTTCCACACCGTGTTCGTGGTCAGCGCCTTCCTCGGCTGGGAAGTGGTGTGGAACTCGCCGCAGCGTGACGACGACGCCACGCCGTGGAGCGAAGCGTTCCGCCGCCACGGTTCGCAGATGCTGCTGGGCCTGGTGTGGGCCGTGCGGGATGGCGTGGCTGGATCTGCGCTTCCTGTGGTGGCTGGCGCCGATCGTCTTCTCGCTGATCCTGTCGCCGTTTGTCTCGGTGATCTCCAGCCGTGCGACGGTGGGGCTGCAGAGCAAACGCTGGAAAGCTGTTCCTGATCCCGGAAGAGTATTCCCCGCCGCAGGTGCTGGTGGACACCGATCATTATCTGGAGCTGAACCGCAATCGCGCGCTGGAGGACGGCTTTATGCACGCGGTGTTTAACCCGTCATTCAACGCGCTGGCAACGGCGATGGCGACCGCGCGCCATAAGCAGAGTGCACTGCTGGATCACGCGCGCGATCGCCGCGTCGATCAGGCACTGAGCGATGCGCCGGAAAAACTGAATCGCGACCAGCGTCTGCAGCTGATCAGCGATCCGGTGGTGCTGGCGCGCGTGCACACGCGTTTGTGGGAAAGTGCGGATAAATATCATCAGTGGGTAGAAAGTTATCAGAAACTCACGCTTAACCCGCAGGCGCTGCCTCAGCGCGCCTGACAGGCTAACGGTGATGAAAAAGCGGCAGCGATGCCGCTTTTTTTATGCCTGCGCTTCAGCGAAGTGCTTAACGCGCCTCACACAATCTTTACGCATAAAGACATAGCGGTTTAGCTGCACCCGCAGCTAAAATGGCGCGATGACATGTGCCAGCGTTCCTGAGCACATTTAAACAGTCACTGACGCACATCAGAATCAGGGGTGTCAGTTTAGGGTGAGTAAATGCAGTGAAATATTGCCTGAAGTTAATTGCGCTGTGCGCCGCCATTTTACTGCTCACGGGCTGTGGCAGCATTATCAGCCGGACCGTACCCGGACAGGGGCACGGTAACCAGTATTATCCGGGCGTGCAGTGGGATGTGCGTGACGGGCCGTGGCGCGTGCTGACCATTCTCGATCTGCCGCTTTCGCTGGTGATGGACACGCTGCTACTGCCGGTTGACGCACAGCACGGCCCGTACGAGTAACTTACGCCCAGTTGTCTGACGGACTGTCGTCGTCTTCCCACTCTTCGGCCGCTGCCTCGCCTTCTTCCAGGTCGCGCGGCGGCTCCAGCTGAAATTCGCCTTCGTCCCATTCGTGCAGGGTATTTTCCGACTGCCACTCCTGGCGCAGCTCAATTTCATCGAAATTACCGTCGAACACCGCCTGCGCCGCTTCACCGCTGCAAATTGGCAGGCATTCGCCCTGGCCGTCTTCATCAGCGAAAAACTCCGCCTGCCACATAATGTCGCCATCCTGCATCACGTACTTCTGCAGCGCAAACTGGCTGACACTGGCGTCATCCTGCTCCAGCTCAGGCTGGCTGGCGAGGAACTCTTCGCGTGCGGCTTCAATGGCTTCTTCTAACGTACTATACAGGCTCATCTGCAACTCCTTGTCAGTGCAAAAAGGGATTTCACAGAAGAATAGACGAAAATTGGCGGCTGTCAGGGCGGGAGAGAACAATGACGGGGTGGATGGGTAAAAAGTCATCCACCCGCGCCGGTTACATCATTTTTTGCGGAAAGTGCAGAACCGGTCGTACCGACTCGCGTAACACGGGTGCAGAATAACGGATGCAGCATTTAATACAGGGTTTCACCTTTTTAAAATTAATTCGTGCGGTGGCCAAAGCCTGATTTAAATTATAGAGCGTACCGATGAACACCATATCCTCCTTAACCGGCAGACGTTTACACTCTTTCCGATGCAGCAGATGGTAACCCTCCTGATCGGTACTGATCGTCACGTAGTAGTAGATACCTTTATTCATATTATGTGTCCTGAATATATTTGCTGTGTGTAATCTTTTTATATTTTTAAACGCGCAGTTAACGAACTAACTGTCAGGGTCGAAACTAACTGGATTCGATCAGGCTAACCAATTCCATAAAGATATATTAAAGATGAATTTTTAATCAAAAGAGAATATGGCGGTGAACTTTCAGACAAATACTTGTTTAATCAGTAAAATTTATTAGATAAGTAAGTTAGAAGGCAAGCCTGAGTAAAATTAAATAGGAAAAGGCCTGGAAGTCGTCAAAATCAGATCCGCACCCGTCAAATTTTACGCGTATTGCTGTATAAACTCAGGCACTGAAAAGCAGCGGCGGGCGAGGGAGAAAGCGTTCGCGTAGCAGCGAAAAACCGTGATTAATGCGCAAGATAGCAGCAGGAGGCGTAAAGGCTGCCGTTAACTTAAGTGTCAGCGAGTGGAAGACATAGCAGTTCAGGCTGGGCCTTTTTTTGCGCGCCACTGCGCAGAGAATCACATGAATTAAGGCAAATGTGCGGTAAATAACGCGGGGCATTGATAATACCCCGCAACCGATCAATAACGTGAAGGCTGGCCTTCGGGTCGGGTTTTAAAGCGGCGATGCAGCCACATATACTGCTCAGGCGCCAGCAGTACCGTCTCTTCCACCACTTTATTCATCACGATAGCGGTATCCAGTTCACTCTCCAGTGAGAATTTGTGGCGGATATCCGGCATCATTTTCAGTTCGTAGCCGCGGCCATGCGGCAGGCGGCGTGCCAGAAACGGCACCACGCTCGGATTAGCCAGACGAATCAGCATATGCGTGCCGGTGGTGGTCGCGGCTTCCTGAACGGCGAAGAACGGGGCGAATACACTGCTGCGCGGGCCGTAGTCGTGATCGGGCGCATACCAGATGATGTCGTCCTGTTTCATGGCGCGGATCATGCCTTTCAGATCTTTGCGGTCCAGCATGCTTTTATTGGAACGCATGCGTCCCCAGGTTTGCAGCCAGTCCAGTAACTTGTTGTCGTTAGGGCGATACACGCCAATGCCCGGGTTATACATGCCAAACACGCGCGCGCCCAGCTCCAGCGTCAGGAAGTGCATGCCAATCAGCAGGATGCCGCGCTTTTGTGCCAGCGCCTCGGTAACGTGCTCCAGGCCGCTGGTGCTGACCCATTTACGAATACGCCAGTCCGGCCAGAACCACGCCATGCCGGTCTCAATCAGCCCCATTCCCACCGATTCGAAATTGTGCTTCACCATGGCTTCGCGTTCGCTGGTCGGCATATCCGGGAAGCACAGCGCCAGATTGCGTTGCGCGACCTGAACACGACGCTTCATAAAACGCATGGCAAGGCGTCCCAGCCCGCAGCCAGTCACGTACAGCAGCGGGTAGGGCAACAGCACCAGCACATAGAGGAAACCGATGCCCAGCCAGGTCAGCCAGTAGCGTGGATGAAGGAGTTCGCGGGTAAATTGCGGAAGTTGCGTCATGGAAATATCAATGTCCTGCGTCGTGTACCAGAGAGTCCGGTTTCTGTAATTGGCCGGGATTATGCCATTTTTTCTCTCTGACTGAAATCAACCATCCGTGCGTCAGCGCACGACGAACAGCATTTCTGCGCAGATATTAGCGAGCACAACGCAGAACCCCGTCGATTGTGGCTGATGGCAGGAGAATTGCACCAGAGGCTTTGCATCACGCTCAATTCAGGTATCATATGCGCGCTAAATTTCTCTGATTGCTAACAGGTAGTACACCATGCCAGTGTTACACAACCGCGTTTCCAATAAAGAGCTGAAAGCGCGTATGCTGGCCGAAACCGAGCCGCGTACCACAGTCTCTTTTTATAAATACTTCCAGATTGCCGATCCACAGGCATTCCGCGACCGTCTCTATGTTGCCTTAACCCAGCTGAAGGTGTTCGGCCGCATCTACGTGGCGCAGGAAGGGATTAATGCGCAGATCAGCGTGCCGGCCAGTCGTTATGAGGCGATGAAGGCGATGCTCTATGCCTTTGACCCGGCGCTCGACAATCTGCGCCTGAACATCGCGCTGGATGACGACGGCAAATCCTTCTGGGTGCTGCGCCTGAAGGTGCGCGAGCGCATCGTGGCGGACGGTATTGAAGACGGGAGCTTTGACGCCAGCAACGTCGGCGATTATCTGAAAGCGGCCGAAGTCAATGCCATGCTCGACGATCCGGATGCGGTGTTTGTCGATATGCGCAACCACTATGAATACGAAGTGGGTCACTTCGACAACGCGCTGGAGGTGCCCGCCGATACCTTCCGCGATCAGCTGCCGATGGCGGTGGAGATGCTGCAGGCGCAGAAAGACAAAAAAATCGTCATGTACTGCACCGGCGGCATCCGCTGTGAAAAAGCCAGCGCCTGGATGAAGCACAACGGTTTTAATAAAGTCTACCACATTGAAGGCGGCATCATTGAGTATACCCGCCGCGCGCGTGAGCAGGGTTTGCCGGTGCGCTTTATCGGCAAAAACTTCGTGTTTGATGAGCGCATGGGCGAGCGTATCTCCGACGATGTGATCGCCAACTGCCACCAGTGTGGTGCGCCGTGCGACACCCACACCAACTGCAAAAATGACGGCTGCCATCTGCTGTTTATTCAGTGCCCGAGCTGTGCCGACAAGTTTGAAGGGTGCTGCAGCGAGCTGTGCATGGAAGAGTCGAAACTGCCGCCGGAAGAGCAGCGCGCGCGCCGCGCCGGCCGTGAAAATGGCAACAAAATCTTCAATAAATCGCGCGGTTTACTCAACATGACCATGGCGATCCCCGCGCCGGACAAAAAGTAACGGCTTAACAGCCTGGCGCATTGCCCGCCAGGCTGTACTGCTGATTACTGACGCACACCTTCGACGGAAATGATCAGCTCGACTTCTTGCGAGGCCGGGCCCAGATCTGTGGTGATGTTGAAGTCTTTCAGCACGATTTCGCCGCTGGCGTCAAAGCCGGCGCGGTAGCCGCCCCACGGATCGTTGCCCTGGCCAATCAGTTTGGCATCCAGCGTGACCGGCTTGGTTACGCCGTTCAGCGTCAGGTTGCCGGTGATCTTATAATCCTTGCCCTGTTTTTTAACCTCAGTCGAGCTGAAGCTGGCCTGCGGGAATTTGCCGGTATTGAGGAACTCCGCGCTGCGCAGATGCTTGTCGCGCTCGGCATGGTTGGTATCGAGGCTGTTGGTATTGATGGTCACGTTGACCTTGTCCGCGGCCGGATTGGCTTCGTCGAAGGTAAAGCTGCCGTCAAAATCTTTAAAGCTGCCGTACAGCCAGCTGTAGCCCAGGTGCTGAATGCGGAATTCGACAAAGGCGTGCTGGCCCTCTTTATCAATCTTATAGTCCGCCGCGCTGGCACTCAGGCTGGTCGAAAAGAGGGCAGCGGCGCTGAGCGCCAGCAGGGTTTTCCTGATCATATTACTTTTCCTTTTCAGAGGTTAAGGGGATGCGGTAACCGAGCATCCGTTTCAGCGTCATGTCGCGATCGACAAAATGGTGTTTCAGCGCGGCCAGGGCGTGCAGGGCAGACAACAGCACCAGAGCCCACGCCAGCCATAAATGGACCTCACCGGCGACATCGGCCTGCTCACCCGCGCCGGTAAACAGTGCCGGTACCTCAAACCAGCCAAACACTGAGACCGGCTTGCCGTCTGCGGTAGAGATCAGATAGCCGCTGATCAGAATACCAGCAGCAGGCCATACAGCAGCCAGTGCGCAGCATGGGCGGCACGGCGTACGTGCGGCGAGTAACTGTTGAGCGGTGCCGGCGGCGGCGATATCACGCGCCAGCACAGGCGCAGCAGCAGAGCAGCAAACAGTAAGATGCCGATGCCTTTGTGAATCTCAGGGGCGCTGTGATACCAGCCGTCGTAATAGCCAAGTCCGACCATCCATAAACCCAGCGCGAACATACCGTAAATCGTCAGCGCCATCAGCCAGTGCAACGCAATGGTTAACGCACCGTAATGCCGTGGAGAATTACGCCACATAGTTAAGCCGTTATCAGGAAATAAGTGGTAATGAGAATCTACAACCTGAAATAGAAAATCAATCGTCCTTACTTTTCTATAACTTTGAATTTAGGGGTTCGATATATATGGCGAAAGGCTGGCGGTGTAATTCAATAATTCTGAATAGATAAGCAAAAAGTAGTTTTAGCCCTGGCGGCAATGGCTATTGCTACACCAAATGCGCCATAAATGCGGGCGGAAAGTAAATCTGTGTCAGGAAAGGTCAACAACTGCCAGTGCGCTCCGCACCGGCAGCAACAACATCAGGCAAAACGCGTAAGTGAGAAGGGCGTGAGGTCAAAGGAGAACGGTTTATTCTGCGCAAACTCGCTGGCCAGTTCACCCAGCACGCTGGCGAATTTAAACCCGTGGCCGCTCAGGCCGGTGATGATCAGTCGGTCAGGCTCGCCGGGCAGGGTATCGATAATAAAATCTTCATCCGGCGTGTTGTCATAGCTGCAGGCTTCACCATGCAGGCACACGCCTACGCCTGGCAGAAACTGGCGCAGGAAGCTAAAGGCTTCGTTACCGTCAGCGGCGATGCTGCCGAACGGTTTGCGGTCCGCTGGCGTCTGCATCGGCTGACCGCCATCGTGGCGTCCCACTTTCAGGGCATTATTGTCTGCCGGGAAGCCGTAGAAATGGCTGCCATCCGGCATCTCTACCGTAAAGCCGGGGAACTGGTTATTTTCGCTGTAGCGCCCATCGGCCTGATACCAGGCAAACACCTTGCGCACCGGCGTAACGGGCAGATTGTCCACCAGCTGACTGACCCAGGTGCCGGCGCTGATCAGCAGCTTGCGCGCGCGGAATACGCCATCGCTGGTGGTGACCTGCTGCAGATTGCCCTCGCGGGCAATCGCGCTGACCGGGCAGTTAAACAGCTGCGCGCAGCCGGCCTGTTCCGCCAGCTGCACCCAGCTGCGCACCGCCTGTTCGCATTTCAGGAAGCCAGAGTTGGGCTCAAACACGCCGACGTAGCCGTCCGGTACGCTAAGCTGCGGCCAGCGTTTACGCACCTCATCGGCCTGTAATACCTGCACCGCTAACTGCCAGCGGTTAGCACTGTCGATCACGTTGTGAATGAAATCCGAGCTGGCCGGCGCCAGATTAAGAATGCCGCTGCGGTGCATAATGCGTTCGCCGCTCTGGCGCTCCAGCTCATCCCACAACGTCTGGGCGCGCAGCACCAGCGGCACGTAGCGTTCACCTTCGCCGTAAGCATGACGAATCAGGCGGGTTTCGCCGTGATGGGTCCCCTGGCTGTGGGGCGGGTGCGCGCTGTCGATCATCAGCACCGACAGGCCCGCCTGGGTTGCGTAGAAACCCGCGGCAGCTCCGACGGAACCACTCCCCACCACAATCAGATCATAAACCATGACGACATCACTCCTGCAAAACGGCGATTTTTTTCAATAGCATATCAAAAGAGTGCGCCCATGAAAAAGGCACCCTGTAGGGTGCCTTTTCACGCGATGGTGATGATTAGTGCTTGCGATTATCGCGTAGGTATTGCTCAGTGGACTCGATCTTTGCAATGCCAGCTTCGAGGATTGAGATAAACTGTCTGGCTACGTCAGTTGTCAGCCAGTATGTTGGGCCCACGTCAGCTTCTTCTTCTTTCTGGTCCTGCGATGATAGCGAGTGCAGGCGGATCATCATGGCGTCATAGCTGTCAACGGTGCTGATATCCCATCCCACCAGCGGATGGGTCTGGATGACGTCTTTACTTCTGTCCATTATAACCTCCTTATTACTCGTTAAACGAAGTGCTTTCGAGGTTCAATGCGTCTGTATCTTGCACTAGCGAGATAATTATAACATGGAATTAACAGTACAGTAGTTAAAAAGTGTGGTGACTAAAAACACAGCAAAATAAAAGCAGCCAAAAGCCGGTTTTCAACGAATAAATAAACGCCTTACGCAGCTGGGTATTTATTGTCGCAGCGCAACGTGTCGTCATACCGATTATCGGCATCTCAGCATTAAAACTTTAACGGGCTGAACGCCAGGGTAAAAATCTGAAATTATCCCTGCGACTCGGCAGGCAGCTGCCCTTTGCGCCGGTGGATCTCGTCCGCCAGCCGGGCAAAATGCTGCTGTAACTGAGCGTCATGATTTTGGTTTTGCGCTTCGAGCGTCAGATTGTGAGCCAGCAGCTGACTGGCGCGATCGTCCAGACAGAAGGTCAGCGTGGCAAAGGCATTTTCCAGCACGGTCAAACGGCGTTGCTGTTCAGCAATGAAGGCCAGCAATTCCCCAAACGTCATCGCCTCTTCTGGTTTTTCAGTAGTCATGTGCAACACACCTCCTGTAAGCACGACGAGGCAAGAATAGGACATCGTTTAATCAGAGTCTAGCTGGCACGGGTTTTTCTGGCGAGCGGGAAATAAAAACAAAAAAGCCGGGCGGCGGGCCCGGCAAAAACGGCACAGTGGCGGTTAATCGGTAATAAACCAGTCGTCAGCGCTTTCCCAGGTTTCCTGCAAAATTTCGCTGATGCGATCGCGTGATTCTTTACAGCCGCCAAACACGCTGAGCTGGTTACCACCGGCATAGCGCACTTTGACGTGATGATTGTCGTCGGGAAAATCACGGGAGATACGGCGAGTGAGTTCAGCGCTCAGTGCATCCAGTGCACCGGCGGGAAGGGGCTGAGTCTTTGCTACGGTAATTTCAACACGCATAAACGCCTCCGGGATAATATACTGTTTATTTATACAGTATAAAATTCCCGAAGGCAAGCGGCAGATGATTATTACTGCTTGACGCGCCAGCTAACGGTTTCACCCGCGAGGAACGGAACCAGCGTATCGTCAGCGACCGTGATGCTCTCCTGCACCGTCCACGGCTCACGTACCAGCGTCAGGGTAAAGCCCTCATTGAGCGGCAGGCCGTAGAAACGGGGGCCGTTCTGAGAGCAGAACGCTTCAAAATGCTCCAGTGCGTTCATCTCTTCAAACACGGTCAGATAAGCGGGCAGCGACGTCGGCGCATTAAATACACCGGCACAGCCGCAGCTGGCTTCTTTCAGGTGGCGCAGGTGCGGTGCCGTGTCGGTGCCCAGGAAGACGCGACGGTTGCCGCTGGCGACCAGCTCACGCAGCGCCTGCTGGTGAATGTTGCGCTTGAGAATAGGCAGACAGTAGAGATGCGGGCGCACGCCGCCCACCAGCATGTGGTTACGGTTAAACATCAGATGCTGTGGCGTAATGGTGGCCGCCAAGCAGATCGTTGCCGTCGCGCACATACTCTGCCGCGTCTTTGGTGGTGATATGCTCAAACACCACTTTCAGCCCCGGCAGGCGCTGGCGCAGCGGCTCCATCACGGTTTCGATAAAGCGCGCTTCACGATCGAAGATATCAATGTCCGCATGGGTGACTTCGCCGTGCACCAGCAGCGGCATACCCAGTTTCTGCATGCGCTCCAGCACCGGCATTATGGCATCAATGCTGGTGACGCCGTGGCTGGAGTTGGTGGTGGCATTGGCCGGATAGAGTTTTGCCGCCGTAAAAACGCTTTCGTTAAAGCCGCGTTCCACTTCGTCCGCATCGAGCGAATCGGTCAGGTAGCAGGTCATCAGCGGGGTGAAATCATGCCCGGCAGGCAGCGCCGCCAAGATGCGCTGCGCGATACGCTTCGCGCAGCATCCACGGTGGTCACTGGTGGAACCAGATTAGGCATGACAATCGCGCGGCCGTAGGTTTCGCTGGTATACGGCACCACGGTTTTCAGCATATCGCCATCACGCAGGTGGATGTGCCAGTCGTCAGGGCGGCGAATCGTGATTTGCTGGGGTTGGGCTGTCATTCAAAAAGGCTCCGGCTGAGGTGAAAACGAAATGGCTCGTTTAGGCCGGGGACTAATCATAAGGGGGCGGGCAACCGTTTGCACGGGATTTTGCAGTGCGGCAGAGAAATAACCGCAGGCGCGGCAAATTGCGTAGCAGCGTGGCAGGCGCGCGCAGAATCATGCCGGCATCCTGCCACGCTATGCATGGCCGCCACTGAGAACGGCCGCTTGCAACGTTAATCGGTAAACGGAATAATAATTTCGCCCGGCTTCACCTCCAGCCCTTTGGCCAGTTTCTTCGCCAGCGCTTCACCTTTGCTACTGTCCTCTTTCAGCACGTAGGCGGGTTGCTGATTGAAATAGCGCTTGCGCAGCGACTGGTTCAGATAGGGCATCAGGGTTTGCAGCACTGATCGACGCCATCTTCTCAGGTTGCACCTGCGCGTCGACGACTTCCATCTCCTGCAGGTAAATTGCGCCCTTCTGCGCGTTATCAAACACCGGCAACGCCTTCAGCTTCAGCTTGATGACCGCTTTCTGGGGACCAAAAAGCGAGGTCACATTGAGGTTGGCATCGCCGGTCAGCGTCACTTTGTTCGGCTCTTCACGACCAATTTCCGATGCCAGGTTGTTCAGCACAATGTGCGCATCAGCCACGCCAGGCACGCCAATGTCTTTCGCAAAATTGTTGCGTTTTTGCAGCGCCTGATTAACTTCCTGTTCGCTGATGGTATATTGCGTCAGTTGGTTACAGCCGCTGAGCAGCACGGCAAAAAACAGGGCAAACAGCCCGGGAAACGCCTTTTTCATCATTTCTTCTTCCTGGTTGATACGGCCAAACAGCCTTAAGCCTGCCTGATTCAGGGCCAGGTGTCACCAGGAGAGAGATGAGAAACGCAGCCGCGCGCTTCTCATCACAGCGCCATCAGGCCGCTAAATAGCCATTGATGACAGCAGGTTCACCTGCGTCTGCTTCGCCATATTATCGCGGTAGTCCGCGACCCGGCTCGGCCAGTTAATTCCGGCGACAAGAGTAAGGGTACGCAGCAGCGGGAAAAGATGAATGTCGTCCTCGGACAGCTCGCCGTTGACCGCATTCGGTTTGACAATAAGCTTGTCCAGTGCGCGCAGATCGTCGCTGATATTTTTCACCAGTCCGGCAGAGTGGGCGAGATGCTTAGCAGTTCGGCAAAGTCACCGAGGCTGGCCTGTTTCTTTTCGCGGAAGTAATCACGTGCTTCGGGAGTGGCGAATTCAGCGAAGGCGGATTTCGCAAAGCGGGGTATCAGCAATTTATTCACATAGCCGTTAACCTTGCGCAGCCACTCTTCCAGCTTCGGGTTTCGTTTACCGGTGAGTAGCGGTTTGCCGTCAAGTTTATCGACATAGTGCACAATATCCATACTCTCCGGCAGATAACGGCTGTCGTCTTTTTGCAGGATGGGCGCCATCTTCTGGCCAATCATTTTAGTTGGCGTGGCCTCGTCGTCACTAAGCAGAATGTTGAGTTCTACAGGAAGATTTTTCAGGCCGAAAATCATGCGGGCTTTGATGCAGAAAGGGCAGTGGTCGTAAATGTAGAGTTTCACGTTTCTCCTGTGATTCTCAGGGTGACGGAGGTCACCCTTTTTCCGGACGTGCGGGAAGTATGGAAGAGAACGCCTGAACCGGCAAACTAGCTGCTGAAGATCGGCATCCGCGTGCCAACTGGCGCATGGCTGAACTGCCACCACAGCGCCAGCAGCGTCATCAAACCGACGGCGCCGAGCATCATCCACGGCAGTTCCGGCTGGTTTAACGTTTTGCCGGCATCAAACAACCAGCCGCCACCGGCGTAACCTAATGCGCCGCCAAGTGCCAGCCCCAGGCGGCTGAACCCCATATAGCTGCCGCGCGCACGCGCATCGGCCAGCGAGGCGCTCAGCGTTTCGCGCGCCGGCTCGGCGATGATCGAGCCAATATAGAATGTGCAAATCAGCGTAAACAGCTGCTGCAGCGACTCGGTCATGCCGATCGGCAGCAGGCTGAGCGTCATCAGCAACAGCCCGGCCATCAGGCGCTGTTCAAGACGGAAGCGTTTTTCACTCCAGCGGGCCATCGGATAGAGCAGCGTCAGCGACAGCAGCGCTTCGATGGCGTACATCCATTTCACCGCCGCCGGTGAACCGGCAATTTCGTTGACCATGATCGGCAGCATCAGCATCACCTGCACCGCCAGCATGTAGTAACCGGTCAGGGTCAGGACATAGGTGACGAAACGTTTGTCGCGCAGCACGCGTGCCAACCCTTCGCGCACCGGGGCTTTTACCGTAGAGATGCGCCATGCTGGCAGCCACACGGCGTTAAAGATGGCGGCCGCAGGACAAACATCGCCGCCCCGACCCAGCACACCAGACGGAAGTCATACTGCAGCAGCCAGCTGCCGAGCAGCGCGCCGACCACCGCGCCGGCGCTGTCCTGCATCATCAGCAGCGAGAAGAAGCGGCCGCGCTCGTGCGGGCGCACCAGTTTGACCACCAGCGCGGTGCGCGGCGGATCGAACAGCGTGCCGCCCAGCCCGGAAAGCAAGCAGGAGAGCCACAGCAGCCAGGGCTCATGCGCCACCGCCATCGTGGCGAACCCGGCCGCGCGCAGCAGCATGCCGGTGACGATCATCGGTTTGGCGCCAAAGCGGTCGGCAATGGCCCCGCCAAAGATGCCCAGCCCCTGCTGCACAAACTGGCGCAGCCCCAGCGCAATGCCGACCATCAGCGCCGCCCAGCCCAGCTGATCGACAAAGCGGATCGAAATAAGCGGAAAGACGACAAAAAAGCCGAGCACCACCAGCATGTTATCGACGAGCAGAAAATATTTACCCAGGCGTCGTGCCCGCGATACGCGTGACATTCTCCCTCCTGAGAAATTAAGAAGGAAAAGTGACCAGTTGGTCTATTTTCTGCCTGCTCCGGCGGGAAAAATAGCGTTTTCCCACCCCCGGAGTGCATATTTTTTTATCTAAAAGGGAGGGTTACCTTGATCAGAGCACAAAATTGGCGGAATCCCGTAAAGAACGCGAATCGGCAATTGCCATGAGCGATGCGCGGGGTTTTACCGCAGCCGGGGTAGACGCAGATGTATAGTAAAGAAGAAAAAAAAACAAAAAACCACACTAACGCCGCTGGCGTAAAACTGTCGTTACGCCGTTATGGATGCAGGAGTGGGTATGATGTTTGGCTATCGCAGTAATGTGCCAAAAGTGCGTCTGACAACGGACAGGCTGGTGGTTCGTTTAGTGCATGAACGCGATGCCTGGCGTCTGGCGGATTATTACGCCGAGAATCGCGCCAGTTTCTAAAACCCTGGGAACCCGTGCGCGATGAGAGCCATTGTTACCCTTCCGGCTGGCAGGCGCGCCTGGGCATGATTACGGAATTTCATAAGCAGGGCAGCGCGTTCTATTTCGCGCTGCTCGATCCTGAAGAGAAAGAGATTCTCGGCGTCGCCAATTTTTCAGCAACGTGGTGCGCGGATCGTTTCATGCCTGCTACCTTGGCTACTCCATCGGACAGAAATGGCAGGGGCAGGGGCTGATGTTCGAGGCGCTGACGGCGGCGATCCGCTATATGCAGCGCACGCAGCACATCCATCGCATCATGGCCAACTATATGCCGCATAACCAGCGCAGCGGCGATTTGCTGGCGCGTCTGGGGTTCGAGAAAGAGGGTTACGCCAAAGACTATCTGCTGATCGACGGGGAGTGGCGCGACCACGTTCTGACGGCGTTAACCACCCGCAAGACTGGACCCCCGATCGTTGAGGACAATACGATAAAAGGAACACGTAATGAAGATGGCTCTCTCCGCGCAGGCATTGCGCGTGATCGGCTGCCTGCTGGAAAAACAGGTCACCACGCCGGAGCAATATCCGCTCTCTGTCAACGCCGTGGTCACCGCCTGCAACCAGAAAACCAACCGCGAGCCGGTGATGAACCTCAGCGAACATGAGGTTCAGGACGTGCTGGATGCGCTGGTAAAACGCCACTATCTGCGCACCGTCAGCGGCTTCGGCAACCGCGTGACCAAATATGAACAGCGCTTTTGTAACTCCGAATTTGGCGACCTGAAGCTGAGCCGCGGAAGTGGCGGTCATCACCACGCTGTTGCTGCGCGGGGCGCAAACGCCGGGGGAACTGCGCACCCGTGCTTCCCGTATGCATGAGTTCAGCGACATGCAGGAGGTCGAGCAGACCCTGGAAGGGCTGGCTACGCGCGAAGATGGCCCGTACGTGGTGCGTCTGGCGCGCGAGCCGGGCAAGCGTGAAAGCCGCTATATGCATCTGTTCAGCGGCGAGGTGGTGGATGAGCTACCCGCGAGCCACCGACAGCGTCGCCTGAAGCCGACGATCTGGCCGCGCGCGTAGAGGCGCTGGAAGACGAGGTCGCCGGGCTGAAACAGCGTCTGGATGCTCTGCTGCAGCAACTGCTGCAGCGGGAGGCGTGACGAAAAATTACGCTGCGTATTGGCGTGGTCGGGCTGGGCGGTATTGCGCAAAAAGCCTGGCTGCCTGTTTTAGGTGCGGCGACGGACTGGCCGCTGGAGGGCGCGTTGTCGCCCAGCCAGGCGCGAAGGCGCAGCCCGGTCTGCGAAAGCTACCGCATTCCGTATGCTGCGCCTCATTGCTGGATGCGCTGGCCGCGGCCAGTGCGATGCGGTTTTTGTCCACAGCAGCACCGCCAGCCATTTTGAGGTAGTGCAGGCGCTGCTGCAATTTGGCCGGTCCAGATGTCTGCGTCGATAAACCGCTGGCGGAAAAGCTGCAGCAGGCCGAGACGCTGGTGGCGCTGGCGGAAAAGCGCAAACGCAAACCTGATGGTGGGCTTCAACCGCCGCTTCGCGCCGCTTTACCAGCAGCTGAAAGCGCAGCTGCCGGGCGCGCTCCTCGCTGCGGATGGATAAGCACCGGACAGACAGCGTCGGGCCGCACGATCTGCGCTTCACCCTGCTGGATGACTATCTGCACGTGGTGGATACCGCGCTGTGGCTGGCCGGCGGGCAAGCGCAGGCTGGAGCTGGGCCATATCGACACCCATGATGACGGCGCAATGGTCTACGCCGAACACCACTTCTCACCGGATCACCATCTGCAGATCACCACCAGCATGCATCGCCGGGCGGGCAGCCAGCGTGAATGCGTCCAGGCCGTCACCGACGGCGCGTTGTACGACATTACCGACATGCGTGAATGGCGGGAAGAGAAGGGCAGCGGCGTGCGCAGTGATGCTCCGCGCCCGGCTGGCAAAGCACGCTGGACCAGCGCGGTTTTGGCGGGTTGCGGCGCGCCATTTTATTGAATGCGTGCAAAATCAGACGGTTCCTGAAACGGCCGGGCGAACAGGCCATCATGGCGCAGCGCGTGGTGGAAAAGCTCTGGCGCGAGGCCATGAGTGAATAACTCGCTGTAACATCTGCGGATAGTAATTCGTTGAAATCCGGGTAGACTAAGCGCCGCTTGTTGGCTTTGCCGGGTGTCCGCGCTTAGCTTGCTCATTCTATCCGACACTTTTCAGGATGCGACCACTCACGTTAATGAACCTACTAAAATCGCTGGCGGCGGTCAGCTCGATGACCATGTTTTCCCGCGTGCTGGGCTTTGCGCGCGACGCCATTGTGGCGCGGGTATTCGGGGCCGGCATGGCCACCGACGCCTTTTTCGTCGCGTTCAAACTGCCTAACCTGCTGCGCCGTATCTTTGCCGAAGGGGCGTTTTCCCAGGCCTTCGTGCCCATCCTGGCGGAATACAAAAGCAAGCAGGGCGAGGAGGCGACGCGCGTCTTTGTCGCCTATGTCTCCGGCCTGCTGACGCTGGTGCTGGCGGTGGTGACGGTGCTGGGCATGCTGGCCGCGCCCTGGGTGATCATGGTGACCGCGCCGGGCTTTGCCGATACGGCCGACAAGTTTGCCCTGACCAGCTCGCTGCTGCGCATCACCTTTCCTTATATTCTGCTGATCTCGCTGGCGTCGCTGGTGGGGGCGATCCTCAATACCTGGAACCGCTTCTCGGTGCCGGCGTTTGCGCCGACGCTGCTGAACGTCAGCATGATCGGCTTTGCGCTGTTCGCCGCGCCGTACTTCCATCCGCCGGTGCTGGCGCTGGCCTGGGCGGTGGTGGTGGGCGGCGTGCTGCAGCTGGCGTATCAGCTGCCGCACCTGAAGAAGATCGGCATGCTGGTGCTGCCGCGCCTCAACCTGGGCGATGCCGGGGTGTGGCGCGTGATGAAGCAGATGGGGCCGGCGATCCTCGGGGTCTCGGTCAGCCAGATCTCGCTGATCATCAACACCATCTTCGCCTCGTTCCTGGTGTCCGGCTCGGTGTCCTGGATGTACTACGCCGACCGCCTGATGGAGTTTCCTTCCGGCGTGCTGGGCGTGGCGCTGGGGACCATCCTGCTGCCGTCGCTGGCGAAAAGCTTTGCCAGCGGCAACCACGATGAGTATTCCCGCCTGATGGACTGGGGCCTGCGTCTGTGCTTCCTGCTGGCGCTGCCGAGCGCGGTGGCGCTGGGCATTCTGGCCGAACCGCTGACCGTGTCGCTGTTCCAGTACGGCAAATTCACCGCCTTTGACGCGGCGATGACCCAGCGCGCGCTGATTGCCTACTCGGTCGGCCTGATGGGGCTGATCGTGGTGAAGGTGCTGGCGCCGGGCTTCTATTCGCGGCAGGACATCAAAACGCCGGTGAAGATTGCCATCGTGACGCTGATTATGACGCAGCTGATGAACCTGGCGTTTATTGGTCCGCTGAAGCATGCCGGCCTGTCGCTGTCGATCGGTCTGGCGGCCTGCCTGAATGCCGGGCTGCTGTACTGGCAGCTGCGCAAGCAGGATATTTTCACGCCGCAGCCGGGCTGGGGGAGTTTCCTGGTGCGTCTGATGGTTGCGGTACTGGTGATGTCTGCTGCGCTGCTTGGCATGATGTACGTGATGCCGGCGTGGGAACAGGGGAACATGCCGTGCCGCCTGCTGCGGCTGGCGGCGGTAGGTGGGCCGGTGGCGGTGGCGCTTACTTCGTGATGCTCGGGGTGCTGGGCTTCAAAGCCCGAGAGATTTTGCCCGCCGGACGGCAGTGTAAACGCACAATAAAAAAGGGAGTTCGCCTGGCGTGGGCGACCCTGATTCAGCGGACCCGCAGCACGGCTGCGTTTAGCTCGAATTTTTTGCGGCTCAGCGTGGTCTGGCCTAAACCGCGTGGCCGTCCGCACCGTAAAGTGTCTGGTTTCTTTATGCGGTTTCAGCACCTCCAGCGCCTGCTGATTACGCTCAATCTGACCTTCCAGCAGCCATGCCATTGTGCTGGTTAAGGTCGCGCAGATGCTGGGTATTTTCGGTAATACTCTGCCAGCGGCGTGCGATATCACTGTGACCACGATAAGGCGCTTTGGTACCCAGCGACAGCTCGGTTTTGCGGCGCATCTCGTCCAGATAATCCAGCGTTGCCAGCAGCGAACTTTTATCTTCAGTAATACGCTGCAGCACGCTGCCATTAATCTGTCCGGCAGAAAGTTGCTGCTGCTCAGCATCCATCACGACGTTATCAGGTCGAACTCAGGACAACCTGTCATTTGATCAAGGATGTCTGACAGTCGATTCATTCTGTTATTTACTCTGTAAGTAACTCTGCGCTTCGTTAATCAGGGCATCGGCGATCTTGCCGGTATCCATTTTCAGTTCACCATTACGAATCGCGGTTTTCAGCTGCTCAACGCGTTCCATATTGATATCTTTCGCTGCCCGGCTGCATCAGCTTCGCCTGCGCGGGACTCAGCGTCACTTCTGCACCATTCTGGCTGGTGCTGTTGGCCGTTGCGGCTTTTCTCAGACGCGCTTTCTGCTCTGGTTGTCGCTGGTTTCACGCGGTTGTACAGCGCTAACCGGCTTCAGAGGCTGAGTACGATCAATGCTCATAGTGTTGTCCTCATCGAGGGTCAGTTGGGGATCAGCCAACTGAGTCAGCATAGGGTAATATCATTAGTTGATATATTTATCGGCAGGCAACATACATTCTTTAAAAAGATTATAGGTTAATCAGAATATTCCCATCCATCGACGATTCCGCTCACCACCTGGCCTGAGGACATTCTGACGCGGGCGTTTTGCGCCACCGCGGCGTTGTTCAACGCTTTCCCTTCACTGTTGATGCTAAAGCCATCTCCGTTGGCCACCACCATCACCTGCTGTCCTGCTTTTACCCGCCATGCCTGACGCAGCATGGAGAGCTGTATCGGCTGGCCTGGCGCGACGTCGCGCAGGCTAATGGCGTCCTGCGCCTGATTGATATCCAGCATCGTGCGCGGCGGCAGCTGATCCAGACGGCCGCGTTTTCAGGCGGAAATCACTGGCGCTGACGTTGCTGCCGCGCGCCAGCTGCCACGATTGCCGCCACCAGATAATTACCCGTCGCCTGCACGTGCACCTGCAAATAGCGACGATTCGTTGGCCGCAGCTGGCGGCAATGTTCAGATTGCCCCACTGGCGACTGTTACCCGGCAGCAGCAGCTGCGGTGTGTCGCAGGCGGGCCACTGCGTCTGCGGCGTGCGGATATTTACCACCACGCGTCACTAAAGCCGGCGGCGTGCTGCGGATCGCGTGCCTGAAAGAACTGAGTCAGCTGCGCGCTGAGATCGGCGGCATAGCCGGGCGTCGCGAAGGCCAGCAACAGCAGGGCCAGCAGGGAAGACGCTTTTCACGTGTTCATCGCAACGCCTCCGTGTCGAAAAGATGGCACAGATTCTACTCCGCGTGGTTTTGCACGGCAAATCTATCAACGCAATAAATAGCGACGCATTTTGCCGCTTATTCCGTCGATAGGGAGACCTTGCCTGAGGCCCATTAAGCTGTGAACTGAAATTTTGCCATCAGCGGAGGAAGCATGCTCGATAAACTCGACGCCGCGCTGCGTTTTCAGCAGGAAGCGCTGAACTTGCGCGCCCAGCGGCAGGAGATTCTGGCCGCCAACATCGCCAACGCCGATACCCCGGGGTATCAGGCGCGCGATATTGATTTTTCCAGCGAACTCAAAAAGGTGATGGAGCGCGGGCGTGCCGAAGGCAGCGGCGTTGCATTGACGCTGACATCTTCCCGCCATATTCCGGCGCAAACCACTGACAGCGCCCGCGACTGCCGATCTGCTGTACCGCATTCCCGATCAGCCTTCACTCGACGGTAACACCGTGGATATGGATCGCGAGCGTACGCAGTTTGCCGATAACAGCCTGAAATACCAGACCGGCCTGACCGTGCTCGGCGGGCAGATCAAAGGCATGATGAGCGTTCTGCAGGGGGGAACTAATAGATGGCCTTACTGAATATTTTTGATATCGCCGGTTCGGCGTTAACCGCGCAGTCCAAACGCCTGAACGTCGCCGCCAGTAACCTGGCGAACGCCGACAGCGTCACCGGACCGGACGGCCAGCCCTATCGTGCCAAACAGGTTGTCTTCCAGGTCGATGCTGCGCCGGGCGCGGCGACCGGCGGCGTGAAGGTCTCTGATGTGGTAGAGAGCCAGGCGCCGGACAGGCTGGTGTATGAGCCGGGTAACCCGCTCGCGGATGCCAGCGGATACGTGAAAATGCCAAACGTGGATGTGGTGGGTGAGATGGTGAACACCATGTCCGCTTCCCGCAGCTATCAGGCCAACGTCGAAGTGCTTAATACCGTGAAGAGCATGATGCTCAAAACACTCACCCTCGGCCAGTAAAGGAGACACGCATGTCTCACCATGAGCCTTGCACGTAGGGAGTTAAAAGACAACACTCGACCACACGGTCCTCAGCTCCAACAGCAGCACCGGTACAGCCACAGGCACACAGCGCGCCGGATCTGCAGAGCAGCTTTCTGACGCTGCTGGTGGCGCAGCTGAAAAACCAGGATCCGACCAACCCGATGCAGAACAACGAGCTGACCACGCAGCTGGCGCAGATCAGCACCGTGAGCGGCATTGAAAAACTGAATACCACGCTGGGTTCGATCTCCGGCCAGATTAACAGCAGCCAGTCTCTGCAGGCGGCAAGCCTGATTGGTCACGGCGTGATGATCCCGCCGGGCAGCCACGATTCTGGTCGGCAGCAAGATGGCACCACCCCCCCACGCCGTTTGGCGTTGAGCTGGCGCAGGCCGCCGTCGACCGCCACCAGCGTCACCATCAAAGATGGCAACGGCAACGTGGTGGCGCACCATTGATATCGGCGAGCTGAAGGCGGGCGTTCACACCTTTACCTGGGATGGCAGCCTGACCGACGGCACCGAAGCACCAAACGGATCCTACAAAGTGGCAATCAGCGCCAGCAACGGGACGACCCAGCTGGTGGCGCAGCCGCTGCAGTTCGCGCTGGTCCAGGGCGTGATTAAAGGAAGCGACGGCAACAAACTGGATTTGGGAACCTCGGGTACCACCACACTCGACGAAGTTCGGCAGATTATCTAAGCCTTAACACTTATCAGGAGTAAGTCATGGCCTTTTCTCAAGCGGTCAGCGGCCTGAATGCTGCGGCCACCAACCTGGACGTCATTGGTAACAACATCGCCAACTCCGCGACCTATGGCTTTAAATCCGGTACTGCATCTCCTTTGCCGACATGTTTGCCGGTTCCAAAGTCGGCCTGGGTGTGAAAGTTGCGGGCATCACTCCAGGACTTTAGCGACGGCACCACCACCAGCACCGGTCGTGGTCTGGACGTTGCCATCAGCGGCAACGGTTTCTTCCGTATGGTCGACTCCAACGGCTCCGTGTTCTATTACAGCCGTAACGGCCAGTTCAAGCTGGACGAAAACCGTAACCTGGTGAACATGCAGGGCATGCAGCTGACCGGTTATCCGGCTAACGGGTACGCCGCCAACCGTTCAGACCGGTGCGAACCCTCAGGCGCTTACTATCCCGAACACCCTGATGGCGGCGAAATCCACCACCACCGCTCCCAGCATGCGTATCCAACCTGAACTCCACCGATACCGTGCCAACCGGCCGTTCGCTTCACCGGCGACCAACGCGGATACCTACAACAAAAAAAGCACCGTGACCGTTTACGACTCGCAGGGTAACGCCCACGACATGAACCTGCTACTACGTCAAAACGGCCGACAACAACTGGACGGTGCACGCGATTGATTCCAGTACCGGTCAGGCAGCGACGGTGAACGCTGGCCAACACACTGGTGACCTTCGATACCAGCGGTAACCTGACCTCGGCCAGCACCGTCGGCGCTGACCATTCAGGGTGCCAACGGTGCCGCGGCCAACCAGGCCGTCAGCCTCAGCGTGCTCGGCAGCATGCAGCAGAACACCGGTGCAAAACCAACATCGGTGGACCCAAGCCCAGGATGGCTATGCACCGGGCGACCTGGTGAGCTACCAGATCAACGATGACGGCACCGTGGTGGGTAACTACTCCAACGAACAGACTCAGGTGCTGGGCCAGATCGTGCTGGCAAACTTCGCCAACAACGAAGGCCTGAAGTCCGAAGGCGACAACGTCTGGTCTGCCACCCAGTCTTCCGGCGTGGCGCTGCTCGGTACGGCAGGCACCGGTAACTTCGGCAAGCTGACCAACGGCGCGCTGGAAGCCTCCAACGTGGATCTGAGTAAAGAGCTGGTGAACATGATCGTCGCGCAGCGTAACTATCAGTCGAACGCGCAGACCATCAAAACCCAGGACCAGATCCTCAACACGCTGGTTAACCTGCGTTAAGCGGCTAACGGGAAAGCGTAATGGATCACGCAATATATACCGCGATGGGCGCGGCCAGTCAGACGCTGAATCAGCAGGCCGTCACCGCCAGCAACCTGGCCAACGCCTCGACGCCGGGCTTTCGCGCGCAGCTTAATGCGCTGCGCGCGGTGCCGGTAGAAGGGCTTTCGCTGCCGACCCGTACGCTGGTGACCGCATCGACCCCTGGCGCCGATATGACGCCAGGGCACGCTGGATTACACCTCGCGTCCGCTGGACGTGGCGCTGCAGCAGGACGGCTGGCTGGCGGTGCAAACGGCGGACGGCAGTGAAGGCTATACCCGCAACGGCAACATCCAGGTGAGCGCGACGGGCCAGCTGACGATTCAGGGGCATCCGGTGATGGGCGAAGCGGGTCCGCTGACCGTGCCGGAAGGCTCTGAGCTGACCATCGCCGCGGACGGCACCATTTCGGCGCTGAACGCCGGCGACCCGCCGAACACCGTTGCGCCCGTCGGACGTCTGAAGCTGGTAAAGAAGGCCAGCAGGCCAGCGAAGTGCAGCGCGGCGATGACGGCATGTTCCGTCGACCCAGCGCCGCCACCCAGGCACAGCGCGGCGCGGCGCTGCCGAATGACGCGACCGTGCAGGTGATGTCCGGCGTGCTGGAAGGCAGCAACGTCAAGCCGGTGGAAGCCATGACCGACATGATCGCCAGCGCCCGCCGTTTTGAAATGCAGATGAAGGTCATCAGCAGCGTGGATGAAAACGAACAGCGGGCCAACCAGCTACTCAATATGAGCAGCTAAGGCTTAAGGAAAACACAATGATCCGTTCTTTATGGATCGCGAAAACCGGCCTGGACGCCCAGCAAACCAATATGGACGTGATTGCCAACAACCTGGCGAACGTCAGCACCAATGGCTTTAAGCGTCAGCGCGCGGTTTTCGAAGATTTGCTGTACCAGACCATGCGTCAGCCGGGGGCGCAGTCTTCCGAACAGACCACGCTGCCTTCGGGCCTGCAGATCGGTACCGGCGTGCGTCCGGTGGCCACCGAGCGTCTGCACAGCCAGGGCAACCTGTCGCAGACCAACAACAGCAAAGATGTGGCGATCAAAGGGCAGGGCTTCTTCCAGGTGCAGCTGCCGGACGGGACCTCGGCCTACACCCGCGACGGCTCGTTCCAGGTCGATCAGAACGGCCAGCTGGTGACGGCCGGCGGTTTCCAGGTGCAGCCTGGCGATCACCATTCCGGCGAACGCCCTGAGCATCACCATCGGCCGTGACGGTGTGGTCAGCGTGACCCAGCAGGGGCAGGCCGCGCCGGTTCAGGTTGGGCAGCTCAACCTGACCACCTTCATGAACGATACCGGTCTGGAAAGCATCGGTGAGAACCTCTACACCGAAACGCAATCCTCCGGCGCGCCAAATGAAAGCACCCCGGGCCTGAACGGCGCCGGTCTGCTGTATCAGGGTTATGTGGAAACCTCCAACGTGAACGTGGCGGAAGAGCTGGTGAATATGATCCAGGCCCAGCGCGCTTATGAAATCAACAGTAAAGCGGTAGTGTCGACCACCGATCAGATGCTGCAGAAACTGACGCAACTGTAAGGTGCCGGGAGCGGTGGCGCCAGCGCCGGCTGCGCCCTGCATTTCGAAGATGAAAGCAAGGCAAAACACCGTGGCGAAGCAAGTGATTCTCAAGCCTGGGCATTGGTTAGTAGCCACGCTGCTACTGACCCTCAGCGGGTGTGCCTGGATCCCGTCTAAACCTTTGGTCCAGGGTGCGACGACTGCCCAGCCCGTTCCTGGCCCTGCGCCAGTGGTGAACGGCTCCATTTTCCAGACCGTGCAGCCGATTAACTACGGCTATCAGCCGCTGTTTGAAGATCGCCGTCCGCGTAACGTCGGCGACACCCTGACCATTGTGCTGCAGGAAAACGTCAGCGCGAGCAAGAGCTCGTCGGCGAACGCCAGCCGCGATGGCAATAACAGCTTTGGCCTGAGCGCCATCCCAACCGGCCTGGCCGGACTGGTGGGCGCCGGCGGCGAAAAAGCCGCGCTCGATGCCAACGGCAAAAACGATTTCGCCGGCAAAGGCGGCGCGAACGCCAACAACACCTTCAGCGGCACGCTGACGGTGACGGTTGACCAGGTGCTGGCTAACGGCAACCTGCACGTGGTGGGTGAAAAACAGATCGCCATCAACCAGGGCACTGAATTCATTCGCTTCTCCGGCGTCGTTAACCCGCGCACCATCAGCGGCAGCAACACGGTTCCGTCCACGCAGGTGGCGGATGCGCGCATTGAGTACGTCGGCAACGGCTATATCAACGAAGCGCAGAATATGGGCTGGCTGCAGCGCTTCTTCCTTAACTTATCGCCGATGTAAGCGAGGTGACCCATGATGAAAAACACTACACTGCTGCGTTTGGGCCTGGGCCTGTTGCTCGGCATCAGCAGCCTGATGGCGCAGGCCGACCGCATCCGCGATCTCACCAGCGTGCAGGGCGTGCGAGAAAACTCCCTGATCGGCTACGGCCTGGTGGTGGGGCTGGACGGCACCGGTGACCAGACCACCCAGACGCCGTTCACCACCCAAAGCCTGAACAACATGCTGTCGCAGCTGGGCATTACCGTGCCGGCCGGGCACCAACATGCAGCTGAAAAACGTGGCGGCGGTGATGGTCACCGCGCAAACTGCCGGCGTTTGCGCGCCAGGGGCAGACCATTGACGTGGTGGTCTCCTCAATGGGTAACGCCAAAAGCCTGCGCGGCGGTACGCTGCTGATGACGCCGCTGAAAGGCGTCGACAGCCAGGTTTATGCGCTGGCGCAGGGGAACATTCTGGTCGGCGGCGCGGGTGCATCGGCAGGCGGCAGCAGCGTGCAGGTGAACCAGCTGAACGGCGGACGTATTACCAACGGCGCGACCATTGAGCGTGAGCTGCCGACCAAGTTCGGCGCGGGCAACACCATCAACCTGCAGCTGAACAACGAAGATTTCACGATGGCGCAGCAGATTGCCGATACCATCAACCGCAGCCGCGGCGTGGGGTGCAGCGCCGCCGCTCGACGCCCGCACCGTGCAGATCCGCGTGTCGCCAGGCGCAACAGCTCGCAGGTGCGTCTGCTGGCGGATATCCAGAACATCGAAGTGTCGGTGCCGCTGCAGGATGCCAAAGTGATCATCAACTCGCGTACCGGCTCGGTGGTGATGAACCGCGAAGTGTCGCTCGACAGCTGTGCCGTGGCGCAGGGGAACCTCTCCGTGACGGTCAACCAGCACCGCCGAACGTCAGCCAGCCGAATACGCCGTTTGGCGGCGGTCAGACGGTGGTGACACCGCAAACGCAGATCGATATGCGCCAGAGCGGCGGCTCGCTGCAGAGGGTGAACGCCAGCGCCAACCTGAACAGCGTGGTGCGCGCCCTGAACGCGCTGGGCGCAACGCCGATGGATCTGATGTCCATCCTGCAATCGATGCAAAGCGCGGGCTGCCTGCGCGCCAAACTGGAAATCATCTAATGCTGACCGATAGCAATCGCTGATGAGAGCAGTGCGGCCTGGGACGGCCACAATCGCTGAACGAACTGAAACGCCAGGCAGCCGAGGACCCGGAGGCAAAGATCCGCTCAAGCAGGTGGCCCAGCAGGTAGAAGGGATGTTTGTGCAGATGATGCTGAAAAGCATGCGTGAAACCCTGCCGAAAGACGGGATGTTCAGCAGTGATTCAACGCGGCTCTACACCAGCATGTACGACCAGCAGATTGCGCAGCAGATGTCGCAAAAAGGGCTGGGGCTGGCCGACATGATGGTCAAGCAGATCGCAGCCGACGCAGGGCAAGCCGTGACGAGACAGCAGCCGGGACCGTCGCCGATGAAGCCTGGAAACGAGCTGCCAGCTATAGCAGCAGGCGCACCAGGCGCTGGAGCAGATGGTGCGCAAAGCGATGCCAAAGCAAGACCGCCGGCCGCGCCGCGCCAGCCTGCCGGGTGACAGCAAAGACTTCCTGGCGCAGCTGTCGCTGCCGGCGAAGGTCGCCAGCCAGCAGAGCGGCATTCCGCATCACCTGATTCTGGCGCAGGCGGCGCTGGAGTCCGGCTGGGGCCAGCGCCAGATCCCGACGCGCGACGGCAAGCCGAGCTACAACCTGTTCGGCATCAAGGCCAGCGGCAGCTGGAAGGGGCCGAAACCGACGGAGATCACGACCACCGAATACGAAGGGCGGTGAAGCGAAGAAGGTGAAAGCCAAATTCCGCGTCTACGGCTCGTATCTCGAAGCGCTCGCCGACTACGTCCGGTTGACCAGCAACCCGCGCTACGCCGCCGTGGCCAATGCACCGAGCGCCGAGCAGGGCGCGCACGCGCTGCAAACGCGCCGGCTACGCGACCGACCCGAAATATGCGCAGAAACTGGTAGGAATGATCCAGCAATTCAAAAACATGGGCGAAAAGGTGGTCAAAGCTTACAGCCACGATTTGAAAGATCTGTTCTGACCCCCCCCCCCCCGCCGGGGCGCCACACCCCCCCCCCCCCCCCGCTCAAACCCCCCCCCCGGGGGCCCCCCCCCTTGTCCCCCCCCCCGCCCCCCAAAAAATAGGGGGAAAGGGGGGAAAAAAGGGGGGGGGGAAGCCGACCCCATTGCCCCTTTTTTCCGCTCAAGTTTCGCTTAAGCACGCCGATAACCTTCACATGCCGCGGGCGTTGTGGCCCGCGCAATCGCACTGATGACTGCCAGCCCGGTTAACGGGAAAAAGGAATTCCGATGTCCAATAGCTTAATCAATACCGCGATGAGCGGGCTGAATGCGGCTCAGGTGGCGCTCAGTACCGTCAGCAACAACATCTCCAACTACAACGTGGCGGGCTATAACCGCCAGACCGCGATCCTGGCGCAGAACGGCGGCATGGCCACCATGAGCGGCTTTATCGGCAACGGTGTGACCGTCACCAGCGTCAACCGCGAGTACAACCAGTTCATCACCAACCAGTTGCGCGGTGCGCAAAGCGCCTACAGCGCGCAAAACGCCTATTACGAGAAGATTTCGCAGATAGACAACCTGCTGGCGAGCAAAACCAACCCGCTGTCGACCAACATGCAGGATTTCTTCACCAACCTGCAGAACCTGGTGAGCAACGCCGGTGACGACGCCGCGCGCCAGACGGTGCTGGGCAAGGCCAAGGGCCTGGTGAACCAGTTCAAGACCACCGCTCAGTATCTGACCAGCATGCAAAACAGCGTCAACACGGACATCAAAGCCAGCGTCGAGCAGATCAACACCTACGCCAGCCAGATTGCCGAGCTGAACACGCAGATCACTAAGCTGACCACCGGCGGCGGCTCTGCGCCTAACGACCTGCTCGATCAGCGCGATCAGCTGGTCAATAACCTGAATGGCCTGGTCGGCGTAAACGTTTCGCAGCAGGACGGTAATTACATCGTCTCGATGGGCAACACCACGCTGGTCAATGGCAGCAAAACCACCTCGCTGATCGCCATGCCTTCCAGCAGCGATGCGTCGCGCATTACCGTGGGCTATGTCGATAAGCAGGCCGGTAACGTTGAGATCCCGGAAAAAACGCTGACCACCGGTTCGCTCGGGGGCCTGCTGGCGTTCCGTACCCAGGATCTGGACAACGCGCAGAACCAGCTCGGGCAGCTGGCAGCGGCATTCACCACCAGCTTCAACCAGGTGCACAGCCAGGGCTATGACAGCAAAGGCAACACCGGCATCAACTTCTTCAATATTGGTAGCCCGACAGTGGTGACCAACAGCAAAAACACCTCTGCCGCTACCGTCAGTGCCAGCTGGACCGACACCGGGGCGATGAAAGCCTCTAACTACAGCGTGAGCTATGACGGCAGCAACTGGTCGGTGACGCGTCTTTCGGACAACGTGAAAGTGACGCCGACCATGGGCAGCGACGGTGCCGGCAATACCACCATGAGCTTTGACGGACTGTCATTAACGGTAAATGGAACGGCTAACGCCAAAGACAGCTTCCTGGTCAAACCGGTGCAGGATGTGATTAGCGGCATGTCAGTGGCTATCACCAGTGAATCGCAGATCGCGGCAGCTTCGGCTGCGGGTGGCGCCAGCGATAACCGTAACGCGCAAAAGCTGCTGGACCTGCAGGATGCCAAACTGATTAACGGTAACGCCACGCTGGCGCAGGGTTATGCCAGCCTGGTGAGCACCGTCGGCAACAAAACCAAAAACCTCGAAACCGCCGCCACCACCCAGAAGGGCGTGGTGACACAGCTGACCGAACGTCAGCAGTCGGTTTCTGGCGTAAACCTCGACGAAGAGTACGGCAACCTGAGCAAATATCAGCAATTTTACATGGCGAACGCGCAGGTACTGCAAACCGCCAATACCATTTTCGATGCTCTGATGAGCATTCGCGGTTAATACGGGAGGCCTGACCGATGAGACTCAGTACCAATATGATTTTCGACCAGCAGGTGCGCGGCGTCACTGACGCGCAATCTTCCTGGCTGAAAGCGGGTGAACAACTGTCAACCGGTCGCCGCGTGACCAATCCATCTGACGATCCGATCGCCGCTTCGCGCGCCGTGGTGCTGTCGCAGACGCAGGCGCGCGACAGCCAGTTCGCGCTGGCGCGTTCGTTCGCGAATCAGGGACTGTCGCTGGAAGAGAGCACGCTGAGTGATGTCACGACAGCGATTCAGTCGGCGCAATCCACGCTGATCAGCGCCGGTAACGGCTCGCTGAGTGACGATGACCGCGCCTCTTATGCTACCCAGCTGGAGGGCATTCGCTCGCAGCTGCTCAACCTGGCCAACAGCAAAGACGGCAACGGCCGCTACCTGTTTGCCGGCTATGCGTCCGACAAGCCGCCGTTCACCGAAGATGCCAGCGGTAAAATCATCTATAGCGGTGGCAGCGACGCGATCACCCAGAAAGTTGATAGCGAACGCACCATGACGGTGGGCCATACCGGTAATTCGATTTTTGACCAGCTGACCAGCAACGCCAAGCCGGAGCCGGATGGCAGCGCCAGCCAGACTAACCTGTTCGATATGCTGGATGACGCCATTGCGGCGCTGAAAGTGCCGCAGAATGACGCTGACGATGCCACTAAACAGACCTTCAGCGCGGCGATGGACAAAGCCAACCGTGGCTTCAGTAACTCGCTGAACAACGTGCTGGCGGTGCGTTCTGAGATTGGTACCCAGCTGGACGAACTGGATACGCTGGATGCAAAAGGTGACGACCGCAAGGTGACGCTGAAAGATCAGATGAGCACGCTGGTTAACGTCGATTACACCGAAGCCATTTCTACCTACACCATGCAGCAGCAGCTGCTGCAGGCGTCTTACACCACCTTTAGCGATATGTCGAAGATGTCGCTGTTCCAGATGAATAAATAAACCTGAATGTTTGAGCGTACTTAAACCGGGTACGCTTAGTTTTTCCCACTGCCTGCGAGGGCTGTGGGATTTTTTTTGGCTTGTAATCAGGGTGTTCAGTCAGGTGGGAGGAAAGAATGCGGGCAATAAAAAACCCCGGACCAGCCGGGGTTTGGAGACGGTAGCGCTCTACAGCAGAGACTTACGCGCTTTCCGGACGGGTAGCCGGTGCGGTAGCCTGATGCGTGGCGCTATGACCACCGGCTGAACCGCGTCCTTCAAAGTTGAAGGCCGGACGGACCCAGTCACTGTGGCGCACGGGCTCAGGTTCCCATGCCGGTGCCGGTGCTTTGGTCATCGGCGCCGTAGCGTGATGCTTAAAGCGGGTCTCAGCATGGCTGACCCCGATATCACGGGCGGCAACCGGTGCGTGCGGTTCGGTGACCGGCGCGACAGGCTCTTCGGCCGCTACCGGCGCGGACAGCACCTCTTCTACCTGCGCTTCGACCGCGGGTGACACCTCGATCGGAGCCTGTTCCGCTGCGCTAACCGCTTCGGTAACCACTGGCGGCGTCTCTTCGGCAGGCGTAACAGCCGGTTGCGCTTCTGCTGCGGTTTCCTGTGCAACCGCTTCATCGGCTGCGGAAATCACTGCTGGCTGGTGATCAACCGGTGCCGCCACTGGCGTCAGGTCATCAGTATTCACCACCGGCACCTCAGTGTGCGCCTGCGGTTCAGCCTGATGCACCACTTCTGGCGCTGGCGTTTCGGGCTGTGCCACGGCTGTGGCTTCGACAGCCACAGGCAGTTCTTCCGCCGGCGCGGCATCCTGATAGCCATAGTCTGGCATTTCGTTCAGCGCCTGGTTAGAAGTGAAGTGCTCGTGAGTCTGCGTGACCGGATAAGTGATCCACACTTTGCCTGACGCCATCTCTGGTGAGGCAGCTGCTGTTTCCAGCGGCATCGCCGACTGCGTAGGGTAACGCTCGTCACGATAGCGACGACGGCGCTGACCGCTGACGCGCAGATGACGTGGGGAGCGACGTGAACGGCGCGGCATGCTGGCCCCGTCACGGTTCTCGCTGTCATCCTGCTCATCCTGAGCGGTTTCGGCTTGCTCTTTCAGCTGGGCGCGCTGGCTGTTTTCCTGCACCGCTTCAGTAACGGCAGCGGCAGGCAGCTCAGCAGGCATCGCGTCAGCGTTGTCACCTACGCGCACGCGCTGACTGAGCTGGCGCTGTTTGCGACGTGGCATAACCTGAACGCGTTCGTCTTCCTGCGCAACGCTGTCATCAACGCTATCAACAACAGGCACCTGCTCAGCAACTTGCGGCTTCCTGCTGCGCCTGACGCTTCTCTTCCTGACGACGACGCTGGCGTTCAGCACGCTGTTCGCGACGCTGTTGCTGCTGCTCATCACGCTGCTGCAGTTGCTCTTCAGTCAGCGCCGGACGCTCACCGCGCGCGTCATTCTGACGCTTGTTACGGCGGTTATCCTGATCGCGTGGCTCGCGGGCTTCACGAGGCTCACGCGGCTCGCGCGCTTCACGTGGCTCACGGCCTTCACGGCTCTGCGCATGCTCACCGTTACGCGGCGTGCGCTCGCGGCGATTGTTGTTGTTGCGACGATTGTTACGACGCTCACCACGCTGCTGCGTATTCTCAACGTCAGCCGTTTTCGCTTCGGTCTTCTCTTCAGCAGGGGCTGCGGCGGGCGCATCACCGGCAAACAGTTTTTTCAGGCCACCCAGCAGGCGCGCAACAAAACCAGTGCTGACCGTCGCGGGTGCTGCGACCGCCGGTTTGGCTTTGACGTCAACCGCTGCCGGCTGGCTCTCTTCGCTCACTTCAACCGGAGCCGGCGGGGCATCTGGCATGATGAAGGTGGCCAGCGCAGGCTGCTCTGGCAGTTTACGCTCTGCTGGCTCTTCATCCGAAGGCAGGGCCATCTCTTCTTCGTGCAGCTTCGGCAGCAGGTAGCTGAGGGTTGGCGTCTCTTCGCCTTTACGCACGCGCAGCACGTGAGTAGTGCGGGGTTTCCATCTGATCGTTTGGCACGATGATGCAGCGAACGCCGCCCTGACGCGCTTCAATCGCACTGACCGCTGCACGTTTTTCGTTCAGCAGGTAAGAGGCAACCTGAACCGGCACAATCGCGTGCACCTCTTTGGTGTTCTCTTTCAGCGCTTCTTCTTCAATCAGACGCAGGATGGAGAGCGACAGCGATTCGTTATCACGCATGGTGCCGGTGCCGGTGCAGCGCGGGCAGACGTGATGGCTGGACTCGCCCAGCGACGGGCTCAGGCGCTGACGGGACATCTCCAGCAGGCCAAAGCGGGAGATATGGCTGATCTGGATACGCGCACGGTCCTGACGCACCGCTTCGCGCAGACGGTTTTCCACCGCACGCTGGTGGCGAACAGGGGTCATGTCGATGAAGTCGATAACAATCAGACCGCCCAGGTCGCGCAGGCGCAGCTGGCGGGCGATTTCATCAGCGGCTTCCAGGTTGGTGTTGAAGGCGGTCTCTTCGATATCGCCACCGCGCGTTGCGCGGGCGGAGTTGATGTCGATGGCGGTCAGCGCTTCGGTGGTGTCGATAACGATAGAACCGCCGGACGGCAGGCGCACTTCACGCTGGAAGGCGGATTCAATCTGGGATTCGATCTGGTAGTGGCTGAACAGCGGGATTTCACCGGTGTACAGTTTGATTTTGCTGGTGAAATCCGGACGACCCAGCGCGGCGATGTGCTGGCGCGCCAGCTCAAGCACTTTCGGGTTGTCGATCAGAATTTCGCCGATGTCCTGGCGCAGGTAGTCACGGAAGGCACGCACGATAACGTTGCTTTCCTGGTGGATCAGGAACGGCGCAGGGCGGCTTTCCGCGGCTTTCTGGATGGCTTCCCAGTGCTTCAGACGGAAGCTCAGGTCCCACTGCAGCGCTTCGGCGGATTTGCCGACGCCCGCGGTGCGCACGATCAGCCCCATGCCATCCGGCAGTTCCAGCGCTTGAGAGCGCTTCTTTCAGCTCGGTACGGTCATCACCTTCGATACGGCGGGAGATGCCACCCGCACGCGGGTTGTTCGGCATCAGCACCAGATAGCTGCCCGCCAGGCTGATAAAGGTGGTCAGTGCGGCACCTTTGTTGCCACGCTCTTCTTTATCAATCTGAACGATAACTTCCTGGCCTTCACGCAGAACATCTTTGATGTTTGGACGGCCATGGGCGTTGTAGTTTGCAGGGAAATATTCGCGGGCGATTTCTTTCAGAGGGAGGAAACCATGACGCTCAGCACCGTAATCGACAAATGCAGCTTCAAGGCTTGGTTCAATGCGGGTGATTTTACCTTTGTAAATGTTCGCTTTTTTCTGTTCGTGTCCAGGACTTTCGATATCCAGATCGTACAGGCGCTGCCCATCCACAAGGGCGACACGCAACTCTTCCTGCTGAGTTGCGTTGATTAACATTCTTTTCATCGTAACTTACTCGTTATTCTTACATTGACGACAAAGCTGCGGGCAAGGTGACCCTTTCCGGGGTATGAACCGATGGCCTCGTGTCTGTTCACGTCGCCAACCTCACGGTTGTCGCTCGCTTAAGAGGCGCAGAGTGTCGGTTGCCTGTATTTCATACGGAAACACAGCGCAATTATCAGGGGAATTGCTACTGAGTACTTCAAAAATCCAGAGAAATCCCAATCTGTCGTCCAGGATACTTGCAACCCGCAGCCCGCTAACTGCCTGAAAGATCAATACGTCTTACGCCATTGCTGCGTGTATGATCGGTCAGACAAAATTGGTCATTCCGTCAACATCCTTACTTAACCAGGATTTAACACGGAAAACAGCCTCATTATTCCACTGCTCGCCGGGTTATAGCAAGATGACTTTTACCAATCTGTCACTCACACCGTTTATTCACCCGTTAACCTGTTCACTTGCAGGGGTAATCACCGAATCGTTGAAAAAGCACCAAAGCGTTCTGGCCGCGAAACGGGGGCAGGCCGGATAAAAGTAAATATAAGCATAGAAAAATGAGTGGCGCTAATGGCTGACGATATTTAGAATCGCCAACCATGAAAACAGAGACTCCAGCCGTAAAAATGGTTGCCATCGCCGACGATGAAGCGGGGCAACGTATCGATAACTTTTTGCGCACCCAGCTGAAAGGGGTGCCGAAGAGCATGATTTACCGCATCCTGCGTAAGGGCGAGGTGCGGGTTAACAAAAAACGCGTGAAGCCTGAGTATAAACTCGAAGCCGGCGACGAAGTGCGTATTCCGCCGGTGCGCGTGGCAGAGCGTGAAGAAGAGACCGTTTCACCGAAGCTGCAGAAAGTGGCGGCCCTGAGCGATGTCATCCTTTACGAAGACGACCATATTCTGGTGCTCAACAAACCGTCAGGAACGGCAGTCCATGGCGGTAGCGGTCTGAGCTTCGGCGTGATTGAAGGGCTGCGCGCCCTGCGCCCGGAAGCGCGCTTCCTTGAACTGGTGCACCGTCTTGACCGCGACACCTCCGGCGTCCTGCTGGTGGCGAAAAAGCGTTCCGCGCTGCGTTCGCTGCATGAACAGCTGCGTGAAAAGGGGATGCAGAAAGATTATCTGGCGCTGGTGCGCGGCCAGTGGCAGTCCCACGTGAAAGTGGTGCAGGCGCCGCTGCTGAAAAACATTCTGCAAAGCGGTGAGCGCATTGTGCGCGTGAGCCAGGAAGGGAAACCGTCTGAGACGCGCTTTAAGGTTGAAGAGCGCTATGAGTTTGCCACGCTGGTGCGCTGCAGTCCGGTGACCGGTCGTACCCACCAGATCCGCGTGCATACGCAGCATGCCGGGCACCCCATTGCCTTTGATGACCGCTATGGCGACCGCGAGTTTGATAAGCAGCTGGCGGGAACGGGACTGTCGCGTCTGTTCCTGCATGCGGCAGCGCTGAAGTTTACCCATCCGAATACCGGTGAAATCATGCGTATTGAAGCGCCGCTGGATGAGGCACTGAAGCACTGCCTGTCCCAGGTCTGCGCCAGCAGAAAAAAGCCTGACAGCGTGGCATCAGCCCAGCGGATTACACTCTTCTCGCCTTAACATCTGACACAGGGCAATCAGCGGTAACCCCACCAGGGTGTTGGGATCGCGACCGTCCAGCTTGTCGAACAGCGCAATCCCCAATCCTTCACTTTTAAAACTCCCCGCGCAGTTCAGCGGTCGCTCCCGGCGCACATAATCCAACGATCTCTTGCTCGCTGAGATGACGGAAGTGTACGTCGAACGGCTCACACTCGGTTTGCAGATGAGCGCTGGCGGAGTTATAGAGCGCCAGGCCGGTATAAAAGGTCACGATAGCCTCGCGCGCGCAGAAGCTGCTGGCAGGCGTTCTCCTCCGTATGGGGCTTGCCGGTGATTTCGCCGTCCAGCACGCAAACCTGATCGGAGCCTATAATCAAATGCGAAGGATAGCGTGCGGCCAGCGACTGCGCTTTCTCCTTAGCAAGACGCGTCACCAGATGGCGCGGTGATTCGCCCGGCTGTGGCGTCTCATCCACCTCTGGCGCGGCGCATTCAAACGGGATCCCGAGCTTTTCCAGCAGCATTCGGCGGTAGGGAGACGTGGAAGCAAGGACGAGATTTGGCATATTTTTATCACCAGATATAGCGTATCGATGCCAGCCATTTTAAACTACAGGCCGCAATGTGTGCGAATAATTGGCAAAAGGCAGCTCTGGTTGCCTTTTTCTTTGACTCTATGACGTTACAAAGTTAATATGCGCGCCCTATGCAAAAGGTAAAATTACCCCTGACTCTTGATCCGGTTCGTACGGCTCAAAAACGCCTCGATTACGAAGGTATCTATACTCCCGATCAGGCTGAGCGTATTGCCGAATCCGTAGTCAGTGTGGACAGTGATGTGGAATGCTCCATGTCGTTCGCTATCGACAACCAGCGTCTCGCCGTTTTAACCGGTGATGCAAAGGTGACGGTAACGCTCGAGTGTCAGCGTTGCGGGAAACCGTTTGTACAGCATGTTCACACAACGTATTGTTTCAGTCCGGTTCGTTCTGACGAACAGGCTGAAGCACTCCCGGAAGCGTATGAGCCGATTGAGGTTAACGAATTCGGTGAAATCGATCTTCTGGCTCTGGTTGAAGATGAAATCATCCTCACCTTGCCAGTGGTTCCGGTGCATGATTCTGAACACTGTGAAGTGTCCGAGGCGGACATGGTCTTTGGCGAACTGCCTGATGAAGCGCAAAAACCAAACCCATTTGCCGTATTAGCCAGCTTAAAGCGTAAGTAATTGAGGAGTAAGGTCCATGGCCGTACAACAGAATAAACCAACCCGTTCCAAACGTGGCATGCGTCGTTCCCATGACGCGCTGACTGCAGTTACCAGCCTGTCTGTAGACAAAACTTCTGGTGAAACACACCTGCGTCACCACATCACCGCCGACGGTTTCTACCGCGGTCGCAAGGTTATCACTAAGTAATCAACGCGTTGTGCGGGGAAATTACCGCACCAGGCCCCCCCCAAACGGGGAATTTACCGAACCAGGCTGCGACTGCGACGATACCTTGACACGTCTAACCCTGGCGTTAGATGTCATGGGGGGAGATTTTGGCCCTTCCGTGACAGTGCCTGCAGCATTGCAGGCACTGAACTCTAATTCGCAACTCACTCTTCTTTTAGTCGGCAATCCCGACGCAATCACGCCATTACTTGCCAAAGCTGACTTTGAACAACGTTCGCGTCTGCAGATTATTCCTGCGCAGTCAGTTATTGCCAGTGATGCCCGACCCTCGCAGGCGATTCGCAACAGCCGCGGCAGCTCGATGCGGATGGCGCTGGAGCTGGTGAAAGAAGGGCGAGCCCAGGCTTGCGTCAGCGCGGGCAATACCGGCGCGCTGATGGGGCTGGCGAAATTATTGCTCAAACCGATTGAAGGTATTGAGCGTCCGGCGCTGGTGACGGTGTTGCCGCATCAGCAGAAGGGCAAAACGGTGGTGCTGGATCTGGGCGCGAACGTCGATTGTGATAGTACAATGCTGGCGCAGTTTGCCGTGATGGGAGCGGTGCTGGCAGAAGAGGTGGTCGGGATCAACACTCCCCGTGTTGCGTTACTGAACATTGGTGAAGAAGAGACCAAAGGCCTGGACAGCATTCGCGAAGCAGCGGCTGAATTGCTCAAACAGGTTCCCTCCATCAACTATATTGGTTATCTCGAAGCCAATGAGTTGTTGACGGGTAAAACGGATGTTCTGGTGTGCGATGGCTTCACCGGAAACGTCACGTTGAAAACCATGGAAGGGGTCGTGCGGATGTTTCTTTCTCTGCTGAAATCGTCAGGGGAAGGGCAAAAAAAGCGCCTGGTGGCTGATTTTATTGAAACGTTGGTTACAAAAGAGCCTGACGCGGCGATTCAGTCACCTCAACCCCGACCAGTATAATGGCGCCTGTCTGTTAGGATTGCGCGGCACCGTGATTAAGAGTCATGGCGCCGCCAATCAGCGAGCATTTGCTGTCGCGATTGAACAGGCAGTGCAGGCGGTGCAGCGACAAGTCCCTCAGCGGATTGCCGCTCGCCTGGAATCTGTATTAGCTAAGAGTGACTGAGCGTACATGTATACGAAGATTTTAGGTACCGGCAGCTACCTGCCTAAACAGGTGCGTACCAACGCCGATCTGGAAAAAATGGTGGATACGTCTGACGAGTGGATTGTCACGCGCACAGGTATCCGTGAACGTCGTATTGCCGCGCCAGACGAAACCGTGTCGACCATGGGTTACGAAGCCGCACAGCGTGCTATCGAAATGGCGGGCATTGATAAAGAACAGATTGGTCTGATCGTGGTGGCGACCACCTCGACCACTCACGCGTTCCCGAGCGCGGCGTGCCAGGTGCAAAACATGCTGGGCATTAAAGGCTGCCCGGCGTTTGACGTCGCTGCCGCGTGCGCAGGTTTTACCTATGCGCTGAGCGTAGCCGATCAGTACGTGAAATCCGGTGCCGTTAAATATGCGCTGGTGATCGGTGCTGACGTGCTGGCGCGCACCTGCGATCCAGACCGATCGCGGAACGATCATTATTTTTGGTGATGGTGCGGGTGCGGTGCTGCTGGGGCAGTCCGAAGAGCCGGGTATCATCTCTACGCATCTGCATGCTGATGGCAGCTACGGCGAACTGTTGACCCTGCCTAACGCCGATCGCGTTAATCCGGACAACTCGATTTACCTGACGATGGCAGGGAACGAGGTGTTCAAGGTGGCGGTGACTGAGCTGGCGCACATCGTTGATGAAACGCTGGAAGCGAATAACCTTGAGCGCTCCGCGCTCGACTGGCTGGTGCCGCATCAGGCGAACCTGCGTATCATCAGCGCAACCGCGAAAAAGCTGGGCATGGCGATGGATAACGTTGTGGTGACGCTGGATCGTCACGGCAACACCTCTGCGGCGTCGGTACCGTGCGCACTGGATGAAGCGGTACGCGATGGGCGAATCAAACGGGGCCAGCTGGTCTTGCTTGAAGCCTTCGGTGGCGGGTTCACCTGGGGTTCCGCGCTGGTTCGTTTCTAGGATAAGGAATAAAAAATGACGCAATTTGCTTTTGTGTTCCCGGGCCAGGGCTCTCAAACCGTTGGGATGTTGTCTGAAATGGCAGCAAACTATCCGGTCATTGAAGAGACTTTCCGTGAAGCTTCTGATGCACTGGGTTATGATTTATGGGCAGCTGGCCCAGCAGGGCCCGGCCGAAGAGCTGAACAAAACCTGGCAGACCCAGCCCGCGCTGCTGACCGCGTCCGTTGCGCTGTGGCGCGTCTGGCAGCAGCAGGGCGGTAAAGCGCCCGCGCTGCTGGCAGGACACAGCCTGGGTGAATACTCTGCGCTGGTGTGTGCCGGTGTGATCGCGTTTGCTGACGCGGTACGTCTGGTGGAACTGCGCGGTAAATTCATGCAGGAAGCGGTGCCGGAAGGCACGGGCGGCATGTCAGCCATCATCGGTCTGGATGATGCCGCGATTGCAAAAGCGTGTGAAGAGTCTGCGGAAGGCCAGGTTGTTTCTCCGGTCAACTTCAACTCGCCGGGCCAGGTGGTTATCGCCGGCCATAAAGAAGCGGTTGAGCGTGCCGGTGCAGCCTGTAAAGCGGCCGGTGCCAAACGTGCGCTGCCGCTGCCGGTCAGCGTGCCGTCTCACTGCGCGCTGATGAAGCCCGCTGCCGAGAAACTGGCGGTTGAGCTGGAAAAAATTACGTTTAACGCACCGACGATTTCCGTTGTGAACAACGTCGATGTGAAATGCGAAACCGACGCCGGAAGCTATCCGCGACGCGCTGGTGCGCCAGCTGTACAGCCCGGTACAGTGGACCAAAACCGTTGAGTTTATGGCCGCTCAGGGCGTTGAGCATCTGTATGAAGTCGGCCCGGGTAAAGTCCTCACCGGTCTGACAAAACGTATTGTTGACACCCTGACAGCCTCGGCGATTAACGAGCCGGCAGCGATGTCAGCGGCACTCTCGCAATAAAAGAGGAATACCATGAGTTTTGAAGGAAAAATCGCCCTGGTCACTGGCGCAAGCCGCGGTATCGGGCGTGCAATTGCTGAAACGCTGGTTGCGCGCGGCGCGAAGGTGATTGGTACAGCAACCAGCGAGAATGGCGCTCAGGCCATCAGTGAATATCTGGGTGCAAACGGTAAAGGTCTGGTACTGAATGTGACCGAACCTGCATCTATCGAATCTGTTCTGGAAAATATTCGCGCAGAGTTTGGCGAAGTGGATATTCTGGTAAACAATGCCGGGATCACTCGCGATAACCTGCTGATGCGAATGAAAGACGACGAGTGGAACGATATCATCGAAACCAACCTGTCATCTGTATTCCGTCTGTCAAAAGCGGTAATGCGCGCTATGATGAAAAAGCGTCATGGGCGTATTATCACTATCGGTTCTGTGGTTGGTACCATGGGAAATGCTGGTCAGGCTAACTACGCTGCGGCGAAAGCCGGTCTGATTGGTTTCAGTAAATCGCTGGCGCGTGAAGTTGCGTCCCGCGGTATTACGGTAAACGTTGTTGCTCCGGGCTTTATTGAAACGGACATGACGCGTGCGCTGACTGATGAGCAGCGTGCGGGTACGCTGGCGGCAGTTCCGGCGGGTCGTCTTGGCGACCCTAAAGAAATCGCCAGTGCGGTTGCATTTTTAGCCTCTGACGAAGCGGGTTACATCACTGGTGAGACCCTCCACGTCAACGGCGGGATGTATATGGTCTAACCACGATTA